>CATOJY010000001.1 GCA_951800685.1 uncultured Lachnospiraceae bacterium
GCTACACTGTAGCTTTGATACCTCTATTATACAGCAAATAAACTATTTAGGCTTGTATTTACTACAAAATATATGAACTTTTCAAGGTACTATAGCGGGGCTTTTGACCCCAATATCACTATTATAAAAATACAGGAGGACATCTAAAATGGAAGGGACATCTTTTATTAACCCTATGAATATGTGGGGGTCACTTGAGGGCATTGGGAAGACTCTCGGAACAGCGGGAACAGCTGAAGCATTATCAGAAAGCAGCGGCATATCCTCATTTTCGGATATTTTCAAGAATGCAATAGACCAGGTAAAGGAAACGGAGCTTGATGTGGAAAGAAAGAAGTATTTGCTGTCAACAGGGCAGTTAGATGATGCGCATACGCTTCCAATAGCAGAAGCGAAAGCTGCACTCAGTTTGGATGTCTTGATATCGCTTCGGAATAAAGCGGTAGAAACTTATAATGAACTTATGAAGATAAGTCTGTAATGAGCGAAATTAGTTAAAGGTTGGTAACGGATGTGCAGAATCTAAAAGAAAATTGGCAAAAATTATCAGAGAAAACAAGGAAATTGGTAATAGGGCTTACGGCCGGCATGCTGGTTATTGTTGTGGCTGCTGTAATATTGCTGAACCTGACTAAGAATACAGATTACAGTACCCTGTTTACCGGAATGAATCAGGAGGAGGCTCAGGAAGTAGCGGGGCTTCTGAACGAATCGGGCGTGGATTACCGTTATGATGCCCAGAGCGGTACGATTAAAGTACCTCAGTCCCAGGAGAACCAGCTTCGTGTAGATTTGCTCAGCAAGGGATATCCGAAAAGCGGCTTTACATATGACATGCGTCGTGAGAACACGGGGATTATGACTACGGAGTCAGATAAAGAGCAATATACATTGTATGAGCTGCAGGATCGCCTGGGGGCGACTATTCGTCTGTTTGAAGGCGTTACAGATGCGAAGGTGACAATTTCGCCGGGCACGACGCAGAGATACGCGATAGAGGATACGTCAGCGGCAGAAGCATCGGCTTCTGTGGTGATAACCATGAACGGTGAGTCCGAGCTGTCGGAGAAAAAAGCGTCGGCTGTTAAAAATCTGGTGGCAAGGTCTGTCCAGGGAATGACATTTACGAATGTTTCTGTCTTTGATGCAAACACGATGCTTGAGGTAGGAGCAGGAAGTTCTGATACGGATGTTGGAACTTCGCAGAATCGGACAGCTTTGGAAAGCATGATTGAGAACAATATTGCAACGAACATCCGTCGTGTTCTCGGAAGGCTTTATGGGCAGGAGAATGTAGCTGTATCAGTAAAAGGAACCCTGAATGTAGAAAGGGTGCTTCAGGAATACACACAGTATAAGGTTCCTGAAAAAAATGATGAAGATGATAAAACCGGACTGCTTCAGCGGGAGGATCTGCAGGGCGAGCAGTCGTTGATTGGTTCACAGGGCAATGGGGGAATCGTTGGTACAGACGCAAATGCAGATACCCCCAGATATACAAACGATGACGATGACGACGGGGATAATAATGGATATTCAGACGGAAGTGCGTCAAGGGAATGGCTGTATGATGTTTTGAAAGAACAGAAACAGGTGGATCCGGGATATCTGGAGAATCTTACCGTAGGCGTTGTGATTGATACGGATGATACCAGGGTATCAGAAAATGATTTGATTGATTTGATAGCAAATTCCGCCGGAATTTCCCAGGAGGATGCAGACCAGAAAGTATCAATTATACGCGTGCCGATCAATGGGGCAGACGGAACCGCAGAGTCGGGCGATTCTTCTACAGACGAGCCGGATGAACCGGGCGAGGGAATGAATTGGCTTCCGATTATCATAGCAGGCGCGGTGGCATTGGCAGTACTGCTTCTTCTTGTACTTTTCCTGCTGCTTCGCAGAGGAAAGAGAAAGCACAAGGCAGAAGGATTAGAAGATATGACAGAAGACGATCTTCCGGTTTCAGTTCTCAGTAATGAAAATGATGATTTCCCGGTTCGTCCCGGTGAAAGTGTGGCAGGCGGGGCAGGTATGGATGATTTTGATGATGGTTTTGCCGACGAAGAAGCAAACTTTAACATGAGTATGCGCCGCGGGCTGAAACTGAAAGAGAATGTGAATGAATTTGTGGAGCGCAACCCGCAGATTGCAGCGAAGCTTCTCCAGAGCTGGCTGAAAGAAAATGATGAATGATGAGGGGTGATGACTATGGACAAGCAGGCAGAATTAAATGAATTTGCAGAAGATGTAAAAAGCTTGAGCAGTAGAGAGAAAGCCGCCCTCGTAGTTGTCTCCCTTGGATCAGACAGGGCGTCTCAGATTTATAAGTATCTGAGTGAACAGGAAATAGAAGAACTTACCTATGCAGTGGCAGGCATGGGAAAGGCAGACAATAAACAGGTAGAGGATACACTGGATGAGTTTTATAAGTTCTGCCTTGCGCATAAGATGATGACAGATGGCGGTATGGAATATGCCCGTGACGTACTGGAAAAAGCTTTTGGAAGTACTGCTGCCGCAGGGCTTCTGGATAAAGTATCCAGAACACTTCAGTCCAGGCCGTTCAGCTTCTTTATGAAAGGGGATCCGAAAGCTGTATTGTCACTGCTGCAGAATGAGCGTTCGCAGGTAATCGCCCTGATTATTTCTTATATGGATCCAGATCAGGCGGCAAAGATTTTGGAGCAGCTTCCAGAGAGCAAAAGGATTGCGGCATTAGAAAACGTGGCCGGAATGGATAGAGTTTCGCCTGAGGCCATTGCGATTGTAGAAGAAGAAATGCGCCGTAAGTTTTCAGCTATCACCACGAGCACGGATAACACAAATCTGGGTGGTGTGGATTATGTGGCTGATGTGATGAACCATGTAGACCGCGGTAATGAGCGGAGGATTTTTGAAGAGCTGGATAAACGGAATCCGAATCTTGCAAAGAGTATCCGCGACAAAATGTTTGTATTTGAGGATATTCTTGGAATGGACAGCCGTTCTGTTCAGCGGTTTATTAGAGATTGTGATGTTAAAGATGTGGTGTATGCGCTTAAGACTGCATCTGATGAGATGAAGGATATTTTCTTCGAAAACATGTCCAAACGTATGGCTGACAGCGTCCGTGAGGATTTGGAGATTACTACAAATGTAAGATTGAAAGAAGTAGAGGAAGCGCAGCAGCGTATCGTCACGCTTATCAGGGATCTCGAAGAACAGGGAGAGGTAATTATCAAGAAGGGAGGCAGTGACGATGACATTCTCGTCTAGCCGTATCATAAAAGCAGGGATTGTTTCACAGTCCGTGGGAGTAAAATCGTTTGAACTTCCTTCTATGGCGGCAGATACAAATGGAAAAGGTAAAAGTCCGGTTTTTCCGGATTTTTACCTGAACACTTCTGCAGAAGAAGCGCTTCCCGAAGAAGAATGTGAAGAAGAGCAGGAAGACCTGAAGGAAAAAGAAAAAGAGCGTTATCTGGCAGAGGTACAGGAAGAGGCAGAGGCAATCCTGCAGGAAGCCCGGGCTGAGGCAGAGAGAATGAAAGAAGAAGCTCTGCGCCGCGGTCAGGAAGAAGGTTATGAGATTGGATTCCGTGAAGGACAAAGCAGGGCTTATTCTGACTATAAAGCCGAGATGGATGCAGAAACTTCCAAGTTTCACAGGGAAATGGAAACAGCCCTGAAGGATGTAAGCCGGGCGAAAGAGACAGTCCTGGAAAAATATCTTGAGGAGTTGAAAGACTGTTCTATTGCAATTGCAGAAAAAGTTATGCATATCAGCTTGAAATCTAGCGGTGAAGTTATTAAACGGATGATTGTTGCCGCTACGGAAAAACTCAAGAAAAAAGAATGGGTAAAAATTTACATGGGTAAATATGATTATGATATGATGATAGAAGCGGATGCAAATATGGTTCAGGAACTCATGCATTTATCGAACAATATTAAGTTTGTTGTGATGGAGCAGGAGGAGCCGGGCAATTGTATCATAGAAATGCCGGATGAAATCATTGATGTAAGTGTAAATACCCAGATGGAAAATTTGAAAGATATCTTGGGAAATGTGAGGGTTTAGCCGGGTATGTTTGAAAAAGTAACACAGCAGGTCATGAAAGCTGAGACAGTGAGCCACATTGGAAAGATTGAAAATGTAGTGGGAATGTCTATGGAAGCTTCAGGAGGAAAGTCAAGCATTGGTGACATTGTAATGATATACAATGAAGAGCAGAACCGACAGATACCTGCTGAAGTTGTAGGATTTAAAGGTGACAGAATCCAGCTCATGACATATGAAGATATGGGCGGCATCACATCAGGGAGTTTTGTGCGGAATACAAAGCATAAGCTGAGGGTTCCTGTAGGAGACTTTCTGAAAGGCAGGATTATCAATGCCTTGGGCGAGCCAATAGATGATAAGGGAAAGTTTGAGGCGTTCAAATATTATACAGTTAATAGTAACTATACAAATCCGCTGACCAGACCGCCCATCAGAGAGCGGCTGGAGTTTGGCATTAAGGCCATTGATGGCCTGAATACAATTGGAAAAGGACAGAGAATAGGAATTTTCGCAGGCTCGGGCGTTGGAAAAAGTACCTTGATGGGCATGATTGCAAGGAATGTCAAGACAGATATTAATGTGATTGCCCTGGTAGGGGAGCGAGGCCGTGAGGTTTTGGAATTTATGCAAAAGGATTTGGGTGAAGAGGGAATGCGCCGTTCCGTACTGGTGGTGGCGACATCCGACCAGCCCGCCATGCTTCGGATGAAATGTCCTTTAGTGGCGACTACAATCGCAGAGTATTTCAAAGACCAGGGGTATGATGTGCTTTTGATGATGGATTCTCTGACACGATATGCCATGGCACAGAGGGAGATTGGGCTTGCGATTGGGGAACCGCCTATTGCAAGGGGATATACTCCCTCAATTTATGCAGAGTTTCCGAAACTTTTAGAGCGAAGCGGTAATTTTGGCAAAGGTTCTATTACCGGAGTTTACACAGTTTTGGTAGAGGGTGATGATACAAACGAGCCGATTGCCGATACTGTCAGGGGTATTCTGGACGGGCATATTGTGCTGAGCCGTCAGTTGGCAAATGAGAATCATTTTCCGGCCATAGACATTGGAGCGAGTATATCTCGTCTTATGGTTGAAATTGTATCACGGGGACATCACGATACAGCGTCAAAGTTTCGGAATATGTTGAGTCTTTATCAGAAAAATGCAGACCTTATCGCGATTGGCGCTTATAAAAAAGGAACAAACGCCGCATTAGATGAGGCGGTATCAAAAATCAACAGAATCAACGCTTTTCTAATGCAGGGGATAGAAGAAAAATTCTCTTATGATGAAATCGTACAGTTAATGGAGCGTATTGTAGGATAGATGATGCAGTAAATGCGTGAGAAAGAGAAAAGTTTGGAACTAACCTTCCAAATCTACCAGGATGACGCAGCAAGTGCGTCAGAAAGAGGAAAGCATGAAGAAATTTCAATATCGTCTGGAAACGGTACTGAGATATAAGAGCCAGGTGCTAGATGACCTAAAGGTGCAGCACGCGGCAATTCTCCAGAGTGTAAACCGGAAGCAAGAGGAGATTAATCAGCTGAATCAGAGACTGGCAGAATATGGTTCAGATTTTGATAAGAAAAAATCAACAGGCGCTTCTATAGAAGATTTCAAAATGTTTGACATATGTATTTCCCGTATGGAGGAATGCATTGACACCGAGAAAGAAAAGCTGAAAGAGCTGCAGATAAAAGAGCAGAAAAAAAAAGAAGAGGTTATTGAGGCAAAGACAGATACTTCTAAATTTGAAAAGCTGAAAGAAAAGAAAGTTGAGGAATACAACAAGGCCGCCGCAAAAGAGGAAGAATCTTTTATTGAAGAGTTTGTCATACGGGGGCTTGGTGAAACATAGGTAATCTCAGGGCAACCTGTTGATTATATACATATAATATAAAGAAAGGAGGGAAAAAGATGACAGGGACCGAAAGAGTGCAGTCCTTTAACCGCATGCAGGGCACCGGGAGTACAAATAAGGCAGGCAGCAAGGAGAGTGCTTCAGCAGGCGTGGAGGGCATTTTTGAGAGACTTCTCCAGGAAAGGCAGAACGCCGTGGATGAAACAGAAAATAAGAAAGATACGGTTCAGTCAGAAGGAAAACAAGACACAAAAGAAGCAGGAGACAGCAAGGCAGCGCAGACAGAGAAAACAGAGTCTCAGCAAACAGGGGATAAGAAAGCGGAAAGTGTATCAGAAACCCAGGAAACAGGCGCCGAAGAGGTATTGACGGCACAGATGCTGGGAGCAGCTTATCTGCTGAATGAGACAGAGCTTCTCGAGTTGCCGGAGGAAGTCGCAGCAGTTGAGGATGACGGCGCTGCGGGCGTGTATGGTGTGGAAGGAGTATTTGTAAGCCAGGCAGAAGAAAAGCCGGCGGAAAATATGCCAATGCAGTCTGTAGAAGGAAATGTTCAAACAGTTTCCGTACATGAGCAGATAGATATGCCTGCTGCAAAAGCAGAGACAGTTTCAGGAAGAGCAGAAGCGAATGTTGTAAAAGAGGCTGGAAATCGTCCCCACGAAGAGGGAATGTTCCAGGCAGAGACAGCAGTACAGGCGTCAGGAAATGATATCCGGCAGGAAGCACAAGCTGAAACTGCGGCAGTGAAAGACATTTCTGTTCCGGTAAAGACGACAGAAAATACTCTGGCACCGGATATCGCTAAAACGATGGCAGCGCGGATGCCTGCGGATAACGGGACGCTAACCCTGGAGCTGGAACCGGCATCACTGGGAAAGCTTACGATACGCATGACCTATGAAGCAGGAAAAGCAGTTGTGTCTATTATGGCAACAAACACCAGGACACTGGAGCTCTTAAGTCAGAGAAGCGGAGAAATTGCAGCAATTCTGGAGGAGCGCACAGGGCAGGAAACCGTTGTACAGCCATACCAGCCGAGTGAAGAGGGAGCTTACTATGAGCAGAACCAGGAAAGCGGCAGGGAGAGGCAGCAGCAAGAACAGAGAAAAGAAAACAAGGAAACAGATTCCTTTATGCAGCAGCTTCGGCTGGGATTAATTTAACATACGAACAGAAAGGGGAATACAATGGCAGACTTATCATCAGTTGGAGTGGCAAGTAATCCGTATGCAGGCAGTACATTTACAGCGGCAACGACGGATAAGAATACCCTGAGCATGTCAGATTATTTTCAGCTCATGGCAGTCCAGCTCCAGAATCAGGATATGACAAATCCTATGGACAGCGGCGATATGATGGCGCAGATGGTTCAGATGGGAATGATGCAGGCCATGACTACCATGACGGAGGCGATAGATAATTCTACCGCAGTTTCTACGCAGACCTATGCGGCAAGCATGATTGGGCAGGAAATAACCGTAGCAGTCACAGAGAAAGATGCGGCAGGACGCGAGACTCCGGTAGGGGTAAAATATGGCAAGGTAGTATCTGTAGACTTTACAAGCGGGATGCCTA
The DNA here is from genome assembly GCA_951800685.1 of uncultured Lachnospiraceae bacterium. GTDB lineage: Bacteria > Bacillota > Clostridia > Lachnospirales > Lachnospiraceae > UBA3282. The sequence continues at coordinate 7,488 of CATOJY010000001.1, forward strand.
CTATCCGGCTGGAGAATGATCCAAAAGATTATTCTATGTCTTATATATTAGGAGTAGGGAAATTAGATGATCCGTATAAAGAGCCTGATACAGACGGTAAAGATGACGAAGAGGACAGCGGCAACAAAGATGATACCGGCACTGAGAAAGTTTAGCGTTTGAGAGGGAGCAGTTATTAAAAGCGGATGGCTGGAAAGGAAGGAACTATGGACATGAATCGGTTAGGAAACCTGGGAATCGTCCAGACCGATATTTCCGCTCAGCCTGCCAGAACGGCACAGCAGGCGAAAAAAGGAACCGGGCTTGATTTTCAGACAATGCTTCAGGAGCGGGCCGGGGAGAGCCTGAATTTTTCCAAGCATGCCGCAAAGCGTTTGGAAGAGCGGGGGATTGACATGGACAGCCGTCTTATGAATGATTTGGAGAATGCAGTGGAAGGCGCAAGGAAGAAAGGAGCCAGGGAACTGGCTGTTATCGGAGCGAAAGGCGTATTCATTGTAAATGTCCCCAATAATGTGGTGGTGACCACCATGTCCCAGGAAGATATGAAACAGAGAGTATTTACAAATATTGATAGTGCCGTCTTGATGTAGCAGGACCGTAAGGGTGCTTATCTGCCAGCCTGAAGCGCAGGCAGAGCGGACGGCGGAAAGGATTGAAAAGAAAATGTTAAGAGCAATGGATTCAGCAGTGGCAGGTCTTCGTGCCCATCAGAATAAACTTGACGTAATCGGAAATAACCTGGCAAACGTAAATACAGCAGGTTACAAGACCCAGAGTTACAATTTCCAGGAGGCTATGTATCAGACGTCTACCCAGTCCACGGCAGGAAGTACGCAGCCGGGACAGACTATGGGCGGTGCAAATGCGGCTCAGTACGGATATGGTTCTCTGATGGGATCTATCAGTATGGATATGACAGAGAGTACGCCTACCTATACAGGTAAATTTGACGCGCATATCTGTGGTATGGGATTTTTCATCACACTGGCACAGATTAAGCCGGACGGTGTAGATGCGGCTGCTATGAAAACAGAAGATTTTGCTTATACCCGCGTGGGACAGTTCAAGCTGAACAGCGACGGATATGTAGTGGATTCCCAGAACAACTTTGTGTATGGCTTTGTAAGCATGGACAATGGAAAAACCTTCAGCGACGGCGGTACCGGAACGACATCTGCAGACCAGACATGTACAGTACAGGTACAGGACGGTGTGGACGCAGACGGAAAGCCGATTATGAGGGATGAGACAATTACAGTACCTAAGGGTAAGTTAGTTCCTCTGCGTGTACCGTCTTCTATAGATTTTACGGATCCAAATGCTCCAAAAGTCAATATTGATAACAGTGGAGCTGCACAGGAAATGATTGTTACCAGCACAACGATCAATAATGCAGGCGAGATTACCGTAAAAGTACAGTCAGACGATCCGGCGCAGGATGGTAAGGTAGTCAGCATCGGTAAGATAGCAATCGCTTCTTTCCAGAACCCGGAGGGTCTCAGCAAGGGAGGAAACAATACTTTTAACGCGAAGGAGAACGACAACACTGGTGAAGCAAGCGCTACAGTACCGGGCGGTTCGACCCCAATGCTTATGGGAGGATACGTGGAGGGTTCCAACGTAGATATGGCGAATGAGTTCGTGCAGATGATTACTACTCAGAGAGGTTTCCAGGCAAATTCAAAAATCATTACTGTTAGTGACGAAATTTTGAATGAGCTTGTAAATATGAAACGATAAGGCTTGTGTTGAATTCAAAAAAATAGTATAATGAAAAATAAGTGAAATCCGAGGTGCTTTAGGGCATCTCGGATTCAGAAAGGTAAAAGCAGGGGAGAAACAGCTATGATCCGTGTAGTTCGTTTAAACGGCGAGGTTCTTTATCTGAATTATTTACAGATAGAGTTGATTGAATGCATTCCCGAGACAAAAATCAGGCTGATGAATGGAGATTATTATGTAGTAAGGGATTCGGTAGATTCCATCAATCAGCAGATACAGTCATTCTTGAAAGGCTGTCTATATTATGAAAACAAATGTAAATAACATTTAAGAATATTTTTTACATAGGAGGCAAATAGTAATGGATATAACAACGCTGATCGGTATGATTGCAGGGTTTGCATTGATGGTTTTTGGTATCGGTACGAGTAAGTTGGGAAACTTCTTTGAGACAGGAAGTATTATCATCGTACTGGGCGGTACAATGGCCGGAGTTATCGCGAGTTATCCCCTGCGAATGCTGCTTGGAATCCCAAAGCACATTCTGGTTACTACACGAGAAAAGAAGTACAGCATCCCGAAGCTGGTAGATCAAATGGTGGATTTGGCTACCACTGCAAGGCAGAACGGGCTTCTGGCTTTAGAGGAACAGGCGGAACAGATTAAAGACCCATTTTTGAAGCAGGGTGTGCTGATGCTGGTAGACGCTACAGATGCGGATAAGATACGCCATATGATGGAGCTGGAGATTGACAGCCTGGCGGCACGCCATGATGAAGTGGCGGGAATGTATGAGAAAGCATCCGCGGCAGCGCCTGCGTTTGGTATGATTGGTACGTTGATTGGTCTGATTAACATGCTGAAGGGACTGAACGTGGATGGCGGCGGCGGTTCGAGCAGCTTGGGCGAGGACATGAGCGTGGCGTTGATTACCACCTTTTATGGATGTCTTTTGGCGAACCTGATTTTTAACCCGATAGCCAGCAAGCTTCGGATACGCCATCAGGAAGAAGAGTTATACTGCTCGCTGGTTATCGAAGGAGTCCTGGCTATTCAGGCAGGAGAGAACCCGAAATTTCTGCGCGAACATCTGCTTGCTACCCTGAAGCAGTCTCAGCAGAAGAAGCTGCTTGCAAAAGCAGGCGCTTCTGCCGGAAGCGCTGCAGCCGGTGGGGAGGAATAAGCAATGAAGAGAAGAAAGAGCTCAGGCGGCGGTGGCGCCAACTGGATGGATACATACGGAGATATGGTTACCTTGCTTCTGACTTTTTTCGTTATGCTTTATGCAATGTCCAGCCTGGATCAGCAGAAATGGGAAATATTTGTAAAAAGTATTTATCCAAGCTCCTCTGACAAACAGGAAATAGCGATTAACCAGCCGATAGATGAAGGAACCTATGACGTGAACGGGAACATAGAAATGGAAGAGCTGGTAGATGACGAGATGGAAACCTTGTATCTGGTTTTGGCAGAGCAGTTTAATTCCATGGGAATTGAAGGTGTCACGTTGTCCAGAGGTGAGGACTATACTTTCATTGCGTTTGAAGACAAGACTTTTTTTGAAGGAGACAGTTCAGAGCTTACAGAACAGGGCGGACAGACTCTGGATGTGTTCTGTCAGGCGATTGCGCCTCTGAAAGATAAGATATCTCAGATTAATATTATGGGACACACCTCCCAAGGAGATCCGGAGAGACCGAATACGCCTCGTACAGACCGTATGCTGTCGTCTATGAGGGCGGCAGAGGTTACGATTTATATTCAGGAAAGTAATGTTATTCAGCCGGAAAAGATGATAAGTACCGGATTCGGGCAGTTCCGTCCAGTTGATACCTTTGAGACATTTGAAGGGCGGGCGAAAAATCGAAGGGTTGAGATACTGATGATTGACGAGGGGGCCGACATCAAATCTCTAAATCAATATTATGAAGAATATACCAGCGGGGTTAATGCGGACAGGACTGTTTCAACGGATGGATTCAAATCTACAGAGTCCGGGCCGGAGGACGGGATGATGCCTCAAGACGTTGAGGGAAGTGGGGCGCAGGAGCCGGCAGCACAGTAAGCTGCCAGAACAGGGCGGCAGGAACATGGCTCTGCTGCATGGAAAGAAAAAGGAGGCTGTACAATGGCAGATACGGTATCACAGGATCAGATTAATGAGCTGTTGCGCACCATGCAGGTTCAGAAGGCAGCAAAACAGGAATCCGGAAATAGCGGACAGAGAGAAAAGACAAAATACAGTAAATATGATTTTTACAGTCCCAGGAAATTTACAAAGGACAAGATGAAAATCCTCACCAGTGCGTTTGAGAATTATGCCAGGGTTATTACATCTCAGCTTAATGGCATTTTTCGTGTGAGCACGGAAATTACGGTTAAGGATGTTCAGGAGGGGCGCTATTATGAGTTTGTAGGTAAACTCAGTGAAAATGACAGCATTACGCTGGCAGATGCCTATACACAAGAAAAAAACAAGGCAAAGGTTCCTTTGATGATGTATGTCACACCGGGATTGGTTATCACGCTGGTTACCCATATGCTGGGCGGCGGGGATGAAGCAGTACATGTGGAAGAGGATTACCGCTATTCTGATGTAGAGCTTGCATTATATGGGCGGATTGTAGACTATATGATACAGGCACTGAAAGATGGATTTGCAAATTATGTAAATATTGAGTTTCAGGTTCAAAGGATAGCGCAGAATCCGAGTCTTCTGCAGGATATCGGTTTAGACGAAGCAGTAGCTCTTATCACTTTAAATGCGGATATGGCAGGATTGGGGACAGAAACGATCCAGATATGTCTTCCGGGAACACTGTTGGAAATGATCTTCCGTCTGATGGATAGCCACAGGAATATAGGACGCGGTTTTGCATTTGAGGATAACCAGGAAACAATTATGGAGCATTTGCGCATGTCGCAGCTGCAGATCACCGGGCAGTTAGCTACGGTAGAGCTGGATTTGAAGGACATTTATCATTTGCGTCCGGGCGATGTGATTGATTTGAATAAACCGCGGAACGGTGATGTGAAGCTGTTCATTGGGAAACGGCCCTGGTTTACGGGAAAGATGGGCACATATAAGAAAAATGTAGCTGTCCGGATTAGTGACAGGATAAATAAGGATGACCGGGAAATGACAGAGGAAAATGGTCAGATGGATATAGAGAAACCGAAGGTCCTGTAGAAAGTGGAGGAGTAGAGTGCTATGGCGAAGATCATGCTTGTTGATGATGCGGCTTTTATGCGGACACATATAAGGAATATATTGAAGTATAACGGTTACAGAGATTTTGTGGAAGCCGGTGACGGCGTCGAGGCTGTAGAAAAATATCTTCAGGAGAAGCCGGATGTGGTGATTATGGATATTACGATGCCCCACAAAGACGGATTGCAGGCATTGAGGGAAATCATGGCGGCCGATGCGGGAGCAAGGATTCTCATGTGTACGGCGATGGGACAGGAAGGAATTATGGCGGAGGCCATTCAGAACGGGGCCAGGGACTTTATTGTGAAGCCGTTTGACCCGGAACGTATGGCACAGGCTGTTAATGCAGTTTTTGAAGAGCAGTAGAAAAGAAAGGAGGATGCGACGATGGCTTTTTTAAGTTCTTTTGATATCAGCGCTTCGGGAATGAGCGCACAGCGTCTCAGGATGGATATAGCGTCTGAGAATATAGCAAATATGGATACAACAAGGACGGAAGGCGGCGGTGCGTATAAGCGGAAGCTGGTTTCCTTCCAGAGTTATGAAACCAGGTCTTTCCAGGATGTACTGAAAAGTGCACGGGATGGGAGAGGAATCGCCAGCAGAAAGGCGGGTGTCCGGGTATCTGCTATCACGGAAGATGACCGGGAAATGCAGAAAGTATATAATCCAGAACATCCTGATGCGGATGAGGATGGATATGTAACCCTTTCGAATGTAGATGTGCTGAAAGAGACAGTTGACAGTATGGCAGCTTACCGTTCATATGAGGCAAATGTAACGGCTTTGAACGCAATGAAGCTCATGGCTCAGAAAGCATTGGAAATCGGAAGGTAATTTCCAGAAGAGGCAGATAAAGATAAAAGGAGATTGAGGAAATGGGCGTTTGGAGTTTAAGTAAAATGGAAATGGACGCAATCGGGGAAATCATGAGCATCAGCATGGGAGCATCCGCATCGGCTGTATCTTCACTGCTGGGAAAGAATGTCAGGATTTCAACGCCGATGGTAAAGGTCCAGACAAAGGATGAGTTTGAGTTTAAGGATCTGGAGCCGGCAATCAGCGTGGACATCAGCTATGCGGCAGGGCTGCAGGGAAGAAGCATATTGATGTTTCGTAAGAATGACCTCCGTCTGTTTGTGGCGATGCTTAACGGACAGGAGCCTGCCAATGAGGAATTTGTGCTGGATGAGATGACGGTCAGCGCTGTTTGTGAGGTGATGAACCAGATGATGGGAGCATCTGCTACATCGCTCTCAGAGTTTCTGGGGAAAAAGATTCGTATTTCCGAGCCAAAGCCCATGGAAGTCAAAGATGAAGAAAGCTTTAAAACGATGTACTTTGACGATCAATCTCCAATGGTAGCCGTTCGATTTATGCTTGACATCGAAGGCAAGGTAAAAAGTACATTTTTAAATCTTATGCCGATAGATATGGCGAAGACGGTTTTGGAGCCGTTTGCTGCGGATATTACGGAAAAGGGCAGCGAAATTCCTGTACAGCCAGAGCGTATAGAAGAAGATGCTCGTGCACAGGAACAGAGTAGTCCTGCACAGGATTCACTGACTCAGCAGCTTCTTATGCAGATGCAGCAAACCCAGCAGCAAATCATGAATATGATGCAGAACAATATGACGCAGAATACACAAAAAGAGGACAAAAGAGTGGAAAGTAATACAGTTATCCGGCCAATCTCTCCGGGAGAATTGGTTGATGAGGGAGGCCCAAGGGTCGAAGATAAAGCAAACCAGGAGATGTTGATGCAGCTTCCGCTGGAGGTTTCAGTGGAAATCGGAAGAACCAAGAGGCTGGTTCGGGATATCTTGGAATTCACACAGGGATCGCTTGTAGTGCTTGATAAGATGGCTGGAGAGCAAGTGGATTTATTTGTCAATGGACAATGCATTGCAAAAGGTGATATTGTAGTAGTGGAGGATAATTTCGGAATCCGAATTACGGAGATTGTATCCCGAAATCTTAGTTCGGAGGCTCTGTAATGGGCGGTCTGAATCTGATAAGTGCATTAGGGTGTGTAATCCTGGTATTGCTGTTAGCTTACTGGTGCAGCCGGTTTCTGGGAAAGAACTGGAGCAGGGTTTCCGGCACAAGAGAACTGAAGGTCATTGACCAGCTTCAGATAGGTCAGGACAAAAGGATTTTGCTGGTGAAGCTTAGAGAGCACACATACCTGATAGGAGTGAGCCAGGCAGGGATTACACTGTTGACAGAGGCGGAAGGAGATTTTGCAGATCCGGAGCTTTCGACGGAAAAGCCGATGGATTTTAAAGAGATTATCCGAAATTATGCTTCGGTTCACCGCCGAAAAGAGGAGGATAAAGATGAATGAACTGTTAGGAGGATTAAACGGAGGAAGCGTACCTACACTGGAATTGATTTACATGCTGACGCTTTTGGCACTCCTGCCGTCCCTTGTCATCATGATGACTTCTTTTACAAGGACCATCATTATCCTGTCTTTTACCAGGAATGCGCTGGGTGTCCAGCAGACGCCGCCGAATATGGTGTTGGTAGGGATTGCTCTGTTTCTGACTCTTTATACGATGAGTCCGGTAATCAGCAGTGTAAATGAAGATGTGTTCCAGCCTTATTTAGCGGGAGAAATGACCCAGGAAGATGCATTAAAGGAGATGCAGGCGCCTATTAAACGTTTTATGTTAAGGAACACAGAGATTAGTACACTGAATAAGTTTGTAGAAATGTCCGGGACAGAAATAAAGGAGAATACAGAAGAGTATCCTATTACGGTGGTGACTCCGGCATTTATGACCAGTGAGCTAAAACGGGGATTTATGGCAGGCTTCTTAATTTATCTGCCATTCCTGCTCATTGATATCGTAGTGGCTACTACGCTGATGTCTATGGGTATGGTGATGCTGCCGCCGACGATGATTTCTCTGCCTTTTAAATTGCTTTTGTTTGTGACAGTAGACGGATGGCAGCTCTTGTTTGAGAATATTATAGCCGGGGTTAATATCCCATAGCTGCAATAGGATGGATCTGCGTATGACGCGGACAAAGGAGGAGACAGATGACACAGGCAGAAGTATTGGATATTGTTTATGAAACCTTTCAGATGGCGTTCCAGATGGCGATGCCGTTTCTTGTGGTTAGTATGATTGTAGGTGTTATCATTGCTATTTTCCAGGCTGCGACCCAGATTAATGAGCAGACTATGACATTTGTGCCAAAGCTGCTTGCAGTTTTGGCAATTTTAGGTTTCCTGGGAAGCACTATGCTGGGAAGAATGCAGGAGTTTGTCCAGAAGATATTCAGCATGATTGCCGGAGGTTAAGGAATTATGTTTATCCTGTTTTCCTTTATTGTCATGCGAATGAGCGGGGCAGTTTTCTTTAATCCTATTTTGGGGCGCAGCAATATTCCGGGCGCTGTTAAGACAGCGTTCGTGTTTATGTTATCCCTGATGATGTATATGGGAATAGGGGGGAAACTGCAGCATGAGCCGCAGAGTCTTTTAGAGTTTGGGTTCCTGCTTATTACAGAGCTGGCATTTGGGTTTGTGATTGGATTTTGCATGGAACTAACGGTGCTGGTCATCAGGTTTGCTTCGTCCGTGATGGATTTTGGGATGGGGCTTTCTATGGCACAGACGTATGATCCGCAGTACAATATGCAGGTTACGGTAACTTCCGGTCTGTATTATGCTTTTTTCGTACTGCTTTTTTTTGCGGTAGACGGACATGTGAAATTGATTGAGATATTTTACCGCTCGTCGGAGGTCATTCCCTTCGGCATGGTAAAGATAAATAGCGAGCTGTCAGCTGCTATGCTGGGGATTTTCAGCCAGGCAATTGTGCTCGGACTGCGGTTTGCGTTTCCGCTGCTGGCTATGGAGCTGGTGACAGAATTTGCAGTAGGTATTCTGATGAAGATTATCCCGCAGATTAATGTATTTGTTGTAAACTTCCAGCTTAAGATTATCGTAGGAATGATGATTTTGCTGTTGTTGTTTACTCCCATGGCGGATAGGTTCTATACGCTTCTGGATCAGATGTTTGCATGGCTGCAGGAGCTGGTTACGATCATGGGATAGCTTTGGTAACTTACGGAGCCTTTTTGTATGAAAGGGGGGATGAAGCATGGCCGAGGCGAATGGGCAGGAAAAAACCGAACAAGCGACCCCGAAACGACGGAAAGACGCCAGGAAAGAAGGTAACGTTTTTCAGAGTAAAGATGTCGCGACAGTAGTTACCCTGTTTGGTATGTTTACGATGCTTCAATGGATGATACCTGCCATACATGAAAATGTGCGCCAGTTTCTGATGCAGATTTTGTCGGAAATCGGGAGAGATCCTGTTACAGTGGCAACACCACAGCTTTTTGCCACTTTCATAAGTGCATTTTTCAGGAGCTCACTGATACTGCTTTTGTCGGCTATGGCTTTAGGAATCCTGGCATATGGCATACAGACAAAGTTCCTCATATCTTTCCAGAGGATGAAACCAAAGCTCAGTAAGCTTAGCCCGCTGAAAGGGATTAAGCGGATGTTTTCTATGAAAAACCTGGTGGAGCTGGTTAAAAATATTGCGAAAGCAATTCTGTTGATTGTGCTTTTGTACAGTACGCTGCAGGGAGATTTGGCATCTGTTGTTAAGATGATTGATATGCAGAGTGATGCGTCAGCCTCCTATATGTTTGATATGATTTTTCAGCTGGTGCGTAATGTAAGCCTGGCTTTTGCCGTTATTGGATTCTTTGATTTTATGTATCAGAGATGGTCTTATGAAAAAGACTTAAAAATGACGAAGCAGGAAGTAAAGGAAGAGTTTAAACAGATGGAAGGTAATCCTGAGATTAAAGGGCGTATTAAAAGTATACAGAGACAGATGGCCATGAGCCGGATGATGCAGAAAGTTCCGGAATCGGATGTAATTATCCGAAACCCTACGCATTTTGCAATTGCCTTGAAATATGACCCTGAGAAGAACGGCGCTCCGGTGGTGCTGGCAAAGGGCCAGGATGCACTGGCGCTCCGGATTGTAAAAGTAGGGGAAGAAAATGGCGTTTTTATAACAGAGAACAGGCCCCTTGCAAGGGCGCTGTATGATACATGTGAGATAGGCCGGGAAATTCCCGTAGAGTTTTATGGCGCTATCGCCGAAATCCTGGTGTATATTTACAAAGCTTCTCACAGAGAGGAAATGTTTAAATAGTACACCTGAACAAAAACAGGACGGATGGAGTTTCAGATGAAAAAGATAATGAGTTATTCAGTAGTACTCTTTGTACTGACTGTTATCCTGCTATTGATTATACCGTTGCCGGCCGGGCTGGTGGATGTTGCAATTGTGATTAACATGGCATTGTCTATGATGATTCTGGTTATCACGATGAGTATCCATGAGCCGTTGGAATTTTCTATTTTTCCATCGCTGCTGCTGATTACGACGTTGTTCCGACTGGGAATCAATGTGTCTACGACCAGGAATATCTTATCAAATATGGGTTCCTCAGGACAGATTATCAAGGCATTCGGTGATTTCGTGCTGGGCGGCAACGTAGTCGTAGGTTTCATAATCTTCATAATTATCCTGTTGATGCAGTTCCTGGTTATCACCAAGGGTGCGGAACGTGTGGCTGAGGTTGCAGCCCGCTTCAACTTGGATGCTATGCCAGGTAAGCAGATGGCGATTGACGCGGATTTAAGTTCAGGTCTGATTGATGAACAGCAGGCGAAGCATCGACGGGAAAAAGTACAGCGGGAAGCGGACTTCTACGGGGCAATGGACGGTGCTACAAAGATTGTAAAAGGCGATGCCATCATGTCTCTGATCACTACCGGAATTAACCTGGTAGGCGGTACAATTATCGGAATGGTAATGGGCGGCGGAGAGTTTACGACTGTATTGAATACATATTCCATTGCTACAGTAGGTGATGGGCTGGTATCTCAGATACCGGCGCTGCTGATTTCCACGGCTACCGGTATGATTGTAACCAGGGCAGTTTCTGAGGGCAGCTTGAATGAGGATGTTTCCAGGCAGTTCCTGGCACAGCCATATTCTATTATGATCAGCGGAATCGCAGTAGCAGTCATGGGCGTCATCCCAGGGATGCCGACGCTGACAATGCTGCTGATTGCCGGAATCCTGGTAGGAGGCGGCTATTACCTCTCAAGACAGATAAAGGCAGGCCCTGCTATGGCGCTGCCCGGCGGTGCTTTTGGTGACGGCGGGGAGGCTTCGCATGAGGAAGAGCAGCAGTCCCAGGAGGCTCCTCCTGTTACCGAGGAAGAATATTATAAAGATGTTAATAACGTCTATACTCTGCTTACGGTGGAACCGGTGGAAATGGAGTTTGGCTACAGTTTGATTCCGCTGGTGGATGAATCGGTAGGCGGGCGGGTGATTAACCGGATTATTATTTTCCGAAGGCAGTATGCCCAGGATATGGGTTTTGTCATCCCGTCAATTCGCCTGCGTGACAGTTCCGGGCTGAATACAAACCAGTACAGCATTAAGATTCGTGGTGAAGAGGTCGCAAGAGGAGAAATCCTGACAGATTATTATCTGGCTTTGGAGCCGGAAAATCCGGAAAGAGAAGTAGACGGAATCGAGACGATAGAGCCGGCTTACGGCATCCCAAGCCGATGGATCCGGCCGGAGGACAGGGAGAGGGCGGAAATATACGGTTATACGGTTATTGACCCGCTGTCTGTTATGATTACTCACCTGTCCGAGGTTATCAAACAGCATGCTTATGAGTTGATCACCAGACAGGAAGTCGTACGGTTGGTGGAAAATGCTAAGAAGGTATCGCCGGAGCTGATAGAAGAAGCATTCCCGAATGTGATTTCCTACAGTTTGTTTCAGAAGATACTTACAAGCCTTTTGAAAGAGGGCATTCCTATCAAGGATTTGGAAATCATTGTGGAGACGATATTGGAAACGGCATCCGAGAAAGGGCTGCGTGATGTAGATACATTGATTGAAGATATCAGGACAGCGCTTAAGCGGACGATTACCCGGCTGTACTGCGAAGACGGCAGCATGAAGGTAGTTACGATGGATTCTGAATTAGAACGCACTATGGTAGGTTCTCTTACCAAAGGAGAGGGCGGTTATTATCTGGCGCTCAGTCCGGATATCCTTCAGAGCCTTATTTCACAGATGGCCGTACAGATGCGGAAGTTTGCAGGATTGTCCCAGACTCCGGTGGTATTGACTTCACAGGTTATGAGGGTACACTTTTACCGCCTGATAGAACAGTTTTATCCCAATGTCCGCGTCCTGTCTTTTAACGAAATAGCGAATAATATCCAAATCCAGTCAATAGGAAGTTTGGTTCTTGACAATACAAGCAGGCGTTAGAACAGACGATAAGTGGGTGAAGATATGGGAGAATGGGATTACTTAAAGGAAAAGACCAATGATGAGCTGCTGCATATGTATCTGGAAGAAAAGAAGATAGAGGTTAAGCAGGAACTCACGATGCGCTATCTGTATATAGTAAAAAGTATAGCAGTCCAGATGAGGAATACGTATGCCGGCTCCCTGCAGATGGAAGATATCATCAATGAGGGCGTAATTGCCATCATGAAAGGGCTGGAACGTTATGACCCTGCGATGAATATTAAATTTGAAACCTTTATCTCAAGGCGCATCCGGGGAATGATCATTGATTTGATGCGCCAAAATGACTGGATGCCCAGGGATTTCAGGAAGAACAGCCGGGCGATAGAGGAAGCGAGAGTTTCCCTTATGAGTACGCTGGGACGTGAGCCTACGGAAGAAGAGCTTGCACAGGCGGTTCAGACAGACGTAAAGAAATTCCGTAAGATACAGAGCATGAGCAGTATCATGAATGTGCTTTCCCTGGATATGATTCAGGATGATGACACGAACCAGTCTATACAGCTGGCGGACAAAGCGCCCGGCTCTCAGCCAGAGGCAGTATTTATCAAAGGGGAGACACGCCAGATGCTGGTGGAGGCGATTAACAGCTTGAAGGAGAAAGAGAAGCTGGTAGTTTCCCTGTACTATGTGGAAGAACTGAACATGGGGCAGATTGCTCAGGTAATGGCGGTGAGTGAGCCGAGGGTCTCGCAGCTTCACAGCGCTGCCATACGCAAGTTAAAACAATATATGAGTAAATATATGTGATAGCCAGCCGCAGGAAGTGCGGGTGGAAAGGAGGAAAATATGTATCAGGGATTTTATAATTTAACATCCGGTATGCTTACTCAGAGCAGAAACCTGAATGTAGTCAGCAATAATATGGCAAATATTCAGACGGCGGGCTACAAGAAAGATACAATGGTGAGCAGTACCTTCCAGGAAGAAATGCTTTACCGTACAGGCAGACGGGCGAAAGAAAATAGGGAAGAACTGGCCGTGACCTCAAAAATACGGACGGCGAGCAGGACATATGTGGATTATGAACAAGGTTCTATGGAGCCTACAGAGGGGATTTATGATTTTGCCATCCAGGGAAGAGGATTTTTCTGTATACAGACAGAAGATGGAGTGAGATATACCAGGGACGGTTCTTTTTCCGTGGATAACCAGGGATATCTGGTACTGAATGACCAGGGACGCGTCTTGGGTAAAAATAATCGTCCGATAAAGATTGACAATGAGAACTTTAACGTAGATAATAGAGGTAACATCACGGTAGAGGAGACTGTCAGGGGAAAAGTAAGGCGAACTACCCTGGGAAGTATCCGGGTGGTGGATTTTGAGAATTATGAGAATCTTCATAAAGAAGACAACGGCATGTTTTCTACAGACCAGAATGGGAGACAGGTAGGAAATGACACGGCGATTGCCTGGAAATGCCTGGAGAGGGCGAATGTGAACATGGTGGATGAGATGACAAATATGATGTCATCACAGAGGGCGCTGCAGAGTGCCGCCCAGGTTCTAAGGCTTTATGACCAGGTGATGGGAAAATCAGCAAGTGAAGTTGGAAGCTTATAAACCGATTAAGGAGGAAAATCAGCAATGTATTCATCATTTTATACAGGGGCACTGGGAGCTAAGGCAAGCCTGAATAAGTTGGATGTTGTGGGCAATAACCTTGCAAATATTAATAATGGAGGGTTTAAGCCAAAGACAGCGGTGTTTTCTGATTTAATACAGTATAATCTGAACGATTCAGAGGATGCAGTTACAGAGCTTCAGGCCGGAGCCGGTGTGCGCACTCAGAATACATATACTACATTTGCGGCATCGACGCCGGTTGCATCGAACAGTGAGTTGGATTTTGCTATCATGGAGGATAATTCGTTCTTTATGGTAAGGGACAGAGGCACAAATGAAGTAAGTTATACCAGGGACGGACATTTTCACAGAGGTCAGATTGGCGATAGATTCTATTTGATGACAGATGCCGGGAAGCTGGTTCTGGACAGAAATAAGAAACCAATTGTGGTAGAAGGGCGGGGGGCAAAGGATACGCCGCTTCTGCAGCAGGTTGGGGTTTACACCTTTGAGAATCCGAGCCGTCTGATGAGTACCAGCAATAATGAGTATGTGCCGTCCGAAGACACAATGCGACCTTCGCTTGTCAAAAATCCGGAGCTGGCTCAGTGTGCATTGGAAAGCTCGGGGACAGACATGTCCATGGAGCTTACCCGTATGATTGAGAGCCAGAGAGCATATTCTTATGCTTTGAAGATGGTTCTTACATCGGATGAGATTGTAGGTACGATTAATTCGCTGAAAGGATAAAGCGCGTCAGAAAATTTTGGAGGTGTCAAATTGGCTACGATTATTACTGTATCAAACCAGAAAGGCGGAGTGGGAAAAACTACCACATCTGCGGCTCTGGCCGCCGGCATTGCGGACAGAGGAAACAAAGTGCTATGTATCGATTTAGATCCCCAGGGAAATTTGGGATTCTGTCTGGGAGCCGATATGGAAAATGCACATACAGTGCTGGATGTGCTGAACGGCACGGTTTCCATAGAGGAGGCGGTGTGCCATGCTGACACCTGCGATATGCTGATTTCAGATATTACTCTGAGTAATAATGGGATGGAACAGGTTTCCAGTGAACGGGAATTTATACTAAAAAAAGCGATAGCTCCTGTTCAGGAACAATATGATTATATTATTATTGACACGCCGCCGGCATTGAATCTGCTGACGGCTAATGCGTATGCAGTCTCTGATTTTTTGATTATCCCCATGGTGGCTGATATCCTTAGCCTGGTGGGGCTTTCCCAGCTTTGGGAGACAGTGGAATCTGTTCGGAGCCTTTTCAATTCAGAGCTGAAGGTTCTGGGAATTCTGCTTACCCGCTATAACCGCAGGACTCTTTTGTCGAGAGATGTAGATGAACTTGCGGCACAGCTTGCGGATCAGATGGGAACGGTAGTATTTAAGAGTAAGATTCGTCCGGGAGTGGCAATCGCAGAAGCGCCGGCTCACGGCGAGAGTATCTTTACATATAATCCGCGTTCCGGAGCTGTACAGGATTATCTGGAATTTATTGATGAGATAGCGGAGACGATTCATCTAAAGGGAGGAACAGAACATGGCGAAGAAAACGAATAAAACTGCCCACGTACTGAATCTTTTGACGAAAAGTCCGGCGGCCCAGGACGAAGGAAGCGCAGAAGAAAATAAGATTCCTGCGGAAAATCAGGCCGCGGCTCCGGTGGCTGCTGCTGCAACAGTCACAGTAGTGGACGAGAGCGGCAATGAACAGTTGGAAAAGAGTATTCTGGAACAGTTGGAAAATGAGGTTTCCCAGGCAGATTCAGCAGAGGTGAAACCTGCGTCTGCAGCAAAGGCAAAGATTCCGGCAGCAAAAGAAGAGGTTTCCATGCCGGAACCGGAGATTTCTATGGGGCAGACAGAGATACCTGCCGTGAAAGAGGAAGTTT
This sequence comes from uncultured Lachnospiraceae bacterium, assembly GCA_951800685.1. Taxonomy (GTDB): domain Bacteria; phylum Bacillota; class Clostridia; order Lachnospirales; family Lachnospiraceae; genus UBA3282. The sequence continues at coordinate 23,294 of CATOJY010000001.1, forward strand.
CAGCGTCCCCAACAGAGACGCCTGCGGCACAGCCGGAAGCCCCGGTGATAAAAGAGGAAGCTTCAGTGCCGGAGAGGACAGAAATGCCGACCGTGACGGCAGAAGGAAAAACAGCAGATGTGGAAGCAAAGGAGGAAGCAGCTCCGGAAAAGACTGCAGTGAAGGAGTCTTCTTTTATAAATGTGATGGAAGAACTGCTGAAACGGCAGGATATTAATAAATATATGGAACAGTACAAAGTGTGCCGGTGCGAGAGATGCCGGGCAGATGTAGAAGCGCTTACGCTTACGCGGCTTCCGGCGAAATACGTGGCAGCAAAGAGCGGCTTCGGGACATCTGGCATGAATTACTATGAGAATAAATATAAGATACGGATTTTGACGGAAATCATACGTTCCTGCGTTGCAGTGAGAGAACATCCCCGCCATGATTAATCGCGGGAAAATCATCTGTCGGGTATTATCTTTTTGAGGGATTTGCCGATAAATACAATATAGAATTTTGTATATTAAGTATATTAAGATTGTTCAAACTATCTTGAAAGGAGAGATATTTATATGGCAAAGGTAAATAGTTTGGGAAATACAAGCCTCAGAGGATTTGGCGGCATGGCGTCAGGAATCGACAGGGATGCGATGATTGAAGCGATGACAGCGGGGACAACCTCAAAGATTACAACACAGCGGAATAAGATGCAGACCCTCCAGTGGAAACAGGAAGCATACCAGAGCGTCAGCGGTAAGATTATTGACTTGGATGACAAATATTTCACATATTCATCTTCTAAATGTTTAAAGAGTGCATCATTATTTGCAAGAAATCAGATTACAGCTATTGGGGATGAGAAGTATACAAGGTTTGTGAAAGCATCAGGGACTTCCTCGATGATAGATAATCTGTCCATATTAGGCGTAAAGCAGCTGGCAACTACCGCCAGCCGAAGATCAGCAAGCAATGTCGGAAAACTTTCTACAACGCTAAATTCGATGGATCAGGAAGTAAATATTTCTAATCTGAAGGATACGCAGCTTCGTTTTGGCGTGTGGACTCCGTTAGATGGAGGTAAATTTAATAATACCACTACATTTACCATGCCAACATCTTATAAGGATGAGAGTGGAACAGAACATTACATTGATTATACGACAGATGACATCGAAGGACTGGTAGACGAGCTGAATGCAGCGCTGAAAAATTCTGATGTTATGCTTGGGGAAGATAAGATTTTCGACGTCATGGAATTTAAATATGAAAATGGAAAGATTAATATCAGTACGGATGGTAAAAAGTCTACAAATTATGTGATGCGTTCAACTTCTACGGCATTAGGAGCATTGGGGTATCAGGTAGATGCGGAGGCAGATAAGGAAGGGATTTCTTTCAATAAGTTTAATGACAATGTAGGAAATTTTGCAGATTCTTATCGCAAGACCTATAAGGCAGACGAGTACTTTACCGGAAAGAAAGTTACTTTTAATTATGACGGTACTTCAAAAGATATAGAGTTGATTACCCAGGAAGAATATGATACTTTATTTAAAGATTCTACATTAACCGGAGAAGAGAGGCTTGCAAAGATGGCAGAGAATCTCCAGGTGCGTCTTGACAGGGCGTTTGGTACGGGCAATGTAAAGGCAGAGCTTACAAATGTTGACGGAAAGGATACATTGGCATTCAGTACAAAGAATGATGCTTCTACGGTTACAATCACATCTTTTAATGAGGATGTTAAGGATGCGCTTGGTATTGTATACGGTGCGTCAAACAAAGTGAATACTTATGCCACACTGGATAAGGCGAACCTGGGAATCAGCAAGGATGATATGAGCAATTATACAGATGCCAACGGAAATCTGGATTTGGTGATTAACGGTGTAAAGATTGAGGGGCTGACTGCGAAGAGTACAGTCGGGGATATCATATCGAAGATTAATGCGACACCGGAGGCAGGCGTAAAAGCTTCTTATGTAGATTCTACAGGACAGCTGATGCTGGTATCGTCTGAGACAGGCGCGGGCAGGCAGATTGATGTGAGCGGAAGCGAACTGGCAAAGAAGCTCTTTATGGCAGATCCGGATAATGAGGACGCCGGATTTGTGGCAGGGCAGGATGCAGAGATTGCTGTAAGCTATGGAGATGGGACTGTAGTGAATTTAACGCGTTCCTCCAATACTTTCGATTTAGAGGGATTAAAGGTATCCGTAACAGGTAAATTTGGATATGACGCGGCAGGAAATCTGGACAGTTCCCAGACGGTTACTTTTAGTGCACAGGCAGACGTGGATGGAGTGGCAGAACTTGTATCAAAATTTTTTGAAGAATACAATGCACTGGTAGAAGAGGTAAATACGCAGATTACTTCAAAGCCGGATAGCTCTTATGGTCCGCTTACTGATGAACAGAAGGCAGAGATGACGGAAGCAGAAATTGAGCGCTGGGAGAAAAAGGCGAAACAGGGTCTGCTATTTAACGACGGTACGATGCGTGATTTGAGCGGCAGCCTTCAGAGCTTTTTAACGGATTTGATGGGAACCGGTATTTCCTACGATGATTTGGAGGAAATGGGAATCAGCGTTTCCAGCAACTATATGGATGGTGGGAAGATTGAGTTTAATGAAGCAAAGTTTAAACAGGCGATGTCTACACAACCGGATAAGGTTGCAAAAGTATTTACAGGTGAAGGAACTTCTTCAAAGGGACTGGCACAGTCCATGCAGGATCGGATGACGCCGTACGCTACTCGGTATGGAACGAGGAACGGAGGTTCTTATGGACGTTTGATAGAGGAGGCAGGTTCCCCTAAAGTGCCAATATCTGTTATGGATAACTATATATACAGAGAGATTGAATCTATTCAGGATATGATTGCAACTCTTCAGGAGAGGCTTTCCAGTGAAGAAGATCGTTATATTAAACAGTTCACTTCCATGGAAACGATGATTAACAAACTGAATACGCAGTCGGGGTATTTGTCTCAGCTTCAGGGCTAAAGAGAGGATTAGATGAACGCATATCAGAAATATAAGGAAAAGAGTATTCTTTCTATGTCGGGACCGGAGCTGGTGCTTCTGTTGTTTGAAGAAGCAGATAAGCGGTTAGCGAGAGCAGGATACGCGCTGGAAGATAAAGATTACGTGAATTTTGATAAAGCGCTTAATCGGACGTTTATGATTGTGCAGTATTTGATACAGATTTTAGATCTGGAACAGCCAATTAGCCGGGAATTAAGAGAAATTTATCAGTATGTGCTTTATGATATTGGCCGTCTGCAGGCCGGACGGGAAAGACGGAAGGATGAAATTCCGCGTATTCGTCAGATATTATCAGGCTTGAAGGAAGCGTTCGACCAGGCATGGCATACGGTAGGTATGAGCGGCGGCAGAGCGATGCAGCATGATCTTGGAGTCCGGGGATAGGAGAGAAGATGGCTCTTAACAAAGAAAAAGTTATGATTTTGGTTCAGCGGCGGTTGTCACTTATCCAGGGGATAAGCCGGCTGACTGCTGAATTGGCAGATGCCCTTTCGCGAAGGGATGAAGTATCCGTTAATATGCTGCTTCAAATGCGTGCAGATGAGATGGGAAAATTAGATGAGTGCATGGAGGAAATCTGGAAGACAGGGGAAGAAGGCGTCTCTGAGACAGAGGAATTAAGGCATTTACTGACTTGTGATCCATTTCGTGAAACAGCTGGTCCAGGGTATGAGGAACGGAAAATTTTTGAAATTAGGCAGAAGACACAGGCGTTGATTAAAAAGCTTCAGGAAGAGGATAGGAAAATCAATCGGAGTGTTGCCGGGAATCAATCATTTTATGATTGATTCCCGGCAAAATGCCTGAGGACAGTGTATTATTGCAAATACCCTGGCGTTAAGGAGAAAACAGGGATGAAACAATTGTTGTATGAAGGACGCTTTTTGGCAGAAATTACTGCCAATGTCGTTCGGCAGGAGAATTTAAAAATTGTACATAACAGAATAGACTGGGAAAGGATATATCGGCTGGCAGATTATCATCGGATAGCGCCTGTTATGTACCTTGGTCTATTAGGAAATGGAGAAGTGTTGCCTGACAGATGGAGTCAACGCTTTTTTCTGCGTTATCAGGAGGCTCTGCAATATGGTGTAAAGTGTGAAGCGGAAGAGCAGACGCTGCTGAAGCTGCTTAGTGAGAAAAAGGCATTCTGCATTGTGTTTTCAAACTCCAGGGTACGCAGTTTGTACCCATTGCCTGAAATGGCAGGAAAGCGCCCTCTGGGCCTTCTGACAGACAAATCCAGTTACTCTATGGTGAAAGGCTTCTTGATTGATTTGGGATATGAGACGGCAAACACCTTTCAGGGGTTTGGGGAGTCTATGGTGAAAGAACAGGGGATTGAAGTGGAAATTTATCATACACTGCCTTTTATAGTTCCGGCCTTCCAGAAGGAGGTTTCGTGGCTGATGGATACGGCAGAAGAAGAAGAGGGATTTCCGGAAGGGATACCTGTACTTCCCTTGGAAAGTGATTTCCTGTTCCGCATGGCGCGCGCATCATACCGTTACGTGACGGACAGCTTAAAGCTGTGGGAGATGCTGGATTTGATGATGTTCCATAGAAAAATCAAGGACAGCTTAAGCTTGGAAAATATCCAGGCTCAGATGAAGGATTTGGGAATAGAGGATTTATCCTGGAAGCTTTTGGAGCTTTCATACTTTTGGTTTGGAAGTAAAGCAGAGCTTAAAAAGCTGGAGCAGAAAGAGGATATGACTGTATTTGACATGTTGGAAAATCGTATATTGCTTATGGGGCAAGATTCTGATAATCAGGAGAAAAATGAGCAGGCGCTTCAATTGGCAGAACAGATTCAGAAAGCGAAAGCCAAGGCACAGAAGAAAGAGGAGAAGAATATTTTAAAAGAGAAGCGGAAGGAAAGCCGTGCAGAATTCCGTAAGATGCTGCGCTGGGTATTTCCGGATTATCATTATATGTGTACGATTTATCCTAAATTGGAGAGACTTCCTGTGTTGCTGCCATTTTTCTGGTGCTGCAGGGGATTGCGGATATTGAAAAGAGCATTAAAAAGGCAAGAGAAGTAATCATGAAGATTAGAAAAAGCAGTACGGAGAAATGTTTTCTTAAAAAAGAAATATTTCTCCGTACTGCTTTTTCTGCTTATGCATCACAATCATCTGTTTCATTGGAATGAAGCATAGACTGCAGGGAACATAAGGAATGGATATCCGCCGGGATGACAGCGCTCTTTGTAGCTTGTTCCATTTCTGAAAGCTCTTCCCGGAGAATAGAAATCTGTTTTGGCGCATCAATGGCGACACGTACGCCATCAGTAGCACAGTCAATAATCGTAATACGGACATTTCCACCTATTAAAAAGCTTTCATTCTTCTTACGTCTGAGAATCAGCATAATCAGCACTCCTATCTGTTGAATTTTCTGCTGGGCAAACAGTTTGGAAAGAACGTATCTGATGACGAATTCCATATTCGGAATTCGTCAAAATTACCTGCATACCAATATGTGTTTCAGGATTTATCGCAAGAGGAGCTTTCAGGTTTACCGTAGTATCCAAGTAATTATCCCGTACAGTACAAAGTGTATAGTAGCATAATTCTTCACTGTCTGAAACATTAAGAAAAGATAATTCCTCTGAGCTAAGGTATGGAGTATAGTCCGGACATAAATATATCGGATTCAACATAGCAAAGCAAATCAAAGACTTCTCTACAGATTGCAGTAAAATGATAGAATCATCATTGTGACTCAGATACAGGGGAAGATACTTTTTCAAATTTGGAAAGCCAAACAGACCATCCGGGAATATGATAAGATCTTCCTCTGTATATTCAACTTCGCCATAATAATCAGTTTGTATCAACATAAGCAAAACTCTCCTATACAGATAAATTGAGCTGCTGTCCGGGATCTGCCGATTCAGGGAAATAATTAAATCCTCCTGTATATTCAAAATGCACATCCGGATACTGAGTAATAATTGTCATGGAAAGAGCCGGAACAAAGGATAAGCTGCCGCTTGCAACACGCATCTCAAAAGCGCCTCTTTCTACATTGTAAGAAGCTTGTGCCTGACCAGGTGAATAATTAATATTCGCATCCGAAACAGAGACAGGAGCTTTTTGTACAATATCGGCTCCGGAATTTATCCGGTTGGCAGAGGGAGCAGGAGTCATCGGCTGTGCGGCCGTACCGGATACGGAAGACGGAGGTGTGTGTACAGGTTTCGGCGCCGGAGCACGGTGAGAACCAGAGAATGCACGGTTAATGCTAGATACATCACGAACATTCGTACTTGCTCCGACACGCTGTGCAAACGCCTTATGGCGTGCCATAGCCTTCCTTCTCTCAATATCCAAAGAATCTTCTGAAACAAGACGTGCATTTTCAGAGAACCTCACTGCTTTAAAAGAATCCGTTGAAATGTTTAAAAGCTGTGCCATAATTGTTACCTCCTTTCATAAGTAACTATATTTTAGCGCATAAAATCAAATAAAGATGTTTCCATTAATTTAGAACCAACCTGAAGAGCAGCATTATAAGAATACTGGTTAGAAACCATTTCCATAATTGCTTCATAGGGGTCAGCGCCCAGTTTATCGGCATAAGCTTCGGTCAGAGAATCCTGAACAGAAAGCAATCGTGTATGTGTATCATCCAAACGGCTGTATTTAATACCCAGCTCTTCGTAAATAGTACCTAAACGGATAGAAGATGCATCTATCTCTGACAGAGTGTCGCCAAGAACTTTATTCATAGTGTTTAATCCATCCTGCGTAGGATTATCAATATAATCCTGAACAGCAAAAGCTGCCTGACCTGTAAGTGCGATGGCGCTGCCATTCATCCGTTCCTGGATAAGAGCTTTCAAATCATCTGTTTTTCCGAGACTTATCATATCGCGAGCCGTTTTGGAGGTGATTCCTGTAAGAACATTCAATCCGCCAGTGTAGGTATCAATCAGGGAATCCCTGTCACCAATATAGCCATATCCTAAGTCCATCACACCCTGTTCAGTCATAGCCTTTACGACACTGTCAATATCATCAATCACATATTCATAACTGCCGTCAGTCTGTTTCGTGAGGGTCATAGTGATGTCTGTAGTTGTTTTGTCACCGGGGAACAGATGACGGTAGGTGAGAGTTTTTCCATCTTCACTAAGATAGAATGGAGCCTGGGAAGAGTCATTCCCGCCGAAAACATAAATATTCTGATACTGTACATTCAGGGCATTTACAATTTCGTGCTGTGATTGTGTCAGTTCATCCCTGACAGCGCTAAGTGTAGAAGTATGATCTGAAGTTGCATTCAGCGCCTTTTCAATCTGGAACTTGGAGCCATTGTCGCCAGTCAGAGCCGACTGGATAGCGCGGGCGCCCAGTTCCTGCTGATACATACGGTGTTTTACATCCTTAATCAGTGAAACTTTGCTCTCTAAATCCTGGAAATGAGTATCCATATTAAGCCCTTCATAGTAAGCTAATGGATTTTCAGCAGCGCTTTCATATTTTTTACTGTTTCCGCCGATTTTAGAGAAACTTTTGATAAGTTTGCTGTGCAAATCATTAGCAGTGAAAGTAAAATTCCGATAGATTGATGTATTTGTAACACGCATGGTGTAAACCTCCTTTTATTTTTTTTATTAACGTCCGACAGTGCCGGTGCCATTAATCAGTTTATCAAGCGCTTCGTCCAAAGTGGTCATCAGACGGGAAGCTGCATTGTACGCGGCCATATAAGTCATCATGCCAGCAGCTTCTTCATCCATACTAACGCCGGAGACAGAGTCCCGTGCATTCTGAATTCCGTTTTGCATGATGCTATTTGATTTGACATTCATCAGGTTTGCGTAAGAATCACTGGCAAGGGTCGTGGAAACATGGCTGATAAATCCTGCAAAGGAGTTTCCATTCAGACTGTCATAATGTGATGACATGGCTTCCAGCATATTGAGGATATTTCCGGTTTTGCTATCCTCAGGAGAAGTTATGTGCACCAGACCCGCAGACCATTCTTTAGTAATTCCAACATTAGAAGCTTTATCGCCTTCCAACAAAATCATATTGCCGTTATTTGCTCCGGTCGTATTAATACCGTTAATTGTATCAACAAAGGATTTCGCCAGCAAATCCAGCTGATCCATATAATACTGATACCCTCTTGTAAATCCGGTATTTACCCCATCATGTCCAAGCATATCAAGAGAAGCCTGGATAGAACCGCCGGTAAGTTCCGGTCCGTCGTTTGCAGGAGCAGTGATAGTGATGGAAGCAGGGTTCTGGGGTTTTCCGTCCGGTCCGGTTGCAGAGCCTGTAATCGTAATCGCAGTCTGATGTACATCGTCATCCGGTCGTGTAATGGAAAGATTTCCATAATTTTCGGCAACCGTTCCTTCGGAGCCGTTTACGAGTGTCAGACGCTGCGTTACACCGTTTTCATCTTTATAAACCAGATCAACCCTGACATCTTCAGGCCAGTCTTTTTTTGCCAGAAGGTTTCCGGCAGAAGAGATATCATAAAGCTCATTATCAAGGGCATTTCCGTCAGCGTCAAGGCCATCATGAGAAAAATCTTTAAAATAAGTTACTTCAATCGGAAGATAACTTGCAAGCTTGTCAAGAAGAAGATTTCTGGTATCCTTAAGCTCGTTACTGTTTTGTCCTACGACTTCATTTCCCTTAATCTGACGATTCAGGGTGGCAATCTGAAGAAGCATATCATTTACCGTCTGAACTGCGCCGTTTCGGTTTGTAGTTTCACCGTCCAGACGCTCATACTCGGTCTGTTCCGCTTTTTTAATTTCTCTGGCGGCGTCGTTTAAAAGATTTGTGAAAGACTCCATGTCATTCCTTAACTCTACTTCGTAAGCGGAATCCAGCGCTTTTGCAGGATCCTGCATATCAGTCAAGGTAGAGCGGATGTTTGCCAGCGCCTGACGAAGCCCTTGTATCTGAGATTCATCAAGAATATTTGACAGGCTATCCAGGGAATTCTGATAGGCGTCAGTATAGCCGGATTTCGTCATCTGTGAGCGGTACTGGGCATCTAAAAGCGGATCACGGAGCTGTGAAACACCCGTAATCCCTACGCCAAATCCTGTAAAAGCGGTATTCCGGCTGATATAAGCAGAAGATGGGCTGGTGCTGTTAATGCTGACAACGTCCAGCTGCTGTCTGGTATATCCTTCCGTGTGCATATTTGCTAAATTCTGCCCTGTAATGTCCAGCCGTTTCTGGCTGACCTGAAGGGCTGAGAGAGCAGTGGTAAAACCTGCAAAACTTGCTCGTACCATAATATAAATCCTCCTGTATGAGAAATATTAAACGTAAGTATCTTTCTGGGAAAAAGACCGCGGAGCTTCCGCTGTACCGTCAGGGCTGTAAGATGGATTCTCACTGCGGGACAAGAAAATTTCCAATTCCCGAACCCTGGTAAGTATCATCCTGTCGGCATCTTCTTTTGCGGATGTCAGAGCTTTCAGCTTTCTGTCCAGATCGTCAAACAGCGGTGAAAGAATCTGCTGTTTTTCCGGGGAGACCCGTTTCAGAAGCTGGCGAAATGTCAAATCCTTCCATCCAAGCCCTTCCATCAGCCGGAAACGTTTCTGTTCCAGTCCCCGGAGCTGGAGCAGGACAGCCTGTTCCTCCTGAATACAGTTATCAAGTAACTCATGTTTTCTATCTGCTGCCGCTGCCGCCTTTTCCCTTTCAATCAAGGTAATCTTATCGGTGACTTTGATTAAAGACTGTATAACAGCAGTAAAGTCCTCAAAAGAATGCTCTGTCATAATCCTGCCTGCCTTCCTATATTAATATATGAATAAATGGCTTATGCGTAGCCTAAAAGCTTCTCGGCTATACGTTCCGGATCAATCCGGTATGCACCTGCGGCAACTTCATTCTGCAGCTGAAAAACTTTCTCTGTATCTGCTTCCCTGTCCAGGGCATTTGCACATCGGCGGGAAAGTATACGGGCAAACTCACTGTCATCCGATAAAATTTTCCTTGGCTGATTTTTTGTAATCGTAACCTTATCATAATTGCTGGATATTTCGGATGGTTCTGCAAGGGATGGAGCTTTTCTTTCATTTGATAGCTCAATTGCAGGCATCTGAAGCTGATAATTTACATTGGTAGTCTGAAATGTGATGTTCATGGCACCCTCCCTTCTGGAGCAGAGTACTTCTCTTCTCCTGTTAAATACAAACTACACTATATTTTCTTATATCGGCACATTCCGGCACAAAATAAGGATTTTGCATAAAAAAGTGAAATCAAACATAGAGGATAAAAAAAATAATCCTTGAAAACCTAATGTTTAATAGGGAATTGCCGATATATATAGATATACTTGTGACCTTATTTCTAATGGAGGCGTTATGGCAAATATTTTACAGGTAACCAATCCTGGCATGAATGATAACCGGGCGAATATAAACACACAGGATCCAAGAACCAGTCAGAACAATACGCGGATACAAAATCCGATTGACCCCACCCGGGTAGTCCGGACGGACGGACGGGAAGGCGGCAGGACTTCAGGCGCAGGAGAAGGAGCGTACAGTGTTATCGATTACGAGAGTAATTATGGCGCTTTCATAAAAAGCCTGGAGGAAGGAACGAGTGGCCTTCCGGCAGCCCTGGAGAGGCTTTTCTTCTCAGATATGGCGGCATTTCGGGAGGCAGGACAGGCAGAGGAGGCTGCCAGAAATTTTCTGGCTTCCCTGCAGATAAGTTCTCCGGAAGAATTGATGGCATATTTGAAAGGGCAGGCAGGAGGACAGCTTAAGTTCTCAGGGACGTTGTTTGACAGCCTGCGCTCCCTGTTTTCACAAAATATTTCAGAGAGTCTGCGGGAAGCTTTGGGAGATTTTTTGAAAGTTTATAACGATTATTCATCAGGGACACATTTGCTGAGGCAGATGCAGAATTTGGCAGGAGATATTGAAAAGCTGATGCTGAGCCAGTTCCGGGAAGAGTTCCGTCAGCTGGCGGACGCTATGAACTGGGAAGCGATGAACGGTGATACACAGTATAATACAGGTATATTAAATGGAAAGTTAATTCCGTTTTTATCCGATTATATATCGAAAACCCATGATTTCGGTTCTATACGAGATGCGTCTATGCTGTTGATATTTAATGCGGTACGGTATGAAAATGGCGGGATGGAGCAGCTGACCCGCCTGTTTGAACGCATGATGGCAAATCGGGAATTTGCAAGGCTTTATCCGGGAGATGCGGGCGCAGATATGTCTGCTTTGCTGGCTGCATCCAGAGGGCATACAAACCTTCCGGCTGATGCACTGGCGGAAATGCTGCTGCGTGGAGCAAACGGACAGGCGGGATTGGAGAATATCCAGCAGTTCTACACGATGTTGAATGGACTTTTATTAAATGAAAGCGTATACATGCCTTTAATGCATATTTTATTTCCGTTTCAATACCAGGAACAGAAAGTAATGTCGGAAGCCTGGGTAGATCCGGACAGTGAGCGGGGAGTAGAAACAGGAAGCCGAAAGATAAAAATGCTTCTGAAGTTTGATATACAGAGCCTTGGGAAATTTGAAATGGTTTTGGCGCTGCAGAACAGGCAGGTGGATATGCAGCTTTATGTTCCGAGGGCTTTGCAGAAGAAAGAATCAGATATCCGGGAAAAAGTGGGCGGAATCATGAAAGATAATGGTATGGATCTGAAACGTATCCAGGTGCAGGAACGGCTGAGGGAAAGCCGGATAGAAGAAGTGTTCCCGGAAATCAGGGAAAAGGAGAGAACGATCAATGTCAGAATTTGATGCTCTAATGAAACAGAAAGCCGTAGCGCTGAAATATGACCCGGAAAAAAACGGGGCTCCTGTAATCGTAGCGTCCGGAATGGGATATATGGCGGAGAAAATTACGGAAACAGCCATGGAAGCAGGGGTTCCTGTTTATGAGGACGGTTCCCTGGCTACACTGTTGACACAGCTGAAGCTGGGGGCAGAAATACCTGAGGAGTTGTATCAGGCAATCGTGGATATTTATATCTATTTTCTGGGATTTACGGGGGGACAGAAAGTTCCTGAACTACAGGAGGAGAAAGAAACAGAGGGAATCTGATGAAAAATCCTTGCAATTCAGCAATAGATAAGATAATATAATAAATATTATGGGTTGCTGTAATTAATATAGAGTGTACAGCAATGCTTATAGTATAGACGCAGAAGCGTAATTACAGGAAGGAGTATAGGAATGAGTACATTATCTGCAGCAGACAGCATTAAGCTGGCGATGGCGGGATTGAACACATCCGCATTAAATACAACGAATACATCTCCTACAATAAAAACGGCTGACTCAGATTTTCAGACAGCTTTGAAAAAGGCAAGCGGCCAGACAAGCATGGACGATATTTTTGAGGAAGCGGCAAAGACTTACGGAGTACCTGCCCAGTTACTTAAGGCGGTTGCAAAAGCGGAGTCCGGGTTCAACCCAAATGCAGTTTCAGGAGCGGGAGCGATCGGCGTGATGCAGCTGATGCCGGCAACAGCCCAGTCTCTGGGAGTCACAAACCCTTATGACGCCCGACAGAATATTATGGGCGGTGCAAAATACTTAAAAGAAAATCTGGAACGATTTAACGGCGACGCGAGCCTGGCGCTTGCGGCCTATAATGCGGGACCAAATGCCGTTGAGAAATACAATGGCATTCCCCCATATTCAGAAACTCAGAATTATGTGAAGACAGTTCTTTCTTATATGGATGACAGCTCACTTTCAGCGAACCGCACCGTAAATACCGGAACTACAGATACAGGATTGAATTCTGCCTACATAAACCAGGGGACAGGACTTTCCAATCTTTCCTCTTACAGTCTTTCCGGTTTAGGAATGGGAGGCTGGGGAAGCTTTGGAATATCCCAGGACGGCGAGAGCATCACGATGGACAAGGCGACTTTCGTCAATATGATACAGCTCATGCGTATCCAGATGATGATAAATATGGATAACCAGATAGGAGCACTGACACTCTAATCGGTATATGACGGATACTTTATGTATAAGAAGGAGGTGTTTGCTTCTATGGTTTTGAAAGAATGTGAGAGATGTATTTTGTATGGACCAGGCGGGAAGATTCTGATGAAAGGCCGGGTGGAAGTTGCCGGGGAGTCCATTATGCTTTATTTTGAAAAGAATCCGGAATTTGCGAAGGGCAAGCTTCTCGTGGATTTTTTTGATACGCAGCTGGGGTATTTGCGGACTTTCTGTGAGATTACATTCCGAAAGAATCCAAACTATCTGCAAAGAAAGGAAGCCTGGGAAGGCAGATGTAAAATACTGAAGGTGCTTGAGACTGTACAGCGGCAGAAAGATATTCGGGTAAAGCTGAAGCTGGAGAAACTGTTCAGCTCGGCAAAGCAGGGAGATTTCTACGGTGTCATAGAGAATATCAGCGCCGGGGGTGTGTACATTACGACCTCAAAGCCTATGAGTAAGAATGAGCTTTTTTCATTCTATCACAATTTTGTGGGAAAGAACTGGAAGCTGCAGGCGGTGACGCTTTGGGCAAAGAGAATCACGGATGATTATTTTGGCTATGGATGCCGGTTTGCGGACTTGCCTGAGGGAGCGGAGATGGATATCCGGCAGTTTGTATACCAGCGTCAGTTACACACGGGAGAACTTGATATCAGATAAAGGAAGAATATGAAGCTGAATCTTGTAATGATTGTAAAAAATGAAGAACGTACGCTGGAGAAGTGCTTAAGGGCGGCAAAGCCTCTGGTAGATCATATGATTATCGCTGATACAGGATCGGATGACGCCACGCGGGAGATTGCATCCCGGATGGGAGCGCAGGTGCTGGAGTTTCCGTGGATAGGTGATTTTTCGGCCGCCAGGAACTTTGCGCTGTCCCATTCGGATGCTGATTGGAATCTGGTGCTGGATGGTGATGAGATTCTTCGGCCATGCAGCAGGGATGAAATAGAAAGAAACATTCAGAAACACGGAGAGCAATGGATAGGAGGTGTACTATTATACAATTCCTATCGAGATGGAGAGGAAATCCGGGTGAGTACCGATGTGCTCCCACGGCTACTCCCACGGGGAGTCTGTTATCGAGGGATTATCCACGAGCAGCCGGATACATCTTATCCTTGTTTTTTGCTTCCTTTGACCATCGATCATGACGGCTATTTATATGTAGATAAGGGGGAGCGGAATCTTCCTTATTTGGAGCGAATGGTAAAAGAGAGTCCTGGAGATAGTTACTGCAGGTTTCATCTGGCATATACATTGCGGAATTTGAAGAAAACACAGGAAAGCCTGGTGCATTTCAGGGAATTTTACAGACTTTCGCCTCGGGGAGCAGAGTGGCGCAGGCAGGGAGTTGTGTTGTATTTATATACATTGATTGATGCGGGAGATAACAACTCATTAAGGGAAGCATTGGCAGTGATTCAAAAGGAAGAAAAAGAGCTTGCACAGCTGTCAGATTTTATGTTTGTGTGCGGACTTTTTTATATGAAACTGGTACTGTCGGATGTTCACAGATACCTGAAATATCTTCCGAAGATTCAGGAATGTTATCTGCGGTGTCTGGAAATCGGGGAGCAGCCCTGGAGCAGAGGCGTGGTAGGGACAGGTTCTTTTCTGGCAAATTATAATCTGGGTGTATGGTACGAAGTGTCCGGGCAGATAGAACAGGCTATCCGCTGTTACCAGGCTGCGGCAGAAGAGGGATATGAGCCGGCGCTCAGGCGGATGAAGAGCTTAGGAAAAAAAGTTTAATTTTTCTATTAAAAATACTTATATTTCCCGAAGCAGTGACGATAGATGTATATGTAAGGTAAATCAAGTGGGAATACTACAGTTTATACCTTACAGTTATGTAGGCTACACATGCAGGGCCCGCGTGGGTAGTAATGGGGACAGGGAGGTTCTCATAAATAGTTATAAAACAAGGAGGTATATTTTATGGTAATTCAGCATAATATTGGAGCACTTAACTCTTACAGGAATTTAGGTATCAATCAGAGTGGTCTGAACAGCAATCTCGAAAAACTGTCTTCTGGTTACAGAATCAACCGTGCAGGCGATGACGCAGCAGGTCTGGCAATTTCCGAGCAGATGAGGTCTCAGATCAGAGGTCTGAATCAGGCTTCTAAGAATGCAGAGGATGCTATCGGTTTAATCAAGACAGCAGAGGGTGCATTGACAGAGGTTCACGCTATGCTTCAGCGTATGTCAACTCTGGCAACACAGGGAGCTAATGGTACTTATAATTGTACTGCTCAGAAGAATATTCAGGCAGAGGTTAAGGAATTATTGTCAGAAATTGACCGTATTGCAAAGAACACAAACTTTAATGGCGTTTATTCATTAAATGGTACTAAATCGGCTCAGTTCCAGATTGGACCAAGCGCAGGCGAGACAATGAGCTTGACTGGTAAAGATATGACATCTACCGGTATTAGTCTTACCAGTCTTAACGTAACAGGTGTGAAGGCTGCTAATGAGGCTATTACTAAGGTTAAGGCTGCTATTGATAAAGTGTCTACATTCCGAGCTGATTTGGGTGCTAAGCAGAACAGGCTTGAGCATACGATTGCAAACCTGGATATCACTGCTGAGAACCTGACAGATGCTGAGTCCCGTATCCGTGATACAGATATGCCGGATGAAATTACTGCATTTACAAAGAATAATATTCTTATGCAGGCTTCTCAGTCTATGCTGGCTCAGGCAAATGCAGTACCACAGAACGTATTAAGCCTTCTGCAGTAATTTTTTTGGATGTTAATCGGAAGAAAGCTACGTAGCTAATAATTTTGTAAGTTTAGAAAAACAAGGAAGAACTGTTTTGAAGCACAAAAGCGGAAGAACAGTTTTTCTGCTGTTGTGAAAAAATAAAAAAGATTGTAAAAATGCTTATATTTTTTTGAAAGATGACGATAAATATTAATATAAAGTAAATCGAGTGAAATATAATGATTATACTTTATACTGATATTGACTATATATGTAGGGCCCGCATGTATAGCGATGGAGACAGGGAGGTTTCCACAGACATTTATAAACAAGGAGGTATATTTTATGGTAATTCAGCATAATATTGGAGCGCTTAACTCTTACAGGAATTTAGGTATCAATCAGAGTGGTCTGAACAGTAATCTTGAAAAACTGTCTTCCGGTTACAGAATCAACCGTGCAGGTGATGATGCAGCAGGTCTGGCAATTTCCGAGCAGATGAGGTCTCAGATCAGAGGTCTGAATCAGGCTTCTAAGAATGCAGAGGATGCTATCGGTTTAATCAAGACAGCAGAGGGTGCATTGACAGAGGTTCACGCTATGCTTCAGCGTATGTCAACTCTGGCAACACAGGGAGCTAATGGTACTTATAATTGTACTGCTCAGAAGAATATTCAGGCAGAGGTTAAGGAATTATTGTCAGAAATTGACCGTATTGCAAAGAACACAAACTTTAATGGCGTTTATTCATTAAATGGTACTAAATCGGCTCAGTTCCAGATTGGACCAAGCGCAGGCGAGACAATGAGCTTGACTGGTAAAGATATGACATCTACCGGTATTAGTCTTACCAGTCTTAACGTAACAGGTGTGAAGGCTGCTAATGAGGCTATTACTAAGGTTAAGGCTGCTATTGATAAAGTGTCTACATTCCGAGCTGATTTGGGTGCTAAGCAGAACAGGCTTGAGCATACGATTGCAAACCTGGATATCACTGCTGAGAACCTGACAGATGCTGAGTCCCGTATCCGTGATACAGATATGCCGGATGAAATTACTGCATTTACAAAGAATAATATTCTTATGCAGGCTTCTCAGTCTATGCTGGCTCAGGCAAATGCAGTACCGCAGAACGTATTAAGCCTTCTGCAGTAATTTCCCAGACTGATAGGGAATAGCTGCATAGCTGATATTCCGTAAATTAAGGAAAATAAGAAAGAGCTATTTCAAAGTGTAACAGCAGAGAAATAGCTTTTTTCTCTTATATGCAAGATGCGTTACAGAAGAAAAAGTTTTTGAAAAATGCTTATTTTTTCTGGAAATGCGGCGATAAATGTAATGTAAGATAGGTATATGGGGAATCCGCATAATAGATCTAAAAAATTTATTTGCCAAGTGTATAAGGGCTTATATAAACGGTGGCAGAGACAGGGAAGTTTCTGTAGATATTTTCAGACAAGGAGGTATACTTTATGGTAGTTCAGCATAATATTGGCGCGCTTACTGCATACCGGAACCTGGGAATTAATCAGGGTGGTTTGAATGGAAATCTGGAAAAATTATCTTCCGGTTATAGAATTAACCGTGCTGGTGATGATGCGGCAGGTCTGGCGATTTCCGAGAATATGAGGGCGCAGATTAGGGGCTTGAATCAGGCTGCAAGGAATGCACAGGAAGCAGTGGGATTGATTAAAACTGCTGAAGGTGGTTTGACAGAGATTCATGCTATGCTTCAGCGTATGACTACGCTGGCAACCCAGGGTGCAAACGGCACATATAATAGTGTGGCACAGAAAAATATTCAGGCAGAGGTTGACGAGCTGCTGGAGGAGATAGACCGTATTTCGGCAAATACAAATTTTAATGGTGTGTATACATTGAAAGGGGTGGCTAGTACGCAGCTTCAGATTGGTACAACTGCACCGGAAATCATGACAATAGAGGCGCGTGATATGTCATCTGCCATACTGGGAGGCTCTCTGAATGTGACAGGTGTATCGGCTGCAAATGCGGCGATGTCTACCATTCGGACGGCGATTAATACAGTATCTGAGTTTCGTGCGGAGCTTGGTGCAAAACAAGACAGACTGGAGTTTACGTATAACAACTTATATGTTACGGCTGAGAATCTTACAGATGCAGAGTCGCGTATTCGTGATACAGATATGCCGGAAGAGATTACAGCGTTTACAAAGAATAATATTCTTGTACAGGCATCACAGTCTATGCTGGCACAGGCAAATGCAGTGCCGCAGAGTGTATTGAGCCTTTTACAGTAAATACAGTTTTGTTGTATAAGTAGAGAGGTTGGAAAGAATGAAAATAGGAAAGGGTTATTTCAAAGTGTAAAGCGGAGAAATAGCCCTTTTTAATATAGAAGGATGAAAGATTAGCAGGGAGGAAATGGCATATGAGACGGGGAGTCAGGCTTTCCCAGTGTATGATTGTAAAAAATGAAGAGAAAAATATTGAGCGGGCGCTTTCCTGGGGGAAAGACATTATGTACGAGCAGATTGTGGTAGACACAGGCAGCACAGACCGTACGGTGGACATTGCAAAACAGATGGGGGCAAAAGTTTACCATTTCGAGTGGATAGATGATTTTGCAGCAGCCAAAAATTACGCGATTGATTTGGCGAAAGGGGATTGGATTGCATTTTTGGATGCGGACGAGTATTTTTTGCCACAAGATGCAGAAAAGATGATGGCGCTTTTGTGGGATTTGCAGAATAGCAAATATGAAGTCCTAATGACGAATGCTTTACATTTGGATAGAGAAGGGGAAATAGCTGAGAGCAATACTTGCCTGCGAATCTTTCGAAACCGTCCAGGTTTGCGTTACCTGGGGCGGATTCATGAAGCGTTGGCTTCGTATAGAGAGGAAATAGAGTATATTGATGCTACAGAAGAGTTGTCCATATATCATACAGGATACCTTCAGTCAGACGAGTCTGATGTAAGAAAAAGCAAAAGGAATGCATTGCTGATAGAAAAAGTATTAGAGGAAGAGCCGGATAACTATGTTATGATGGGGTATTTGGGAGACTGTTATGTAAATCTGAAGAGATATGATGAAGCTGTCTGCTTGTATGAAAAAGTAATTGCATATTTTTCTGACGAGGAGTTAGGGGAGTATGATGCTAGGAGTGCAGCTACATTTAAGAATCTTATGCGTGTTTTATTAAGAATGCAAAAGGGAGTGGATGCGCTGGAAAAAGTATATCATCAGGCTGTTAGGAACCTTCCGAAGAATGGGGATTTTGACTATGTAATAGGAGAAGAATATATGAGGTTGGGACGGTTTAAAGATGCAGTGTATCATTTAAAGAGAGGAATTGATCTTTTAGAAGAGTTTGGGAATGCACAGAAAACAGATTTACTTTTTGCAAATCTTCAGAAAGCCTGGGAGGATTTGGCGCTGTGCTATTACGGAATCGGAGATTTGAGTCAGTGTGTGAACTGTACAACTGCACTATTACGGGCAAATCCCTGGAATATGCGTATGCTCCAAGTACTCCTTTTGGCATTCTTAAGGGATGAACAGAATGCACAGGCGGGTGGGAACGGAGTATATCAGGCGGCATCCCCGGCGCAAGTAAGAGAGTTTCTCGGAAATTTTTATAACTTTCAGATACTGAAAGACAGGCTTTTTGTTCTGAAAACGGCGATGGCAGCCGGATATGAAGGTCTGGTACAGGAGTTTCGTCAGCTTATGGCTCCGCAGGAGCTGGAGAGCTTTGACAGGGCGATGGGACAGGAGGTACAGGAAAATTGAAAAAGGAAATCAGGCTTTCCCAGTGTATGATTGTGAAAAATGAAGAGAAAAATATTGAGCGTGCGCTTTCCTGGGGAAAGAGCTTTATGTGGGAGCAGATTGTGGTGGATACAGGGAGCACAGACCGCACAGTGGAAATCGCCAGGCGTCTGGGTGCGAAGGTGTATCATTTTGAATGGATAGATGATTTTGCGGCAGCCAAAAATTATGCAGTCAGCCAGGCGCAGGGGGACTGGATTGTGTTTTTGGATGCTGATGAATACTTTTTGGAGGAGGATGCGAAACGTCTTGTCCCGCTGCTGGAGAAGCTTGAGGGGACAAAGTACAATGCGCTTGTCACCCGATGGGTGCAGGTGGAGGGCAGTGAGGAGCTTTCAAGCGGCGGGCCGCAGGGGAACACCCAGTGGGTTTCAGCGGTTCGGGCAGACGGGAGTACAGGCACACTGTTTTCAGGTACACAGACAAGGATATTCAGGAACCAGCCGGGGCTGCGGTATCGTGGAAGGGTTCATGAGAAGCTCTATGTGGAACATGGGAAATTGTGGGAATCGGATGCGGGCGGCGAGCTGTCCATCCTGCATACAGGCTACAGTGAAGCGGAGATGAAGGAGAAGGATAAAGCCGGAAGAAATATTGCCTTGATTAAGAAAGAGCTGGAAGCCAATCCGAAAGACCATGTGATGCTGTCCTGCCTGGGAGATTCCTATAGCCAGCAGGGAAATAAGGAAGAAGCAGCCCGGTGGTATGAGCAGGCGGTTTCCTGTATGCCAAAACGTCCGGATGAAAACGATGCGCTGTGCTCTGGAATATTTAGGAATCTGATGGCGATTTATGTTATGCGTCAGGATGTCTCTGCGGTACAGAAAGTATATGAAACCGCGGTAAAGCGTTTTCCCAAAGAGCCGGACTATGACTATATCCTGGGAGGGAAGTGTATAAGTCTTGGACTCTATAAGGAAGGGGCGGAGCATCTGCAGAGAGCGTTGACGCTGCTGGATTTGTATGGTAGTGAGAATAAGGCAATCATGCTTACCCACAATCTGATGCGGGTATGGGAGCTGCTGGCAGTATGCCATTTTGAAAGTGGAGATTTAGAGCAATGCGTAAACTGTGCGGTGGCAGTCTTGAGAGTTGATCCCTGGCGGATGGGAACGCTGCAGGAGCTGCTGCTGGCATTCAAGACAGATGAAGAGCGCGCAAGAGCAGCAGGAACGCCAGGGAAAGCGGCGTCTCCGGCGCAGGTGCAGGCATTTCTTGGCAGTCTCTATGATCTGCGCCAGCCAGAGGCGGCGGAGTTTGTGAAGAAGGCGGCAGAAGGCGCTTCGTATGCCGGTCTTGTCCGGCTGCTGTAGTATTGTTCAGTGAAAGTATTTGAATGGCTGCATCATTCTGCCATATTGGTAAAAGGGGTGGAAAGCGTTAAGTTTTATATCGTTACGGTCGATAATATAAGAAAAGGGTTTAGGGGCAGACTGGAGAAAATGCTCCGGATTTCAGGCTGTATGGCAGCGGAACGGAGGATATCATGGGAAATATTCCTGAAACAAGGATTTATGGAAAAAATGTAGATATTGACAGCAATGCGGTGAAGAATCTGTACAGCGCCCGTTCGGAGAAGAATGGGGACAGGCCGGTTGACGCGCCTACGGTGCTGAGCAGCGATACGAATATCGAAAATATAGAGCTTTGGACAAAGGAAGAATTGGAAAGATGGTTTCCGCAGTTTCCGCTTGACAATGAAAGCATTGTGCTGGAAATTGGATTTGGCACAGGGAGAATGACCAGGCACATTACCTCAAAAGCAGGGGAATATGTAGGCATTGATTATGTAAAAGAATTTGTGGATACGGTGAAAAAGCGTGAGGATATTGTCAAGAAAGAGAATACGGTTTTCCTTCATATGCCATTGGAGCAGTTTGCCGCAGAAAACCACAGCCGCTACAGCAAACGGTTTAACAGGCTCTTTTTGTCGGGCGGAGTATTTATGTATATGAATGACTGCACGCTGAAAGAATGTATGGCTCATCTGGCAGATATGCTGCAGGAGTCGTGCGTGATGTACATATCAGAGCCGGTTGCGGTAGAGGAGAGGCTTACTCTGAATGCGTTTTATTCAGAGACGATACAGGATAATTACAGTGCGATTTACCGGACGGTTGATGAGTACAGAGAGCTGTTTTCCCCATTTTTAAACCAGGGCTTTGCATTAGAAGTATGTCAGGAATTTTTTGAGAACGATATTAAGAAGATGAAAGAGACAAAACAGTGGATATTCATACTGAAAAGAACAAAAAGAGGGTGAGAACGTGAAAGCATTTTTATTAGCGGCAGGTGTGGGCAACAGAATTTCAAGAATGATTAAGAATGTTCCCAAGTCAACGCTTCCAATCAACGACAAACCATTGATAAGAATTACCGCAGAAATGCTGCTTGGGATGGGGATGGAAATTGTAGTAGTAGTAGGATATCAGAAGGAAAAGATTTTTGAGGCGCTGGACGGCCTGGACGTCACGTATTATACAAATCCTTTTTATAAGCTTACGAACAGCATTGCGAGCCTGTGGTTTGCAAAAGATGAGCTGGAGGGCGACGTACTGATTATGAATGCGGATGTGTTTGTATCAGAAAAAATTCTCAGGGGAATCCTGGCGGATACACGTGACAATGTAATGGCAATTGATGTGACAAGAACCAAGACGGGAGACTACTTTTTTTCGACAACGGAGAGTGGGATTATCCGTAAATATGGCAAGGACATCCCGCTGCAGGAGCGCGATTGTGAGTATGTGGGAATGGCGAAGGTAGCATCCGTTTTTACACCGCGGTTTAAAGAACGGCTGGAAGCCCTGATTGATGGACAGCAGTATAATCTCTGGTGGGAGAATGTCTTGTATTCGTTTGCAGATGAAAAGGAACATCCGATTTATACGATGGATGTGGGGAAGGAATTTTGGTCAGAGATAGATTTCTTTGATGATTATGAGCGGATTTTGAATTATATCAATGGGCAGTCTAAGAATGAAAAGTGAAGGTGCAGAGATGTATAGAGATAAATATATAGCCAGTACATATCGTATCAAAGACCATACGGACAGAAGAGGATATTTGCGTTTGGATATGAATGAGAATCCCGAAGGGCTGCCGGAAGATTTTGTGCGCGAGACAGTGAAGAAAATTACGCCGGAGTTTCTGGCGTCTTATCCGCAGAAGGATAATCTGCTTGGGCTTATTGCCGGGCGGGAAGGGGTAGACGTACAGAATGTGACGCTGACGAATGGTTCCGATGAGGGCATGCGCCTGGTCTTTGAAACATTTACCCATGCAGGGGGGCGGGTTTTAACAGTTACACCTACGTTTGAGATGTATCAGGTATATGCAAGTATGTTTGGCGTTGAGTTGGATACGGTTCTTTTTAAAGAAGATTTTACGATAGAGACAGAGGAGCTGCTTGGGGCAATTAAGGAAGATACGAATCTGGTGGTTCTTCTGAATCCAAACAGCCCGATTGGGACAGAGTTTACGGAAGAGGAATTTGAACGGATTGTGGCGAAGGCGGAAGCTGTAGGGGCTGTGGTTCTGGTGGATGAGGCATATTATCCTTTTGGAGTGGAATCGAAGGTGGAGCATTGCAGGAAATATCCCCATGTGATGGTGATGCGGACCTTTTCGAAATGGTGTTCCCTGGCAGCTTTACGGGTGGGATATCTGATTGGAAGTGAAGAATGTATTCATCTGATAGAAAATGCACAGTCTACTTACAATGTGAATTCGGTGGGGATTTTGTTTGCCGAAGAACTGCTGAAACGGGAGGACATTCTGGACAGTTTGAGGCAGTCGATGGAAGCGGGAAGGGACTATCTGGTTTCTCAATTGGAAAGCGCCGGGTATCGCTACTATGCATCAAGAGGAAACTATATTCTGATTAAGCCTAAGAGAGAACCGCAGGTTATAGCAGAAGCGTTGAAAAAGGAATACATTTTGATAAAGACATACCGCAAAGGGATGCTGGGCGGCTGGGTCAGGATTACTCTGGGCAGCAGGAAGGTTATGGAGAAGTTCTGGAAAAGCTTTTGCAGGATGGAGGAATGTGACTCGTGACAGGGCAAAAACCGCTTGTATCCATTGTGATACCTGTTTATAATGGAGCGAATTATTTAAAAGAAGCGATTGAAAGCGCTTTAGGGCAGACTTATGAGAACTGTGAAGTTCTTGTTATCAATGACGGTTCCAGTGATCAGGGGGAAACGGAACGGGAAGCGCTGAAGTTCGGAGACAGAATCCGGTATTTCAAAAAGGAAAACGGCGGAGTTGCATCCGCTTTAAATTTCGGCATCCGCAAAATGCAGGGAGAGTATTTTTCATGGCTTTCCCACGACGATGTATACAGTCCTCAGAAAATAGAAAAGCAGTTGGAGGCGGTTTTACAGTCGGGAAATCCGGCGGCTCTGGTGCAGGCTGAATATGAGTTTTACAATGAGGATACGGGTTCAAGGACGCCGACGCGTTTTTTGAAGCATTATAGACCGGAACAGATTACAAATTCCTGCTTTTCCGTGCTGCAGCTCCAGAGCCATGCGTGCAGTGCGCTGATACATAAGAGCCATTTTGAGAGGGCGGGGCTGTTTGATGAAAGCCTGAAAACGATACAGGATATTGATATGTGGTTCCGGATTTTTAGGGGACAGAAATCTTTGTTCCTGGCGGATATCCTTCATATGGTAAGGGAACACCGGGAGGCAGGCTCCAACACGATTTCCTGTTATCATGAAGAAACGCGGAAGGAATACGCAAAGCTTGTCCGGCAGATGCCGAATGAGGAAATCCGGCAGGTGTTTGGAAATGCGGGAGCGTTTTTATGCCGTATGGCCGGGTTTGTGAAGAGTTACGGCGGCGGAGACGAACTGAGAGAAATAGAGAACAGGCTATGGAATATGGAGAAAGATTCTGAGGAAGGCCAGGGCTTGAAGGAATTTTATGATAAGCTGTCTGATTTTTCCCAGAACAAGGCGAAAAGGATTGTGATATTCGGCTCCGGGCAGTATGGAATCCGGGTGAAATATGATTTGGAGAGCCGTTTGGTGGCGCCGGAATATTTTATGGATAATAACCCAAAGAAACAGGGAACGGTCATTGATGGGATTCCCTGTAAATCGAAAGAGGAATTGTTGGCGCAGAAGGGAGATACGCTGGTGGTAATCGCGATGAGGAATTGTGAGGAAGCGGTGAAGGAACTGGAAGCAGAAGGGATACCTTATTATGTGACAAGACAGGAGCTTGATCCCATCCTGCTGAATACGCCGCCGGCAGTCTCCAGAAAGGAAGAGTGGCTGGGAAAATGAATGTAGCGATTATTATTGCAGCGGGACAGGGGCACAGGATGCGGCAGGAAATTCCGAAACAGTTTATCAATGTGTATGATAAGCCTGTAGTGATTTATACACTGGAGAGCTTTCAGCGGCATCCGGATATAGACGCTATCGAAGTGGTGTGCCTGGACGGCTGGCAGGATTTGCTGAGGGCTTATGCGAAGCAGTTTGGCATTACGAAATTAAAATGGATTGTCAGCGGAGGGAGCACGGCGCAGGAATCCATCCGGAACGGCGTGTTTGCATTGAAAGAAGAATGCGAGGATGATGATATTGTTATTATCCATGACGGAATCCGGCCTTTGGTGGATGAGAGCATTTTGTCTGATGTAATTCTGAAATGCCGGGAATATGGGAACGCGGTAACATCTCTCCCATATAATGAGCAGATTTTTGTGATAAAGGATGAAAAATGTACCAGCCAGTATATTCCTCGGGAAACGCTGCGGCGGGTATCGACTCCCCAGGCTTACATGTATGCAAAACTGGTATGGGCTTATACAAAAGCGTTTAAAGAAGAAATCGGTATCTACGGTTCTTCTTATACGAATACCATGATGGTGGATTTGGGCGAGGTGCTGTATTTTGCTGCAGGTTCGGATAAAAATATTAAGCTGACGACAAAGGATGATTTGGAGTTGTTTAAAGGATATCTGCGGACGGAAAAGGACGAGTGGTTAAAGTAGAAGATTAGGAGACAGGCGTATGAAGTGGAAGAACAGAGGGCATGAATTTGACGGCGTGTATGATAACATACAGAAGCTGGATAAATACTATTTGTTTGGTGCAGGAGAGTATGGGGAACAGATTTGCGGGCTTTTAGAGAAAGAGCTTATGATATTGGGATTTCTTGATAATGACAGCAGAAAGCAGCATACGCTGTATTGCGGAAAAATGATATACTCTTTAGATGAAGTGGAAGAAAAGCTGGACGAAACTACAGGAATCATCGTGACAGTATCGCCGTATACAAGGCTGCCGGTTATGCAGCAGCTGATGCAAAAAGGGCTGGCGCAGGACAAACAGGTCTTTACCATGGAAATGTTCATGATGGTATATGCCGCGTACAAGAACGGCAAAGTATACATTCCGTCAATATCTTTCCTGCCCAGTACGAGGTGCAATCTGCGCTGTGAGGCGTGCCTGAATTTCACTCCGTATATGAAGCACTTTGATGAACGTCCGTGGGAGCAGATTCAGGCTGATGTTGATACATTTTTTTCATGTATTGATTATATTATGCTTTTTCATATCAGCGGCGGGGAGCCAATGCTGTATCCGCATATGAAGAAGCTGGTGGAGTACATTGATACGAATTACCGGAAGAAAATCCATATTTTGCGGACAGTGACAAATGGGACGGTGCTTCCCAAGCCGGAACTTTTGGATGCGCTGGCAGAGCACAATGTAGAAGTGACGGTGGATGATTATCGGGAAGCAGTGCCGAACAGTGTGGAAACATTTTCTAAATTGCTGGAGCGTCTGGAGAAACATCAGGTAAAATATGAAATTAATAAAGTGGACGAGTGGATTGATTTGGCGCCGCTTACAACCCATCATGAGGACTGGAGCGAGCAGCGGCTGCAGAATCAGTTTGAGAGCTGTCATGTGCCGTGGCAGGAGTTGAGGGACGGAAAGCTTTTTAGCTGTAATTATGCGAGTTATGCGATGGTAGCAGGGCTGGCAAAGACAGATGAGACTGAGTATTTTGATTTGAGGAGCTATACGCCGGAGAAACGAAAGGAACTGATTGAATTCCGTATGGGGTACAATGTGAAAGGGTATGTGGAATTTTGTAAGAATTGCAGTGGATATATAGATATCAATCCGAACAAAGTAGAGCCGGCGAAGCAGGCAGCGAGGTGAGGAACCCGGTTTACAGAGCCTGGAAACAGAGTATATAGAAAACAGTGGTAAGGAGATGCGTGATGAGAAAAGCTCAGGAATATAAATTATCTTCGGAAGAACTGAGAAAGTTACAGCGTATTGAGCTGGAAATGCTGATTGAGGTGGACAGAATCTGCCGGAAGCACAATATTCAGTATTCGCTGGATGGCGGTACGCTGCTGGGCGCAGTCCGCCACAAAGGATTTATCCCATGGGATGATGATATTGATGTGATTATGCTCAGAAAAGAGTATGCAAAGTTCCGAAGGGTATGTAAGAAAGAGCTGGATACGGCGCGTTTTTTTCTTCAAGATTATAAGAGTGATCCTTATTACCGTTGGGGCTGGGCAAAGATACGGCGGGAGAATACGGAACATGTGCGGCTGGGGCAGGAATTCCTGAAACAGAAAACAGGGATTTTTATTGACATTTTTGTGGCGGATAATGTGCCGGATCGTTTTCTTCTGCGGCGGCTGCACCATTTCCTGTGCTTTTTTATTCGAAAAGTTTTGTATGCGCCATTGGGAGTACGGCAGGCAGGAAAGCGCAGGGAAAGAGCAGTGTACCGTATATTGAGCAGGATACCGAGGGACAGCGCATTTGCGCTGCGGAATCGGCTGGCGTGGGCGTGCAACAGGAGGGATACCGAGCTTATCAGCCACTATACGCTGGAGTATCCGAAAAGCTGCCGGTACGGCCTTCCGCGGCGGTGTTTTGAAGAGTTTATTGAGCTGGAGTTTGAGGGATATAGGTTTCAGGCTTTTAAAGATTATGAGGTCTATCTGCGGGGGCACTATGGAGATTACAGGAAGCTGCCTCCGGTGGAAGAGAGAGTGCCGCATTCAAAGATTTCGAAGATTGATATGAGTGGAGTGGAGTGACATGAAATGGACAAAGCAGGGCAGGGAACTTGCCGGGACAGAAGAGGCTATCGCGAAAGAATATGCCAATAAAGAAATATATATATATGGCAGCGGGATTATTGGGGAAAGATTTTTTTATGCAATACAGAGACTTACGGATTGGACGGTAAAGGCATTTATTGATAAATATAAAGCAGGAGATATATGCCAGGGTCTGGATGTGTTGAGTCTGGAGGAGTTCTCAAGAAGAGCAAATGCTGATTGCCTGGTGTTAATTGCCTTACATGACGATATTGGACAAGAGGTAAAAGAGGGACTTAGTGTTTTTTTGGAGAATAAGCGCAGTATCTGTAAAACTTATAATGAATTTATGCGGCATGATTTTCCGCTCCTGATGCTTCATCAATATCAAAAAGTTGTTGTGAATTCCCTTTCCTGTATCGTGACAGAGAGATGTACGCTGAGGTGTGAAAAATGTGCGATTATGCTTCCATATTTCAAAAATGTGAAGAAATATGAGGCGGCAAAAATAAAAGAAGAGATTGATCTGGCATTTAGCAAAATAGATTTCGTGGGAGACTTTACTTTTACAGGCGGAGAGCCGTTATTAAACCAGGAGTTGGAAGAGGTTCTTGGGTATATAGCAGAAAACTATCTGGAACAGATAGGAAGTTTAAAGATTATTACCAATGGTATGATAGAGCCAGGAAAAAGGCTATTAAACTGTATGAAGAAATATGGTATGTATGTGGAAATCAGTGATTATACGGCTACGAACCCTGAACTGAAACAGAGAGTCATGGAAAATTATGAAAAATACAGGGAGAACGGGATTAGGACATATTTGTTAAGTTCTGCGCAATGGGTAGATTTTGGGTTTGAGGCGCTGCATCATGAGGAAGATACAGAAAGCAGCATGGAAGCCTTTTTTGATTACTGCCATACAAATTGCCGTGGGTATATCGATGGAAAAATATGGTACTGCATTAATGCAAGATTTGCGGAAAAAGCGCTGGAGTTTGCATATGATGAAAGCAATATGCTGGAGCTTGGGAAGCTTGGGAATGGGATAGAAGAAAAGGCAAAAATTGTGGAATTTGATTTGGGATATAATGCCAGAGGTTATTTAACAATGTGCCGGAGGTGCAATGGCGGATGTGATATCAATACACATTATATAGAGGTGGGAAGACAGTGCAGAAATCTTTAGTATCTATTATCATTCCGGTTTATAATGGAGCAAATTATTTGAGAGAGGCGATTGACAGTGCGTTAAATCAGACATATCAGAACTGTGAGGTTATCGTTGTGAATGATGGTTCAGACGATAATGGAAAAACGGAAGAGATTGCATTGTCATACGGAAGCAGAATCAGGTATTTCAGGAAAGAGAATGGGGGAGTGGCAACGGCATTAAATGCAGGCATAAGAGAAATGCAGGGAGAGTATTTTTCCTGGCTTTCTCATGATGACGTTTTCTATCCCCGTAAGATTGAAGAGCAGGTTAAATGTGTGAAAGAAAACAATGTATGGATGACAGCATGTTCTTACGATATCTTTACGGATTCGGGAAGAAGGGTTGCGGTTCCGTTATTACAATTTTACAAAGAGGGAAATTTAGAGAAAAATGTATTTTCTGTAATACAATCGCTTATACAATTTGGCGGTGTGCTTCTCCACGAATGTATTTTTGAAAGATATGGGACATTCCGTGAAGATTTGCGCACAACGCAAGATTATGAGTTCCTGTTTAGGATTTTAAGAAAGGAAAAATGTAAATTCTCTAATGAACGCCTTTATGGCATCAGATACCATGCGGAGCAGGGAAGCAATACCATAAGAAGTGTAGACATTGAACGGGATGAAATGTACCGTATGTTTTTAGATGAACTTACACATCAGGAGAGAGTGGAGTTATACGGAAGTGATTATAACTTTTTTTATCAGATGCTGCTGAGGATTTTTCCGATACCAGGCATGGAGAAAAGTTATTCTGCCTGTTTGCAGGGAATGCGCTTAAACACATGCATTGCGGGTGAGATAGAAGAAAAAATAGAAACGCCGATTTGGATTTATGGGGCGGGCGCTTATGGAAAAAGGCTTTTATTTGATTTGCGCTGCCGCGGCTTTGCTGTTGAAGGGTTTCTTGATGGAAACAAGAAGCTGCATGGCAAGAAAATAGATGGGATTATATGTCGGGGATTAGGGGAACAGGGAATGTTTCGGGGCAGAATTATCATTGCCTCTTTATATAGAGAAGAGATTGCGCAGGAATTAAGAAGAGCCGGAATTAGTAATTATGTATTTAAAGAGGATTTGGATAAGATCTTTATGGATGTTTCACCCCAAAATAAAATTGTAGAAAAGATAATTGGCAGGTATCAGGAAAATGGATGGAGATAAAAAGCAGGTATGTATCTATTGCATGGGAGAATATGGGATACAGACATATTTCAAGTTAAAAAAATATGGAATTGCAGTTGGATGTTTTGGAGATACGGATAAAAGTAAACAAGGTTATGCGTTGGAAGGGTTATTCTGTAAATCTTATGAAGAGGTACTGGAACTGGATAAAAGGGAAACTGTTATTATTGTTAGTATGAAAAATTCAGCGGCATTGGTAAATCAGTTTCGCCAGGAGGGATTTGAGAACGTATATAGCAGAGAGGAGCTATACGCTTTATTGGATAAAAAGGAGCCGTGTGTGAGGAATGATTTGCTGGATGAAACGGAAATTGTGGATTTGAAGGACAATCTTGAAAAAGTTTTTTGCGGATATCCTTACAAAAAGACGGAGAGGCGTAAAAGCGCGGAGATTCTTTTAGAAGATTGTGTAAAGCGCCAGGGGAGGAGAAATCTAGGCAAATGAAAGTCGTAGAGGTGAATTATTGGGATTTGGTGGGAAGGAACTTTAATGGATATGATTTGCATTTGAAGCTGCGCGAAAATGGAATAGATGCAAAACAGATTGTGATGGATAAAAGAAGCGACGCGGATAGTGTTATCTGTTTAAAGAATGACTGGATGTTTCATGAGCAGGTTGCACATTATGAGAAAGAACATTCGATTAGCAATCTTTTGATGCCTTACATAACAGAGTTAAAGAGAATAGAGGAATTTCAAAATGCGGATATTAAACATTATCACATTCTGCATAATAGAATGTTTTCCTTGTATGATTATCCGGATTTGATGAAGGCGAATAGTGTATGGACGATACATGATCCCTGGATTGTTACGGGAAATTGTATACATCCGATGACATGTGAAAAATGGAAAACCGGCTGTGGAAATTGTGTGAGGCTGGATGAAATATATTATGAGATGGAGCAGGATAATACAAATTTTATGTGGGAGGTTAAAAGAAAAGTATTTCGGGAAATGAATCCCCACGTTGTGGTTGCTTCAGAATTTATGAAGAGATATATGAAGGAAAGTCCGTTGACTGAACATTTTGATAAGATTCATGTGATACCCTTTGGGGTTGATATCAGTTCGTATCATGACAGAGAAGAATTAGCAGATGAAAACCATATTGTTATTGGATTCAGGGCAGATAACGCGCCGGTGAAAGGATGCGAATACATATATGAAGCATTAAGACAGATATCAGATAAGGACAGAATATTCCTTATGACAGTAGGCGCGGGGGTAATCCCGGAGGATATTCGGAAAATGTATAAAGTACAGGAGCATTCCTGGATAAATGATAAACAGGGAATGATTGATTTTCAGGAAGCCTGTGATATATTTATTATGCCGTCGCTGGCAGAAAGTTTTGGCCTTATGGCGATTGAAGCTATGGCAGCCGGAAACGCAGTTATTTGCTTTAAGGGGACGGTATTGGAAGATATTACAAATGCTCCAATATGTGGAAGTTCTGTAGAGTATAAATCAAGTTCTGCATTGGCGTATGAAATTGAGAGATTGTCCCGGAATCCGAGGGAAATCCGGCAAAAAGGGAGGATGGGACGGCAGCTGGTGGAACAGAAATATCAATTTGACACGTATGTAAAAAGGCATCAGGAGCTGTATGAGAGTATTTTAAAAGAGAGCCTGGACGGAAAAGGGAAAAGATATGAATGACAAAAAGATTTCTATTATTATTCCGGTTTATAACGGAGCAAATTATTTAAGAAATGCCATAGACAGCGCACTGAATCAGACATATGACAATTGTGAGGTGCTCGTGATCAATGACGGTTCTTCGGATGATGGAGCGACGGAAAGAATAGCGGCGGAGTATGGAGAACGTATCCGTTATTTTTATAAAGAAAATGGAGGCGTGGCTTCTGCATTGAACTTAGGCATCCGTGAGATGGACGGGGACTATTTTGCCTGGTGTTCCCATGATGACATGTTTCTGCCAGATAAATGTGAAAAGCAGATACAGGCGTTGGAGGAATGCGGTGATGATCAGCGGATTGTGCTCAGTGAATACAGGCTTTTATTTGTGGAAAAGAATTTGTTGGATGAAGCGGTGAAGCCAAGAAAGAAGCTGAAACGCAGGATGCGTCAGGATGGGCTTGCGGCTGTGTTAGCGCAAATGGTTCATGGATGTGATGCATTAATACATAAATGCCATTTTGAAAGGTGCGGTGTGTTTGACGAGACGCTGCGCACAACGCAGGATTATGATTTGTGGTTTCGGATATTGCGGGGACAGAAAATCCTGTATTTGGAGGAGCCTCTGGTTATTTCCAGAATTCATGCAGAGCAGGGGAGCAGGACGATACCAAGCCATATCAGGGAGTGTAACGAGCTGTGGATTCGTTTTGTGAATCAGGTGACGGACAGAGAGATGTATAAGTTGTATGGGAGTCCCTATGAGTTTTATTGGGAGATGCTTGATTTTGCAAGAAAAACCCCTTATCGGGCTTTTGAAGAGCATGTGACGGGAAAAATCCTGGCATTGGAGGAGCCTGCTGATTTAGAAAGCAGGATATTGGAATTGAAAAAGAAGTTTGGAACAGGGAAGCTGTTTATGTTTGGGGCTGGCAGAAATGGAAGAAACCTGAACCTGCAGCTTATGCTCAGGGGGATTTTGATAGAGGGATTTATTGATAATGCAGAGGAAAAGCAAAATCAGATTTTGGATGGAAAAAAGATAGAAAGTTTAGAATGTGCCATGAAGCATCCGGGAAAGAAATGCATTCTTGTTTCGCCGGATGCCCAGGAGGCTGTCATCCGGCAGCTGGAAGAAGCACATGTGACAGATTATCTCACAAAAGCTGAGATAGAGGAGTATCTGGATATGGCGCCGCCACTGAAAGAAAAACTGGCGTTGCTGGAAAGGGGCTAATGTATGAGAACACAAATCAGGCAGCAGTTACTGGAGATGACGGATTCTATGCTGGAAGCGGCGAAAACTCTGGACGAGCTGTACAGAAAAAAGGAATATGCACAGTTTAAAGAGCTTCTGGGTATTGTGCAGGAGGCAGCGCTTACTGTTGGAAATAAAATCGAGGAAACAGAAGGGGAAGGCACGGCAGCGGTCAGCCAGTTGGAGAACCTGTGTGAGCTTGTGTGGGGGCTTTATGAGAATGTGGAAACTGAGAATCCCCAGAAACGCATGAAGCTGATGAATAAGCAGCTGCTTCAGATACGGAACAGCATAAAATATGATATACCTGTTACGTATGAGGTCGTGTTTCTGCCGTACAAGGCGTCTATGTGGGATTCCCTGGAAAGTATATGGATGGCGGCAAAAGAAGCGCCTGACTGTAACTGCAGGGTGATTCCCATTCCGTATTTTGACAGGAAACCGGATGGAACCCCAAGGAACTGGTACGATGAAAGCGGGGAATTTCCGGGATATGTGCCAATTACGAAATATACAGAATATCATTTGGAAACGGAAAGGCCGGACATTATTTTTATTCATAATCCGTATGACGATCAGAACACAGTGACAAGTATCCATCCGGACTATTATAGCCGGAAAATACGGGAATACACATCGCTCCTGGTGTATGTTCCTTACTTTGTGGCGAATAATGATTCAGTGAATCCGCTGCAGTGTCTGACAAGCGGCGTATTGTATGCTCATAAGACAATCCTTCAGTCTGACAAACTCAGGGATGTTTTTATCAGGGGATTAAGGGAAGCTCTGGATATGAGCGAAGAGAGGTTCCGGAACAGCGGGTTGGAAGATAGATACCTGGCGTTAGGTTCTCCCAAATTAGACAAAATGATTTCAGGAATTTACGATGCTGACGGAATACCGGAATCATGGCAAAGGAAAATCGGTTCGCCGAGAAAGAAAGTGATTCTGTATAATTCGACAATAACAGAATTGCTTAATTATACAGAGGGTGTGATGAAGAAGCTGGAGGACTTTATAGAACTGTTTCCGAGAAGAGACGATATGGTATTGCTGTGGCGTCCGCATCCTTTGAGCATCAGCACCATAGAAAGTGTACGCCCTCACTATAAGAAGCGGTATATGGATATCGTAGAACAGTTTCAGATGCTTCCTAATGTGATTTATGATAACAGCCAGGACAGCCAGCGGGCGCTCCTGCTGGCAGACGCATATATTGGGGATGAAACCAGTTCCATGCTGAAATCTTTTGGCGTTACCGGAAAACCAATCCTGATTACAGACTATAATAATACGCGTATGGGAACAATCAGCTGTGCAGTTCAGGAAGATATTTTATGGATGTTTCATCATAAATATAACGCGGTGTTTAAATTGCATCTGCAGACAAAACAGATAGAGTTTGCCGGGGCGCTGGAAGGCGCAGAAAGCAAAAACTATATGTTTAAGAATGCGGTGGCATATGGGCAGAAAATTTTCTTTATTCCGTATTTTTGTGATTGCATATTGGTGGTTGACACCAAAAACGGTAATATGGAAAGAGTTGTATTGGAAGAGAAAGAACTAAATAACCAGTATATTCCGATACTGCATGGAAAAAAGATATATCTGTTTCCGATTTTATTCAGCAGCCGGAGATTTGTGATTGATGCAGAAGATAATACGGTAGAAGCAGCAGAATGTCCTTTGTCAAAGGAATTAGGCTATAAAAATGAAGAGCCGGTTTTTGTTGGGGGCCGGTTGTTTAAAAACCATATTTTTTTCGGGTGTAATGATAAGCCGTGGCTGGCGGAATATGCGCCGGAAACGGATAGCTGGGAAGTCCATAGATATAAAGGAACAGCAGCGTTCTATAGCATCACAGCGGATCATGAAAATATATGGATTATGTCAAAGAACCCGCTGATGCTTTTGAAATGGAACAAAGAAGAAGGATTTTCTGTAGTGTCAGAAGATTTTGCCGCGTATAATATTTTGGACGAGATTAATCCTGCATTTTCTGAAATTGCATATATAGGGGACAGTGTGTGGTTTATCCCATTCCAGGCGGATCATTTTATAAAAATAGATAGAAAGACAGGAAAGCATGCGGAGGTTCCGGTTGGGACGCAGGAGCTTTTAGGGAATGGAAAGGAAGGCGGATTTTTTGGCGGCCGATGTCATGATGAAGATTATGAATATCTATTTTCAAGAGTGAGCGATAAAATTGTGTGCATTGATAAGAAGAGAAATCAGGCAGCAAGTATTGAGATTGTTCCGTTTACTGAAAACCAGAAAAAAGAGATTGTGGAATCTGTGATGCAGGCTTCCGTGAATCCTGTCTATCGGGAGTCTTACTGCAGTTTGAAGGATTTTCTGGATATTGTGGCACAGGGGAAAGATATGCACATAGATAAAAGAAAAGGTTTTTTTAGAGGAAATGTAAATTTTGCAGATGGCACGGCAGGAAAAGAAATCTGGAAGCATATGAAAGAAGAACTGGAAAGGAGAAATTTCTAATATGAAATGGACAAAAAAGGGACATGAACTTGAAGAACAATGGGAGGCGTTAAAAGGCGGATGTTTTTATATTTATGGCGCGGGAGACTATGGAGCCAGGATGAGCAGGACTCTTTCAAAATTGGGGATAGAGTTTGCGTTTGTGGATGGAAATTATGACAAACAGCAGAACGGCTATTTAGGGAAAAAAGTAATTTCTCCGGTAGAATTAGTAGAAAGGCCCGAAAAGAAATTGATTATTTTGGCCGCAATGGAAAACACGATGCTGGAAATGCGCCGGATATTGGAAAAGCATGGGATGGAAAAGAACAGGGATTTCTGGTATATGGAGGAATTTAAACAGTCAGTGCTTCCGGTTTATGCATGGTATGCGCTGGGGAAGATTTATATGCCTAGCGTCGGTTTTTTATCAACGACCATCTGTAATCTGAACTGTGACGGATGTCTGAATTTTACAGCTTACAATAAGAATCAGAAGAATGAGAATGTAGAGGATTTAAAAAAGACGCTTGCAGACTATTTTAAAAATGTTGATGTGGTGGATTTCTTTTCTTATACAGGGGGAGAACCGTTTCTTCATCCTGAGGCGGATGAAATCCTGGAGTATATCGGGAGCCATTACAGGAATCAGATTGTTTCTTTGGGAATTTCAACTAACTGCACGATTGTTCCGAAAGACAGGGTATGCGAAATATGCGCCAGGTATGGATTCTGTTTTCTGATTGACGATTATTCAAAGTATGTAGAACGTTCTAAAAAGATCTTGCCTGAGATAGAAGAGAAATTGCAGAAGTATGGCGTAGAATATGCGGTAAATAGAGGGGATGAAACATATTGGATCGACTTGGAACCTCTTAAAACAGATAATTATGGAATGAGTGAAGAAGAGTTAATTGCCTATAGGGACAGGTGTGCAGTGCCATATAGGGAATTGTACCATAGCAGGTTATATGCATGTAACTATGCGAATTTTGGTATAAAAGCCGGATTGGAAACAGAAGAGCCAAACGATTCGTTTGATCTGAGCGGCGGTGAAGTAGAAGATAAAGTAGTTTTCGTGGAGTTTATTATGGGTTATACAGAAAAAGGGTATGTGAATTTCTGCAAGCACTGTGCGGGCTTTCTGCCCATCAATCCGTATAAGAAACCTGTAGGGAAACAATTGCCAAGGGGAGAAGAGAAAAATGTATAAACCCAGGATATCCGTCGTAATACCGGTATATAACGGAGAAAATTATATGAAAGAAGCGATTGACAGCGCGCTAAACCAGACGTATGAAAACGTAGAAGTTCTTGTGGTGGATGATGGTTCAGTGGATGGAACAAAGGAAATCATGGACGCTTATGGAGATCGGATTATCGGGCTTCATAAGAAAAACGGGGGAGTAGCCACGGCGCTGAATATGGGAATTGCGCATATGTCAGGAGAGTATTTTGCATGGCTTTCCCATGACGATCTGATGAAACCGGATGCGTGTGAAATTTATGTGAGGCATCTGCAGGGCGAGGAAAAAGAGACGCTCGTATATGGAAATTACGATATTCTGGATAAAGAGGGAAGGGTGTACAATTGGACAAATTTTGAGGCGCTCTATACGCAGGAAGTCATGGAGATGTCTGTGTATCCTGTTATTTTAGGATGCGTCAATGGGTGCGCGCTTTTAGTACATAGGAGTCATTTTGACAGAGTAGGATATTTTAATGAGGAGCTAAAGATTACGCAGGATAATGAGATGTGGTTCCGAATTTTCCGGGATTCAAAGATTAAATTCTGCGGGGAAACCGTTTCGTCCAAACGCTACCACCCACAACAGGACAGCCAGACAAAAGATATATATCCTGATGAAGATGCATTTGTCTTTGCGTGCCTGCGTCAATTAAATCTGGTGGAATGCGCCTGTTTTGGCGGAAATGTATTATCATTTTTTAGAAAAATGAAAGCGAGAGTGTCACCGGAGAAGCATCCGCTGACAACGAAATTCTGTGGGGAAATGATTTGTAAAGCGCAAAATGGAAGTTTGTATAGCGAGTTGACAGCAGAAGAACTGACAAGAATGCTTATGGCTGCTGAGCAAAAAAATGACGAATTGGAGAAAGAGAATAGAAGGCTTCAGGGGAAATTAAGAGAGTTATATATGAAATTTTAAAATGTTATAACAAAGATAACTGAATGTGTCATGTTAGGAGAATAATGGATGGAGAGGAAAAATTTAGAAATAAGATTAGAAAAGTTTAATGATAAATATAAAAATCAAACAATATGGCATTGTAATATTCTTGGACAATGTATTGATTTTGATTATGATGAAATTATTTTTTGCTGTTCTTCAACAGTCTATCCTAAAACACCTGTAATATGTGATGTTGATAGGGGGGGGGTAGAGGACAATTTTCATAAAGAGAGTTATGTTGGGAAATTGCTGGATGTGATGGAAGAAAATCAGAATGCAGACGGTCCCTGTCGTGGATGCAAGCACTTGAAACAGATCATATTTGAAGGCCTGGAATATGATGATGTAAAATTAAAAAATATAGTACACAACAATTTTCGTGGCTGTAACTCCAGATGCATTTACTGTGACCAGAATGTAGCGAAAATTAATGAAAAGTATGAGTCTTTAAAGATTATCAAACGGTTGCTAGAAGAGGGATGTATAGATACCCATTTCAATATTGATTTTGGGGGAGGTGAACCTACGCTGCTGCCTAATTTGAAAGAGTACCTGGAATTTGGTTATGCACATGGATGTCGGCAGCTTTTAAACACGAGTGGAATTTTGTTTCACGAATCAATTTATGAAGGTCTGAAACAGGGGAATTTGACAGTTCAGATCAGTCCGGATGCAGGAACAGCGGAAACATACAAAAAAATAAAGAGGCAGAACGGTTTTGAACAAGTTTGGAGGAACATCGGAAAATACTGTGATTATGCGGATAATGTACTGATAAAATATATTGTGTTCTCATATAACTCATCGCATCAGGAAATAGATGCTTTTATTACGCAGTGTAAGCGTCATGGTGTAAAGGACATTAGGGTTTCGGCAGAAACAAGGACAGCGTGGAAAGATACTGAAAAAACAGGTAAAGTATGGGAGTTTGGAGAAGCTGAGATAGACGGATGTGCATATTTGATGTATCAGTGCTGCGTGAATGATTTTCTTTTTAGATTTATGGACGGTAACGTGTCTGAGGAGAAAAGAAAGAAGGTAGGCAGAAGATTTTTTGAGTATTACTTTAAGTCGTACATAAAAGAAAATCAAAAAGAAAATAATGTGTTTGTCTATGGCATGGGAAAAAATGGAGTCCGTCTGTATCATCAAATGAAGGAACTTGGCATTGAAATAAGGAGCTTTGTTGATTGCGATGTCAAGAAGCAGAAAACAGGGTATGACGGGAAAAACTGCCTGTCACCAGAGGAAATTAACGGGGAAAAGGATTGGATCATTATATCAACAGAGAGCTATCATGAAATATGGGGAAAATTGAAACAGCAAGGTGTGAAAAAAATATTTGCAAGTTTTGCAGGATTGCAAACTTAAGAAAGTAAGAAAGAAGGAGAAGTTTATGGGACGGACAGATATTTTTGCAGGAAAGACATTGTTGATTACGGGAGGAACGGGTTCTTTTGGAAATGCGGTATTGAAACGTTTTTTGAATACAGAAATCAAAGAGATTCGCATTTTTTCCCGCGATGAAAAGAAACAGGATGATATGCGCAGATTTTATAACAACAGCAAGATTAAATATTATATTGGCGATGTGCGCCAGCTTCGGAGCGTACAGGAGGCGATGCGGGGCGTGGATTATGTGTTCCATG
The DNA here is from genome assembly GCA_951800685.1 of uncultured Lachnospiraceae bacterium. Classification (GTDB taxonomy): domain Bacteria; phylum Bacillota; class Clostridia; order Lachnospirales; family Lachnospiraceae; genus UBA3282. The sequence continues at coordinate 62,572 of CATOJY010000001.1, forward strand.
CTGCGGCGTTAAAACAAGTTCCTTCCTGTGAGTTTTTCCCGATGGAAGCAGTCAAGACAAATATCATGGGAACAGATAATGTACTTACCGCAGCAATTGCAGAAGGGGTAAAAAAGGTGGTCTGCCTGTCTACAGATAAAGCAGCCTATCCGATTAATGCTATGGGTATCAGCAAAGCCATGATGGAAAGGGTGTTTGTGGCAAAATCAAGGACAACGGATAAGACTGTAATCTGCGGGACACGGTATGGGAATGTGATGTGTTCCAGAGGATCAGTCATCCCTCTGTTTATTGAACAGCTGAAAGCCGGGAAGCCTTTGACGATTACAGAGCCGAATATGACGAGATTCCTGATGAGCCTGGAGGAAGCGGTAGACCTGGTGCTTTTCGCGTTTAAGAACGGACAGGCAGGCGATATCATGGTGCAGAAGGCTCCGGCGTGCACGATTGATACGCTGGCGCACGCCGTTTCGGATATTTTTGCAGAAGGGCAGGCGGATATCCATTATATCGGAATTCGTCATGGCGAGAAGATGTATGAGACGCTGCTGACGCGGGAAGAGTATATCCATGCGGAGGATATGGGGCAGTTTTTCCGGGTGCCTGCGGATAACAGGGAGCTGAACTACGAGCAGTATTTTGAGAAGGGTAAAGTAGATGTGCGGGAACTGAAGGAATTTAATTCCAGCAATACGCAGATTCTGGACAGGGATCAGGTAAAAGAACGCCTTCTGGAGCTGCAGTATGTACAGGGAGAGTTGGAGACAGCAAAATAGCCCGGGAGGAGAAAAGCAGATGAAAGTTATCATATTTGGGGTAAATGGCATGGCGGGGCATATGGCCGCTCTGTATCTGGCTGAACGCGGGCATCAGGTAACGGGATTTGCAAGGCGTCCCCAAAATCTTGGCGAAGGCATCGTCTGTATAGAGGGAGATGCTTTGAATCAGGATTCGGTCAGGAGTGTATTGGCAGAAGGAACGTATGATGCGGCGGTCAATTGTATCGGAATCCTGAATAGGGCTGTGGATGCTAAGTTGTCAGAAGGGATTTATTTAAACAGTGTATTTCCGCATTTCCTGGCGGAATGTGCAGAGGATGCGGGCGCCAGGGTAATACATATCAGTACGGACTGTGTATTCAGCGGAAGTAAAGGGCAGTATACGGAGAAAAGTACACCGGATGCGGAGTCCTACTATGGAAGGTCAAAGGCGTTGGGAGAGTTGACAGACGACAGGAATCTGACGCTTCGTACATCTATTGTCGGGCCGGAGTTGAAAGCGGACGGAATTGGGCTGTTTCACTGGTTTATGGGGCAGGATGGGGAGATTGACGGCTTTACGAAGGCAATCTGGTCCGGTGTGACAACGCTGGAACTGGCAAAGTCCATAGAAGCTGCTATGCGCCAGAACCTGACGGGGCTTTATCATCTGGTGAATAATGAGGAGATTTCGAAGTATGATCTGCTGCGCCTGTTTAACGAATATTCGAACCGGAACAGAACTGTGATTCATGCGAAGGATACTTTCGTGAATAATAAGTCGCTGTTGGATACGAGACAGGAATTGGATCATATCGTTCCGTCTTACAGGATTATGGTTCAGGAACAGGCGGAATGGATGGAAAAACATAGGGATTTGTATAGCTGCTATTTGAAAGAACGGAGATAGTGCTTGTTAAAATTCAGAGTAGTGAGCGTCATCCTCTTTTTTAAAAAAGGGGATGACTTTTCTTTCCGACAGTGTTATAGTACACATAAGCAATTTCTTTCTAAATAGAGTCTTTTTGTGACATGTGTTAAGAGAAGCGTGTTTTCTGCAAAATGGAATGGCGAAAGGGAGAGAGCCGTGGGAAGAACAGTGGCAATCGGACATCAGGATTTTGAAACAGTACGAAAAGAAAATTACTTTTATGTGGACAAAACGGAGTTCATTAAAGAATGGTGGGAAAACGGGGACAGCGTAACGCTGCTTACCCGCCCAAGGCGTTTTGGAAAGACGCTGAATATGAGTATGCTGGAGAAGTTCTTTTCCGTGGACTATGCTGGAAGAGGAGATTTATTTGAGGGATTGTCTATATGGCAGGAGGAGAAGTACCGGAAGCTGCAGGGGACATATCCCGTTATTTTCTTTAGCTTTGCAGATATAAAAGAGACATCTTTTGAGCAGACGCGGAAAAAAATCTGCCGGATTATTAAAAGTCTTTACAACAGATTTGACTTCCTGCTGGAAGGGAATAGCCTGAATGAAAGTGAGAAAGAAGATTTCAGGCATATCTCTGTAGATATGGAGGACAATGAAGCGACTTATACATTGAAAGCATTGTCGGGTTATCTCCATAATTATTATGGAAAAAAGGTAATTCTTTTGCTGGACGAATATGATACGCCCATGCAGGAAGCTTATGTAAATGGATATTGGGATGAGCTGATATCTTTTATGAGAGGCTTTTTTAATGCAACGTTCAAGACGAACCCGTATCTGGAAGGCGCTGTAATGACGGGCATTACCAGGGTCAGCAAGGAGTCTGTCTTTTCGGGTTTGAATAACCTGGAGGTGGTAACGACGACTTCGGAGAAGTATGGGGATAGTTTCGGGTTTACGGAAGAGGAAGTCTTTGCATCCCTGGATGAATTCGGACTATCTGAGAAAAGGCAGGAAGTGAAAAACTGGTATGACGGCTTTACGTTTGGGAGCTGTAAGGATATCTATAATCCGTGGTCGATTTTGAATTACCTTGATAAGAAGAAAATCGCCGCTTACTGGGCGAATACCAGCTCGAACAGCCTGGTGGGGAAGCTGCTGCGTGAGGGGAATAAAAATGTAAAGCTGGAGTTCGAACGGCTGCTGCAGGGAGGGATTCTGAAAACGCAGATAGAGGAACAGATTGTTTACAATCATTTGACAGGAAGGGAAAGCGCCATCTGGAGCCTGCTGCTAGCCGGCGGTTATCTGAAAGTAGTGAAAACGGAATTTTTGGAGCGTACGGGAAGGTTTTCTTATTACCTGGCAATTACCAACAGGGAAGTGCGCGTTATGTTTGAAACGATGGTCCAGGACTGGTTTACGGAGTATGGGGACAGCTATAATGATTTCATTAAGGCGCTGCTGTTGGATGATGTGGATGCGATGAATGAATATATAAATAGAGTAGCGCTGGAAACGTTCAGCTCTTTTGACACCGGGAAAAATCCGTCTTTCCAGGAGCCGGAGCGTTTTTACCACGGTTTTGTACTGGGGTTGATGGTGGAACTGTCCGACAGATATGTGCTGACGTCGAATCGGGAAAGCGGTTTCGGACGGTATGATGTGATGTTGGAGCCGCTTTATCAGGATGATGATGCATTTATTCTGGAATTCAAGGTACATCAGCCCGCGAAAGAAGCAGGGCTGCAAGATACTGTGAATGCGGCGCTGCTGCAGATTGAACAGAAGAGATATGAAGCTGCGCTTACAGCGAAAGGCATTCCCGAGGAGCGTATGCGCAAATATGGATTTGCATTCCAGGGAAAACAAGTGCTGATCGGTTCGGCAAAAAACAGAACCTGGATCGGATAGGAAAAGAGACAATGTATTCATTGTTGAGAATAAAAGGAGGAGAAGAGCATGAAGAAACTAAAAGTAATGACAATTGTCGGCACAAGGCCGGAGCTTATCCGCCTGTCTGAGATTATAAAAAAGGCGGATAAATATTTTGAGCATGTGTTTGTACACACAGGACAGAATTATGACGACAGGCTGAATGAGATTTTTTATGAGGATTTGGGAATTCGGAAACCGGATTTTTACCTGGGAGTCGTAGGAGAACATCTGGGGGAAACGCTGGGAAATATCATAGCGAAATCTTATGAGGTGATGCGGAAAGAAAAACCGGACGCACTGCTTATCTTGGGGGATACGAACTCGGCGCTTACGGCGATTTCAGCTAAGAGGCTTAAGATACCCATTTTCCATATGGAAGCGGGAAACAGGTGCTTTGACGAAAATCTTCCGGAAGAAACCAACAGGAGGATTGTTGACCATATTTCAGATGTTAACCTTCCTTATACGGAACACGCCAGGAGGTATCTGATTGCCGAGGGTGTAAAGAAGGAGCATGTGTATGTGACAGGATCACCTATGAAGGAGATTATCTGCGCCCATGAGAGCGAGATTGAAGGCAGCAGGATTTTGGAGCAGCTCCGGATGAAGAAAGGGAAGTACATTGTCCTGTCCGCGCACAGGGAAGAAAATATGGACAATGAGCAGCACTTTATGAGCCTGATGAGCGCAGTGAACAGCCTTGCGGAAAAGTATCAGATGCCTGTGATTTATTCAGTGCATCCCAGAAGTGCGAATATCATGTCGAAGAACCATTTTGAATTTCATCCTCTGGTAAAAAAGATGCCGCCTTTCAGTTTTACGGATTACAGCAAATTGATGCGAAATGCTTTCTGTGTTGTGTCAGACAGTGGGACAATGCCGGAGGAAGCTGCGGTGAGCCGTTTTCCGGCAGTATGCATCCGAACCTCGACAGAAAGGCCGGAGGCTTTAGATAAAGGGTGTTTTGTGATAGGAGGCATCAAGGAAGAGTCTATCTTGCAGGCGGTAGAGATTGCGGTGGATATGGAGCCGTGTGAGACTGAAGTGCCGGATTATGCAGACGATAATGTATCAATGAAAGTGATTAAAATCATACAGAGCTATACAAGGATTATTGATGATAAAGTATGGAGAAAGTGAGAAGTAAATTGAGCGGTGTAGAAAAGGAAAACGTCTGGGGACTTTATGAAAGAGAGCTGCAGTATCTGGCGGGACAGGAATTTATCAGGGAGAAGCTGCAGGGCAGGACAGTGATGGTTTCAGGAGCTACGGGAATGATCGGAAAATGCCTGATTGATTTTTTGATGCTTTTGAATAAGACGCTTGAGAAGCCGGTGGATATTATTGCGTTGAGCAGGAATCCGCACAGGGCAGAAGAACGCTTTGCGGAATATTGGAAAGAAGAATGCTTTGGTTATGCGGCTTGTGATGTAAACGATGGGATTCCGGAATGCGGCGCAGTGGATTACGTCATCCATGCGGCAAGCAATACACATCCGCTGCAGTATTCGGAAGATTCGATCGGGACGATTGTTTCGAATGTTATCGGTACGAAAAATCTGCTGGATTATGCGGTTTCCCATCATGCGAGGCAGTTCTGTTTTGTCTCATCCGTGGAAATTTATGGGGAAAACAGGGGCGATACGGATAAATTTTCGGAGGGTTATCTGGGCTATCTGGACTGCAATACGCTTCGGGCAGGTTATCCGGAGAGTAAACGGCTGGGTGAGACACTGTGCAATGCTTATTGTCATACACATGGGCTGGCATTTACGATACCGAGGCTCAGCCGCGTTTACGGACCTACGATGTTGTCCTCTGATTCAAAAGCAATTTCCCAGTTTATCAGGAAGGCGGCGGACGGAGAAGATATTATACTAAAGAGTGAAGGAACACAAAAATACTCTTATACATTTGTGACGGATACCATTTCAGCGGTTTTGTATACGATGCTTTTGGGACAGACGGGAAAAGCCTATAATGTGGCGGATGAGGATTCTGATATTATGCTGAAAGATTTGGCGGGCTGTTTGGCGCGGATTGCCGGCACGGAGGTGGTTTTCCGGATTCCGGATGAAAAGGAGAGGCTGGGCTATTCTACGGCAACCAGGGCGATGTTGGACGCATCCATGCTGAGAGAGCTGGGCTGGGTTCCGAGAGTGCATATTTCCGAGGGTTTGGAGTGTACGGTGGGGACAGTTCGCATGCAGAAAGATTTATGAGGCAACTGACGGATAAAGATTTGTCCCGGTGAATTTTTCTATCAGCTTATTATTCTGGTAAAAACTGCCGATATATTCTATGTAATATGAAATTGGGTATTGCTATACCAGAAAGGAGATGTTTTTATGGGTATCAGTGGAGTATCAAGCAGCAGGGCTTATGATTATCAAAGCACACTCATCAATAATTCCAGTACGTACAAAACTGCCTCCTATCAGGCGAAGGAAACAGTGAAGAATCTTTCTTCCGGCAGTTCTGCAAACAAGACAACAAGCAGTGCCAGCAGCACAACAACATTCCTGATGGGATATCGGTCAACGTTGGAAGATATGGAAGCAGCGGCTTCAAAACTGCAGGTTGGCAGTGCGGACAGCGTTTTTTCCAGGTATGAGGCAGTTCGTGCAGATGCAGAAGAAGCGTTGGAGTCAGGCGATAACGCGGCTTATGAGAAAGCGACAGCGGCAATGGAAAAGGAAAAGAGCAATATCATTTCCTCAGTAAAGGATTTTGTAAATCAGTACAATGAGACAAAATCTTATCTGTCAAGCAATTCTAACCGTAGTTCGACTGTAGCTTCTCATCTGGCAGCTTTTGAGCGGGCAGTGCCGTCAGAAAAGACCCTGAAAGCTATGGGGATCAGTATTGACAAGTACGGAAAGATGCAGCTGGATGAGAAGAAACTTACGGAATCCTTAGACAAGGATTATGAGGAGACAAAGAATCTTTTAGGCGGTCAGTATGGATTGGCTGAGCGTGTCGGCACAAAGGCAACGGCTATCCTTGACACACCGGTCGATAAGATTGCAGGTGTTTCCGGAAGCTCTAGCACTGGAAAGGGAAATGCAAGTTCTTCAGGAGCAGTTTCATCCAATTCGACGATGTCAGAGTCTTTCCTGGATTTTGCAAGGTTTGCAAGAAGTGGTGCGTACAACCTCGGCAATTATTATGCGGTAGGGACAATGCTGAATTTATTAGTATAAGGTAACAGGAAGCCGAAGGCTGAACTGTTATAGTTTAAACGCAGATAGTTATACGGGCGGTGGAAAGCAGAAGCTCCATCGCCCTCTTTTTGCGCTTGCTTTTTGGGAATTGCTTTTCTATCAGCAAAGTGTTACAATGGGGGCGGTTCTTAAAAGTATTCGTATGACAGAAAGGAAAAGGCCGGGAAAATGTATAATGAGATAAATTTAGATAACATAGATTTAAGGCAGGAACCGCCGTTGGAGGAACCCGCCAGGCAATATTATTTTATGGCGGAATGCCGTCAGTATACGAAGCGTTTTTTTGAGGAAAACGGACGGCTGCCTTCTGCCAGTGTACATACCTTCGGGTGTCAGATGAATGCCCGGGACAGTGAGAAGCTTATCGGTATTTTGGAGAAAATTGGATATGAGATGACAGAAGATGAGCATGCGGAGCTTGTTCTCTACAATACCTGCACGGTCAGGGATAATGCAAACCAAAAGGTATACGGGCGGCTGGGATTTCTGAATACCATTAAGAAAAAAAATCCCCATATGAAAATCGCCCTGTGCGGCTGCATGATGCAGGAACTGTCTGTGGTGGAGAAGCTGCAAAAGAGTTATCGGTTCGTGGATTTGGTTTTCGGCACCCATAACATATATAAATTTGCGGAGCTGCTGGCATCCAGTCTGGAATCAGACAGGATGATTATTGATATCTGGAAAGAGACGGATAAGATTGTTGAGGAACTTCCGGCTGACAGGAAATTTTTCTTTAAATCCGGGGTGAATATTATGTACGGCTGTAACAATTTCTGCAGCTACTGTATCGTTCCGTATGTGAGGGGGAGGGAACGCAGCAGGAAACCGGAAGATATCCTGCAGGAAATCCGGCGGCTTGTGCAGGACGGAGTGGTAGAGGTCATGCTCCTTGGGCAGAATGTGAATTCTTATGGAAAAAATCTGGAGCATCCCATAAGCTTTGCAGAGCTTTTGCAGGAAGTAGAAAAGATAGAGGGATTAGAGCGCATCCGCTTTATGACTTCTCATCCGAAGGATCTTTCAGACGAGTTGATTGAAGTTATGAAAAACTCCGAAAAGATATGCCGCCATATGCATCTTCCGCTCCAGTCGGGAAGCAGCCGTCTGTTAAAGATTATGAATCGTCGATACACGAAGGAACAGTACTTGGCTTTAGTTGAAAAACTGCGGAATGCAATCCCCGACATTTCTTTGACGACGGATATTATTGTAGGATTTCCGGGGGAGACAGAAGAGGACTTTCGGGAGACGCTGGATGTTGTGCGGAAAGTACGATATGACAGCGCGTTTACTTTTATTTATTCGAAACGGACGGGCACTCCGGCAGCGGTCATGGAGAATCAGGTGCCTGAGGATGTGGTAAAAGAGCGGTTTGACAGGCTGCTGCAGAAGGTACAGGAGATTTCGAAGAGAACCAGCAGCCGTTTTGAAGGGCAGACGATGCCGGTGCTGGTGGAGCAGGTAAACGAGCAGGACAGCCGTTTGCTGACAGGGAGGCTTAGCAATAACCTGCTGGTACATTTTCCGGGAACGGAAAATCTCATCGGGAAGATTATAGATGTAAAACTGGAAGAAAGCAAAGGGTTTTATTATATGGGGAGCTATAAATAATATACGGTTTAGAGGAAAGATGACGCGGCAAGTGCATCAGAAAGGGGAAAAGATGAGAGTAGATGCGGCACGTTTGACGCCGATGATGCAGCAATACATGAGCACAAAGGAGCAGTATAAGGATTGCATTCTTTTCTATCGGCTGGGAGATTTTTATGAGATGTTTTTCGACGATGCAGTTACGGCGTCACGGGAGCTGGAAATTACCCTCACTGGGAAGGATTGCGGGCAGGCAGAACGGGCGCCCATGTGCGGGATACCCTATCATGCAGTGGAAGGATATCTGAATAAGCTGGTATCCAAAGGATATAAGGTGGCTATTTGTGAACAGGTGGAGGATCCAAAACAGGCGAAAGGGATTGTGAAGCGGGAAGTTATACGTATCGTTACGCCGGGTACAAACCTGAATACTCAGGCATTGGATGAGACGAAAAATAATTATATTATGTGTATTGTCTACATGGCAGACCGCTATGGAGTGTCAGTCTCAGATATTACCACAGGAGATTATTTTATGACGGAGCTTGACAGTTCCAGAAAGCTTATGGATGAGATTACGAAGTTTTCTCCCGCAGAGATTATCTGCAATGAGCCGTTTTATGTGAGCGGTATAGATGTGGAGGATATGAAGTCCCGGATGGGGATTACCGTGTATTCCCTGGAATCCTGGTATTTTGACGATGATTTGTGCAGGCGTGCCCTGATGGAGCATTTTGAGGTAAAGACTCTGGCGGGGCTGGGGCTTGGGGATTATAACTGCGGTGTGATTGCGGCGGGAGCCCTTTTGCAGTATCTTCTTGAAACTCAGAAAAGTTCTTTGTCAAACCTGACGCGGCTGACTCCCTATGTGACTGGAAAATACATGATTCTTGACAGCTCCACGAGAAGAAACCTGGAACTGTGCGAAACTCTGCGGGAAAAACAGAAAAGAGGATCTCTGATGTGGGTGCTGGATAAGACAAAGACCGCTATGGGTGCGAGAATGCTGCGCAGTTTTATTGAACAGCCTTTGATTGACAAAAAGGAAATTAACCGCAGGCTGGACGCCGTGGAGGAGTTAAATGGAAATGCCATCTGTCGGGAAGAAATCAGGGAATATTTGAACCCAGTGTATGATTTGGAGCGTTTAATCAGCAAAATCAGTTATAAATCGGCAAATCCCAGGGATTTGATTGCATTTAAAAGTTCCCTGGAAATGCTTCCGCATATTAAGTATATTTTGAAAGGGTTTCGATCAGAGCTTCTGCTGGAGATAGAGGAACAGCTGGATGCGCTGGAGGACATTTTTCACTTGATTGACGCATCGATTACGGAGGAGCCGCCGATTGCCATCAAAGAAGGCGGCATTATCAAAACCGGGTACAGCGAGGAGATTGACAAGCTGCGGAATTCCAAAACGGAAGGTAAAACCTGGCTGGCAGAGCTTGAGGCAAAGGAGAGGGATTCGACAGGAATCAAGAACCTGAAAATCAAATATAACAAAGTATTTGGATACTATCTTGAAGTGACAAATTCTTTTAAGGATTTGGTGCCGGAACGCTATACACGGAAGCAGACGCTGACGAATGCGGAACGTTATATTACGCCGGAGCTAAAAGAGCTGGAAGATATGATTCTGGGCGCGGAGGATAAGCTGTTTTCGATGGAGTATGATATGTTCTGTGAAATCCGCGATACGATTGCGAAAGAAGTGGTGCGGATTCAGCAGACGGCAAAGGCGATTGCGCAGACGGACGTATTTGCGTCCCTATCCCTGGTGGCGGAGCATAATCATTACGTGCGGCCTGATATGAATGAAAAGGGTATGATTGACATTAAAGGCGGCCGTCATCCGGTGGTAGAAAAAATGATAAACAATGATATGTTTATTTCCAACGACACTTATCTGGATAATGGAAGCAACCGGATATCTATTATCACAGGGCCGAATATGGCTGGAAAATCTACCTATATGCGCCAAACCGCGCTTATTGTGCTGATGGCGCAGCTTGGAAGCTTTATCCCGGCAGACAGCGGAAAGGTTGGAATTGTAGACAGGATTTTTACCCGTGTGGGCGCGTCGGATGATTTGGCTTCCGGCCAGAGTACTTTTATGGTGGAAATGACGGAAGTGGCGAATATCCTTCGGAACGCTACCCGGAACAGTCTGCTGATTTTGGATGAAATTGGAAGGGGAACCAGCACCTTTGACGGTTTGAGCATTGCCTGGGCAGTGGTAGAGCATATCAGCAATCCGAAGCTTCTGGGAGCAAAGACCCTGTTTGCGACCCATTACCACGAGCTGACTGAGCTGGAGGGAAAGATAGACGCCGTCCATAATTACTGTATCGCTGTGAAAGAAAAAGGTGATGACATTGTATTCCTGCGGAAAATCGTAAAGGGAGGCGCGGATAAGAGCTACGGTATCCAGGTAGCGAAGCTGGCGGGAGTCCCGGATACGGTGATTGAGCGTGCCAAGGAATTGGCTGAGGAGCTGAGCAATGCGGATATCACAGATAAAGTCAGCGAAATTAAAGCAGAGTACGGAGAAAAGAAAAAACCGAAGAAGCAGAAGAAATATGACCAGGTGGATGTGGCGCAGATGTCCTTGTTTGAGACTGTGCGCGAAGAGGACATTATGAAAGAATTAAGTGAAATTGATGTGGGAAATATCACGCCGCTTGACGCGTTAAATACAATTTACCGTTTACAGCAGAAACTGAAAAACAGGTGGGGAATATGAAAAATATCGCAGTTTTAGACCAGAATACCATTGATAAAATTGCAGCGGGCGAGGTCATAGAACGCCCGGCTTCCATTGTGAAAGAGCTCGTGGAAAATGCGATTGACGCGGGGGCAAATGCCATTACGGTAGAAATCAAAGAAGGAGGCATTTCTTTCATCCGAATCACGGATAACGGGGAGGGAATCGAAACATCTCAGGTTCCGCTGGCTTTCCTGCGCCATGCCACCAGCAAAATTTCTAAGGTAGAGGACTTGCTAAATGTGGCCTCACTGGGCTTCCGGGGGGAAGCGCTCTCCAGTATTGCCGCTGTGTGTCAGGTAGAGCTGATTACGAAAACGGCAGGGAACCTGATGGGATGCAGGTATCTGATTGAGGGCGGTACGGAAAAAGGGATGGATGAGATTGGCGCGCCGGAGGGGACGACGTTTCTGGTACGGAATATTTTTTATAACACTCCGGCGAGAAAGAAATTTTTGAAGAGCCCTATGACCGAGGCGGGGTACATCAGCGATTTGATGGAGCGTATGGCGCTGTCCCATCCGGAGATTGCATTTAAATTTATAAATAACAATCAGACGAAGCTGCATACGTCGGGGAATACGAACCTGAAGGACATTATCTATGGTATTTACGGAAGGGATATTGCGGCCAATCTGGTAGAAATCCATGTGGAGGATGAGGATGTTTCTATTGATGGATTTATCGGAAAACCTGTCATCTCCAGGGGAAACAGAAATTATGAGAATTATTTTATCAATGGGCGTTATATCAAAAGCAGTATTATCGCCAAGGCAATTGAGGACGGCTATAAGACATTTATGATGCAGCATAAATATCCGTTTACAGCGCTGCAGTTTACAGTTGATGGGAGAATCCTGGATATTAATGTCCATCCTACAAAGATGGAACTGCGTTTTGCCGACGGGCAGAAGATGTATCAGATGGTGTACCATGCGGTAAAACAAGGGCTTTCCCACCGGGAAATGATTCCGGAGGTATCTGTCAAAGATGAAAAGAGAAAAACAGATGTACCGCAGATGAAGAAGCCATCCGCTATTCCCGAGCCTTTTGAGAAAAACAGGCGGGAACAGATACGTGAAGAGCGTTCCCTTTATGATGGAGAAAAGAAGGGCGTGCTGCCGACGCCAAAGGAAATAGATGCGTTTATGAAATATGGTTCGGCCGGGCAGGGTACGTCTCCAGAGCAGATGATGAAGCCTTATCTTACGGAGAAAAAGCCCGGGACACTGGCAAGGGTTTCGGCGGAGATTCCGGGGACGGCGCAGGAGGGGAGAGCAGAAGCTGAGCCTGTGAAAGCGCCGGATACAGGAGAACGAAAAGAGGAAGCGGCACATGCACAGCCGGCGGGACGGCAGATGGAACTGAAATTTCTCTCACAGGAAAGCGCACGCGAGCACCGCTTGATTGGACAGGTATTCGGTACTTATTGGCTGGTGGAATTCCATGAAAAGCTTTATATTATCGACCAACATGCCGCTCATGAAAAGGTGCTGTATGAGAGGACGATGAAAAATTTGGAGAATAAGGAGTTTACTTCCCAGCAGCTTTCCCCGCCTATGATTCTGACGTTGAGTATGCAGGAGGAAGAACTGCTGAAACGTTACATGGAGCATTTTACGCGGCTGGGATTTGAAATTTCGCCTTTTGGCGGGAGGGAATATGCTGTGAGTGCAGTTCCGGCGAATCTGTATGGAATCGCGCAGAGAGAGTTATTTTTGGAGATGCTGGACGGCATGGCGGAGCAGCCAGGGCGTGTGCAGGCGGAGATGATTAATGAAAAGATTGCGTCCATGTCCTGCAAGGCGGCGGTGAAGGGAAATCATCAGATGTCTGCGGCAGAGGCGGACGCCCTGATTGAAGAATTGCTGGGCTTGGAGAATCCCTACAACTGCCCACACGGAAGGCCTACCATTATTTCTATGACAAAATATGAAATGGAGAAAAAGTTTAAGAGAATTGTGTGATATGAAAAAGCCATTAATTGTATTGACCGGGCCCACGGCGGTGGGAAAAACAGAACTATCGATACGGCTGGCGAAGCTGGTGGGTGGGGAAATCATTTCTGCGGATTCTATGCAGGTCTATAAGCATATGGATATCGGTTCGGCCAAGATTATGCCGGATGAGATGGGGGGAGTCCCTCACCATCTGGTGGATATATTGGAGCCGGATGAAGAGTTCCATGTCGTGAAGTTCAAAGCGTATGCAGACAGGTGCATCAAAGAAATTTATGGGAGAGGCAGGATTCCTATTCTGGTGGGAGGAACCGGATTCTATATCCAGGCTGTGCTCTATGATATTGATTTTACGGAAAACGGTGAGGACAATGGGTTTCGGAGAGAGCTGGAAGCGCTGGCAAAGGATAAGGGGAATGAATACCTGCACCGGATGCTGGCGGAAGTGGACGCCGCGTCTGCCCGGCAGATTCATGCGAATAATGTAAAACGGGTAATCCGCGCGCTGGAATATTTTCATGAGACCGGGGAACCGATTTCAGAGCATAATGCAAAGGAACGACAGAAGGAATCACCGTATCAGTTTGCGTACTTTGTGTTGGATGACAGGAGGGACAGGCTGTATCAGAAGATTGACGCGAGGGTAGACAGGATGCTTGCGGACGGATTGGTTGATGAAGTAAAGGCGTTAAAGGAAAAGGGGTATACAAGAGACATGGTTTCCATGCAGGGGCTGGGATATAAAGAAATCCTGAGTTATCTGGATGGGGAATGTACGCTTGAAGAGGCTGTGTATATTTTAAAAAGAGATACCCGCCACTTTGCCAAGCGGCAGCTTACCTGGTTCCGGAGGGAGCGGGACGTCTGCAGGATTGACAAAGAGGCGTTTGCATATGATGATAAAGAAATCTTAGAAAGGATGGTACAAGTCCTGAAAGAACGAGGGATTTTGGACAAAGATGGCAATGGATATATTGGAGAATAGCTACCGCAGGCTGGGAATCAGCGAAGCGGTATTGGATTTTGGGCAGAAAATAGAAGAAGAATTAAAAACACGGTTTTGGGAAATTGACGCTGTAGCGGAATACAACCAGCTAAAGGTCATTGGAGCTATGCAGGAGTGCAGGGTAGGGGCAGAGTGCTTTAACAGCAGCAGCGGATATGGTTATAATGATTTAGGACGTGACAAGCTGGAGGAAGTGTATGCAGCTGTGTTCCATACGGAGGCAGCGCTGGTGCGGCCGCAGATTACTTGCGGAACCCATGCGCTCGCTCTGGCGCTCATGTCAAATCTAAGACCAGGAGATGAACTTTTATCTATATCAGGAAAGCCTTATGATACATTAGAAGAAGTTATTGGTATCCGGCCGTCCAAAGGGTCGCTGGCAGAGTACGGCATTACGTACCGCCAGGTAGACTTGCGGGGGGACGGAAACTTTGATTTTGAGGAAATCCGCCGTGCAGTCACACCGAAAACGAAACTGGTAGCGATTCAACGCTCGAAGGGGTATCAGACGCGCCCGACACTTTCGGTGGAGAGAATCGGCAAAGCTGTTGCTTTTGTAAAGAGTATACGTAAGGATATCCTCTGTATGGTGGACAATTGTTATGGGGAGTTTGTGGAGATCAAGGAGCCCTCGGATATGGGGGCTGATATGGTAGTGGGTTCTTTAATTAAGAATCCGGGCGGCGGGCTGGCGCCCATTGGCGGATATATTGCAGGAACGGAAGAATGCATTGAAAATGCGGCGTATCGTTTGACATCTCCCGGACTGGGGCGTGAGGTGGGAGCATCCCTGGGGGTGATGCAGTCCTTTTACCAGGGGCTTTTCCTGGCTCCTACAGTGGTTGCAGGAGCATTAAAGGGCGCAGTATTTGCGGCGAATATCTATGAAAGGCTGGGATTTGAAGTGGTGCCGAATGGAAGCGAGAGCCGGCACGATATTATCCAGGCGGTAACATTTGGAAGTCCTGAGGGCGTAGTAGAATTTTGTAAAGGAATCCAGGCAGCGGCTCCGGTAGACAGTTATGTGACTCCCGAACCGTGGGCGATGCCGGGATATGATAGTGATGTTATTATGGCAGCGGGCGCGTTCGTGCAGGGTTCTTCGATTGAGCTTTCAGCCGACGGTCCGATAAAACCGCCTTATGCAGTGTATTTCCAGGGCGGTCTGACATGGTATCATGCGAAGCTGGGGATTCTGAAATCGCTGCAGAATCTGCTGGATGCAGGGGTAGTGAAAGAACTGTAAAAAGGAAAGAAAATGATTATGAAAAGAGTCATTATCGTAGGCGCAGGGGCTTCGGGACTGATGGCAGCCATTACTGCGGCACGGCAGGGCGCTGCTGTGACTGTACTGGAACAGATGGAAAAGCCGGGCAAAAAGTTACTGGTTACCGGAAACGGCAGGTGCAACCTTACGAATAGGAAAGCACCGGAAAAGAACACATACCGGGGAGCAGAAGAAGATTTTGTGAGCCGGGTTCTGAGGAAGTTTCCGGCAGAAAAAACCCTGGAATTTTTTCATGGACTGGGGCTTTTGACGCGGGAACGGGATGGATATATTTATCCTTATACAGACCAGGCGGGAAGTGTGCTGGAGGTTCTGATGCAGGAAATCCGGCGTTTAAAGGTTAAAATGAAATATAAGGAGCGGGTGACGGAAATCCGTCAGACAGAGGAAGGCTTTGCTGTACACACGGCTGCGTGGAAATATGTATGTGATAATGTAATCCTGTGTGCCGGAGGAATGGCAGCGCCGCAGACTGGTTCTGACGGAAGCGGTTATGAGCTGGCCAGGAAATGCGGGCATAGCCTGCGCCCGGTTTATCCGGCGCTTGTTCCGCTGAAAGTCCGGGGAAGTATTCCGCGTATGCTTTCAGGAACCAGAAACTATGTGAAGCTTGCCTTGGAAATTGATGGAAAAACCGTGTATCAGGATTCCGGGGAGCTGCAGTGGACAGACTATGGAGTATCTGGAATTGTGGTATTCCAGCTTAGCCGGTTTGCAGCGGAAGCTTTAGGTGAACAGAAGAATGTGCGCTTGCATGTGGACATGATGCCAGAGTATAGCCGAACAGAGATTAAAGAGCTGATGGAACAAAAAAGTGCTTGTTTCCCGGAGAAATCGGCGGCAGAACTGCTGGCGGGGGTATGGAAGGAAAAGATTATCCGGGCATTTTTGAAATTGTATGGGAAAAACAGAGAGAATTTTTGCGAAAATGCAGTTTCGTTTATTAAAAACCTGACGCTGGAAGTGATGGGGACAAAGTCATTTGAGATGGCGCAAGTATGCGCAGGCGGCGTTCCGGCAGAGGAAATTTGTGCAGAAACATTAGAATCCAAAATATTTCCGGGGTTATATCTGGCGGGGGAGCTGCTGGATGTAGACGGGGCGTGCGGGGGATATAATCTACAGTGGGCATGGGCGAGCGGGCATATAGCAGGAAGCAGTGCAGGGAGGAAAGTATGATTCGAATCGGGCAGTTGAAGGTAAATGTTCCCCATACGCAGGGGGATTTGGAGCAGGAAATTTTAAAGGTATTAAAGATAAAACAGAGTGACCTTATTTCCTGGGAGCTTGTCAAGCAGTCTGTTGACGCCAGAAAAAAGCCCCAAATTAAATTTGTCTATACAGTAGACGTGAAAGTGAAAGGACAGGAAAGCGTGCTCAGGCGTGCGAAAGCTGCGAATATCCAGAAAGCAGAAAAGAAGGAATATCATTTTCCGAAGCAGGGAAGCTGCCGCCTTTCACGGCGCCCTGTTATCATTGGTACAGGCCCTGCGGGGCTTTTTTGCGGTCTGGCCCTGGCGAGGGCAGGATACTGCCCGGTGATTTTGGAACGGGGAGACTGTGTAGAGGAGAGGCAGAAAAAAGTGGAATTTTTCTGGAAGACAGGGATACTTGACGAAACATCGAATGTTCAGTTTGGGGAAGGAGGCGCAGGGACATTTTCAGACGGAAAGCTGAATACAGCAGTGAAAGATTCTACGGGCAGGAACCGCTATGTGCTGGAGAGTTTTGTGGGAGCCGGCGCCCCGGAAGAAATTTTGTGGCTGAATAAACCGCATATTGGTACGGATATCCTTCGGGATGTAGTGAAAAATATCAGGGAGGAGATTCTTGCATTGGGCGGGGATGTGCATTTCCGAAGCAGGATGACAGATATACAAATAGAAAAGGGCGGGGTTTCGGCAGTGGAAATTAATCATGGAATCTGGATTCCCTGTGACGTACTGGTGCTGGCGATTGGACACAGCGCCAGGGATACTTTTGAGATGTTGAACCGGAAAGCTGTGGCTATGGAAGCAAAATCCTTTGCAGTTGGCGTGCGTATTGAGCATCCGCAGAATATGATTGACTTTTCCCAGTATGGGAGGGAGCGGGGGAATGTACTTCCGGCAGCAGACTATAAACTTACCAGACGGCTGGAGAATGGCAGAGGGTGCTATTCTTTCTGTATGTGTCCGGGCGGATATGTAGTGAATGCATCCTCAGAGCAGGGAATGCTGGCAGTGAACGGCATGAGCTACCATGACCGCGGCGGCGCAAATGCGAACAGCGCTATGGTCGTAACGGTAAATCCTGCAGATTATGGAGGGAAGGATGTGCTGGCGGGAATGCATTTTCAGAGAAAGCTGGAAGAGGCCGCTTACCGGGCGGGGGACGGGAAGGTTCCCGTACAGCTTCTGGGTGATTTCTGCCAGGGTATTGCCAGCAGAGCGGCAGGAGAGGTGGAACCCGGTATTAAAGGGGAATTTGTATATGCGGATTTAAAGTCTTGTTTTCCGCAGGAACTATATGAATCCTTAAAAGAGGGAATCCTGGGATGCGGACAGATTATCCGCGGATTTGACAGGAAAGATGCTGTTCTCTCAGGGGTGGAGAGCCGGACTTCATCTCCTGTAAAGATACCGCGGAATGAAGAGCTGCAGGGCAGCGTTGCAGGAATTTATCCTTGCGGCGAGGGTGCCGGGTATGCCGGAGGGATTACTTCGGCTGCCATGGATGGCATAAAGGTAGCTGAGGCTGTGATGCGGAGATATGCGCCGTCTGTAGTTTAGAGCGTGTTTGAAAATTCACAGATATGCGGGGACGGCATTGATTATGAATCAGTACACAAAAATTTAAGATTAATCATGTATACATTAAGGGGATTTTGTGTTAGAATGTACCATGTTTATAGTGCGCAGTTGAGTTTTCAGACGGGAGAGGGTTTGAAAAAAGCACATTTATGAATAATAAGTATACGATGAAAGAGCTTCCGGTTATGGACAAGCCTTACGAAAAATGCATGGCTTATGGCGCAGAGATGCTTACAGACGCAGAACTTTTAAGCGTTATCCTGCGGACAGGGGCGCAAGGGCTTCCGGCTCTTGAACTTGCAAAGCGTCTCTTATCTTCTACTCCCGGAGAAGAAGGAATTTTAGGGCTTCACAGGCTGACCATTCCGGATTTAATGAAACACAGTGGGGTTGGGAAAGTGAAGGCAGTGCAGATTCAGTGTATGCTGGAGCTGTCCAGGAGGCTTGCCAAGCAGAAAGCGGAAAAGGCGCTGCATTTTAATGAACCGTCCACGATTGCCGCTTATTATATGGAAGATTTTCGGCACAGCGACCAGGAACAGGTGGCGCTTATGCTTTTGAATACGAAGAACCGTCTTCTGGGGGAACAGATTATTTCCAAAGGCACAGTCAATGCCTCTGCCGTTTCACCGCGAGAGATATTTATTCAAGCGCTGCATTACCATGCAGTTTCTATTGTGCTGGTACACAATCATCCAAGCGGCGATCCCACACCAAGCAGAGAAGATTTGGCGTTTACAGAAAGAGTAAGGGAAGCAGGGGCGTTTCTTGGAGTTGAATTGCTGGATCACGTGATTATCGGGGATAGAAAATACATGAGTTTCCGGGAGAGCAGTATCCTGGAAAGCTGAATAGAGGGATGTATATGCTGTTTCGGAAGATTTGCGGAGTTGATTTGGGGACAGATACCATCAAAATCTGCGATAAAAATGAAAAAAAATATGTACATGAAAAAAATATGATTGCGGTTCGGGACAAAGCACATGTAATTGCTATCGGTCTGAAAGCTTTTGAGATGTATGAGAAGGCTCCGGTGAGCGTGGAAGCAGGGAGCCCTATGAAGAATGGGGGCATTGCAGACGTCAGGAATATGGGGATTGTGCTGAACCGTTTGCTGAAACGTTACACAAATCCGGTGACAAAGTATCCGGATATCCTTATGACAGTTCCTGTTGGTATCAGTGAATTGGAAAGGATGGCATTTCAGCAGCTTTTGACCGGAGGTATCCGCTCAAAGCGCGTGGCGCTTATTGAGAATGGATTGGCAGATGCGGCGGGGATCGGGATGCCGGTGCTTCATCCTATGGGAAACGTAGTGGTAAATATCGGGGCGTCTGCCACAGATATCAGTGTTGTTTCTGAAGGAAAAGTTATTGTGGGGAAACGGCTTGGCATAGGCGGTTACCGGCTTGATGAAGATATACGGAATATTGTGCGCCGTCGGTGCGATTTGAGCATCGGGCGCAGAACCTCAGAAATCCTGAAGAATAATCTGGCGTATTTGCTTCATGGCGTGCCAAAGCAGATGAAAGTGTACGGTATTCATACCGTAACAGGGCTTCCGGTTCCGGTGCTTGTTACATCTGCGGATGTAAATGACGCAATTGCAGATTCTTTGAAAGAGATTGTTGATGCCGTAAAGATTACCCTGGAGCGCACCCCACCCCAGTTGGCAGCGGATATCCAGAGGAATGGGGTATATTTGACAGGAGGTGTGTCACAGATACCAAATTTTGCGGAATATGCAGGACGTTATTTGGAAATAGCGACTTATCAGGTGCCGCAGCCGACAGCTTCGACTGTCAGGGGGCTGGTTCGGATTATGAATGACCCGCAGCTCGGAAAGCTTGCCTTTCCGCTGAGGGAGCTGTAGCGGGACGAAAATACCAAATAGGGATGGCAAAGAGGGAATTTCATGAAAAAGTTCAATGATTCATTAAAAAGCAAATATATTCTGGCTGGGATTACAGCATTCTGCCTGGTTTTGATTGTCTTGAGTTTTGTGACGGACGCAGCGACAGGACCGCTGCGCTATATAGCCGGATATGTGATTACACCTGTGCAGAATGGGTTGAATGAAGTGGGAAACTGGATTACGGATAAAAGTGCATATTTTCAAAGTTCTACAGACCTGGTAGCTGAAAACAAAGAATTGCAGGAAAAAGTAGACGCACTGACTGCAGAGAACAGCCAGCTTTTACAGGATAAGGAAGAGCTGAGCCGCCTGCAGGCACTGTTTGAGCTGGATCAGCAGTATGATGATTATGAAAAAATAGGAGCCAGGATTATCGCAAAGGATACCGGGAACTGGTTCAATGTATTTACGATTGATAAAGGGTCTAAGGATGGGATTCTGGTAAACCAAAATGTTATCACAGAGGGAGGACTGGTGGGCATTATTACAGAGACGGGACCAAACTGGGCGACGGTGCGCTCTATTATTGATGATTACAGTAACGTTACCGGAACTGTAACCTCCACTTCTGATAACTGCATTATAGCTGGCGATTTGCGCCTGATAGATGAAGGAAAGATTAACTTGGTGAAGCTGACAGATGAGTCTGACAGGGTTAAAGTGGGGGATAAAGTCGTGACATCCGATGTGAGCGACAGATTCCTGCCGGGAATACTGATTGGTTATATCAGTGATGTGGGAATGGATTCTAATAATCTGACAAAGTCAGGAACGATAACGCCGATGGTGGATTTCAGGCATCTCCATGAGGTGCTTGTAATTAAGGAACTGAAAGAGATTGACGATGCAAAAGTGTCCCTGGATGCCCAGGCTGACACGGAAGGCGCGGCTACGCCGGATACTTCTCAGAGTGAAAGCGGAACAGGAACAGAAAGTGAATCTCAAAACGAAGAGTAAAAGAGGGGAGGCGGCAGCAAATTGAAGAGAAGAATCGTAATGTTCGTGTTGGTTTTGGCGGCATTTCTCTTGCAGTCAACGCTGCTCCAAACGATATCCCTCGCTTCCGTTACGCCGAACCTGATGCTGGTGTTCACAGTATCTTTTGCACTGATGAGGGGAAAAAGGGAAGGGATGTTCGTTGGTTTTTTGAGTGGAATTCTCACAGATGTGTTTTTTGGCGGGGGAATTCTTGGAGTGTATACCCTGCTTTATACGTATACAGGGTATATTAACGGATTTAGTTTCCGTATTTTTTATGATGATGATATCAAGATGCCCATTATCCTGGTCTGTGCCAGCGATTTGGCGTTTCATATACTGGAGTATGTATTCCGGTTCCTTTTGCGGGGACGGACAGATTTCTTTTTCTACCTGGGACGTGTTATTATTCCCGGCGTTATCTATACTGCAATATTGACGATGCTTTGCTATCGTCTGCTGCTGGCGTTGAACCGTAAACTGGAGAAAGCAGAACAAAGGAGTGTTGATAGTCTTGTTTAAATTTATGGGAAAAAAGCTTGCGAAGGTGGGAGAGTCGAGAGGAACCATTCTTGTTTTTGTATTCTGTCTCTTGGCATTTGCGCTGGTACAGAGGCTTTTTCAGCTGCAGATTGTTAAAGGTGAAAGCTATTTGACCGACTTTACCATGAAGATTAAAAAGGAAAGAACGATAAAGAGTACACGTGGAGAAATATACGATAGAAACGGATATCCATTAGCATATAATAAGCTGGCGTACTCCGTGACTTTTGAAGATAATGGCAGCTATAGCAGACAACGTGACAAGAATCTGGCGCTGAACAGCAGCATGTATGGAATCCTGCGTGTAATAGAAGATAATGGAAACAGTATTCTGATGGATTTTGGTATTCGCCTGAACAAAAACGATGAATATGAATTTACGCGTGAAGGCGTAAATCTGCTGCGTTTCAAAGCTGACATCTATGGAGAGGCATATGTTGAGGATCTGGATGATGAGCAGAAGAATGCCACGCCCGATAAGATGATGGAAGATATGTGCGGCGAGAAGATGTACGGCATTCTGAATCCTGATTATACAGATGAGGAGCTTATAGAGGCAAAGCTTCCCCGGCAGTCAGAGATGAGTAAGGAAACCATTTTGAAACTGGCAATCATGCGGAGTAAAGTGGCGGCAAACAGCTATCAAAAATATATGTCCACTACCCTTGCAAAAGATATCAATGAGCGCACAATGTCCATTATTATGGAAAATAAAGATGTCTATGAAGGTGTGGATGTGGTGGAGGACTCCCTGCGCATTTACAATGACAGCCTGTATTTCGCTCCGCTGATAGGATATACGGGACAGATATCCCTGGAAGAGATGGAAGCGCTGAATAAAGACAATGAAATATATAAATATACGGACATAGTGGGGAAATCAGGACTGGAGAAGTCTTTTGAGTCCCAACTTCAAGGCATAGACGGATCGGAGACGATGTACGTGGACAATATGGGAAAGGTACTGATGAAGGATTCAAAAGTTGCTCCCCAGGCCGGAAATGATATTTATATTACAATTGACAGAGAGCTTCAGATTGCAGCTTATAAGATACTGGAACAGTACATTGCGGGTATTGTTTATGCGAATATGATTGATGAAAAGCAGTTCAATACCGAATGGACAAACTCCAGCGATGATATCCGTATTGCCGTTTATGACGCATATTATGCTCTGTTTGAGAATAATGTGCTGGATGCCAAGCATCTGGCGTCAGACGATGCTACGCAAAATGAGAAGAATGTATACCAGGCGTTTCTCTCAAAACAGAAGGCCGTGTTCCGGGAAATCAGAGAACAGCTTACCACAGCAAATCCCAGGCCGTATAAGGATTATGACGAAGTTATGGAGGACGAGCAGTGGCAGGCGTATATGTCCTATATTGTAAATGATTTTCTGACGCAAAGTACCGGAATTCTGGATGCGGATAAAATTGATAAAAATGATGAAACCTATAAAGCGTGGACGACAGATGAATCTATCAGTATGCAGGAATATCTAGACTATGCGATATCCGCAGGATGGCTGGATGTTTCAGGACTTGATGTGGACAGTGAATATATGGATATCACTGAAACCAACAATGCCCTGGCAGATTTTATTGAAGAACAGCTGTCTGAAGATGATACGTTCAGCCGAAAAATATATAAATACATGATTATGGAAGGAAGCTTAAGCGGCGCAGATGTGTGTCTTTTGCTTTATGACCAGGGAGTGCTGGAGCAGGATGATGAAAGTTACAATCAGCTGTCTTCCGGTGGTATAAGCGCCTATGATTTTATTCGTTCCAAAATACTGAATCTGGAAATTACGCCGGGACAGCTCGCACTGGAACCGTGTTCCGGTTCAGTGGTGATTACGGATCCTGATAATGGAGATGTTCTTGCGTGTGTGACGTATCCGGGGTATGATAATAACCGTCTGGCAAACGATATGGATTCAGATTACTATAACAAGCTGAACACAGATTTGTCCAGCCCGTTTTACAATAAGGCGACGCAGGAGCA
The DNA here is from genome assembly GCA_951800685.1 of uncultured Lachnospiraceae bacterium. GTDB lineage: Bacteria > Bacillota > Clostridia > Lachnospirales > Lachnospiraceae > UBA3282. The sequence continues at coordinate 86,219 of CATOJY010000001.1, forward strand.
AACGGCTCCCGGTTCCACGTTCAAGCTGGTATCGGCAACCGCCGGATACCAGGAGGGAGTAATCGGGCTATATGACTATGTGAACTGCGAGGGAAAGTTTGATTTGATTCCTGAAAATCCGCCGATCAACTGTTGGATTTATTCCCCGTCAGCGCCTAGTACCCACGGCCCACTGGCAATGTCAGACGCTATCAAGGAATCCTGTAACTACTATTTTAATACAGTTGGCTATCTGCTGGGTAAAACGGACAACGAAGAAGAGAAATACAGCGACGCCAAAGGTATGGAGAGGTTGTCTAAATATGCCGCTATGTACGGATTTGACGCAAAGTCAGGGATTGAAATTGACGAGATAGCGCCGCGTATGGCGACAGCAGATACCACCCGTTCGGCGATGGGGCAGTCGAACCAGGCGTATACAACATCCCAGATTGCGAGGTATGTGACGACTCTGGCGAACAGCGGAACCTGCTATGATTTGACACTGCTTCAAAAAGTAACAGATTCTTCTGGCAAGACGTTGGATGAGCCAGAGCCCGTGGTACACAACCGACTGGAGCTGCCCACAGAGCTGTGGGATACGATTCATCGAGGGATGCGGGATGTGGTTAATAACAGCTCTGCCATAAAGGAAATGAACAAGGAGTATGGCGATTTTGATATGGCGGGCAAGACGGGGACTGCGCAGCAGAGGGAGGATAAGGCAAACCATGCGCTGTTTATTTCCTATGCGCCGTGCAACAATCCGGAGATAGCGATGGCAATTCGTATTACGAACGGCTACACTTCGCGGAATGCCGCGTTGGTAGCAAAAGATATTATGAAATACCGCTTTAATCTTGAAGAGGAGAATGATATTATTACAGGAAGCGCTACAATAGTGGCAGAGGATAATACCGTGCAGGATTAATGAGTTTGGAGGCATACAGTATGAACCGGAATACGGTAATCATAAAAAGCAATAAATATGGGCTTATTGTCATACTGGATGATAAAATCCCCTTTGATGAGCTGTTGCTGGATCTTGCAGATAAATTTAAAGAATCCGCAAATTTTTTTAAAAATGCCAAGATGGCAGTCAGCTTCCGGGGCAGGGTGATGACAAAGCCTCAGGAAAAGATGGTAGTAGATACGATTGTAAACAATTCCGGCATCCATATTTTGTGTATTGTAGATGAGATCCCGGAGCATGAGGAATACTATCGGCAGGCAGTAGAATTGGCAGAGGAAAAACAAGAGGAGGGTGACGGGATGTTTCACCGCGGAACCCTCCGCGCCGGGCAGGTGCTGGAGACGGAGCACAGTGTGATAATTCTGGGGGATGTAAACCCCGGAGCCAATGTAATTTCAAAAGGAAATATTATTGTGCTCGGTTCCTGCCGCGGCAATGTATACGCCGGTGCGAGCGGTGACAGAGGGTGCATAGTGGCAGCCCTGGTCATGAAACCGATTCAGGTACGCATCGCAGATAAAATCGCAAGGAGTGCGATCGTGAAACGCGTGGATACGTGCGAATACAGCATGGATCCTAAGATTGCATACATAAAGGATAATCACATTTACGTAAAGCAGATTTCCAGAGATACTCTAAATGACATTTCCGAGGAGGAAGAAAATACATCAGACAGCGTGCAATGATTTTGCGGAAATGATTTAGGCGGCGCCGGGAACGCCGCTGGTTTAGGAGGATAAGAGTATGAGTGAAGTAATCGTAGTGACATCCGGCAAGGGCGGAGTCGGCAAGACAACGGCCACAGCGAATATCGGCACAGGGCTGGCGAAGCTGAATCATAAGGTAGTCATGATTGACACCGATATCGGGCTTAGAAACCTGGATGTAGTCATGGGACTGGAAAACAGAATCGTCTACAATTTGGTGGACGTGATAGAAGGGAACTGCCGGAAGAAACAGGCATTAATTCGGGACAAGCGTTTTCCGAACCTTTATCTGCTGCCGTCGGCGCAGACGCGCGATAAAACGGCGGTGACCCCAGAGCAAATGAAAAAACTTACGGATGAGCTGAGAGAGCATTTTGATTATATCCTGCTTGACTGTCCGGCAGGGATTGAACAGGGGTTTAAAAATGCGATAGCCGGAGCTGACAGAGCGATTGTAGTGACAACACCGGAAGTATCTGCTATCCGTGATGCTGACCGCATCATTGGGCTTCTGGAATCAAATGAAATTAAGAAGATAGAGCTTTTGATTAATCGTCTCCGTATGGATATGATCCGCCGCGGCGATATGATGTCTGTAGATGATGTAGTGGAAATCCTGGCGGCAAACTTAATTGGCGCCGTGCCTGATGATGAAGGCGTAGTGATTTCTACAAACCAGGGAGAGCCTCTGGCGGGGGAAGAAACCCGTGCAGGCCAGGCGTTTCTGAATATCAGCAGACGAATCATCGGGGAGGCCGTTCCCCTCATGGAGTTGAGCAAACCGGAAACCTTTTTTTCCAGAATGACAGGTTTGTTTAGAAAGAATTGAGAGGGATGGGACAGTGAGAGATTTCCGTGTATTTTTTAAGAAGAACTCCGGGAGCATTGCCAGGGAGCGGCTGAAAGGTGTTATCCTTGCTGACAGGCTGTGCTGCAGTCCGGAAACTACTGACAGGATAAAGAAGGACATATCGCAGGTTCTTTCAAAATACATAGAATTGGATCATATGAAAGTAAAGATACGATTGGACATTTCGAGAGAGTCAGGACGAGGTGTAAAACATGTTAAGACAATACAAATTAAAGGACTATAAATTCAGGCTCATTCTTTGGGTGGCGGCGATTTCCGTACTTGGGATTATGGTAATCGGCAGTGCGCAGGATTCTGTGCAGAAAAAGCAGATTTTCGGATTGGGAATCGGATTAGTGCTGATGGTTACGGCATCTCTGATTGATTATTCCTGGCTGATGAATTTCTACTGGATTTATTATGTCCTTGGAACAGGTATGCTTGTTCTGGTTCCTCTGGTCGGAACAAATGTAAATGGTGCGACGCGCTGGATTGATATAGGATTTTTCAGGTTCCAGCCTTCCGATGTCATGAAGATTGTCTTGATTGTGTTTTTTGCGAAACTTTTCTCAAAGTATGAGGAAAAAATCAGTACGGTGAAAATCATTCTGTTTTCTTTAATTTGCCTTGGAATTCCGCTTGTGCTTATTATGGAACAGCCGGACTTGTCCACAACAATCAGCATTATGATGGTGTTTTGTGCAATGATTTTTATTGGAGGGTTGAGTTATAAAATAATTGGTGGTATTATAGCAGTAGCGGTTCCGCTTGTGATTCTTTTTTTCAGTTTAATCCTGCAGCCGGATCAGACAATTCTGAAGGGCTATCAGCATGACAGAATTATGGCGTGGCTGCGTCCTACAGACCCGGAATATATTGATACAGCGCTGCAGCAGTTGAATTCCCAGATAGCTATCGGTTCCGGGCAGCTTTATGGGAAAGGTTTGAATAATAATGTGGTATCTTCAGTGAAAAACGGCAATTTTATTGCAGAGCCGCAGACGGATTTTATTTTTGCAGTGGCGGGAGAGGAATTAGGTTTTTTAGGATGCTGTATCATTATTATTCTGGAGTTAATTATTGCGATTGAGTGTGTACGCATAGGCAAAAAAGCAAGGGATTTAGCCGGGATGCTGCTTTGCTGTGGATTGGCGGCACAGATATTTTTCCAAACAGGAATCAATATTGGGGTGGCCACAGGGTTGCTGCCGAATACAGGAATAGCGCTTCCGTTTGTGAGCTACGGTCTTACTTCATTAGTAAGTTTTTGTATTGGTATAGGGATGGTATTGAATGTGGGGCTTCAAATGAAAAAATATTGATGGGGGGTTCAATATGAATATAGGACTGATTGCACATGATGCAAAAAAGAAGCTGATGCAGAATTTCTGTATTGCTTACCGGGGAATTTTGTGCCGGCATGAGTTATATGCAACCGGGACTACGGGAAGGCTGGTAGAGGAGGTTACAAATCTGAATATCCATAAATTCCTGGTAGGGCATTTGGGGGGAGAACAGCAAATGAGGGCGCAGATTGAGCATAATCAGCTGGATTTGGTGATTTTCCTGCGGGATCCGCTGCAGCCAAAGTCTCATGAGCCGGATATTATGCATACGGTGCGTCTTTGCGATATGTATAATATTCCGCTGGCTACGAATCTGGCTACGGCAGAATTGATGGTGAAGTCTCTGGAAAGAGGCGATTTGGAATGGCGAGAAATGTATAGATAAGGAAACCAATATGAATCAAAGAGAGAAAGAACAAAGAGCGGCACGCAGGTTTTTAATATTGGTGGCGTTTCTGATTGTTGTATTGATAGCTGTCATATATCTGTTGTTTTTCCGTATTCGTGATATTTCTCTGGATATGGCGTATGATAAGACAAGCTCTATATTTGGCATCGGTAAGATGACGCAGGAAAATGGCAGGGCAGAGTCTTTTGCAAGTGACTTATGTGTGTCTGCGGTCGATGTGCCTCTGGAAGGATTTGAGGCGCCGGCAGAATCAGCAGCTCTGTTTAACGAGGCCGAACATGAAGTAATTTATGCGAAAGAGCTTCATGCGAAGAGATATCCTGCAAGCATTACGAAGATTATGACGACTCTGGTGGCATTGAAGTATGGCAACCTGGATGAAATGGTTACAGTAGGCGAGGAATGCAAGAATATTGAATTTGGTTCTTCTGTATGTGAAATCCATGTGGGGGATCACTTTACCCTGCGCCAGCTTGTGTATGGATTAATGATTAATTCAGGAAATGATGCGGCGATGACGATTGCCGTACACATTGCCGGGAGTGTGGAGAAGTTCGTGGAAATGATGAATCAGGAGGCAGCAGACATTGGCGCGTCAGGCACACATTTTGTAAATCCGCATGGACTTCAGGACGAGAATCATTATACAACAGCTTATGATATATACCTGATGTTTCATGAAGCGCTAAAATATGAAGAATTCCGGGATATCATTGGGCAGCATACTTATTATGCTGAATATACGGACGCAGCAGGGGAAGAAAAGGGAGTCATGTGGGAATCCACGAATCATTATTTTATAAATGAAGCAGTTCCTCCCTCGGATGTAATGGTTTCCGGAGGAAAGACAGGAACGACAGATGAGGCAGGGGCGTGTCTCTGCCTGTACAGCCAGAATAAATATGGTGATCCGTTTATCTCAATCATCCTGAAATCGGAATCGAAGGATACCCTTTATGAAGAAATGAATGAATTATTGTCTAAAAGTAACAATTAGAGGTTGTGTTTTTTCGAATAATATATTATAATTTTACCATAATACTTGTGTCGAGAAGACTAAAGGAGGAGATTACAATGATACAGATTATAGCAGGCAGACAGGGCAAGGGAAAAACGAAACAGTTACTGGATAAGGTAAACGCAGAGATTAAGGCTGCACATGGAAACATTGTTTACCTTGATAAGAGCAGTAAGCACATGTATGAGTTGAACAATAAGATCCGTTTGATTGACGTCTCTGAATTCGACCTTCAGAATGGTGATGAATTTATGGGATTTATCTGCGGACTGATTTCACAGGATCATGATTTGGAGCAGATGTACCTTGACAATTTCTTAAAGATTGCGAAGCTTGAGGATTGTGATATTGAAGCAGCGCTGGCACGGTTAGAAGAGATAGGAGATAAATATTCCGTTACTTTTGTTTTAGGTATTTCTTTGGACGCATCAGAACTGCCAGAGACAGCTAAATCAAAAGTTATCGTTTCGTTGTAATACATACCACAGAACAAAAAGCGCAGCGCGGCATTGTATATGCAAGACCGTGCTGCGCTTTTCGTATAAGAACCTTTGCCCTGTAACAAAACAGCAGGATATTATTCCGTACCCATTTTGCCGATACGGCCGTAAGTGCTGAGCATATAAAGTCCTGCGACACCTACCAGGCCATAGACAATTCGGGATAACCAGCTCATGTCCCCGAACAGAAAAGCAACCAGGTCGAATTTGAAGAAGCCAATGAGTCCCCAGTTAACAGCGCCAATGATTATGAGTGTCAGGCAAGTATAATCGATTCCTCTACTGTCCATTTCTAATGCCTCCTTGTCATGTAATAATCCTATTTTTACCGCTTTTGGTGTTTTTATACCACGAACTTTTCACTTGTCCCAGAGTTCTGTTCGTGTTAGAATAATTGGGAAAAGGAGGTTTTGCTTTGGTGAAGGATAAAAAAAGTAAGATTTCGAAACACAAAAAATATTCCTTTTTTAATATAGGCACGATTATGTTTGGCGTCCTTTTTGTTTATATGGTTATCTGCCTTGTGCTGTATCTGCAGACAGAGCATGTGACAGCCTATGAAGTAACAGCAGGACCTCTGACAGGAAATTACCGTTATACAGCGCTCACTTTGAAATCAGAAGTGCTTGTGAAGGCAAGCCAGAGCGGAACGGTCAGCTATTATGCGCGGGAAGGTCAGAAAGTTGGAATGGGAAACGGTGTCTGTTCCGTTGATGTGTCGGGAAAGCAAAGGGATATTGTGAAGAATATGGAGGCAGGATTGACAGGAGATAATCCTGAGATGATATTAAAGCTTCGCAGTCAGATGTCTACGTTTGCCATGAACTATGATTCTGTATCCTATCAGGCAGTTTACAATTTCAGATCAGATGTGGAAAGCAGCATTCTGGAGCTTGCCAATGTGAGCAGTCTCTCCGACCCGGAAGCCTGGGGGATAGAAAATTTGTACACTGCCCCGCAGGAAGGGATTGTGGTTTATTCTATGGATGGCTATGAAAACATGCAGGCTGAAAGTGTAAAACAGGCAGACTTTGACCAGATGGCTTATCAGAAAACAAATTTCCGGGTAAATGGCACTGTATCCAACGGAGATTGTCTTTACAAACTTTTGACAGATGAAAAATGGTCGCTGCTTTTTCCAGTGAACAAGGAGATGGAAAGCGAGCTTGACGGAAGGAAATCCATCCGTTTCCGTTTTTTGAAGGATGGTACTATTTTTAGCGGAGACTTTAGCATTCTTCACAATAATGACGGCAGTTTCGGGAAAATTGATATGGAAACATCGTTAATACGATATTCCGGGGAGCGCTTTCTGGAAATTGAACTTTTGCTTGACCGGACGACAGGCTTGAAGATTCCGAATTCAGCGATAGCAAATAAGACGTTCTATAAAATACCGAAAGAATTTGCCACGTATGACGGGGAAAAACCAAAGGAAATCAGCATCGTAAAACAGATAGAAAAAAAGGATGGTTCGAAGGCTCCAAAATATGTTACTGCGACGGTATATAAAGATGAGAAAGCATATTTTCTGATAGACAGTACACAGGTTTCGGATGGAGATGTCATTTTGGCAGATGAGAAACCAATCTATACGATTAGCGACAGCGAGACGCTGGAGGGTGTTTATAATATTAACAAAGGATATGCTGTATTCCGTGAGATTACGATACTGGATAAGAATGAAGAATACTGCATTATAGAGGAAGGTGCGACTTTTGGACTCTCAGAATATGACCATATTGCACTGGACGCATCAACAGTAAACGACCAGGATATTATAGCGAGGTAATAGGATGATTAAGCAGAATCTGGAAGAGGTTGAAAGAAATATATGTGCCGCATGTAGCAGGAGCGGAAGAAAACGTGAGGATGTAACTCTGATTTCTGTCAGCAAGACAAAGCCCATAAGTATGCTGGAGGAGGCATATGCGGCAGGCAGCCGTGACTTTGGGGAAAATAAGCCCCAGGAGCTGAGGGAGAAGCAGGAGACGCTGCCAACAGATATACGCTGGCATATGATAGGGCATCTTCAGCGGAATAAAATCAAATATATCATTGATAAGGCATGTATGATTCATTCGGTAGATTCAGAAAGGCTTGCAGAGGCAGTCAGCCTGGAAGCAGGAAAGCGCGGGATTGTGATGCCGGTGCTGGTGGAAGTAAATATTGCCAGGGAAGAATCAAAGTTTGGCATATATGAGGAAGACACGCTCGCATTTATTGAGAAGATATCGGCTCTTCCGAATATCCGTGTGGAAGGGCTGATGACAATTGCCCCCTTTGTGGAAAATGCCGAAGAAAACAGGATATTTTTTAGAAAATTAAGAAATTTATATGTTGACATAAAAAGCAAAAACATTGATAATGTAACTATGTGCAATCTGAGTATGGGCATGACAGGTGATTATCAGGTAGCCATTGAAGAGGGCGCCACGATGGTACGGGTTGGAACCGGAATCTTTGGTGAACGAAATTATAAGCAATAGATAGGAGATAAGAATGGGAGTACTTGACAGATTTTTAAATGCTATGAGGTTGAATGACGAGGATGATTATGATGACGAGGATTTCCTGGATGATGAAATAGACGATGATTATGAGGAGGAACGTCCGGTCAAGAGACGTAAGTTGAAAAAGCAAAAAGAGGACGATTTTGATGATTTCGACGATTTTGACGCAGATGTGCAGCGAAAAATGAAATCCAAAACACGTCAGCCAAAGCAGTCCGGCATCTCAGCTCCAACAAACAGCAAAATTTCACCTATGCGCCCCAAAAGAAACAGTGGCATGGAAGTATGTGTAATTAAGCCAAATGAATTCAAGGATGCGGGGGCAATTACAGAGACTTTGCTTGCAAACTCCACGATTGTGCTGAACATGGAAGGTATGGACGGAGATACTGCTCAGCGTATTATTGATTTTGTATCCGGTTCCTGTTATGCAGTTGACGGAAGCCTCCAGAAAATCAGCAACTATATTTTTGTTATCACGCCTTCCTCAGTAGATATTTCAGGAGATTTTAATCAGATTCTGAATGGGGCGTTTGATGCTCCGGCGATACGCTCAAGTTATTAAATTTATGGACAAGACAGAAGAAATTTTTCAAAAACATCTCCTGGATTTGGCAAATGCTGCATTCAGGAGAGGAATACCTGTTTTTTCAGATTTTATGAATTTGAATGAATTAAATATTTTTCATAAGACGGTTCGGAAACTTTCTCATGTACAGTGGGGAGTTTTTGGCGGCTATGAAACAGCAGAGCGTCAGATAGCAGCGTTTATTCCTGATGCTCTTTATTATGAAGAGAAGACAGATTCATGGCAGAATGGCGGTATTTCTTACCCGATTTCCTGTTTGAAAATCAGTCCATTAAACAGAAAATTTGCAGATGCTCTGAACCACAGGGATTATCTCGGCGCTGTGTTGAATCTGGGAATTGAACGTTTGAAACTGGGAGATATATTGGTGGAAGAGGACGGCGCTTATTTATTCTGTACAGAGAAGATGGCCGGATTTATTTCAAGTGAGTTGACCCGGATACGCCACACATCAGTAATATGTCGGGAAATTTTTCAGGAAAGCTTCACATTTCAGCCGAAAACAGAAATTCTCAGGGGAACGGTGGCATCTGTTCGGCTTGACAGTGTGCTTGCGCTTGCGTTCCGTGCTTCCCGAAGCAGCCTGGTTGGGCTGATTGAAGGGGGGAAAGTGTTCGTCAATGGAAAAATGGTAGTATCTAATGGATATAATTTAAAGGAAAACGATATTATTTCAGCCAGAGGAATGGGAAAGTTCCGCTACTTGGGAATGACGGCCCAAACGAAAAAGGGACGCTGTTATGTTGAGATTGAGAAATATGTGTAATCTATAGGTGAAGATGAATTGGAGGCAGTCATGGGCAAAGGGAAAGAGCGGATGTGTATTCCTGTAAAAAAAGACAATGAGACAATTTATCATATTTATCTGGAGGAATCCTTCGCGAAGCTTCCGGAGTATCTGGAAATGCTGGGAGTACAGGATAAGAGACTGTGTATTGTAAGTGACAGTACCGTGAATGCGCGGTATGGAGATGAAGTGGCAGAGTTGCTTAACGACAGGTGTTCTAAGGTGGTGCGCTTTGTTTTTCCGGCGGGTGAGGAGCATAAAACTCTGGATACGGTAAAGCTTCTGTACCGGAAACTAATTGAAAATGGTTTTGACAGAAACGATATGCTGGTAGCTTTGGGGGGAGGAGTCGTAGGTGATTTAACGGGCTATGCGGCTGCTACTTATCTAAGAGGGATAGAGTTTATCCAGGTGCCGACTACGCTGCTTTCTCAGGTGGACAGTAGTATTGGTGGAAAGACAGGCGTGGACTTTGATGGTTATAAAAATATGGTGGGAGCATTCTGCCAGCCTAAATTGGTGTACATGAATATCACTGCTTTGAATACTTTGAACGATGAGCAGTTTTTCTGCGGTATGGGTGAGATTTTGAAACATGGCCTTATAAAAGACGCTGATTATTATGAGTGGGTAATTGAGCATATGTCAGAAATCAGTGAGAGAAAGTCTGATGTATTAAAGAAAATGATTTCTGCAAGCTGTGAAATTAAGAGAGAAGTTGTGGAGAAAGACCCCACGGAAAAAGGTGATAGGGCGCTTTTAAATTTTGGGCATACAATCGGACATGCGATTGAAAAACTAATGGATTTTAAGATGCTGCATGGACAGTGCGTAGCGCTTGGATATGTGGCAGCCGCTTATATTTCCTATAAACGGGAGCTGTTGAGTGCGGAAGAATTTTTTGAAATACGTGATATGAATGTGGGATTTAATCTTCCGATTTCTTTTGATGGGATTGATACGAATAAAATTCTTGAAGTTACAAAATCTGATAAAAAGATGGAGGCAGGAAAAATTAAGTTTATACTGCTGAAAGGGATTGGCCACGCATTTATTGATAAGACGGTGACAGACGAAGAAATACTTGACGCTGTTAATTACATAAATGCAGACTGCCATATAATGGACTAGTGGGCATAGGAAGTCGCTATACTGGAGAAATCGAGGGTTGATATGGAAAAAAGCAGAGTTACCATGAAGCAGATAACCGCCGGAATTGCAGGGGTTATAGTATTGACGGTTATTGACCAACTGACGAAATTATGGGCGATTGCAGAATTGAAAGGGCAGCCGTCTATTATATGGATAAAGGGCATATTTGAGCTGCAGTATCTGGAAAACAGAGGCGCGGCCTTTGGGCTGATGCAGAATCAGCAGTGGCTGTTTTTGATATGTGTCGCCGTAGTATTGGGAGCTGCCGCTTACTTTTATTACCGTATGCCGGGAAGCGGGCGGTATCTGCCTTTGCGGCTGATTGCCGTATTTATCAGCGCAGGTGCAATAGGAAATGCGATTGACAGGATGTTCCGGGGGTTTGTAGTGGATTTCTTTTATTTCTCTTTGATAGATTTTCCTATTTTCAACGTAGCGGATATCTATGTCACAGTCTCTATGGGCTGTTTTCTGATATTGTTTTTATGTTATTATAAAGAATTATGAGCTCCGCAGGAAAACTGCGGCATTTGGTGATGCGATGGAAAAGATAGATATTTGTGTGCCGGAGAGCATTTCCGGACAGAGGATTGACAGGTTCCTGGCTGATATATTGGATGGACAGTCCCGCTCTTACCTTCAAAAGCTTGTGAAGGAAGGGCGGGTTTTGGTGCAGGGAAAATCTGTGAGGGCAAATTATAAGGTGGTTTCCGGCGAATCTATTACTGTAGAAATTCCTGATATGGAGGAGCCGGATGTCTGCCCTGAAAATATCCCATTGTCGATTCTTTATGAAGATGAGGACTTATTGGTAGTGGATAAGCCCAAGGGAATGGTTGTACATCCGAGTGCCGGCCATTACAGCGGTACATTGGTTAATGCACTGATGTATCACTGCGCCGGAAAACTGTCAGGAATTAATGGGGTGCTGCGTCCGGGAATTGTTCATCGGATAGATATGGACACTACAGGTTCCCTGGTGGTATGTAAAAATGATTTTGCCCATAGCTGTCTCGCCGAGCAGCTGAAGGAACATTCGATTACACGAAAATACAGAGCGATTGTTTATGGAGGTTTTAAAGAAGATGAAGGAACTGTGGATGCACCAATTGGGCGTCATCCGATTGACAGGAAGAAAATGTCGGTGAACCATAAGAATGGAAAAAATGCAGTGACTCATTACCGGGTATTGGAGCGTTTGGGCAAATTTACCTATATTGAATGCCAGCTTGAAACAGGGCGGACACATCAGATACGGGTTCATATGGCAGGCATAGGGCATCCACTGTTGGGGGATGAGGTGTACGGCCCGTCTGCCAGTCCATATAAGCTGCAGGGACAGACGCTGCATGCACAGGTTTTGGGTTTTGTACATCCGCATACTCATGAATATATGGAGTTTGAGGCGCCCCTGCCGGAATATTTTGAAGGGATGCTGAATAAGCTGCGGCATTAGGAAATCTGCTTTGTAGTATATTTTTACGAAAACCATATACTTTTTCGGCGTTTTGTTGTATACTATTGCTATATTTTAAGCAATAAGAAATATAGGAAGGACGTGAAATGTATGGCATGTAAAACAGTGATCACAATTGGAAGGCAGTATGGAAGCGGCGGACGTGAAATCGGTGAAAAACTGGCGGCTGAGCTTGGAGTAAAATGTTATGATAAGGAACTTTTAGAACGAGCGGCAAAGGAAAGTGGGTTGTGTAGGGAGCTCTTTGAGAACCACGATGAAAAGCCTACGAACAGCTTTCTTTATTCCCTTGTGATGGACACTTATTCCGGAGGCTATACGTCTTCAGCATTTACCGACATGCCGATTAACCATAAAATTTTTCTGGCGCAGTTTAATGCAATTAGGAAAATTGCAGAAGAAGGAGCCTGCGTCATTGTAGGGCGCTGTGCAGACTATGCATTGGCAGATTTTCCGAATCTGGTTTCGGTATTTATTCATGGCGATATGGAGTGCAAGGTAGCCAGGATTGCGTCGGAATATCAGGTAAGCAGCGCTAAAGCAAAAGAAATGATTATTAAGACAGACAAGAGGCGTGCGAGCTACTATAATTATTATTCTGACAAAAGATGGGGAGATGTTTCAGGTTATAGCCTGAGTGTAAATAGCAGTGTGCTGGGAATTGACGGCACTGTGCGGCTGCTGAAAGATTATGTTGCATTAAGAGAGGAAAAGAAATGAAGCTTGTAATTCAGAGGGTGACTCATGCGTGCGTTACGGTAGAGGGAGAGACAGTAGGAAAAATCGGAAAGGGATTTTTAGTCTTGATTGGAGTCGGGCAGGCGGACAGCCGGATACAGGCAGATGCCCTTATGAAAAAAATGATTGGACTGCGGATTTTTGAGGATAGTGAAGGAAAGACAAATCTGTCACTCGCAGATGTAAAGGGAGAACTGCTTCTGGTATCACAATTTACACTGTATGCAAATTGTAAAAAGGGAAATCGGCCAAGTTTTACTGAGGCGGCGCCGCCGGCCTTGGCTGAGGAACTGTATGAGTATATGATTACAGAATGCAGGAAGCGGGTTGCTGTAGTGGAGACTGGGCGGTTTGGAGCGGAGATGAAAATAGAGCTCTGCAATGACGGACCATTTACAATTGTGCTGGATTCGGATAAATAGTGTTTTATGGAGACAAGTTTACATAATATAATTATGTAAACTTGTCTTGGGATTTGAGGTGGCAGATGACAGAACAAAAATTGATAAAAATAGCATTAGAGGCAAGGAGGTTTTCTTATTCTCCATATTCAGGCTTTCAAGTGGGAGCGGCTTTGTTGTCTTGTTCCGGAAAGGTATACACGGGATGCAATATTGAAAATGCAGCATTTTCCCCTTCAAACTGTGCAGAAAGAACTGCATTTTTCAAGGCGGTGAGCGAAGGTGTCACGGAATTTTCCGCAATTGCAATCGTGGGTGGAAAGGCCGGAGAAACGGCAGATAACTTCTGTGCCCCTTGTGGGGTGTGCCGCCAGGTTATGGCAGAATTCTGTGCTCCGGAAACCTTTCGGATTCTTCTGGGAAAAGAAAATCTGGAGTATAAAGAGTATACCTTGGGAGAAATTCTTCCCCAGGGATTTGGGAAAGGTGATATTTCATGAGAAAATATAAAAGAATTTTTGTAGTGGTACTGGATTCACTGGGAGTCGGTGCGATGCCGGATGCAGCAGAATACGGGGATGCCGGCGTAAATACTTTAGGACATATCGCGTCATACAGATATCAGAAAAAGAAGGCGCTGAACATTCCTAATCTCTGGAAATTGGGAATTGCTAACCTGACGGCGTTGGAGGGCATGGAACCCTGCAAAAGCCCTGTGGGATATTATGGACTTATGCAGGAGACCAGCTGCGGCAAGGACACGATGACAGGGCATTGGGAAATGATGGGGCTGAATACGACAGTACCTTTCCTCACCTTTCCTAATGGTTTTCCGAAAGAGCTGATTACAGAATTAGAAAAATTTACAGGACGGAAAATCATTGGAAACAAAAGTGCAAGCGGTACAGAAATCCTGGAGGAACTGGGAGAGGAAGAGATAGAGAAAGGACATCTGATTGTCTATACTTCTGCAGATTCAGTCCTGCAGATTTGCGGGAATGAGGATATCATGGGGGTGGAAACACTTTACAGATACTGTGAGGCTGCCAGAGATTTGACTATGAAGCCGGAGTGGATGGTAGGAAGGGTAATTGCAAGACCTTATGTGGGAAAGAAAAAGGGTGAGTTTAAGAGAACGGCGAACAGGCATGATTATGCGCTGAAACCGTTTGGGAGAACTGTTTTAAATGCTCTTAAGGATGCAGGGCTGGATGTGATTTCTGTTGGAAAAATCAATGACATTTTTGGCGGAGAGGGCATTACAGAAGCATATAAGTCAAAAAGCTCCGTACAGGGTATGCAGCAAACGATAGAGCTTGCTTCCAGAGAGTTTGAGGGAATCTGTTTTACGAATCTGGTGGATTTTGATGCGCTGTGGGGACACAGAAGAAACCCGGAAGGCTATGCCTGTGAACTGGAGCGTTTTGATGAGAAGCTTGCATTGCTTTTGGCAGCGCTTTGTGAAGAGGATTTGCTGATACTGACAGCGGACCACGGGAATGATCCTGTTCACACAGGAACTGACCATACCAGGGAAAAGGTGCCGTTTTTAGCATGGTCGCCGTCTATGACGGAGGCGGGCATGCTGCCGGAAAGCCCGGATTTTGCCCGTATAGGGGCGACAGCAGCAGAGAATTTCGAAGTTCCGATGCCAGAGGGGACGATAGGAGATTCTTGCTTAGAAGAGCTTTGCTAAGAGAAATAAGGAGAAAATAAGATGGAGCAAACGTATATTTTGAGCAAGGTAGACCATACGCTGTTATCACCGGCAGCGACTTGGGCACAGATAAAAAAACTGTGTGATGATGCGGTGGAATTTCATACTGCTTCTGTATGTATCCCTCCAACATTTGTGAAGCAGGCAGCTGAGTATCTTAGAGGACGATTGGCAGTCTGCACGGTTATTGGGTTTCCGACAGGATATCATACCACAGCCGTGAAGGTTTTAGAGGCTCGGGAAGCCGTCAAAAACGGCGCGCAGGAACTTGACATGGTCATTAACCTGGGATGGGTGAAAGAAGGGCAGTATGGCCGGATAAAAGAGGAAATCCAGGCAGTGAAGGAGGCATGTGGAGAACGTGTACTAAAGGTCATAATCGAAACTTGCCTGCTTACAGAAGATGAGAAAATCGCTTTGTGCAAGGTGGTGTCAGAAACGGATGCGGATTATATCAAAACATCTACTGGATTTTCTACAAATGGCGCGATGCCGGAAGATGTGGCGCTGCTGCGGAAATATACAGCAGATGAAAAAAAAGTAAAAGCGGCAGGAGGGATTTCATCTTTCGCCGATGCAGAAAAATTTATTGAACTTGGAGCTGAAAGGCTGGGAACCAGCCGGCTGGTGAGAGAAGCTAAGGGAAGTATAAGTGTTTGATTGGTACAGGGCGTGTTTGAAAATAGATCTTTGCAGATGCAGGCCGGCATTTACAGGAATAAATTATCAAACACGCCCAAAGTTTAGATACCTCGCAGTTTGACGGCAGAGGCAGCTTTCCGTCTGCGCTCTTCATCCATAGCAGCATAATGTTTCTTTGTAGTGTTGACGTCTTTATGCCCGAGGACATCTGCCACCAGATATATATCTCCTGTCTCTTTATAGAGTGTTGTGCCGTAAGTGCTGCGCAATTTGTGGGGAGTTATCTTTTTTGTGGTAGTGATTTCACGGGCGTATTTTTTTACAAGGTTTTCTACAGCTTTTACTCCAATGCGCTTTCTTTGGGTGGAATAGAAAAGAGCATTTTCATTTCCGACAACAGGAGTGATATTACTGCGTGCTTCCATGTAGTTTTTTAGGGCTTCTTCCACCTCATCGCCAAAGTAAACAATCATTTCATTTCCGCCTTTGCGGACAACACGGATTCCATTATTCTTAAAGTCAACATCTTGTATATCCAGCCCTACACATTCAGATACGCGGATTCCGGTTCCGAGCAGAAGCGTAACGATAGCCAAATCACGGAGTTTGGTCTTTTCCCAGTAAATTTTTTTCTGTCCTGTAAGGTGATCCCCGCAATGTTCAATATAGTCCAAGAGTGCCGCAGATTCATCCACATCCAGACGGACGATTGTTTTGTCGTGGAGCTTTGGCATATCCACCAAGAGAGTGGGATTGCTGGTGATAAACTGATGTTTATAGTAATAAGCATAAAAACTGCGGAGCGCTGACATTTTTCGTTTCAGTCCCCGTTCTCCATTTGTCAAATGTTTATCCTTTGATTCATATAGTTTTAGGTATTCTTGATATTCCTCAATATCTTCGGCGCCGAGCTGTTCCAGGATGCCGATGTTTAATGCAGTAATATCCTTTCCTTTTAATAGGGGATTATTTTCCATTAAAAAGCGGAAAAACACCCGGATATCGTAGGCATAGGCAATCCGCGTACTGGTAGAAGTAGTAGGTTCCATTGCGCGGAAGTAGTTTCTGCAAAAAGCCGGAAGAGTTTGCAGGATATCTCTCAGTTTCTGTGTATTTTCCATGTCTGTCTGTTCATGATATGTGATGTCTTTTCCCATAATAAATTCTCCTGATAGCATTGTTTTTGAGGCTGATTTGGTACTTTATACTAGTATAACAAAAAAAGCAGAAGGATGCAAAATTTTGTTGTAATTGTGATTCTGCGAAATTAGTGGTATAATGTCGACATGAGGACGAATAATAGACGAAAAAATAAAAAATTGAAAAAAATAGTATTGATGCTGCAGTGCATTGTGATAACAGCAGGCGTTATTTGTGTAGCCCTGATCTGTACACAGGAGATTATAGAACATGCAGCAGTAGCAGAAACGGATGCTTTTGCAGAGAGTTCTGCGGATTCGGAGCAGCTTGCAGAAATATCTAAAGAGTCAGAAACGAACGTTTTACAGGATACGGAACGGTCAAAATATACAGAGGAAACGGAAGCTTCCGAAAGTAAACGAATGGAAACACAAGCCGTGCCGGAAACAGAGGTTTTGGAAAAAACATCCGAAGAAAAGAGAAATGAAGTTTTAGCGAATAGATATCGTTATCCTGAGAAGATTCTTGGAATGATGGATAAAAATATGGAAACCGTGGATTTTGTATATGATTACCTGGAAAAAAGAGGACATGTGTATACAAGCCAATTGGATTTGGATAAGGATATCAAACCAGGGGAAATCCCTCTGTTGATTCAGTGGGATGAACGTTGGGGCTATGGTCAGTATGGCGAAAATATTGTGGCCACAAGCGGATGCGGTCCCACATGTATGGCAATGGTTATCGCAGGGCTGACCGGAAATACTACAGTTACGCCATATACGCTGGCTGTCTATAGTGAGGAACACGGTTATCTGACCGATGATGGGAATACCATTTGGAGCTTTATTACGGAAGGCGGCAAAGAATTTGGGGTACAGGGACAGACGATTTCATTAAATGAAGAAACTGTCACCGAAACTTTAATGGAGGGAAATCCAATCATATGCAGCGTAGGCCCCGGCGACTTTACTGATAATGGACATTTTATTGTACTTGTAGGCTGTAAAGACGGAAAGATAAAAGTCAATGATCCATATAGCTATGCCAACAGTGAAAAGCTGTGGGAATTTGAGGTACTGCAGCCACAGATAAAAAATCTGTGGAAAATGTCCAAATATGAAACAGATGAAACCAATCTATTCGAAAAACATGTGTTTCTGGAATAGATATATCAGACCTAAGAAAAGATGGCTTGCTGCTCTTGTCGGGTTTATTCTTCAAATTCAGCAGTGACAATGAATCCACGGGGCGTGTCTTCAATGCTGACAATCGTGCCCTCTTTGGACTTGATACGGTTGTTTCCTTTAAAACATCCGGACATAGCGACGGCGGGTTCAATGATATAGCTGTAATTCATATTTGTCTGGATTTCTGTAATTTCGATTTTTTGCCCCGGCTGAACTAAGTTGGGGCGTTCCATTTTAAATTTTTCCTGGCGCATAAAGTATTCCTTTCATATGGACTTGATTTATGAAGAGCTGTCAAATACAGCTCTTTCTATAAATCAAGTATAGCAGAAAAATAATGGACAGACCAGAGTATCTTTGGATAATTTCGTCAGGTATTCGGCAATTCGGTTTCTGTGGAATAATAAGGGACAAGGAGACGCTGCCCATAAAGGATATTGCAGCCGTTGATGGAATTGATTTCCTTTACTTCCCGGATATATTCATAGACGCTTCCGTATTCTTCGCTCATATAAATATTTGCGATGTCCCACAGGGTTTCATTTGCAGCTATTCTTATAATTTTGTAATGTTTATAGCTGGTTCGCTGCGGTTTGGATGCACTGACAATACATCTGCCGCAGGCAAGCCCTAAAAGAAAGACGCCTGTCATAACTGCCGCAAAAAGTATTTTTCGTTTTCTTCTCTCTTTTCTTCTTTCTAATTGCCGTATTCTTCTCTCATTCATTTGTGAGTACCTCCCCAATCTATACAGTTCGAATTCAATTTCTATGTTTAAATTTTTTATAGAATATTTGTTCCGAACCTTCGTTTGATTTATTATAACGTACAAACACGCGTTTGTCAAGCAAAAATGCGAACAAATTTTCTGAACTTCTGTTTGCAATTTTAATTAAGATGTGTTATCATAATAGAAAATAAAGTTTTTAAATTTTACTTTTGGCAGAGTTGCCTGGTATAAAACGCTTACGGAAAGAAACAACAAAGAAAGGAAAAGGCTTTTTATAAGATTAAGAAAGCTTGGTAAGATTATGGGAAATGGTAAAATTTCAAAGAAACAGGAAGAAATCCTGGAATATATTAAGAGTGAAATTATTAATAGGGGTTTTCCGCCGGCAGTCCGCGATATTTGCGAAGCCGTAGGATTGAAATCAACGTCTTCCGTACATTCTCATCTGGAGACATTAGAAAAAAACGGTTATATTCGGCGTGATCCGTCAAAGCCCCGGGCGATTGAAATACTGGATGATAATTTCAATATGCTGCGGAGAGAGATGGTAAATGTCCCGGTTTTGGGGCGTGTTGCCGCCGGACAGCCGATTTTGGCTGAAGAAAATATTGAAAGTTATTTTCCTATCCCGGCAGAATTTATCCCTGACACAGATGCGTTTATGCTGAAAGTGAAAGGTGACAGCATGGTTAATGCAGGTATTTTTGAAAACGACAGGCTGCTTGTCAAATGTCAGAAAACGGCTGAAAACGGCGATATGGTTGTTGCTTTGATTGATGATTCTGCTACCGTAAAGACTTATTATAAAGAAGACGGGCATTATCGTTTACAGCCGGAGAATGATACGATGGAGCCTATCATCGTAGACCATATGGACGTATTGGGAAAGGTCATCGGCGTATTCCGTTTTTTGATTTAGAGTTTTCTGCAAAAATAGGAGGCTGTTTCATTCAGCCTCCTTAAATTTTTTACTTTTATATGAGTATTGCGCTTCTCTCTCACCTTTATGAAAATACAGCGCCTATGGCTCCGAATAATCCGGCGCTGGCAGCTGCCATGATAATTCCTGCAAGCAGCACGCCGCACATAACAGCGATGATACTTGTCTTAAAGTCCATATCCAGCAGGCTGGCAGCAAGAGTTCCTGTCCAGGCGCCTGTTCCGGGCAGTGGGATTCCTACAAAAAGCAACAGTGCGATTGGAAGTCCCTTTCCAGCTTTTGCTTTAAGCTTCTCTCCGCCTTTATGTCCTTTTTCCAGACAGAAACGAAAGAATTTTCCTATAATTGGCTTGTCCGCTCCCCATTCCAGAACCTTGCGTGCAAAAAGGAAAATAATCGGTACAGGAAGCATGTTTGCAATGACTGCAATCACATAGGACTGCGCCAAAGGCAGACCAAATCCAGTTGCATAAGGGATTGCGCCGCGCAGCTCAATCAGCGGAACCATTGATATCAGAAAAACTATAAAATATTTTTTTAACACGTCATAAGCCTCCTGTTTTTTGTTGTTCATCCAAATATGTGCTTTGACAAATATATCTCTCTTCTACTTCTTGGCAAGGCAAATTATATTTGGCTCTTAAAGAATGGACAGCATCTATTACGGCATACATGATTTCCAGACACTCATCACACTCTTCTCGTGTAACTGTGACAAAATTGTCTCCAGGATATTTCGCGTCAAAATACAAATCTTTCAACATAGACAGGCTGCCTTTGTCCAAAATAAAATCAGGTTCGATTTTATGAATCTCTGTATAGAGCGCTCTGAGATTGTGGGTGTGCATAAGTTTTTCCACGCCAACACATACTCGCTCCGCAACGGATTTCAACATCTTTTCAGCAACTTGCTGGGCATTTACCGCAATGTTATTGTAATAAGGGGTGTTCAGCGTTACCTGCAAATATAGCAGGTCATTGATGGCTACATCGTAATAGTCATTTTTCATCTCACGCAACCCTCCTGTAATCTTTACGGATATTTGTCATAAAGCGGCTGTCACTGTTCTGAAAACTGTCTGGTGTTATCCAAACAATATCGACATTCAATTCTTCAGCATCTTCTCTGAGGGAGCCGCTGACTTTTAGCCCCGGTCTGTAATCAGTAATAATACAGAGATCAATATCACTGGCAGCAACATAGTCATTCCTTGCGTAACTGCCAAAAACACCTATTTCCGAGTATCGAATACCATAAGATTCTATTAAGTACAGAACACGTTCTAATCGCTTTCTAAAGTCGTTTTCAACAATCTTTGATACCTGTGCCGTCATAAATTCTACCTCAAATTTTTAACACGGTGCTGTGTTCTTATTCTGCCAGCGCTTCTACTGCAATATTTTTCCCATCCCTCCAGATTCTTTCTAAATCGTAAAAAAGACGGTTTTCTTCATCAAATATGTGTACGATGACATCACGGTAATCCATAAGAATCCAGTTTGCTGTCTGGTAGCCTTCGATTTGCTTCGGTGTGACATCGGCTTTTCCGAGAAGTTCTTCTACATTGTCAGCCATGGCTTGTACTTGATTGTAATTGGTTCCGCTGGCGATGATAAAGTAATCTGCCAACACAGAGACTTCTTCAATATTGATAACTTTGATATCTTCTGCTTTTTTTTCTTCTAATGCATGGCAAACCAGCTTTGCCATTTCTTTTGAATTCATATGCATCCTCCTATTCTTTGGGCATAGATTCCGAAAACTTACAGTTTGTTATTACGTTGGTAAAGTATTCATAGGCAGTCTGTGTCATGGGATCAATACCTTTTCCTTTTTTTTCTAAGTAATCCAGGGTATCCCTCAGTATTACATACATGGCCTGGTCAATATTTTGGAATGCCAGGGTACGGATTTCTTCAAGGTTCGGCGCCGTGTTCCTATGGGGTTCTATATAATCCGCAATATATACGATTTTTTCCAAAAGAGCCATGTCAGCCCGCCCAGTGGTATGGAAAGCAATGGCGTCCAGAATCTCCTCTTCTGCCACTCCATATTTCTCACGGGCAAGGTATGCTCCTACTTTTGCATGGAGCAAAAATGGGTTGTCCTCCTCTGACTTGCTAATGGAGATACTGTTTTGTTGGCAGATTTTTATCTTTTTTGTATCGGAAACACACTTTGCACAGTCATGAAGAAGACCTGCAGTCTGTGCTTTTTCCATGTCATATCCGTAACGCATCGCCAGAGCAGCGCAGGTGTAGCGTACCCCCAGCGTATGCTCATAACGGTCCTCATCTAATTTTTTTTTCAATTTGTGCTGTATTTTTTTTAAATGGTAGCGCCCCATATCTTACCTCCTAAAGCTTTGGCATATGGTCTGATATCATCCATACGAAAGTATTTTGCGTGGCTTATGCAAAGATATGCGCATTTATGAGCTGTAAAGATGATGAGTATAAATATATTTTGCCACATCGCTTGGCATATAATATCTAAGGGAACGCCGCTGGCTGATATGCTCCCGGAGAGCTTCGGAAGAAATTTCGATGTTGGGCGTATCCAGTTTTTGTATTTGTCCGTGGTATTTTTCTGTAAGATATGCAATCTGGGAATCCATGTCTTTTGTTCTTACGTCATTCCGCACAGCAACTAAAATTGTACATAAGTCGCAGATTCCCTGCGGCTCTTTCCAGCTCTCAAATGCAAAAAGGGAATCTGCTCCCATAATAAAATAGTAATCTGTGTCAGGATTTTCACTGGTAAGGCGCGCCAGGGTTTCTCTTGTATAAGTGTAGCCGTTCTCATGGGTTTCTTCTAATGACAGGACAAAATGAGGATTGTCTGCGATAGCCAGCGCTACCATGTCAATCCTCTCCTGCGTAGAAGCCCGCCCGTTCCGCTCTTTTTTGTGGGGCGGGTTACCGGAAGGCATAAACAGCACGCAGTCCAGTCCAAACTGCTGATAGGCATTTTCTCCCAATATCAGATGTCCGATATGGATGGGGTCAAAAGTGCCTCCCATAATTCCTACTCTTCTGCGGGAATCTTTACTCATAATTTTTCCTCACTTTACAGTGGCAGCATGATTTTTTTCTTGTCCCCTTTGCCGGGTTTGTATAGGACAATTTTCTTGCCGATAACTTGTACAACCTGGGAACGGGTGCGTTCAGCTACTATTTCAGCCAATGCTTTAGGATCATCCAGACAGTTTTTTAGTACGTTTAGTTTAATCAGTTCCCGGGCTTCCAGTGCTTCGGAAATTGCGTGTGTAATTTCCGGAGTCAGACTTCCTTTTCCAATCTGAAAAATGGGTTCCATAGTCATTGCCAGGCTTTTCAGATAGGCTCTCTGTTTGCTTGTCATGTTTTTCCCTCGTTTCTATCTTACTTATAATAATCAAACGCCAGTCCGTACATGCGGACAGTGTCGCCTTCCTGAATGCCTGCTGTTTCCAGCTCATCCAGGATTCCTGTTTCTTTTAAGAATTTCTGGAAAAAAGCAAAGCCTTTTTCAGAATCAAGATTTGTATAACCCAGCATTTTTTCTATCTTGGGCCCCTCGACAATATAAGTATTCTCTTCTTCGGTTGATTTTTCTACCGTATAAGGCAGATTACTGTCGATTGCCATATCTTCCGGAAAGAATTCTTGCTCGAATACTACTGTTTCCTGTGGGAGATTGTCCAAAATTTCCCGTACCTGGTATAAAAGTTCTTTTAGTCCTTTGCCGCTGACGGCGGAAATGGCGAATACTTTTACTCCCTTTGGCTCAAACTCATCCCGGATACGCTGAATCGGATCCTCGTCTCCAACATAAAGAGCATCAATTTTGTTGGCGGCAATGACCTGTGGACGTTCGGCGATTTCAGGATTGTATGCCCGCAGCTCTTCGTTAATTTTATAAATGTCGTCAACAGGGTCACGGCCTTCGGTGGATGCTGCATCTACCATGTGGATGATGACCCTGGTACGTTCGATGTGGCGGAGAAATTCGTGTCCCAGTCCGACGCCTTCGGAAGCGCCTTCAATCAGTCCGGGGATATCTGCAATGATAAATCCCCTTCCCCCCTCCAAGTCTACAACGCCCAGATTCGGGTTAAGGGTTGTAAAATGGTAGTTCGCGATTTTGGGCTGTGCATTTGTTACACGGGAAAGCAAGGTGGATTTTCCTACATTCGGAAATCCTACAAGCCCTACATCCGCAATCACTTTCAGCTCCAGGTTTACCCAGAGCTCCCGGGCGCTTTGGCCTGGCTGGGCATATTTGGGCGCCTGCATCGTTGCTGTAGCATAATGCATGTTTCCCTGGCCGCCTCTTCCACCCCTTAGGATGACCTGGCGGCTATTCCCGCCGGACATATCTGCAATTACTTTGCCTGATTCTGATTCTTTGATTATTGTTCCTTCAGGCACTTTCAGAATCAGGTCATTGCCGTTTTTTCCGTGGCAGCGTTTCTTGTTTCCCGGTTCACCGTCGCCGGCACAAAATTTTCCGCGGTGCCGGTAATCAGCGAGAGTCGTCATGCCTTTATCCACTTCAAAGATAATATCTCCGCCTTTTCCGCCGTCTCCGCCGTCAGGACCGCCTGCCGGAACGTACAGCTCCCGCCGGAAGCTTACATGGCCGTCTCCGCCTTTTCCTGAGCGGATAAAGATTTTGGCTCTGTCTGCAAACATACATAATCTCCTTCTATATAAAAGGGCTTCAAACCAAATTGATTTGAAGCCGCATCTGCTTACTCTGAAACCGGAACGATAGAAACCTGTTTCTTATCTCTTCCTTTTCTCTGGAATCTTACAACGCCGTCAACTAAAGCATATAAAGTATCATCGCCGCCGCGTCCAACATTAACGCCCGGATGAATCTTTGTTCCGCGCTGCCTGTAAAGAATATTTCCAGCCTTTACGAACTGTCCGTCAGCTCTCTTTGCTCCTAATCTTTTTGACTCAGAATCTCTGCCGTTCTTTGTAGAACCAACACCCTTTTTATGGGCAAAAATCTGAAGGTTCATTGTCATCATTGTCTACACCTCCTTGAATATCAGTTCAATATACTCATTACCGTAACTGTTTTGAATTTCCTGCAAACCCAGAATC
Source organism: uncultured Lachnospiraceae bacterium (assembly GCA_951800685.1). GTDB lineage: Bacteria > Bacillota > Clostridia > Lachnospirales > Lachnospiraceae > UBA3282. The sequence goes on from CATOJY010000001.1 coordinate 111,114, forward strand.
ATAGAATCCAGAAGCAGCGAAGTTTTCTCTGAAACCGTCCCCTCCAGAACTAACTCCACCAGCCCGTCCTCCTGTCGGACAGAAAAAGGATCGCCGGTAAATGTCTCAATGGAATTGATGGTATTTACAGTAAGTACAGATACTGCCGCACAGATGATATCGTATCCGTCATCTGCATACCCGGCATGTCCGCTGGAAAGAAACCCGCTGTATTGGTTTTCGATTTTATGAATCTCAATGGTAATCATATAGATTAACCGTTAATTTTTTCAATCTTAACCTGGGTGTACTGCTGCCTGTGACCGTTTTTCTTGTGATATCCGGTTTTTCTCTTGTACTTGTAAACAATTACTTTCTTTGCCTTAGCGTTCTTAACTACGCTGGCAGTTACTGTTGCGCCGGCTACGTCAGCGCCGACTTTCAGTCCGTCATTGCTCACTGCAAGTACCTGGTCGAATGTTACAGTCTCTCCTGCTTCCACTCCAAGCTTTTCTACGTTAATGATATCGCCTTCGGCTACTTTGTACTGTTTACCACCTGTTGCAATAATTGCGTACATATGGCACCTCCTATTATCATTACTCGCTAAATACGGTGGCTATCCCTCTATGGACATAGCACTTAAACCTCTTTAAGCGGCATCTTTTGTATTCTAGCATATTCTCCAAATTGCGTCAACTACTGATTTTGCTTTTTTATTCCTACTTGTTCTGCCAGGGATTTTCTCACTTTCTTCCGGGTAATCTCTACCAGGTTTAAAGCAGTCATGTCTACCAGAACGGTTTTCACCGGATCATGGTGCAGGAATTCCTTTAGCGTCTGCATCAGCGTTTCTTTATCTTCTGCGGCATCCATATTGATAAAGTCCACGATAATGATTCCTGACAGGTTCCGGAGCCGCAGTTGTCTTGCAATTTCCTGTGCGGCTTCAAGATTTATTTTCAAAAAGGCGTCCTGCTTCTTCTTTTTACTCTCGTATTTGCCGGTATTTACGTCAATAACAGTCAGGGCTTCTGTAGGCTGAATTACAAGGTAAGCGCCGGATTTCAGCCATACATGTTCGCTCAGGGCATCTTTCAGCGCTTTTTCCAGGCAGTAAAGTTTGGAGAGTGGCAGCAGCTTGTCCTTGTACATGGAAAGCCTCGGCAAATCTTCCGGCTGCATAGTCTGTAGATACTCGTGCATTTGTCCATACAGCTTTTCATCGTCTGTCACAATGGACAGTCCGCTTCCATAAGTGTCGCGGAGCTGGGAAAGCCAGGGAGAGGCTGTTTGATAGATTTGGGTGAAGGCGCTCCGGTATTTTGCCTTTTCTATTGTATCTTCACAGAGAGAAATCAGGTAATCTGCTTCTTTCAAAACTTCATTTTCCCGGGCGTCTTTTGCATTTGTGCGGACGATGAATCCATATTTTCCCCCAGCAATTTCGCTAATCAGTGTTTTTAAACGGGTTCTTGTTTCACCGTCTAATTTTGCAGAAACTCCGATGCGCAGCGCTCCAGTGGTAAGCACTAGGTATTTTCCAGTGAAATTCAGGTTTGTGGTGAGTGAAGGCGGCTTTGTTTTGTGAGCTTCGCGGTTGACCTGAACCAGTACCTCATCTCCCGCCGTCATGGAGGGAGAATTGATTTTTTTTGTATAAACAGGCGTTTCGCAGTCGTTCAGCGGATAATAACACGGGAACCCTTTTTCAATCTCAATAAAAGCCGCTCCAATATTCTTGACTACTTTTTGCACCCGCCCGATATAAATATTTCCGAGAAGGGGCTGCTCTTCTTCTCCATAACAGGACAGGGCGCATACTTTCCCGTTTTCTGTCAGAACCGTAAAAATCCGGCGGTCTTTTTTGACGACAATCAGCTTACTCTCCAATTTCTTCCCCCAGTTCTTCCAGCGATATCATATGTTCATCGTACAGGTCTACACGGTTGACCAGCAGGCTGTAAGGTTCCTGTTCAGAGCCAAGATAAGCAGTGAAAGCTTCCATTACCAGTTCCGGCTTTAAGTTACTGGCGCTGCCTGAAGACAAGCGCATGAAAATTTTCCCGTTTTCCTGTAGGTGGAGTTCCTGAATCATTGGACGGATATCTACTTCTTTTTCGCTTTTTTTGCTTTTTTTTAGGATTAAGATAGCTGGAAGGGATGCAAATTCAGACAGCCGTTCTTTCCAGCCGGTACATGGTTCTTTTCCTTCGCGGAATGTGACGGTATAGTCGGCGAACGCTACCAGCGACATCGCATTGCTTGCTTTTCCTTCTGGAATTTTCCGGTAACTCAATACCTGCATTCCTTCAACCATAACCTGGTTCAGACGCCTGACGGCTTCCTTAGAAGAAATTGTCTCATTTACCTCGATATCCATATATTCTCCGTCGCTGGTCAATCCTACGCCAAGGGGGGATGCAAATGACATCACCATATGGGGGCTGAAACCTTCCGTAAAACGGATCGGAATCTCTGCCCTGCGGATAGCTTTCTGGAAATAGCGCATAATATCCAGATGGCCGATAAATTTCATAACGCCGTGTTTGGAAAATTTTATTCTAATCTTCATAGCACACACCACCTCCGTAAGATTTTGCGCCGCATCCGGAGCATCCCATACGGCAGTTTGGGGTTATCTGTCCTTTTTGCGCGCGCTCCCATTCATTCCACAGAAACTTCTTTGTCACGCCGCAGTCAATAAAATCCCAGGGCAGGATTTCAGATTTGTCCCGGTTTCTCATCGCATAGAAATCAGGGTCTATTCCTGCTTCTGCAAAGGAGGACATCCATAACTCATTGTCAAAATTTTCACCCCATGCATCATATAGGGAACCTTTTTTATAAGCGCGCAGGATAACTTTCCCAATTTTCCGGTCGCCTTTTGCAAGCACGCCCTCTAGCACGGATACATCGGCTTCATGCCAATTGTATTTGATACTTTTTTTGTTCAACTGTTCTTTTACTTCCTGATTAACAACTTTCGCTTTTCCGAGAAAGTCTTCTTTTGTATTCATAGGCGCCCACTGGAAAGGTGTAAACGGTTTAGGAATAAAAAAGGATGTGCTTACCGTAATCTGGCACTTGCCGTTCCGCTGCTCTTTTGGGATTTCATAATAGCGTCTGGCAACTTTGTCTGCCAGGCGCGCGATATCTTTCATATCCTCTTCTGTCTCTGTGGGAAGCCCCAGCATAAAGTATAGTTTTACCCGATTCCAGCCGCCTTCAAATGCCTGTCCGGCTCCGTTTAAGATAACTTCTTCGGTTAGTCCTTTGTTGATGACGTCGCGCAGTCTCTGAGAGCCGGCTTCCGGTGCAAAGGTCAGGCTGCTTTTGCGCACGTCCTGCACCTTGCTCATCACATCCAGGGAAAAGGCGTCAATGCGCAGGGACGGCAGCGAAACATTGATGCCCTGACCTTTAAATTCATCAATTAGGAAATTTACGATGCCTTCTAAATTTGAATAGTCACTGGAACTTAAAGAACTGAGGGAAATTTCTTCATGTCCCGTATTTTTCAGCATGTTCCGTGCAAAGTTTTTTAATATCGGCAAATCTTTCTCACGCAGGGGGCGGTAAATCATTCCCGCCTGGCAGAAACGGCATCCCCGGATACAGCCGCGCTGAATTTCCAGAACGACTCTGTCCTGTGTGGCCTTGATAAAAGGAACCACCGGAGCTTCCGGGTAATAGGTATCTGTCAGTTCCATAACAACCTGCTTTTCAATCCGTGCAGGGATATCTTCATAAACAGGTTCAAAGGAGGCGATGGTTCCATCTTCTTTGTAGGAAACCTGGTACATGGACGGCACATAGATTCCCGGAATCTTTGCAGCTTCATGCAGGAATGCTTTCCTGCCAAGTCTTTTCTGCTTATATTCCTTATATAAATCAATCAAATCAAAATAAACAGTCTCTCCTTCTCCGATATAGAAAATATCAAAGAAGTCAGCCAGAGGTTCCGGATTGTAGGTACATGGGCCGCCACCGATAACGATGGGCGAGTCTTCGTCCCGCTCTTTTGCCAACAGTGGAATCCCGCTCAAGTCCAGAATCTGCAAAATGTTGGTGTAACACATTTCGTATTGAATGGTAATTCCCAGAAAGTCAAAGTCTGTGATAGGACTCTGGGATTCCAGGGCAAACAGGGGAATCTTCTTTTTGCGCATGAGTTTGTCCAAATCTGTCCAGGGAGAATATACTCTCTCACACCAGATATCATCACGCCTGTTTAGCATATCATAAATAATCTGTATCCCCAGATGCGACATACCGATTTCATATACGTCGGGAAAGCACATCGCGAAGCGCACGTCTACTTTGGAAGGGTCTTTCATCACGGAATTTACTTCATTGCCAATGTAACGGGCGGGCTTTTCGATTTGCAGTAATATTTCATCATTCAAAGTCAATTTTCTCATGTTGTTCCTTTCATTTATAAAAATACTGCTTTACATAGATGCTTTTCCTATTATATCAGAGATTCCCTCAAAAACCTATACCATAAAAAATAAAATCCAGGGTGGTCTGCAAGATGCAGATTCCCTGGATTTTAAATCTCAGACAGTTTTCCGTTTTCTGGAGACCAGCAGAATGCTTGCTCCAAGCAGCGAACCTGTGAATAACAGCATCCAGAAAAGGAGTTCTGTGCCGTCTCCGGTTTCCGGTGAGCGGGACGCTGTACGGGAGATTACTCCGGTGAGCACAGGGGTTTTCGAAGTGCCTGATTTTGTGGAGTTTTTGTTTTTGTCCGTTTCTTTCGGTTTTTCGGTGTCTTTTGGATTTTCTGAAGCAGTGGGCTTTTTACCGCCGCCGGACGATTTGGCAGTTTTATACTGTGCGGTAAATACCATATGGCTTGTAACTTTCATCTTCAGTATTTTTGCACTGGAATACAGTTTTCCACTGCTCTCCCCGCTGTAAGACCATCCAACGAAACGGTATCCTGTTTTTGGCTTGACGTCCGGCACTGTGACGCCGCTTTCTGACACGATGGCGCCTTCATTGATACCCTCAAACTTCTTTTTGCCAGACAGGCTGCCATGTTTCCCTGGCTTGAAAGTAACCGTATATACCGCCGGATTCCAATTTGCAACAAAGACAAGATGCCCGGTAGAACCGGTTTCAACAACAATATCCTTTGAAATTTGGTTTGCTTTTTCTGTAATTTCTGTTGTGCCGTTTCCGAGGCTCCAGCCGAGAAATTCATAAGTTTTACCATCTTTTGTATAGCGTGTAGGATTCACTAGTTTAAAGTCGGGGGATGTAACGGTGTAAACTGTTTTATTATCCAGCTTGTTTCCGGCAGAAAGATAATCTTCCACTCCGAGGTAAGTAATCGTATACGTAATCGGTTTTACATAGAAAGTGAAGATGTTTTCTTTTCCGTCAATCCGTTCCAGAGACTGGAGATGCGAAGCATCTGCCACATCTTTCCCCGTTTCATCAACCAGGCGGTATCCTCGCTGGCTGAGCGCTTGAAAATCAGCATGTGTCGGATACACAGCCGACTGGTCTGCTGCGCCGTTTTCAACACGGGTGTACACGGGCTGGACGCCTGGCTGGCTCTTTGTTTCATAGTTTATGAATTCTACGGTATACTGCCCCATGCCGGGCGCGGCATAATAAAAAGTAATGATATTCTTGTCCTGATGAACGGAATCCAGCTTTACAGATACCTTTTGCTCTGTGGGGATATAGTCTAAATATGCGGGTACTGTAGGCGGAGCCGCATCTTCCCACACCGTAGTGCCTGACAGGAACAGGCCGGACATCTGCTTATCTTCCCTGACTTTAATATCAGTGTCTTTTACCAGATATCTTATCGTATATTGAATGGGTACTTCACTGGTCGGTTCCCATACTGCTTGCACCTGCAAATCGCTGGTGACAGGCTGGTCAAATTTAAACGGAGTGTCCGCATTTTCGTCTATCATGGTGCCGGATGCCGTACCGCGCCGGGTGATAATCCAGCCGTCCAGTATATGTCCGGTTCTTGTCAGACGCGGAATCTGGCCGCTGCTGACAAAGCTCTGGTTTGCTGAAATATATTGATTTACGGCGGCGTTGTTTCCCGGAATTAAAGTACCTCCGTTAAAATCAAAGGTCACTTTGTACGTGGGAGCCATCCATGCAGAATACAGGAGCAGATTGCTGTCCAGAATCGGAGTCAGGTTTCGGGCGTTATCTTCCCACTGCATCATCCGCGTTCCGGCAGGACCAAGAGCCCATCCTTTAAATAGCCAGATTTTTGTTCCGTCAGCTGCACGTTTGGTACATACCGGAAGCGTGGAGGATACCTGTTTATCTGCTGTGTTTTCTGCACCCTTTATAAGCAGAGACCATCCGTCAGGATTTGAATCTGACTGCGCATAATCTCCATTCGTCTTTTTGTAATTAAGATCAAATGCATATTTTGTTTTGGAAAGTGTTGTCCCATAAGGCAGCTCAATTTGGCCGATTTCTGTTGATTCATCCGATAAATAAGTAATTGTGTATCTGTCACGGGTGTAATAAAAATAAATATCATAAGGATTTTCTAAAGTGCTATATCCATTGCTGTAAGAACCGTCGCTGCTGTTAAGCTCCGAACTGTGATCGGCCGTCTGGTTAACTGCTTCCAAATGAGGACGGATGCTTACGTTTTGTGCATTGATTGCCATTGCGGCTGCAGCATTTGCGCGCCGGGCAATCGCATAATAATTATTGTTATAGACACGTACCGCGTAATACAGGTTTCCGTTAGGATTGTATCCGGCATCGTCCGGATAAATGATTTGTCCGCCTGTATAATTGACTTCCAGCAAATCTGTAAAACCATATCTGCGGAATATCTGATTATCCTGGGGAACCAGGTAAATGGTATTTCTCCGAGTTTGTTCTTCCGGGCTCATAGTAGTGTCTTTTGGCGCGCCATCATAGATTTTTACGGCCGTTCCGAGCTGCGATTGTGTCAGTCCAGGAACTTCATAACAATAATTATAGCGATAACTGTTAAAATATGTCTTCCAAAAAGCAATTATGGAATGCTTTTTTGCCGGATTTTTAGGATCTGCAATGATACTCGCACCCATGGAAGCATAGGAACCGGGAATGCAGCCGTTATTCCGGCCTTTTCTTCCATGTGCATTATGCAGTCCTGCTGTTGTTGTCCAGGAAATTCTCAGGGCATTTTCATTACGGGTCTGTAAAGTTTCGAGCTCCTCCGGCCAGGTTCCCAAAAGACTTGCCCCATATTTGGCTTCTATGGTCTTTATCATAGGAACACCTTCTAGATTTTCTATTGGAATATCATACCAGTTTCCGGGATTTTCGTCGGGAAATCTGCTCCAATTGCTGATGAACCATGCGGTATCATTTGAGGCGCGGACACAGGAAGCGTCTCCGCCTGCAGTACTGGAAGGAAAGTAATAAATAAAATCCAGCGTATACACTTTCCGTGTATAGTATACATAAACCAGCGTGCTTCCATTAGCAGCTGCAGTTGTCTGCGTTGTATCTTCTGATATATTACCTCCTTTAACAGATTCAACCAGGATAGTATAGGGGTTCTCCTTGCATGGTTCATAGAAGTCAGAAATTTTCATAGGACTTTCATATCCGGTAATATCGCTTATTGTACTGTCAGGTACAACTCCCATCTGCCGGGTAAATTGGCTGTCAATTTCGGCCTGGAGTTTCTGAACCAATTTCCCGTTCTGCTCTATCAGTGATTCTCCTGTTTCAAACATATTGTCCAGCGTAAAGGAACCAACATTACTGAAAGATGTGTCCATATTTGGATTCTGGTGCACAATTTCCCCATTTTCTTCTTTTGTGCCGTCTAGCGCAGTGTCAGTAACCCGGACATCTTGCCCATTTAGATTTTCTGTCCAGAATACTACACGGATGGAGGTGGTAATTTTCTCCCATTTCGGCACAAACCGCAGAACAAGGATATCCTGTGCTTCTACGCTGGAAATAATTTCAGCGTTATCTATAAAGTCTTTTGTCAATTGCAGTTTATGGCTGTCGTTAAGCGGTACATCTGCATATTCAGCAGGATTGCTCCCTTTTATCTGGTATTGCCAGCCGGTGAGCCTGTAACCTTTTTTGATTGATTTATCAGCAGGCAGGTCATTTGCTCTCTTATATGCTGCTTCATCATAAAAATTACTGAAATCTACATACTGTCCTACAGGAACCTGCTGGCGGTCAATGTAGACGTCGTCTGTATAAAAGATGATCCGGATGGATTCCGGCATGTAGTAAATATTGACAACGGTAGAATCATCGGAAGCAATTGGCACCTGGGAGAAATGTACAACCTTATATCCGGTAATATCTATTGATCTGGCTTTCGTCATGGCGCCGACCCGGCCCTGCTCTGTAAGTTCATAGACGGTGCCATTGTTTTGGTAAACCTGCCAGTCATCACTTACGGTAATGTCGGGATTTTCTATATTGTTTTTTGGAATAAGGTGGCGTACCGTATAGCTGCTTGTGTCACGCCGATAATACACGGTCACTGTCATATCCTGCGTCAGGCCGGAGACACTTAAGGTATAGGCATTCTCATCCCCGGCAGGACCGCCGTACATGGCAGGGGCAGTGTAGGAAAACTCTGCGCCGTTAATGGATACACGGCGGGCCTGTGCCCAGGCATTTTGATATTCCGGACTATCCGTATCAACTCCTTCTTTCAGGTTATAATCTCCCCTGGCAAGCGCCTCTTGAATCTGTTCCGGTGTTTCTTTGCCTGTGGGCGGAACTGCCAGGAACTGATTTAGTGGAGAAGGATTCAGTACTACACGGAAACCATTCAGATTTGAATTTTTACTTCCGGTATTGCCCGAAGCAGGAATATAGTGGGGAACTGACCAGTTTTTTAAAGACGCATGGCCGGATATGTCTGGAAACAGCTCAATTTTATCGGTATCTGCTGCTTTTACCCCTGCCATGCCTCCGGTATTAGAATACAAATACTGAATCGTCAGCGTAATGCTTTTTGCGGGTATAAACTGTACAGTTTCAAATCTGCCCTGGTATATGCTTCGTGGCCGCACATTGCTGCTGCCGGCTGCCGGGCTGTCCTTAAGAACTGCTTTGTATCCGCTTTTGACCGTGTAAAGGATAACAATATTACAGGCTGCATCCGCTTTTAAATTTTTAATATTTAGCTGAGGGCTGCCCTGAATCTGCGCCGATAATTCCTCACGGTGAAAAATGTGCTGTGATAAATCGTATGAACCATTTTTGAAATTATCTTCGGTAAGTTTAAAAACTTCCTTCTCATCTAATTGCTTCATAATACCGTCTGCATAAAATCTGAGCCTGTGGGTAATATTGAGTTGATAAGAGGATTTTTGTTTTTTTCCGGCGTTTACAGCTGTTTCGGGTTCACAGCTGCTTTCTGTCTCTGTCCCCTTTGTTTCCGCAACTGTCTCTGCTGCATTTTCCGTTTCTGTCCCCTCTGTTTCCGCAGCTGTTTTTGTTGTACTTTCTGTCTCTGTTTCCGTTGCGTCTGTGCTTTTTTCTGCGTCAGTTTCTGCTTTTTCCGAAGAAACTGACACATCGGCAGGAATTGTTTCTGTGCTTTTTGATTCTGTTTGTGCTTCAGATATGCCGGGCAGGCAAACCGCAGCTGAAAGCACCTGAACCGGAAGCAGTGAAAATGCTAATACCAATGCCAGCAGCCGGGGCAGGATCTTTTTGCCTGTTTGTTTCATAGATGCTTGCTCACTCCTTTCTCTGAGCAGTCCGCCATTTATGTAAAAACTTCATGCTGTTCCTACGGGCTGCTAAACCTTAATATTTAACTATATACTATGATTATAGTGCAGACGCTGTTTTTTTTCAACAAAAAAAATATTGAAATGCAGGAAGCATTATGCAAATATCATAAAATATAGTGAAGTTCCTATAAAAAATCCCTCACAGCGTTTGCCATGAGGGTATTTTTCATGTTTATTCACTAAACAGCAGAAAGTCTCCGCAAGGGCGTTCTGTACCGTCTGTCGGATTGTTCATAATGTAACCGCGGTAAGCCATTGTGGCCGAACCGCCTCCGTCCATATTGTAAGCGTAAGTACAGCCGTGCTGACGGAAAATCGTACGCATCTGAGCCAGGGTAAGCCCCGGCGCATTGCATACCAGAAGTACGTATTCTCCCGGACGGATCATTCCTGCCGCAGAGCGGGGATATGGTCCGGTCATGTCCGGGCTGGCATAAACCTGCGGATATCCCTGGTCGTAAAGGGAGGCGGGCTTTCCGTCCCGAAGCAGAATAGGACCGAAATTGAAAGTATCACGGACGCCGCCTTTTTTTAGCTGCACTGCACTTAGTCCCTGAGAAGGGCTGAACATAGTTCCGTCCCGTGAAATTGCCATCAGTGAATAGCTGGTTCCCAGCGCCTTATTGTATATCGTTCCGTTTTTCAGCATGACAGCGTCAAATCCCGGTTTACCTGATGAATAGGAAAATGCGCTTCCGTTGATTCCGATCACTGCCCGGTTCTGTGCTACGGCATTGGAAGTTGTCTGACGGGTGCCGCCATAGGTACCGTAAGAAAGAGCCGCTTTCATCTGGCTGATATTGGAAATTGTAACCCGTGCCGTCCAGTAAGTGGTACCGTAGTTTTGGAACCTCTGCAGCCGTATTTTCAAGGTTCCGGTATTATATTCTATCTGTGTAGCAGCGTACATAGATTTTGCGTTGATACGCTCCCTGGTATCCAGAATACCTTTTGCATCTGCGTGATAATACCACTTACCGGTTTTGACCCAGCCGTTGTTTTGCAGTACGCCCTTTTTGGTAAAATAGTAATCTTTTTTCTTAATGCGCTGCATTTTTGTCACGCGGACACCGTTTGCATCCAGATAATAGCGGCTGCCCTTATATGTAAGCCATCCGGTCTTTTTTTTGCCTTTGGAAGTATAATAGTACCACTTTCCGCCGATTTGCTGCCAGCCGCCTTTAAAGTTTTTAATCCAGCGGCCGTCCTCACCAACGAATTTGTTCTTTATCCAGCGATTGGTGACGCGCACGCCTTTGGAATCTACATAGTATTTTTTGCTAATCCACTGGTTTTTTGCCATTCGTCCGTTGGATTTGAAAAAGTAGTAGTTATTGTCAATTTGTTTCCACTTGCTTTTTAGCATCTTTCCGGTTTTCAGATGAAAATAATACTTGTATTTTCCAATCTTCTGTAATCCCCGAACCTGTATGCCATTTTTGTAATAATAATGTGCGCTGCCTTCAATTACCCATCCGTTTTCCGCTGCATAAGCAATTTTGGAAGGCAATGCAAATGATGCAGCCAGCAGGCAGCTGGTCAAAAGAAACAGTTTTAACCCCTTTGTTGTTATCTTCCGCAGAATAGATCTCCCCTTTCGCAGTCTTAAGTAACCTCTCCTCTTCTCCTATTTTAGCAGATTTTCCAAGTCTCTGCAAGCCGCCCCGGATTTTCCCTGTATCCGGATTACTGTCCGCGGAAGTCAACCGGCTCATAGTCTTGCAGTCTGGCAAGAAATCCCCGGTTCTGCAAGCTCTCCTGAATCACATCAAGGCTTTGCTCGTCATCGGCAAATACGGTGTGATAGTGATAACCGGATGTCACATTTTTGAGCAGGCTGGAATTGCCGGAAATGATGCCTTCCATAAAGGTACGGATATCTTTCCGGGAACGGATATTCATATCAGCCCGGACGACTCCGTATACTTTATGATAGACAAATACATCCTGTATCCGCCCGCCTAAGTCTACAATCATTGTCAGCTCTTCTTCTACCTCTTCGTCTGAGTGAAGCACTTTAAAGATACGGCTGGCGTCGTTTTTCGCGTGCAGAAGATATCCGCGGCTTGCGGAAAAGATTTCGCAGCCATTCGCCCGGAGCAGCGCCACATCCTGTACGATGACCTGCCGGCTGACATGAAGCTGTTTGGCAAGGGATACGCCGGATACGGGCTTTTCACTGTCCGCTAATATTTGGATAAGCTGTTTTCTTCGTTCTTCACCAGTCATTTCCAGCAATTCCTTTCCTGTATTTTTACCTCTGTGCCAATTCCTTTGTAATGTCTTCCCAGGTTACGCCTTTTTCTGCCATGAGTACCATCACATGGTAGAGGAAATCAGAAATCTCGTATTTTATCTCTTCCGGGTTTGGATTCTTTGCGGCAATCACGATTTCCGTAGCCTCTTCTCCAACTTTTTTGAGGATTTTATCGATGCCTTTATCAAATAAATAATTAGTGTAGGAACCTTCTTTTGGATGTTCTTTCCTGTCCAGGATTACGGAGAATACATTTTCAAATACCGTCATAGGATTTGTCTCATCGTAATCTTTTTTCACTAAATCACGGTAAAAGCAGCTTTTATTCCCAGTGTGGCAGGCTGCGCCTATCTGCACAACTTTTGCCAGAATCGTATCATTGTCACAATCAATGGAGAGCTGGCGTACATATTGAAAATGTCCCGAAGTCAGTCCTTTTACCCACAGCTCATTCCGGCTGCGGCTCCAGTAGGTCATTTTTCCAGTGCGGATAGTGTTTTCAAAAGCTTCCCGGTTCATATATGCTGCCATCAGCACTTCCATGGTCTTATAGTCCTGCACGACTACCGGCACCAGCCCATTTTCATTTGTCTTAAATTCTGCCCACCGCATACTGCTCTCAAAAGTGTTTACGGGAATCCCTTTTTCTTTCGCCAGGAGCTTCAAACCCATGAAATCTGTACTCCGCTCCGAAAGCGCCCGTGCGCATACTCCGGAAACGTTTTCAACGCCCAAGAGATTTAAGATTCCGCCGGAATCTGCGCGCACCACTACAGGCATAACAGGGACGCTTACTGCTTTACATGCTTCATTTACATGCACACTGTCTGCCAGCAGCAGCACTTCATCCGCATAGGTTTCAATAGCCTCTTTGTTGGCGAAAAGTTCTGTCAGGCTTCCGGCACACACAGCAATTTTCTCTTTTCCAAAACGTCTGGAAACCTCCGGAAGCAGTTCCACATTTTCGGGTTTGGAAAAATTCAGGAACGCCTTGCGGCACCCGGCATAGATTAGTTTTTTTACATCTTCCATGCGCCGTACATTTCCGCCCCCTGCAATAGGGATATCAACGCATCTGGACATTTCCTTTATCAGCAGGAGTGACTCCTCATGGGAAGTATCGTCCTCAGATAAATCAAACACCACGATTTCATCTGCGCCATGGTTGCTGTAATGTTGTGCCAGCTCTGCCGCATTGCCGCCCTCCCACGGTTCATCATCAGAAAGCCCACTGACGGCTTTTCCGTCCCGGATAAAAATATAAGATGCCAGTTTTTTATTTTTCATCATTTATAATGTCCCTTTCGTTGATAATACGCCGCTGATGCGCGCATCATATGCGACTGCGGCATCAAGGGCCTTTGCAAATGCCTTAAAAGTACCTTCGGCAATATGGTGGTTGTTAAAGCCTGAGATTTTTTTAATATGCAGGTTCATCGCTGCAGAATAGGAAACGGCATAAAAGAAATCATGAATCATTTCCGTATCCAGAGTTCCTATTTTTTCAACCGTATAACCGCAGTCAAAAGACAGATACGGCCTGCCGGATAAATCTACCGCGCAGAGTATCAGGGAGTCATCCATGGGCAGTAATGCACTGCCATAGCGCACGATGCCTGCTTTATCTCCTGCTGCTTTCCGAATCGCTTCGCCCAGTACGATTCCCGTGTCTTCTATCGTGTGGTGGGAATCAATTTCCGTATCGCCCTGAATCTGCGCATCCAAATCAAACAGCCCATGTCTTGCAAAGCCGGAAAGCATATGGTCAAAAAATGGAATGCCGGACTCGGCTTTACATATCCCTGTCCCATCAAGGTTGAGTGTGAGCCGGATTTTTGTCTCTTTTGTGTTTCTTTCTATGGTTGCTATACGCTCTGCCATGATACACCTCACTTTTCAAAACGCACACGGATAGAATTCGCATGTGCGGTCAGCTGCTCTGCCTCGGCAAACTTTATGATATCCTCGCAGACAGGCTCTAACGCTTCACGTGAATAATAAATGATGCTGGATTTCTTGACGAAATCATCCACTGACAGGGGTGAGAAGAATTTCGCCGTCCCATTTGTGGGCAGCACATGGTTCGGACCGGCGAAATAGTCGCCCAGAGGTTCGCTGCTGTATTCGCCGATGAAAATGGCTCCTGCATTCTGGATTTTCGTCATTACCTGGAACGGTTCTTTTGTGACGATTTCCAGGTGTTCCGATGCGATTTCATTTGCCGCGTCAATGGCTTCCTCCATGTTGTCTGCCAGCAGGATATAGCCGTAATTATCAAGGGATTTCAGGATAATCTCTTTTCTTGAAAGGACTTCTGTAAACTTGTCGATTTCTTCGGATACCCTGCGTGCAAGTTCCTCGCTTGTAGTGATCAGAATCGCGCTTGCCATCTCGTCATGCTCTGCCTGAGATAAGAGGTCTGCCGCTATGAAACGGGGATTTGCGCTCTCGTCTGCCAGCACCAGGATTTCACTGGGGCCTGCAATCGAGTCAATACTTACGTGCCCATAAACGGCTTTTTTTGCCAGAGCTACGTAGATATTCCCGGGACCTACAATTTTGTCGACTTTCGGGATGCTCTCTGTTCCGAAAGCCAGCGCGGCAATCGCCTGTGCACCGCCCACTTTATAGATTTCGTCCGCTCCGGCCTCATGTGCGGCTACCAGTGTGTTTGGATTCACTTTTCCCTCTTTCCCGCAGGGAGTTGCCATCACAATCTTTCCCACGCCGGCGGCTTTTGCCGGAACAATATTCATAAGTACCGAGGAGGGATAGACGGCCTTTCCTCCGGGTACATACACTCCTACTTTCGCCAGAGGTGAAATCTTCTGTCCCAGCATGGTTCCGTTTGGCTGGCTGTCAAACCAGCTGTAACGCTTCTGCTTTTCATGGTAGCTGCGGATGTTTATAAGAGCCTTCCGGATAACTTCCAGAAGTTCCGGTGAAACTTGTGCGTAGGCTGCCTGCAGCTCATCCTCTGTCACACGGATACTTTCAGCGGTAAGTTTCGCTTTGTCAAAACGCTCCGTAAATTCAAATACAGCGGCATCGCCCTTTTCCCGCACGGCATTTACGATATCCGCAACCTTTCCTTCATATTCTCCATAGCTAGCGGGGCTTCTTTTTAAAAGGTCACGCAGTAGATTCTGTTTTGTTTCTTTTGTTAATTTAATCGTGCGCATAGTTTCTCCTTTACAGCACAGACTTTAGGTCTGTCAGAATTTTTGTGATTCTCTCGTTTTCCATCCGCATACTCACCTGGTTTACTACGACTCTTGCTGAAAGAGGGCATACTTCCTCCAGTACCTCCAGTCCGTTTTCACGGAGCGTAGTTCCTGTCTCTACGATGTCAACGATAACTTCGGAGAGGCCGACAATAGGAGCCAGTTCAATGGAGCCGTTCAGCTTAACGATCTCCACCGTCTGATGCTTTTTATTATAAAAATAATCCTTTGCAATCCGGGGATATTTCGTTGCCACGCGTATCTGTTCTTGATGCAGCAGCAATTCCTTTGCTGAAGCGGGACCGCACACGCACATCCGGCATTTACCGAATCCCAAATCCAGCACCTCATAGAGCTTCCGCTGCTCTTCCATAATGGTGTCCTCTCCCACAATCCCGATATCTGCCGCCCCATATTCCACATAGGTCGGCACATCGGGACCTTTCGCGAGGAAAAACTTTAATTTCAGCTCTTCATTTACAAAAATCAGTTTCCGGGAGTCCTTATCTTTCATCTCTTCACAGGTAATCCCAATCTTTTCAAACAAATCCAGAGCCGTCTTTGCCAGCCGCCCCTTTCCAAGTGCAAATGTCAGGTATCTCATCTTCCAGTCCTCCCTATCGTTCCGGTACAAGGGCGACATAGATGCCCTCACGTCTCATTGCATCAGCTTTGCGCAGCGTTTCTTCTCTGTTTTCTTTAGAGTAATGCAGCAAAACAGGTGTTTTTGCTGATGGGACGGCAATTTTCTGCCGCTCCAGTGCATTTAAAAGCTGGTTGACTACGACTACCATGCCAATAGCCGGCGCTTCTTTTCCAAAGTGTCCCAGAAGGCCGTCATAGCGCCCGCCCTTGACTACCGCGTCTCCGGTACCGAAGGTATATGCCCGGAAAATCACTCCGGTATAATACATATATTTACTCAGCATTCCCAAATCAAAGGATACATAGCGCTCTATCCCATAAATACACAGAATATGGTAAATTTCTTCCAATCTGTTAAGAGCTGCCAGAGCACTTTCGTTGTGCGTCATAGTTCTGGCGGTTTCCAGCACCTCCATGTCCCCGCAGAGCTTTGGAAGCTGAATAAAAAGCTGTTTTAGGTTTTCTGGAATCTGTTGTTCTTCAAGGAGCTCTTCTACTCCGAAATTATTTTTATTAGAAATCAGGCGTCTCAGTTCCTCCGCTACTTCTGCATGGATTCCTGCTTCACGCAGAAGGCTTCCAAAAAATTCTACATGCCCGATACTCACCTGAAATTCTTTCAGCCCTGCTCTTAACAGGCTTTCAATTGTCATGGCAATCACTTCTGCGTCAGAATCTACGGAATTGTCGCCGATTAGTTCTGCGCCAAGCTGGGTCGTTTCTTTTAGATGTCCCTGGTAGCTGGAATTGTTAATAAAGGTATTTCCCACATAGCAGAAACGGAAGGGGGCTGTCTCGCCGTTGAAATATTTGGCAGCCGCCCTTGCAATGGAGGGAGTAATATCCGGACGCAGAACCAGCGTATTTCCTTCTCTGTCAAAAAACTTATATAAATCCCGCGACGGAGTAGTTCCTACTTCCCTGCTGAATACGTCAAAAAATTCAAAAGTAGGCGTTTCAATATCACGGTAACCATATCTTTTCATAATTTCGTGGAGATGGTTCTGTAAGGTAAGCTTCCTTTCACATTCTCCGTCATAAATATCCCGTACACCTTCCGGTGTATGCAGCAATCTCTGTTCCATACGGTATCCCCTCTCACTTTAATGATTCACAGTGTTAATTTGGTATCATATTAAAATAAACCGAAATTCATTATAAGTCACAGGGTCTAAAATGTCAATCCCTGGCATCCAAATCCTTCTGAATGGTTTCCAGGTAAGGCACAAGTATACCTCCTGTAGAATGAATACGGAAATCCTGGTTCAATTCCTCGTAACGGAAGCTTTTTCTTCCTCCGCTTTTCGCCCTCTCCCAAAATCTGCGCATATCCGCATAGGGCAGATAAAATAACTCGTTCCTGGCCGTATAAAAAATAATCAGAAAAGAAATTCCGCCCTGTTTTTCAAATTGCTCCATAAACCGTACCTGGTGTTCATGGATATTTTGCAGGGCGAAAGTATTAGAGGTACATTCTTTTGCATCGAAGCATACGGGAATTCCCTGTACTGCGCCGATGTAATCTACCGTGCTCTTCTGGTCAAAATAGGCAAGAGTAATATGGCGGTGCTCTTTATCAATTTTAATTGGCGTGATGGGGGTAGGGATTTTCTGTATCAGCGCCAGTCCTTTCTCAAGATACTGCTCATTGGAGCGGTTAATCAAATCTTCCAGCGTGGAGCCGCGAAGCCCCCTGGAATTCCAGGTTGCCATAGGTAAGTCCCATCTCCTTTCGAATCCTGTCAAACTGTTTTGGCGGCGCGGCAGTAAAGCTTTTACAGGATAATTCCGAAAGCGCGCCTGAAAGTTCCGGGAGTTCCAGACGCCAGGAGTGTAAAAGCTGATGTTTCAGACCGAACCGCCGCCTGAACTGCTCATTGACTGCGGCAAGACCATATTTCCCATCTCCTAAAATCGGATGTCCGATACTGGCCAGATGTGCGCGTATCTGGTGCGAACGCCCTGTAATCAGTTCCACCTCCAGGAGCGTAATCCCGCTGCCGGAGGATACCGGGCGGTACTTCGTGCAGATGGGAAGTGATTCTCCGTTCTGCTTTTCGGCGGTAATATGCACGGTATTTGTTTTTTTATTTTTCGAAAGATACCCTTTGACCAGGCATTCTTCTAATATTTCTCCGTATACCAGACAGAGATAGTATTTATGTAAGCTTCTGTTTTTGAAAATTTCACCCATATCCTGGAGGCCGGCCAGGGATTTTCCGGCGGCTGCGATACCGCTGGTATTTCTGTCCAGACGGTTGCACACGGAAGGACGGAAGACCTGAAGAGATTGTTCAGTCACACAGCCCTTTTGCATCAAATATGAAATCAGGTGGTCTACCAGTGACACGTCCGTACTTTTAGCTTTCTGTGAAAGCATTCCGCAGGGCTTATTTATTAGGATAATATCGTCGTTTTCATATACAATATCCAGATTTCCATGAGCAGGGGTGATTCTTACAGAGGAGAATTTTTCAATTGTTTCATCGGACAAAAACAGCTGTACTTCGTCGCCAAGCGCTGTTTTCTCACTGCCGTCTGCCTTTTTTCCGTTTAATGTAATATTTTTCTTGCGCAGCATCTTATAGAGAAAACTTTTTGGCGCAAGGTTTAAATACTTTGCCAGAAATTTGTCCAGACGCTGTCCTGCCTCATTTTTTGTAATCGCAATGGTTTTCATGTACTTCTCCTAAAGGGAAATTGCCAGAATCGTATGTTTCACCAGCTCGCTCCGCGAAAGTTCCGGGTAGGATTCGTTCGGTGTATAGACGATGTCTTTTTCGACCGTTTCCCGCTGTTTTGCAAGGGAGGATACACGTTCGAGATAAGGCTTTAAGTCCTTAAAAATCTTCACATCTGCTCGGTATCCGTTGCCTTTGAGGATTTCTTTGATGTGCTTTTCCGCAAACACGGTATCCGCATCCGGACGGCTGGTATAAGCCGCCACGTGGTAACCGCACACTACCAGGCTGTCTATGGGGGTATTCTTCTCATAAGCAGAAACCGTCAGCTCATAAGCTTTCACCAGATCTCCGCTTCTCTCTTCTATCTGCTGATAGACAGCCGGATCCATAGATTTTTGCATCAGCATCATCACAAATCCTACTGCTGAGCGGGAAGCGGGCAGGCATCCCATGATTGCCACAAAGGTAAACATGTTCAGCCGCGTCCCGGTCTGCCAGAGCCCGGTAAAGAAAATGATGATGGGAATGGCAAACAGCCCAAAGGTAATCAGCCCTCTCTTTTTCTTTTGTGCCTTAATGTATCCAAATTCGCCTTTTTCTATCTTCATCTGTACTCCTTTTCTTTTTTATCATGTGTCGAGCCGGGCGGCGGCAGCTATGATAACGGGATGGGGGACGATTTTACATAATAGAAAAAACAGCTTCATGCTCCATCCGTATATGGACAGGCTGCGTCCTGCCGCCCCGTCGCGGATAGCCTTTGCCACTACGTCTGCCGGGGCTTCCATCGTCCATTTTTTGTAGGCAGGCATCACTTCGATTTTTTCCGCACGTCTGTAAAATGGGGTGTCCACAGGTCCCGGGCATACACAGGTGACGGTAATCCCTTTGTCTTTCAGTTCTGCACGCAGAGCCCTGGAAAAGCTTAATACATAAGATTTTGACGCGGCATAAATCGCAAAGCCCGGCTGCGGCACAAATGCAGACGCTGAGGACATCTGGATAATCCGTGTTCTCCGGTGCATGTAGGGCAGGCATACATAGGTGACTGCCGTGAGCGCTTCACAGTTTAAACGCACGGTTTCTCTCTGAGCGTTCAAAGAAAGCTGGGAAAAGTCTCCGATGACTCCCATTCCCGCACAATTTACCAAAATTTTAATACGGGGCTGCCGGGTGTCCAATGCATGGCGCAGCCGTTCCATTGCCTCTTTTTTTCGCAGATTCATTGGCAGGATGCGGAGTTTTATGCGGACATCCTTTTGGACATCGCAGAGTTTGTCTGCATTTCTTCCAATGACCCATATCTCGTCAAGGCATTTATAGTTTTCTGAAATTTGTTTTACGAATTCCCGTCCCATCCCGGAGGACGCTCCCGTTACGATTGCTATTTTCATATTCCCTCCTGCATTTGCGCTACCGCTTTTTTTTATGAACATTCCGTATGGTTTTTTTCTTTTTTACAGGTTTGTCTCTTTGCGGCTTACTCTGTTTAGACGCGCTTTTTCTGGGACGGATCAGGCACTTTTTGTCATAGCCGATTAAATCTGTGCGTCCGGCAATTTTCAATGCCTCTTCTACCAGTTCGTAGTTTTTCGGGTTCCTGTATTGGATTAACGCACGCTGCATTGCTTTTTCATGGGGATTGACAGGTACATAAACTTTTTCATTTGTACGTGGGTCCATTCCTGTATAATACATGCAGGTGGAGATTGTCGAAGGCGTGGGATAAAAGTCCTGCACCTGCTCCGGCATATATTTTAAATCCCGCAGGTATTCCGCCAGCTGCACGGCCTCTTTCATAGCTGAGCCGGGATGGGAGGACATCAGGTATGGCACAAGGAACTGGTTTTTCCCGCATTTCCTGTTTAAATCCCGGTACCGTTCAGAGAACATCCGGTAAACGGAGTTTTCCGGCTTTCCCATACGCGCAAGCACCTTATCCGCCACATGTTCAGGCGCTACTTTTAACTGCCCGCTTACATGGTGCTGCACCAGTTCCCGGAAGAATTCTTCATTCTTATCATAGACCAGATAATCAAAACGTATTCCTGAACGGATAAATACTTTTTTCACTTTTGGAATCTCCCGCAGTTTCCGGAGCAGGGACAGGTAATCCGTGTGATCAACGTTCAGGTTTTTACAGGGAGTTGGAAACAGGCACTGTTTCTTCGGGCATACGCCTTTCGTGAGCTGCTTCTCACAGGAAGGATGCCGGAAATTTGCCGTAGGCCCTCCCACGTCATGGATATAGCCCTTAAAGTCCTTATCTTCCGTCATAAGCTGCGCTTCCCGGATGAGGGATTCGTGGCTTCTCGTCTGGATAATCCGTCCCTGATGGAAAGTCAGCGCACAGAAATTGCAGCCGCCGAAACATCCCCGGCTGCTTACCAGGGAAAACTTTACTTCGCGGATAGCAGGCACGCCTCCGAGCGGCTCATAGCTGGGATGATAAGTGCGTATGTAAGGCAATCCATAGATTGCATCCATTTCCTGCTGGCTCAGGGGCTTTGCAGGAGGGTTCTGCACCACGTAGAGCTGTCTGTCATACAGCTCTGCCAGCCGTTTCCCGGAAAACGGATCGGTATTGCAGTATTGGGTATAGAAACTTTCGGCATAGCTTATCTTGTCTGCTTTCAATTCCTCGTAGGAGGGAAGCTCAATATAATCATAGAGCAGAGATTTATCCCTGGTCTTAAATACTGTCCCATCCACAAAAGTAATATCTTTCACGGCAATCCCGCTGTTTAAGGCGTCGGCGATTTCCACGATGGAGCGCTCCCCCATGCCATAAGAAATCAAATCCGCGCCGGAATCCAGGAGGATGGAGCGTTTCAGCGAATCCGTCCAGTAATCATAATGCGCAAGGCGGCGCAGGCTCGCCTCAATTCCACCGATAACCAGTGGCGTGTTTCTGTATTTCCGGCGAATCAGGTTGCAGTAAACAACTGCAGCGTGATCAGGGCGTTTTCCCATGACGCCGCCAGGGGTATAGGCGTCCGTGCCCCTGCGCTTTTTTGATACGCTGTAATGATTTACCATGGAATCCATATTTCCGGAGGATACGAGAAATGCCAGACGCGGCTCCCCGTAAATGCTGATGCTCTCTGTATTTTTCCAGTCGGGCTGGGAAATAATGCCTACCGTATATCCGCGGGACTCCAATACGCGGCTGATAACGGCATGTCCGAATGAAGGATGATCCACATAGGCGTCCCCGATTACATAAACAAAATCAAATTGGCGGATACCCCGCGTTTCCATATCCTTTCGGGATAAGGGGAGAAAATCCATCGTCATATCCACTCCTTCCAGTCGGCAAAAATATCTTTCCTGGCATTCAGGATTTCATAGGCGCCGTTAAAAATATCGTGAAAACTGTTAATATAATAATCGGCAAAGCGCCGCTTTTCTTCTATCTGATTTCTGGAATGGGAATCCTCTATTGCGCATACCGGCATACCGGCATTTTTCCCGGCAAGAATACCCATAGGTACGTCTTCAAATACCAGGCAGTTTTCGCTGTCCACACCCAAATCTTCCGCAACTTTCAGATAGATATCAGGGGCGGGCTTGCCTTTTGCTACATCACATGCAGTACGCACCACCTGAATATATTTGCCAAGGCCGTTGGATTCCATTACAGCTTCCACCAGGCGGATTCCGTTGCTGGTGGCGATGCCTGTCCGAATCCCCTTGCCGTACAGGAATTTTAAAAATTCCAGCGCCCCTGCCTTCAGCGGAACCTCATGAGCGTATTTTTCATAAGCCATCTCATACCAGTCCTGTTTGATTTCTTCTATCGTCTGGGGAATATGAAAAGTTTCTTTGAAATAAACGGCAGTTTCTGTAAAGCTCATGCCTTCAATTTCTGCCTGCAGCGTTTCAGGAAGTTGGATGCCGTATCTTCCCAGATATTGTATATCAATTTCCCGCCACATCCACATGGAATCTACCAGCGTCCCATCTAAATCAAAAATGACTGCCTGTATTTCCTTTAGCATAATTTACCTCTGTTCTTTCCATCTTTTAATTGTGCCAGTTCTTCCTCTGTAAGTTTCCGGTATCTGCCTTTTTCAAGCGCTGCATCCAGCCGCAGGCTTCCCATGGATAGTCGTTTCAGATAGAATACTTGAAATCCCAAAGCTTTAAACATCCGCTTGATCTGATGAAATCTTCCCTCACAGATGGTAACTTCCGCTTCTGAAATTTCGCCGGAGGAAAGGATGTCCAGCCGTGCGGGCAGGGTGGGCTTTTCATCACCGATATTTATACCGGATGCGAACGCTTCTGAATGTTCAGAAAGCAGCGCACCAGACACGCGCACAAAATAAGTCTTATCTACATGCTTTTTCGGGGAAAGCAGATCATGCGCCAAAGCGCCGTCATCCGTAATTAACAGCAGCCCTTCCGTATCTTTATCCAGTCGTCCTACCGGAAAAAGCTTTTCTTTCTGTGGAACTTCCAGCAAATCCATAACTGTTGAATCCTGCTTGTCCCGGGTGGCTGTTACATACCCCGCAGGTTTGTGAAACATGTAATATTCATATTCTGTATAAAATACATCTTTTCCGTTTGCCAGGATTTTATCTTTTTCACTGTCGGCTTTTACTTCCGGCATTTTTACAATTTCTCCATTAACAGATATACAGCCTTTCCGAATCAGCTGCTTTACCTGGCTACGCGTTCCTATGCCTGCATTTGCCAGCAATTTATCCAGCCGCATCGTTCCCATCTATTGCACTCTCCATCCCGGATAATATTTATTTTTCAGCATCCCGCCAGCCGCTTTTGCCCATCCCAGGGGGTAACCGTCCGTACATACAAGCACCCAGCCCTTTTTCAGATGTGCTTCTTCTTCCGTCAGCGCCACGGATTCTCCCTTTAAGTACCGTATGGCTCTATCATCGTCTGACGCAAGGGAAAGTGTCTGGGGAAAATCGTCCTTTGTCAGCCACATAGCCAGAGCCTGGCTTGGCTCAAAACGGTTTCTGACACATTCTCCCATAAGCAGACCCGTCCGCAGAAAGCGCAGGCTGCTCATATCAGGCAGATGCTCCGGCATGAGATAAATTCGGTTCCTGCGGATTTCCATCTGTCCCAGGCGATTTTTAAGGCGCGGAATCTGTGCAAGAAATTCCAGAAAATCTGCCGGGAACTTTTGTGTTTCCGTTTTCTGTATTCCGGATTTCCGCAAATTTTTCGGTGTTGTTTCTTTGGTCTGGCAGCCGCAGGTAGTTCCTTCTTTTTGCAAAAGTGCGGCGAAATGTCCTTCTCCCCGTACTTTGTGCGGGTATACCCGGATACAGTGGGGAAGACGGCTTTTTGAAAAGCTTTCATACCCTTTCATGGGAATCAGCATCATATCCGGGCTGCCGTCTAAGAGGCGGAGAATCGTCTGTTCATTTTCTATCTCAGAAAATGTGCAGGTAGAGTACAGCAGTTTTCCTCCGGGGCGCAGAAGCTTTACTGCACAGCGAAGGATTTCCCTTTGGATTCCGGCATAATATTCCGGTCCCCGGTTTTCCCAGCTTTTTATCATGGACGGCTCCCGGCGGAACATCCCCTCCCCGGAACAGGGGGCGTCAATCAGGATTTTATCGAAACACTCCTCAAAATCTTCCAGCAATTTCTCCGGGGATTCGCTGAGCACCAGCATATTTCCACAGCCAAAAAGCTCCAGATTTTTCAAAAGTCCTTTGGCTCTGGAATTACTGATGTCGTTTGCAGCTAAAAGCCCGTTTTCTCCGAGTCTGACTGCCAGTTCCGTAGCCTTTCCGCCCGGCGCGGCACATAAATCAAGCACCCAATCCCCCGGCTCCACTGGCAGCCTGGATGCAGGAATCATAGCGCTTGGTTCCTGTATGTAGTAAAGCCCCGCATAATAATGGGGATGCTTTGTGACTGCCTCATCTTCACTGTAATAAAATCCGTTCTTTGTCCAGGGAATCGGTTCCAGGGCAAACGGAGTGAGTTTCAAAAAATCTTCTACGGATATTTTGGAAGTGTTTACTCTCAGCCCCCGTGCTGACGGTTCGTCAAAACATGCCAGATATTCTTCATATTCAGTTCCAAGCAGTTCCCTCATAGAAGAGGTAAAAGATTGTGGTAATTTCATTGTATCTCCTCATAGCGTTTGTCATTGGACTGCGCGCGGTAGCCTTCCGAGATAATGTCAAGCTGACGGTGAAAGCGCTTTAACTGTTCAATATCGTTTGTTCCGTACACGCGGTAAAACTCATCCTGTATCCGTACAATCTCCCGCTTATTTGCCATGTTGTACAGGTTTTGGATATTATTCAGGATGTCGCTTACCAGATTCGCCTGAATTTGAAAGGAATTTTGGGCATCCATAATCTCGCTGCGCACAGAAGACATTTCATTGTCCAGCAGCAAAATGGCGTCCGAGGCGCTGGTCAGCTTTGTGCGGATATGTTCCGGGATGCTTCCCTTATATTTGTACTGTAAGGAATGCTCAATCGTCGACCAGAAATTCATTGCCAGGGTACGTATCTGGATTTCTACCGGAATACGCCGGCTTCCTTTCAAAGTCTGCACTTCATAATAAATAATAATATGATAGCTTCGATAGCCGCTTTTCTTTGTATTTTTAATATAATCTTTCTCGCTTTTCACGGTCATATCTGTGCGGTTGTGAATGATTTCCACTACCTTTTCAATATCCTCTACAAATTGGCAGATGATGCGGATTCCCGCGATATCACCCAGCTTCTCTTCAATATCTTCAATCCGGATTTTCTTTTTCTGGGCTTTGTCCAGAATGCTGGAAATCGTTTTCACCCGTCCGTTGACCTGTTCGATGGGAGAATAAAGCCCCCTGGACCGATGCTCGCGAATCAGATGGTTAAATTTAACCGTCAGCTCTTTCACGGCAAGCTCGTAGGGGTCCAGGATTTCTTTCCATAATTGTATTTCCATAGATCCGTACATCTCCTTATTTCGTTTAAAATTTAGTATAACATAACCGGACACCCTTTTTCAAGAAAGGTGTGCGGTTTTTCGCAGATTCCGTAACAGTTCAGCCTTCGGCTTCACTGTTACGGAATCCAGCCCATTTAAAGTTTGCTGATCGCAAAGGGCTGGATTCTCTGGCTGAATTTACGCATTCTCACGGACTTTGCAGCAGGTGCAAAGTCCTGGGCTGAACTGTTACCAGGTTCCATTTCGTTTCGGTCTTTTCAGGGGCAGTCAAATTGCGGTTTGTCGGTCAGCAAGTTACGCGCTCAAGGTTCTGAAAGGTGGTATGTCAGCCGCCTGCTTTCCAGGCTTCTAAGTATCCAGTAAGGATTGACACTGATTTCGGGATGCTTTTCTGTCCGGACGTAGATTCCCAGATGGAGATGGACGTCAAATTTTCCACGGGTTCCTTCCGGACCATATCCGGTATCGCCCATATAGCCGATGATATCCCCTGCGTGTATTTTCTGTCCCACCTGGAAACCGGACGCATAGTCTGACAGATGGGCATAGTAAAAATATCCTCCGTGAGGGCTGCGGATTCCAATGCGCCAGCCTCCTTTGTCAAGCCAGCCGATATTTTCCACAACTCCATCCGTCATGCTGAATATAGGATAAACACCGCTTTCATTTTCAGGCGGCATCAAATCGCAGCCCTCATGCCTGCGTTTTCCTCCATAGCTGCGCTCGAACATCCAGGAATCTTCATAGGTGATTTCTTTTCCCGCAGGGAAGTAAACAAGATCATCCCAAACTGCTGCATACAGCTTTTGCAGTTCCTCAAATTCCTCTCTCCGATGTTTTAAAAAGTATGCGCCCCATTTTTTACAATTTTCGGCTGTCAGTGATGTTCCGTCTGTCAGTTTAAACTTTTTCATGGGCATCCATACCGAAAGGACGGTACCTTTTGACAGATTCGTTTCAACGGCGGTTTCCGCCAGTTTTTCCAGAGCCTCCGTGGAGAGATGCTGTCTGCGGAAATGTGCAGTGGGAGCGGTGTCTGGTTTCAGGTTCATAACGCGTCCAAAGGTTGTGCAGGTATGTAATAAATCGGTACATAAGCCTACCATTAAAATCAGGCAGATAAGCATTTGCAGAATTTGTTTCAGGATTCGAGGGTTCATGCAATATCCCCTTTAATAAAAGCTGAACGGTAACAGTATATGCGTTGCTTTCCGATAATAGTACCGTTGTTTTCCTGTTCTTGATTGAAAATCTTTACATATACTGTAACACGCAGAGCGCAGAGGAGGGGTTACATGAAGAAAATTGGATATGAAATATCGGCTGCAGCAATTCTTTTATTTTTATTCCTGTGCCCCGCCCAGGCGCTTGCAGCGTCCCGGCGGGGGCTGCATCTGTGGTTTGATACGCTTTTGCCTACTCTTCTTCCATTTATGATTTTTTCAAATATATTAATACGCGCCGATCTGGTACGTCCGCTGGTATCTGTGTTGTCTCCAATTTTTCACGGCATGCTGCGGCTGAGTCCCGGAGGAACTTATGCCCTTCTGATGGGATTTCTATGTGGTTGTCCTATGGGCGCCAAGACGCTTGCAGATTTACGCTTACGGGGCCAAATCACACTGGAAGAAGCACAATATCTGTTGGGATTTTGTAATAATATTAGCCCTTCTTTTGTTATGAATTTTCTGGTGATGGAACAGTTGAAAGCGCCGGAACTTCTTGTTCCTTCACTTGTCATTCTCTATGGGGCTCCGCTGCTTTACGGGATACTGACAAATCCGGCATACCGTCGTGCCAGCCAAAAGATTTCGTCAGATACAAAGGTATGCAGTCTTTCCAGTGCGCCCAAAGAGCCCCTCTGCTTCGGCATGGTAGACAGTTGTATCCTGGATGGTGTAACCACCATTGTAAAACTTGGGTGTTATGTGATGCTATTTGCTATTCTGGCAGGTATCATTCAGACGCTTCCGGTTCCTGCTCAGGGGAAGGCTCTGCTGACTGCCTTGTCAGAGATTACAAATGGTATTCCGGCTATTATGGAGAGCTTTTCTTTTCCGTCAAATTTTTTGCTTTTGATGGTTATGGTTTCTTACGGAGGTCTGTCTGCACTTGCCCAGACGGACAGTGCGGCAAAAAACGCACATTTTTCCATTGGGAAATATGTGCGTTCAAAACTCATTACCAGTCTGATAGCTTTGTTTTTGTCTCTTTGCTTTTTAAGCTAAAGAATCGTCCTGGAAATCTTCCGTTCCGGCGGAACCTGTACTGTAGCTTGCCGGGGCTGCCTGAGGTGACAGTTCACGGCGGTTTTTATTTACAATATCATAGCAGGACTGCAGCGAATTGATAAAATTATTGTATCTGGATCCGGCCGTCTCAATCGTGTGGCTCATGATTTTTTCAAGATTCTCCAGCATCTCATCTGTGTATTGTAATGCGCCCATACGGATGCTGTTTGCGTCATTCGTAGCATTGTCCAGGATTTCCTGTGCCTGCGCGTTCGTCTTTTCCAGAAGTTCATTTGACTGCAGATAAGCTTGCTGCATAACCTCGCTTTCTTCCACAAGCTGCTTCTGCTGAGCCTGTGCATCGGCAATGAGGGAAGCTGCTTTGGTCTGCGCATCAGCCAGGATGGCGTCTTTATTGCTGATAATTTTCTGATAACGTTTAATTTCGTCTGGTGTTTTCATACGGAGCTCCCGCAACAGCTCCTCCAGTTCTTCTTTGTTTACAACGATTTTCGTAGAGGACAAAGGCTGGAATTTGCAACTGTCTACATATTCCTCAATGTCTTCGATAATTTGTTCAATTCTGCTGCTCATTCTAATCTCTCCTTACTTAGTTATATGTTTCCCATACTTTTTACGCATGTGTTCTACGACAACCTGGGGAACAAATTTTGAAATATCCCCGCCATAAGCCGCTACCTCTTTTACTGTGCTGGAGCTGAGATATGCATACTCCAGACTGGTTGTCAGGAAAATTGTATCGATTTCAGGATTCATAATTCGGTTTGTCTGTGCCATCTGTAGCTCATATTCAAAATCCGTGATTGCCCGGAGCCCCCGGACAAGAAAACCTGCATTACAATTTTTAACAAAATCTACAGATAAGCCGGAAAAAGATTCTACTCGCACATTTCTGATATCTTTCGTGACTTCCAATAGTATCTTAACACGTTCTTCTACAGAAAACAACGGTGTTTTCGTATTATTGTTCAAAACTCCGACAATCAGCTCATCTACCAGAGCGGAGGAACGCCGTATCACGTCCAGGTGTCCGAAAGTTACCGGGTCAAAGCTTCCGGGATAAACTGCCCTCCTCATCATTTGTTTCCCCCTCTCGCGGCTGGCTGTAAAAATAAGTGGGCATTTGTTTTGTATTCCTTGCGCTGCCGCAGGATAAATCCGGTGTTTTCCAGAAAATCAAAAGAAGTGTCTTTTGCCGCCTCTACAATAACTATAGAACTCTCTGTAAGCAGCCCGGAAGCAGACAGGGCTGTAAGTACCCGCTCTTCCCAGCCTTCGCTGTAAGGGGGGTCTATAAATACAAAATCAAAGGGGGGTGCGCCGGAAAGTATATGCAGCGCCGCCAATACGTCCATTTGCAGAATATCTGCCCTTTCTGCCAGCCTGGTAAAATCCAGGTTTTCACTGATACATTTTGCGGCTTTCCTGTTATTTTCCACAAACACGGCTTTCGATGCACCGCGGCTGAGCGCTTCAATCCCAATCCCACCGCTTCCGGCAAATAAATCCAAAAAACGGGTTTCATATAACTCGTGCTGAATCATATTGAATAATGTTTCTTTGATACGGTCCGTGGTGGGCCTTGTCCCGTCACCTGGAACAGTTTTTAAAGGCAGCCGTTTGGCTGTTCCGGCAATCACTCTCATATAAAAATGTCCTGTTCTTGTCAATTTTTAAATAAGAAAACTGTCGGATACCGCAAAAGACGGTCAACAGTTTCCTGAAATTTTATAGTTATTATAGATGTTCTGCAGATGTTTGTCAATGTTCTGATATTACATAGCCGGCCAGATTGTATGCATGATCGGAAATCCTTTCCAGATTGCTGATGATATCAAGGAATACAACGCCGTTTTCAGGTTTGCAGAGCTGTTTGGAAAGGCGCTCAATATGTTTTTCACGAAGCTCTTCTTCCATACTGTCTACCATATCTTCATATTTTCCAACCTTGGCTGCTGCATGAATATTTTTTTCTTCCCTTGCCTTAATGGCGAAATCAAAAGCATTGATTACCAGCCCCATGATTTCTGACATTTCGCCGGTGGCTTCTTCAGTGAACTGAATCATCTTTCCGTCTTTTGTGTCAAGCAGTTCAGCAATATTCTCAGTATGGTCTCCTACTCTTTCAATATCACTCACAGAATAAAAGAGGTTATTGATAATATTATGCTGTTCTTCATTGAGCGAGAGGTTGCTTATCTGCACCAGGTATTCGGTAATCAGTTTTTCCATCGTGTTAATGGTCTTTTCTGTCTTATATACGCTTTCAACCTTTTCTTTATCATAATTGAGTACCGCTTCTGATACATTGCGCAAATTTTCAAAGGCAATTTTACCCATATGTACTACTTCAAGAATCGCATTTTCTACGGCAAAGGACGGAGTCTCCAGAATACGTTTATCCAGATGGCGCAGCGTCAGGCTTTCTTCGCTGTCCGTGCCCTCTGCAGAACTGCTGTGTTCTTTTACAAGCAGGCCGGAAAGGGAAACCAGCTTATCTGCAAACGGGAACATAAGAATCATACGGGCAATGCTGAAACCTGTATGGAACATGGAAATCCCTACGCTGTTAATTCCTGCCTGCCCATATTGGGGCATAAACCGGAAGAAGGAGTATAAAAATGTTCCAAATACTACAACACCGATGACATTATAGGTGAGGTGAATGGCGGCTGCACGCTTAGCGTTTCGCGACGCGCCAATACTGGAAAGCAAAGCCGTTACACAAGAACCAATGTTGGAACCAAGGCTGATATAAACGGCGGCACTGGTAGTCACTACCCCGCCCGTAGCTGCTAAAGTCTGCAGAACGCCAACGGATGCAGAGGAACTCTGCATAATAGCTGTTACGATAATACCAATCGCAATTCCCAGGAACGGATTACTGCCAAATAACTGGAACGCCTGGGAAAAAATAGGAAGTTCCATATAATCTGCGGCTGCGCCTTTCATAAAATCAAGACCTATGAATAAGAGGCCCAGACCGATAACGATTTCACCAATAATCTGCTTTTTCTGCTTTTTCGAAAACATGATGCAGAACGCTCCGAACCCTACCAGGAGCGGTGCATACAATGATGGGGAGATTGCCTTAAAAGTATCGCCCAGCTGCCCTAAGGATACAATCCATGATGTGATACATGTACCGATATTTGCACCCATGATAACGCCAACAGCTTGTCCGAGACTCATAATTCCGGCATTTACAAAACCGACCACCATGACCGTAGTTGCACCGCTGCTCTGTATGATTGCCGTAACCAGCATACCGACAATAACTGCCATGAAACGGTTATTTGTCAGAATACCTAAAAGTTCCTGCATCTTCTGCCCGGTTGACTTTTGTATGCCGTCAGACATGCTGTGCATGCCATAAAGGAACATTCCCAGTCCTCCGGCAAACAGAAATAGATTCTCTACATCATTTATGGACATATCTGTTCCCTCCATTCCAAATCGCCGTTTGCCAGTCCAAGAATCAGCGATTCGGCAGTAGCGATATTGGTTGCAATCGGTATATTGTAACGGTCACAGCATTTCGAAATTTCATCAATGCCGGGTTCTTTTCCGCCAGTCACAGGATTGTAAAAAAACAAAACCATATCCAGACTGTTACGGCAAATCATTTCCATCAGCTGCTTATCACCGCCTAAGGCTCCCGGAAGGAATCTATGTACTTTTAGATTCGCGGCCTCGTCGATATGTCTCGCTGTTGTCCCAGTTGCGTATAGCTGATGCTTTTCAAGAATCTTCTTATACGCTACGCAAAAATCTTCCATGAGATTTTTCTTTTCGTTGTGTGCGATTAAGCCTACGTTCATTCTTTCCTCTTTCTGACGCGCATACAGCGCCATACCGGCAGAGTTGGAAGATTACTTCCACACTTCTTACCTATTATTGTTTTCTCTAACCAAGAGGATTATATCATGATTTCTATAGAAAGGAATAGGCTTTTTCTCTTTTTTTTCATTTTTCTGCAAAAACGTGCAGGAATTGCCAGTTTAAAAATTTGAATTTACCGCATACTAGAATTGCAACTAACAATTGCAAATGAAAAAGAAAATGAAAATCCAAAGAAAAAATGTTTCAATTTAAAAGGAGGCGTTAATTATGTCAAACAGATCTTCAAACACAGCAGCAGTACCGGAAGCAAAGAGTGCTTTAGACCGTTTTAAAATGGAAGTAGCACAGGAAATTGGAGTACCTCTTAAAGAGGGTTATAATGGTGACCTGACTTCTAAGCAGAATGGTTCTGTTGGCGGATATATGGTGAAAAAGATATTGCCGGAACGACACATGCTTTTATCGAATTTAATCATCTTCATGCATCCGGTTTTTAGATGAAACTCAATACGTGCTTTTCTGTTCCCTTCTGGATAAATTACTATCTTCTCAATAAATTCCTCCACAAGGGAACGGTTAATATCGTCTGCTGAAATATCATTATGGTTTTTTAATAAATTAGTGGCTTTCTTCAATTTATCGTTTATTATCTCATCAGTATCTGGCTTATGCTTAAGCTGCTCTATTTGGTTTTCTAGCTCATCTGCTTGTCTGGCGTACTCTTTATTACGCCGTGTAAATTCGGCATCAGAAATCACTCCGCTCAGATTGTAATCTAATATTTTTTCCATCTTATTACGCAATGTCTTCAGTAATTTCTCATTTCTAGTAATCTCTTCCAGTGGGTCTGGTCTTTTCACAATTGTGTTTTTATAAATATTAACATATAGTTTAGTTACATCGTCTGCTTTTGCAGAATAATCCCGGATAATCGAAGCGAGCATAGATTTTAACTCACTCTCTGCGACGCCAAATGAATTACAACTGGCCGCACCATTTTTTATGCGGTGGCTACATACCCACTTTACATCTTCTTTCCCGCGAACATGATGTTGCTTCATCCAATAGACAGCATTATCATTTCCACAAAAAATTTTACCAGTAAACGTATTTCCATTTTTAAAGGAAGTTCTACGTTTTTTAATTGCATCGCTTCGTTCTCGGAATAACTTGTTCGCAAGCTCCCAGGTTGTTTCGTCTACAATTGCCGGGACTCTTGAACCATCATCCTTGAACATAGTCCAGTCTTCCTCAGGAATGAATTCCTGCTTTTTTGTGAACATATCAATAATTTTAACTTTTCCGCCTGCGTAGTATCCTTTATATTTCGGATTGGTGATAATATGCTGAATCACTCCACGGCTAATTTTGCCGCCTTTATAGTTACGGTATCCCAGCTCAAACAGATGATTTTCAAGCTTTGGCGTAGACCATTCCCCAGTAGCGTATTTATTGAAAATTATCCTGACCATAGCTGCTTCTTCTTCATTAACAGTCAGCCGTCCCTTTTCTTTATTATAACCATAAATATGAGAATTTCCTAAAACGACACCGTTTTTTATGGATTGTGCATGTCCAAACCGTACACGACTTGATAGCTTACGCACCTCATCCTGCGCTACGCCTGCCATAATAGTAAGCCTAAATTCGCTATCGTCATCAATTGTATTTATGTTGTCATTCTGAAACCATACACAGACGCCATAGGATAATAATTCTCTAGTGTACTGAATGCTGTCCAGTGTATTCCTGGCAAAACGAGAAATCTCCTTAGTGATGATTAAATCAATTTTACCATCCCTTGCGTCTTGCAGCATCCTCTGAAATTCTTCTCTTTTTTCAGCATGAATACCAGAAATTCCATCATCGACATATCCACCGCACAATTTCCATTTTTTATTGTTTGCAATCATCTCCTCGAAATGTGAACGTTGGTTGATAATTGAGTTTTTCTGTTCCTCTTTGTCAGTACTGACCCGCGCATAGTAAGCTACTCGCAGTTCAATATCGTAAATAGATTTTGTCTTCAAAATCTGCCTGATATTATAAATATTCATTTTACTCCTCCTACTGCAGGAGTGGGCTATTTTTATTATAACCCACTGCGGAATTTATCGCAATTATAAATATTTACCTGCTCGTATTGCCTGATCAATCTTCTGTTTTTCATCCTCGCTTATCTCCCCGTTCTTAAACATCCTTTCATTTAGTATCAAGAGTAAGATCTGTTCACCTGTCACACTAAGCACCTCCATTGATATTTTTTCCTAATTTATCCTGGATATGCACAAACTTTTTATGCATCCGAAATTGAAATTGTAGGATTAAAGATTTTTTTCAAACTTCTCTTTTATTCTAAAAATGCTTTCAGATATAACATTTGTCACCTAATGCAATATCCTTGTCTACCACTACATATGCTTGTTCGGCTCTATACCGATAATACCTATGGCATACATTAACCAGGAAACTACACTATAAAACAAAATGGTGTATGTATGATTCTTCTACGAATCGTACATACACCATCTAGCCCCGGTACACGCGAACATTTTGAATTTTCGAAAAAGTGTCAGCAAACTTTGGCATACACAAAAGCTTAGTCCTTCTTGGTACATAGGAACACTCTAATCCCGCGGGGCACTTTCCGGTAAAATAGATAATAGCCGGATTAGTTCCCTTAAATGCTTTCCTGCACACAAATTTTAAATCAGGGGGCATTATAAGGAAATCCAGATTGCTGCATCCTGCTAAAGCATTATCCGGCAGAACCTCCAAGTACTTAGGCAACCGTAATTTTGTTATGCTTAATGCTATTTTTGCGTCAGTATCCAAAAAACCTGGAGCGACATACACAATTGGCCGATGCAGGACTGTGTTCGGCATCTTTAGCACAGTGTCCTGACCGCTGTATGCAATGACTGATACTGCATCGTCCCCTAAACGGAAATGGTAATTCTGTGCGCTGGCAGACTTTCCTTTACGGAATTGTTTCTCGTATTTCCTGCACAGTACAGAGCCATTCAGACGAAACAGTGCGGTCTTTGTCACATTGTATGCGGCTATGCCTGCCGACTTTAGGGTACTGTATACGGTACTCTTAACTGCCTGAAACTCAGAGGAGGATGCCGCATCGCACAGCTTAGAAAAAGCAGCCTGTGGTCGCTGGGTACTGCCGCCGTATTCCCTCCGCGCAGTCTCTATAGGAGAAGATTGTCTTCTGTTGCCGGCAGAAACACCCGCTGCATCGCTCTTAGCCAGGTCGTCCTCAGCAGCTGTCCTGCTGCTGGCTGTGCTCTCTGTAGCGCTGCGCACAGCAGTCTTCAAGAAATCTGATTTATCCAGTTTAATTGGCTGAGTGGCAGAAGCTGAATCACCATTGCAGTCTCTAAACCTCTCGCCCGTGTCACCAAAAGAATCACTTAGGCATACTCCTGAATCACTCTTTTTATACACATCCCTATTGTATCCTTCTACAATAAACGCCAAGACAATCCCCCCTAATCCCCTTTGTTATTCGAAGATGGCTTTGTTACCATCTCTATAAAAGAAATAATAACATACGGTATCGCACAGATGACCAAAGCAATAAACTCGTACCATGGATTGCTGATAATAATCCCCAACCACGGAATAGCCAAAATCACTCTACCGGAATAATTGGCAGCATTCACGATAACACCATCAGATACGCTATTCGCATCCCCCTTAGTTTCTATGCCCTCCGGAACTCTACGATGCACCCTGTGCATCACTCTTGCATCCTTAACGCTAAAGATAATAACATCACCCTCTTTTAACTCCTCGTAGTTACAGTTTGTATCCACAATGGCTAACGAGCCTACATCTATTGTGGGACACATTGACCCGCTCTGGACGCAAAAATTAAGATACCCTGCCATCGGTCCTAGATTAAGTATCAACAGCGACAGAGTCAAGGGCGCATAAAAACAAACTTTTACAAACTTTAAAATCTTCACTCTTTCCTCCTTGTACATTTTTGTATAAAGTAGTTAATGCCTTTTTATGGTTTAAATAAAAATATATGGAAGCGTAGTTCAGTATTTAAACTAAATTACGCTTCCATATTTACTACTATTCTGTCTGAATACAGTTTATTTTTGTATCAGTATGACGATAATCGTCCCAAGCCTGTTTGCTGTTCGTGAACGTTACAGCAGGGGAACGGTCAGTATCACCTATCGTGTTTATCGTAACATTTACCTGCTGATAAGGCTGGCATGCCTCCATAGAACCCCCCACTGAAGAGCTCCATACAGCGCAGTCAGCTACGCTGGCTTCACTTGTGTAAGGAGATACATCACGCTCAGAAACCTTATACTCCCCGACCGGGACATTCTGGAACACATAAGTACCTTCCAACATGCCATCGGGATTCTCAGTGGAAGCTTCTGTAAAAGTCACTGACCCTGCATAACTATGTTCTGTGCCATCTTCCTCATGCCCAGCAACATCAAAAAGAAACGTTGGGTTCCCATGCGCCCAGATAACGTCGGATGCTTTTATAAGCTTCCTCACGGTTACGGTGCAGGTCTCCAGGGGCGCGTCATACATGGTCACTTCCGTTTTCAAGTTGGCTGGCGTAATTGTGAAAGTAAGGGGTTCCGCCAGCTTATACCCCTGGGGGGCCTTATCCTCACGCAATGTATAAGTCCCGCTTGCCAGACCGCACACTTCATAATAGACTGAGCTAGATGTAAAGGTTTTAACCACTTTCCCCTCTTGGTTAAGGAGGGACAGTTTCGCACCATTAATGCCTAAATCTGTCTTCTTATCTCTCTTATATACCCTGATGCATAAACTGGGCATATAAACCCTTACGGCTTTAGATTCTTTCGTGCCGCTGCCAGAGCCGCTGTTGCCATGAAGTGTATACCCTAAATCGTACGAGTAAGACACGCTGGCCTTGTTCGTCCATGAATAGTATGGGTCCATCCGGCCAGGCCTTGAAGATAAGGACTCAAACTCTGCAGCTGCAGGGATTCTCACCTCATATTCTATGCAGAAAGTGCTTCCCCCTGCCCTTGCCGTATTGACAGAAACATCAACCGTCTTTGCACTGCCATAAGGGGTATCAGGGTTCGTGACAGACGTACAGTCCGTGGATAACTCCCAGGTATCGCCGCAAAGCTCGTAAATTTTTACGCCGGTAACTTTCTCCCATTTTTTGAAGGTATCCGTTATCGTTATGCCTGTGTAATTCACCCTATTAAATGAGGCCACAACCCGGTAATAGTAAGTATCCCCGCAGTAGTCTGGGAGGTAACGCGTACTGGAGCCAAGCCCATTGCTGATCCCGGCGTCTGCGCTTACGTATTTTTCTAAAGACACAACCGGGGGCATAGGCATAAACGCCCTCACCTCATTGGTCGTAAACTCCCCGCGGAGATGATCAGACACCCCCGGGTATTTATAATAACATGACATAGTGGCTGTATTATCCCAATAATACCATGCGCCATTATTTAAAGGTGCATCGGACATTTCCGGAAAGTTCCCATTGCTGGCCTGTACCGTATATTCTATGCAGTAAGTGGACCCGCTTAAAGAGTCTTCCCTGAGCAGCACCCTGTCCCCATTAGTATACGCTTCTTTTGATGTGAGCTCTTCCCATGCTCCATTAGAATCTTTGTAAACCTTAGTATCCCTGAGGATGAGCCAGCTGGGGAACTGGTCCTTTATCAGCGCATCTGAATACTCATAATTATCATCAAATGTGGCCACTATCCTATAGTAATAAGTATCCCCGCCATAGTTTGGCAGGCGTACCAAATCGCCCCCAAGACCTTTACTGATATCCCCGTCCAGGGATACATGCTTCTCAAAAGTGACCCTCGATGGCACAGGCATATAAGTATACACCGTTTCGGAACGGACCACGCCTTCCCGGAGCGCCCCAACGGACATGCAGCTGTAAGCAAGGGACGCCTCATTCGGCCATGAATACTTACTGCCTATATCGTATGGGAGTTTTTCCAGCTTAGAAAACCCTTCTGCCGAAATGACAGCCATTTTATACTCTATGCAATAAGTGTTCCCCTTTGCGGACGCCCCGGCAATGGAAACCTCCAGCGTCTTGCTGCTCCCATAAGAAGGGGCCGGCTGCGGGACAGATACCCCCGCTGTTGTGGGGCTCCAGCTTTCCCCGGATTTTTTGTACACCTTTATGCCAGTGACGCCAGCCCACCCGGGGAATGTGTCTGTCACCACCGCGCTCCTATAATCTGCCGCATCAAATTTAGCCACGACCCGGTAATAGTAAGTATCCCCGCAGAAATTTGGCAGATGGCACGTTACCGCGCCAAGCCCATTATTAATATCAGCATCCGCACTTACATATTTCTCCAAAGACACGGCCGGCGCGAAGGGCAGGTAAGCCCTTACCTTATTAGACGTGACAGACGCGCCCTCCAGCGTGCCCCCCGCAGTTGGGTAGCTGTAAGAAAGCCTTGCAGAATTATCCCAATAATAGCATTGGCTGTTTTTTGACGGCTGATGCTCATAATTAGGGAAAAGTTTAGGTTTGCCTACATGTATGGTATACTCTATGCAATATGCAGCGCCCTTAGCGGACGCCCCGGCAATTGAAATTTCTGTCTCCTTCACCTCACCGTAGCTGCTGTCTGGCGCTTTAATTGCCACCCCGCTGGTGGTGCTGTTCCAGCTTTCCCCGGATCTTTTATACACTTTCACTTTCGAGACATACACCCATTCCGGGAATGTGTCTGATATCGCTGCGCTTGTATAATTGCTGTCACTGAATGTGGCTACAACCCTATAGTAATATACGTTATCTTCAAACTTTGGCAGATATACAGAATTGGGGGACCCAAGCCCGGTGTTCGGGTCTGCGTTCGTGCCTATATACTTGTCCAGGGATACGGCCGGTGGCTTTGGCATATAAGTGTATACTTGGTTGGAGTACACCGGACCGCCGGACTGGACAGTGCCCTGGTACCCATAGGAGTAAGTGACAGAGGCTGTATTGGTCCACCAATAATGCGCGGCGGTAGCCGATACATTTGCGACGAGTTTCTGGAACTCTGATGCTGGTGCGGCCTTCACCTTGTACTCTATACAGTATGTGTTCCCTTTCGCAGAATTAACGGTGGCCGGGATATCTATCACTTTACTACTGCCATAGGAAGCGTCCACTTTTGTGGATACGTTGGGGAACCCTGCCGTATCCACAACCCAGCTGCCCCCTGATTTCCTGTACACCATTATCCCGGTGACGCCAAGCCATTTGGGAAAAGTATCGGACACTATTAATGTCCGGAAATCCGCCGTATTTGCCGTCACGACTACCCTGTAATAATACGTATCCCCACAGTAATTAGGCAAAAATGCTTCTTTCGCAGAGCCAAGCCCGTTATTAGGGTTGGCGGTAAGTCCTACATATTTCTGCAGGGTTACCGCAGGCGGCAATATGGGGATTTCCGTCTGCCCGCCTAAATCTGCAGCAAGGGCATTATGCCCATCCTGGCTGTTCAGTCCCTGTGTCTGCACAAAAGTGACCACCATGCCATTATAAAAGCTCAGCCCCAGCCAGGAGTTTCTGTCGATTGCCCCATTCTTGTCATCTGCAGTAGTTGAGTGGGCATAATAAGGGGCTGCGGCATTCCCGGTATTGGCTATCCTGATCTGGTTGCTGGTACTGTAAGTCTCATAATAAGGTGTTGAGTTACTTGCAGGTTTCCAGGCAATCCCCTGGTACTGGTCAATATCCTTAATAATTGTGAACCCATTAACAGCAGCCGTGACTGCTGTGTTGGTGTCTGGCATTAATATCTCAATCTTCACATCCGCATAATTAAGCTGCCGCGTGTAAATCCCAGGCCTCGCCGGATCCCAAAGAAAATAAGCAGTTGTCGCATGTGCATTTTTCTTGGCGCTGTTGCTGGCGTCGGCGCTTGTCAGGGCTTTCTGGAAGCCCTGGAGCGTCAATTTAAGGTCATAATACGTTATAGTACACGTCGTCCTGTCCAGGACGCCCACCGCCCTTTTATAAATGGCGTATGCTTTGACGCCGGCATTATACTGGGCCTCGCTGCATACAAACCTGTAAGCCGGAAGTCTGCCGCTGAAGGGGCCTATTCCCGCGGTCTGTGCAGCCGTCAGCTGTGCGCCGGCTCCGTATGAGCCATTCTGGAAGCTTAACGCGCCATAGTATTCACTGCTGCGCGGGACGCTGCGTATATAAGCATTAAAATTCCAGTCAAAAATACGGTCCGGGTTAACCTGCCCATGATAAGCCGAGATACAGTAAGGGTCAGCATGTGTAACAGATACAAGATGGTTATAATACCCCCTGTCATCAGGCTCTGCCTGCCCGGAGGCTCTTGCTGCAGCTCTTAGCGCCCCTGAAAACATCCCAGTGTTTTGAATGAGGGGCATCTGCTCAGAATCAGTTTCGGATTCACTCGCTGGCTTCTTGCTATTTTCAGACTCAGTAAATATCCCAGTTTCAGGCTCTTCTGAGTCGTCTGCAACTGCTAACGTTTCTTGGGTTGATTCCACTGTATCATCGGTCATGGTTTCTGCCTCAGATGCAAACTCAAGTTCGGATTCCCAGCTTTCATCTGTAGATGCATTCGATTCTGCATCAGAATCAGGCGTATTGGATACAGTCTGGGACTCCGAAGTGGGGCTGCTCTCACCCTCCTCGTAAAAGTCTTTAGTTTCGTATATCGGCTCTGCCTGGCTTGATGCAACAGCAGCTGTGTAACTTATAGCCCAAATTGCAGTCAGTGCAATTATTACGCCTAACTTCTTTTTCAAACGTGCTTTCGCCTCCTCTTTCTTACAGTAAGCATCGTTATGAAACCTACAACCATACAGGTGAAGAATTTTACAATAATTGCATAAGTGTCATCACCTGTTTTAGGTGCATAAACACGTAGCTTACTCCCATTCTCATTGTCATTGCCAAAAGTGTCTTTGTTGCTACTCACGCCTTTACCGCCATCATTGTTTTTCTTGGCAGTAGTCTCTCTAGTAGTTTCTTTAGTAGTGTCTGTTTCTTCTTCCGCCTTGCTTTCTATTGCACGGAAAGTCCAAGCTGTTTTTGCATCTGTTAATGCCAGAGAGTTATCAACATTGCCAGGCACTTCCAGATTGAATCTGAGTGTGCTTTCCCCACCAGGAAGATAAAGACCCAGTGACAGCTCCTCTGTCTCTGCAAGCCCGGCTGCCGACCCCGCATAAATCGTATCTCCATCATTTGAGACAGTAAGGTTCACTTTTTCAAGTAATTTAAAACTGTCTTCCTCTTGTGCAGGTTTCCCTATTGCCAGGTAAACTTTCTGCGGGACTGACGTTGTGTTCTGTATAAGGAGCTTCCCCTCTTTTACATCCCCCGGCATAAATTCACCGAAAACATGCAAAAGGCTATCTGCATCCGTTACCATCTTACCAGCATCTCCCTCAAAGAAAACCTTTACATTTGAAGATTCCTGCGTGTCTGGATTCTTTTCCCCATCGCGTGCCTTCCACGCTTCCAGTATCTCACCAGAACCATGCCAAGGGTCGTCACTCTCAAAGTTAGGTGTAAAATTTACCGCCTGTATTGCATCTGCGGAAACAATTATATCAACTTTACTGCCAAAGATGCTGTCAGCTAAATCAGCTGGGGGCTGCACACCATTAAACACACGTATACTCTCGCCGCTGCTCAGTATCTTTGTGTAATACCAGTAGTCCCCTGTCTTAATCCAACCATCGTTAATACCCCGTAAATAATTATCTGGGGGAGACAGCACAGCAGAGTCCCCTGTTGCTGCCGGCAGTCCCCATGTAATGCGGCAACGCACATAACATGGCTCAGCAAGGCATTTAATTTCTGGAATCTTTGAGATGGTCTGCCCTGGGGCAATAATCTGATTGTTTTGGTACTCTTCTTCCATCCCGTTCACACACTGGTACTCCTCCAGGGAAATATTCACAGTGCCAGTCGAAATCTTATGCTGCATTGTGAGGCTATTCGTGGACGCAGCCCAAGCACACGCACCTGCCAGCAAAGCTGGTACGGCAATGGCTGTTGCTATTTTTCTTTTATCCATACTACCCCCTCACCTATTTTTTGTGTGGAAATCCCAGGCTTCCCTGTAATCTGTAAATACATAGTTTCCGTGCTGAATGGGGACAGCTTCTTCGTATACTATTACATCCAGCGATTCAGCATTCTCTAAATAGACTGCCTTATATTTATCTACCCGTGGGACGTCTACCTTTGTAAACAATGCACTGGTAGATTCACTGGGATCCAGTATTGCAGTATAATAGTAATAATCACCATCCTTTATCCAATTTACGGTGTCAATCCCGTCTAAACTGGCTCCGAAGTCACTGTTTGAAAACGCAACAGAAACCCTTACGTAACAGGCATTTTCCCCGCTATTGTGTACCCAGGCGGATTTCGCAATCTCACACGCTGAAGTGTTGATGTTGCGTAATGTCTGCGCACTATCAAATTCCTCTTGAATCTCTGTCACTATATTTCCGGGAATGAACTGATTAATGCTATCATTTCCTTTATCTGAGAGGAAGGCATAAGTACTCTGTATGCTGATGAAACAAAGCGCCATGCCAATGCAGGCGGTACCTATTGCTGCTCTCTTCATTGTAACCTCCGTTTCCCTATAGCGAGGGAGTATGCCCTCGCTATGCTTAAGGTGCCCCAGTCTCAGTCTCAGCTAGTGTCTGGTTCTGGTTCAAGTATAAATTGAATGCTTCCTTTGCAGCTTCCGGGGTTCCTGCCTCACTCACGGTATCTACTACCTGGATAGCATGGAAACGTACGTCTACTGCAAGATTTTGCCCATCAATCTGCCCTTCGACCACATTTGCGAAGGTAATTCTATCGAACAATGGACTGGTTGTGCTTTCAGGATCCAGCACTGAATTATAGCAAAAAGTGTACACCATATTGCCATCAAGTTCTTCTTTTTTAATCTGCGTCCATTCGCTGTTCTGCTCGGAGATACCAACCCCGTCGCTCAGAGTCTGTGTAGTTGCAGATTCAGAATCGAATTCAAACAGTTCAATATGAGCCGGCTCCCCATTATTCTGCCTGATGCCCTGGCTGTTTGTGTATACAACATCTGCCATTGGCACTCTGACCTCAATGAATACATACGCAGGATTTTCCCCCACATTTCTTATTTGAGGGTTCTTTGCCCAAGATTGTGTTGGGACAACATGCTCGGCAATCCCGCCAGGCTCGCCATCGCCATCAGGATCCCAGTCAGGCTCAGACCCTTCTATTTCCACTTTACCCACGGTAAAGTTGTTTGTTACTTCTTTACGGTCTGTTAAGTAT
Source organism: uncultured Lachnospiraceae bacterium (assembly GCA_951800685.1). Lineage (GTDB taxonomy): Bacteria > Bacillota > Clostridia > Lachnospirales > Lachnospiraceae > UBA3282. Next base: position 154,054 of record CATOJY010000001.1, read on the forward strand.
GCCATGGTCCCGCTGATAGATACTCCGGCTACCAGAGCCGATATCGCAAGTATCCCAAGTATTTTTCTTCTTTTACTCATTGCATTCCTTTCTGGCTGTTCAAGTCAGCCCTTAGAAACCCTATGTCTCTAACTCTATAAGCTGCCGTCAGCGTTCCTCCCACAATGGCGCCACCTCCTCTCTCATCTGTTAAAGCAATGCTGTAGCGTCCTAACAATAGGACAGTAGCATTGCCGCCTATACAGTAACAAAAATGCATGGCGTCCATTACGACTACCATGCATTAGTCTTCTACATCTACCATTTGTAGCGCTGTAGTATACCGAGCCACACATCTTATAATTGCCGTGTTCACGTCCCTAAAGGAGTTCGCATCATTACACAACTGCCATGCCGCCGAATAAATCCCCATAAAATATAGTAATCGCACGGTATACTGATAAAATCCAAGGTTACACCCTTGACAGCAACAAGGCGCTGCTCAATAATTCTTCCGGCAGTTTCCCCCCTGTCCAGCCTATTACAGACACGCAACCAATACGATATCCTAATTTAGAATTTCCTGCATACTATTCTCCGCTAGCCCCCTGGATGCCGAACTCAGCCAGATTGCTATAAATTTGCAATAACATCGCTAACTGAAGCGCCAACATCGTCCATTACAAGCTCTTCCTCAAGGCGAGTATAATCAGCATCCCTTTCTCCGTCATTGTCGTAAAATAATTCTGTGGACATACCATCTCTCCCAATAAACAGATTAGGCATAATACTACGTAAATCTTTCAATTCTGTGTCTGGAGCGAAGTTGGATTTGCTAAAGTGGGTAAGCCATACACACCGCACACACGCTTTCTTTGCAAGCTCAGCAGCTTCCCACATAAACATATGCCGTGTTTCCCAGGCTTTCTCAGTACGCGTTTCCTTGCTGTACATAGCCTCACAAATAAGAAGATCAGCGCCAGCGACATCCTTAGCAACATCAACACCCGGTCCATTAGGCCGGGTGTCTGTGCAGTAGGATACCTTAATACCTTTACGTGGTTTCCCGTAAAACAGACTTGGTTCGTAAACCTTCCCATCTACAAATATGGACTCCCCGTTATTGATGGCAGACCATAAATTCAAAGGTACACCCATCTTCTCTGCTCTGCCCGCCAAAAACTTAGGTCGCCTAATAATCTCCACATTGTATCCATAGCAGGGAACTGTATGATAAAGTTTAAAAGGCATAATACGCCCACCCCCAAAGTCCACTGAAAAATTAGGGGCGCCTATCTCAAGCAGCCGCACTTCGAATGCAAGCTTACGTATCAAGTATACGGAATTTTGATAAACATCATGCAATCCTGCAGGGCCAATTATAGTCAAGGGATCTGTACGCCCTTGGTTATGTATTGCTAATAGCACGCCTGCCAGGCCGCCTACATGGTCAGCATGGTAATGCGTGATGCAAATATAATCAATCTTCTTACAGCTGACGGATGCGTGACTCAGTGCAATCTGCGTGCCTTCGCCACAATCAATTAAAATCCCGCATCTTTCACTCTGTATAAATGCAGAGGACAGATATCTATTAGGACGTGGGAACTGTCCTGCTGTCCCTAGCAAGTAAACATTTAGCACATTGTCATCCTCCTCACTCTGGGGCTGCGTGTTAGCATACCACCACGTAGCCCTGTCTTTTTATCTCTTATAACTTCGCCCAGATACGTACAATCTTATCCTATCTCTTTCGTATTCTGGCAAGCAACTCATCGCGGCGGCTAGTCTTAGGATTCTCCGGTGATTCTGGTTCTCGCCTAGGCACCGTCCTTGTAACAGCCCCGCCAAGTAAATTAAGTTCGGACTTCAATACCGTGCTGCTATTATTCTTATTCTGTGTTGACAGACGGCTAGCATCCTCCCTTAAATGTTCTTCTATCCTATTTACCCTTGCTTTCGGGAAAGGCAGGCCGGTAAGCATTACAAGGTTGCACTCCTGGTTAAATGTGTGAAATTCATCTACATACTGGCCAAACTCAGCAACAATTGTGCTATAATCTAATGGCTTAATGGTAGAGGATAACACGAAACTAATGGTCTTGCTATCCGGGTCTCTATCCAACTCCGCAAAGATATTGCTTCTTAATTTTTCAAGAATACTACTCATATTTGCCTTGCTGCCAACCTTCGCAATGACAGATAACCCAGGCGTGGAAAACCCTTTCACTATCTCAGAAGTGTCTATATTACCTTCCCGGCTCTTATGTTTCTCTGGGATTGTTAAAACTGAATCAAGCAAATCTACAAAAATCTTGTTTACAGTTCTCAAATCTCCTTGCCCGTCATTATCGATTAAGAAGATATTACAAAGCCCATCTATACTGCTTAGTTCACCTAAACAGTTATACGTATTCTCCCGGGCGCGTGGCGACTCTGTCTCAGATGCCAGTATTGTCACAGCGCCTACAGTCCTTGTCCTGATTATTTCATCAGGATAATCAGGGTCATGCTCAACAAACACATCGTTCACCAAAATATCAATAAACCATGGTGAAAATCCTGAACCTGTGCCGCCTCCTGCGCTAAAGATAAAGTAAATAATATCCTCGGTAACATAAGACCTTAACTGATCGACAATCTGTTCGTAAGAAGTTGCCAGCATCTTCTTAGCCACATCCCGGTCCTTGCTGCAGCCTAATCCACCTGGTATATGATACGTATGTTTTACATTGCGCAACGTCGATATATCCTCTTTTGACGTGTTAATCGCAAATACATTGTACCCTTTCTCAGCCAGCAAATCCCCAATATTCCCCGCGGCCTGGCCTATACACACAAATGCTATCCTATTTTTCATTAATCCACCAACTTTCTGTCTTTACAGTACTGTTTTCCTTTTTCTGTTAAATAATAAGTATAAGCGTTGCCATCCTGTAATCCATAAGTTATCAGCCCAGCCTGCATGAGATCTTGGCATGACTTATAAATTCCGCTGTAAGAATACAAACAGCATAATTCGCTCAGAAGTATTTCATTTACAGACATGGCATCGCAGTCACTGTATGCTTCTTTATCACACAGCGTACATAGTATAGGTATTATAAATCTTGACATTCCGCACCCCCTTCCCATCTGCAGATAATTATCTTATAAAAGCATTATGGTTCTCAAGGCACAAAGCTATTTTCGCCGCCGAATCGTATGAGTTCCTTTTAGGAACTCATAAATAAACGCTGCAACAAGCCCAACAGTGAAAACATGCCCATCCCCATATCTCACGCACAAATACAACCCAACAATTAAGAGGGCGTCCACAATAATCATAACAACATCAACATTATTATCGAACAATGTCTTGTGTATAATATCCCCATAAGGATTGCTCATGGCATCATCACCGGCCGTACAGCTGCCCTCTTTGCCTGCATCCGTATCAGTATTCCCAGTAACGCTGCTTTCATGCGTACTTTCACAATGCCTGTTTTCTGTAGCAGTTCCTGCGTATTGCTGCACATCATCATGGCTGGGAGCGCTGTCTGCTTGCCCATCAGTGCGTATTCCTGGCTCTAATTCCTCATCAAAGTCAAACTCAATAGACATAACTCACCTCTCTATCTGAACAAGGCATGGGATCATGCTGTTCCCGCATTCCACATAGCTATGGAACCTGTTCCACCCATCCTCGATTACGCAGCCAAAAACACTGTCAATAATAACAGGGTACTGTTTGTCATAAGTCTTCAGCACGGATGCATTCTTGTAATGATTGTGATAGTCCTGAAAAGTTTTAAATTTCTTTAAAGGCTCAATCTGCATAATAAGTTGCTTCAGTTCTTCTGTTGGGACTAAAAGGTATGCATAAATACTTCGTACGCCTTTTCCTTTTCCATCTAAATTCTTATTGTAGATGGCTATTGCAGCTTGGCATTCAGCATTCAACATTTCAGGAGAACCAACAGCAATCTTATATTTCCGTAGTAATTCATTGCCGTAATACATCATATCCCCTACTCCTGTATGTCATTAATTCTAAAACAGCAAGACGTCTATTAAACGCCTTGCCGTTACCCTAGTTATACGAAATTATAGAATTACCATTACCGAGGGACAACCCAAACTCTGTACACCCTCTCGGAATACAGAAGATAGCAGTATTCCGTGTAGTATCACCAGATGCAATATCAGAAGATTCAACATAATAAATAGACCCGGTCTGGTACTCAGCGCCATTAAAATTCAAGGCGCTGCTTCCATTACTATCAAGGCCAACAACTCTGCAGTCTAGCTGGGAACTTATAGGCGCAACAACACCGGAATCCAGCAATGTCAATGTGTAAGTTAATTCACCGTATTCGTATTCTTCGTTAAGCTCATCAATAACGGTGTCTTTACTATTGCTGTTAAATGCCAGAACTTTTGCTTCTGCTAAATCGCCTGTTTCGAAAGATTCAATAACAGCGGTGGCATTGTATACCATGCCATCAACACTGTAAAGAACAGGGACTGAATCACCTACTCTATAATACAGGCCAGGGTTTCCCTTGATAGTGTTGGTGACAGATACATCACCTAGATCTGTCTCTTCCTGCCTTTCCGATCCCTCCGGATTCACGGCGTCCGTCTCATCATAATAATCATCATTATTTTCGGCTGCACCTTGAGTACTCTCAACCGTGCGCTTAGTGTCACTTGTCTCCGCATCTCCATTCTTTCGCAGGGAGCACCCTGTAATAACAAGGCATCCTGCCATCCCAAGCGCTGCGATTTTAATCAAATATCCCTTCATACTATAAACCTTAAAACTCAGAAAACCCTGATTCTGCCTGGCTGGAATTAAGATATTCTGATAAATCCCTTTCTTTATTATTTTTTGTAATTTCCTTTCGCATACTGGACAATTGCTCAAAAGATTGCTTCCTTGCATTCTCAAGCTCATTGTGTATGCTGAAGGCAATGCCAAGCATCATTAATTCATTGTGTGGAGTCCTCCTCACCCAAACTATCCCCCTCCCTGTCATTTGACGTATCAGAGTGTAAGCTAAACTTCAGTACGCAGTGGCTGTATTTGTCACGCCAGTAAACAGCGGAAGCATCCTTAGGAGTCACTAACGCCGCTACCATATCAACCGCCCCGTTAGCCGCAAGATTCTTTTGCTCACTGACACCAATAATACGGAAACCGTAATTCTTATAGCAGCGCAGCCTTTCATCCAGGTAAACCATATTATCCGGAACCACAATATCCTTATCTTCGAGGTTGGATACACGGTATCTCACTACGCAAATGCTGTCACTATCCCTCAGAACCAAAGATGCATTAGTTTTACTAATCCCCGACAGGTATTCTATCGCCTGATTGCCGGTAATCACCTCATCTATCTGTAATGCGCATTTACATCTGTCTTCCTCGCCGGCATACACATAAAGTAGATACACCCTACCTATCATACAATTTTTTATAAGAAAATTTGCATCAAATTCGGTGTCACCGTCTTCTTGGTTGTTGCAGGCGGCATCTATTAAATCATCGAAGAAATTTACGGAAAACCGTGAACAATAATCAAGAATGAACTGATTAGACTCAAGCAGGGAACCACTCCGTTTAACCTGTACTGTAAAAGATTCTTTTGGTGGCAAGTTCTGCCCTTCTAACAGCGTTTCTAGATACTTTACCACATAAGAGTATATTTCATTCTTGTCCAATTCCAACGAACAGAAATTTTGTACATCATTCACAAAGCCGGTATCCGTAATTATTCTCTGTAATAATGCTTCTTCTGTGTACCCCTTTACAGAGAGCTCCATCCCGGCATCATCGTATGACACTACGGCAATATCCAGGGTCCCGGCGATTGCTGATGCATAGCTTGAGTAGCCTGTGATAGCGTTCTCCTCAGGCACGCTGACCTCGGTAAAGATCTTGGCATCGTAAATAATATCACCTGCATTCCCATTCAGCTTATTCACTAAAGGGTCTTCTAGATCACTCTCTTGGCTCTCAGGTTCGCTAAACTGCAGGTAAATTATTGCAGAAGCGAAGCCAAGGATACACAACACCGCTACAACAATAATTATTTTCTTCATACGCCCTCCTACTCCCCGAAGACATCTTCGTCTCTTGGGGCTACATGTTCCGTTAATTTCAACTGGTACACGAGATAGCGTGCATTGAAATCCAGCATTTCTGCATTGTCCCTGGCTGCACGTTCTTCTGGGAAATCAACAACTACACGTACATAGTCAGAAGCTGCCAGTGCGTTGCTCTCTAGTTTTCTGTTGGTTTTATAAATAAAACCCTCGCCACAGGAGAATGCTTTTTTTGTTGTTACGTAATTAAAGCTATTCCCCTTATCGGTGAACTCCAAAGCATCAGCCACGCTGTCGTATAACGGTATGGTGTCATTATCGCCCTCGATAAAAAACGAAATATTAGGGCTAAGATTATCATTGTCAAAAGAGTCAAAAATGGAAACTACCCGACTGTTACTTGGCTGCTTCTTATAGCGTAATGTATACTTCAAATCGTATACAACGGCAGATTTACGATTGCTGCGTTTACGCTCATTTAATTCAGCCAAGTTAAACTCAATGCTGTATTCTGCCCCATTGATGGACTGTACCACTACTTCATCGTCGACAACGTGCAATCGCTGCCCTTCTATCGCTTCCCCCAGGATAGCGCTGGAGTAATAAATAGGGTCAAATGTCATCCCCGTCGTTTTTTCAGTCAGTACAATTTTTAATCTTGTACCACCATCCATATCAAGCGCTATGGGCTGCATACCTAATTCAATATCCTGTGCCGGTGTGCCCTCAAACAATTCGGCTACTTCAGAAAATCCAGACCAGCCGACCCGGCAGTATTCGGTGAGTGGCTGCCCATCCTGACTAATGACACTAATATCCGCACTAACCACTGCTGTCTTATATTCCTCAATAAAGCTAGCAGCGTTAATGCCACAGTTTACAGAATAGCTATGCTGTATGCCAAGATTGACAGCCTTTGGGTTATTCCAATCCCAGATACCGATTTTATAAACATCATTAAGTGTAAAAGTACCATACTTTACCCCATCATGGATAATCCATGCAGTTTCTTCTTTCTCATAGATAAAATCTTCTATCTCGCATACTTGAATAGGTTCCCGTGTCTTTTGGTATTTAACGTTAGGCTCTTTTCTAGCCTCTGTTGTCTGTACAGACTGTCCCTCAGTGCTCTCCTTACTGTCAGCCATGCACCCAGCAAGAAAGAAGGATACGGCAATAAATACTGGCACTACTAATCTTCTCATACATCATCACCTACTCTCACAGTCAAGCGGTTATCGTCGTCCACTGACACACTGACCTTTTTGTACTGTAATCTGCGCAGTTCACCTGGGACACTCCCGGTGATAACATCATCTGAATACACAGTAAAGCGCTGGCTGCCAATCTCGAAAACTGTACCATCCTCCATTACCCTTGACAGTGGCAGGCTGCGTATATCTAAATGTAAATCAAGGAATAAACGCAGCATAGCAGCAGACGCTCTATTATACCCAATGCCGATCGTATGCGATAACCGATAGAGCTCCATAAGCGCTTTATCGGTCCCCATCAGCATATCACTAAAATCTTTCGCTCCTGTTGTAAAAGCAACTACAGCTTTAAACAGGCAAGTATCGAATAATAAGGGATAGCGCAGATACACTTTCATCCAAAACTGCAACGGCGCATCAATCCTGGAAAGATGCATCATGATAAAACAGAAGTAAGGGTCATAGCACCCAACTTTGCTTCCGGTGGAAATAAGGCTGCCAATAAGACCTAGTGCATCCTCCTGCCCAATATTAGACAACAGCTCAGGAAGCGAATAAATACTGTAGTTATCTTTTGGATATGTTTTAGCTTGCCCATCCAATCCAATCGCAATAAAAGTTGTTGAGTGTATGCTATTCCACACATCAAACGCCACATCCATATCCAGCATGGCAGTATTCCAAATACTAGTGACAGCATCCATTACACGTTTCCAAACATAAGGGGCTGTCCCTTCCAGTATTGCATACCGTTTCCCATCCAGAAAATTGAAATAAAATTTTTTATCCCATGAAGCGCTTACCCTTATATCCTTATACACGGGCTCTGGCATGCCCTTATACCTTTTACAAAATGCATACATAACATTGGTAATCGGTGAGGCGCCAAATCTAAAGTATTCTGCATCACCGCCCAGAACTTGCAATACTCGGAACAGGTTTGCATAGTGCGCTTTAGTCAATACCGTACCACTCTTGAATAAAATATTCATATGCATACCAAGCCCACGCAGCCAGAAATCCGAATCATTCACACACTTACCGAGCTTCTGGAGATTGCCATAAGGTGCCCCGAAATGTACAAGCACAAGTGCTGCAGAAAATACGTAGATTGGAAGCTTGTCATAGTACATCCCAAAAAATTCTGGCGCTTCATCAGAGTACATAAGATTCGTACATTCCAAAAATTTATTTTTGTCTCGGGCATTCCTAAACATCGCGGAATCTATCAGCCCAGTAGAGTACTTATCATAAAACGACTTCATTACTGATGGCTCAATGCCATATTCCTTGGCTGTTGCTAAAAAGCTGGTAGGGATACCATTCTCCACAATCTCCCCCAACACTTTAAGATCCTCCGCAGATTCCGCTAAAGACAGGTATTCCCACCGGAACCCATCACAGTTCAACATATGCACGATTGGATTTATAACAAGCGCACAGTAAATATTATTATCCTCTTCATAAGTATCGCGGATACTGTACCCATAACCATTCGGGGATTCTTTTAGCCCAGACCACAGCCACAATAAATGTAAAGGGCTGTACCGATACTTGCCCATGGCATGCTCTGCATCCCTCCAATACCGCGTCCGTATAGCGGTATTCCTATGCTCCAACCACATATGGTACTCATACCTGGTGCTGTTCTCAATTACTGGCATAGCCTCCGCAGCTAACCTCCTAAATCGGGCTTGCTCGTTTTCACTCATCTTAGGAAGCGTTTTCTCAATAACATAATCCAGGCACAACAATTCACCAGGCACGCATTCCTTTATCTTTGGGTCGCTCTCAGTACCCTTACTGGTAAAACAATTCATATCATCCATTACTGCATCTCACCCCCTACCAAAGATAAAATTCAAAACAAAATTTCATATCATCAATGCTGTCTGAAACCTCTCCTGCGTCTGGCAGCTTTATCCGCCAGTTCGGGTCATATGCACTCTCAGGGAAGGGTGCCCTGGTGGAAATTTTTGGCTTATCCGTGGAACTTTCAACAGAGGTATCCTTGACGCTATTATCAAGGATACCCATAACCATATTCCCGCACACATAAAAGAGCAAGACGATAATAACAGTGCTGACGACTTGTTTTATTATTTTTTTAATCATATCACCTTTCCGCATACGCAGCTGACCACTCAGCGCATCCTATACCATTTAAGCCAAGCCATGCAGAGACGAGTTTCCTATGGCAGAAATCTGCTGGTTTTTCATAGCAAAGAAGTGCAATATCGTACACATTCATTAATTCTTCAATGCTTTTGCCATATACGGCGTCTTCCCCTAACGCTGATGCGTATAATTCAAGAATGACCTGATTCACGTTCTGCCTGTCTAGTATCTCACGTTTATATCTCTCTACAAACTCCTCTTTGTTATTAGACTGTTTATAATTGTTAAGGCATTCAAATGTCGGCGCCAGTTTCTTATACTGTGCGCCACTATACCAATTAGGCTCCTTTTTGCAAATTGATACTGGTATAACAGTTTCTGGCATACTGCGCAGACGCGCAAAATAACTTGTGTAAATCATAAGAACCTCCTTAAAAATGCAGGGGATATTCCCCTGCATTTTACATGATTATTTTTATTTTTTCTAAGGACTTTCGAGCGCGCACTCTCACACGCTCGCGGCATAGCCCAAGCTGCCGCCCTATCTCAGCATAACTCATAGAGTCGTAAAAGTGATTATAGATTATCTTATAATCTATATCACTGAGCACTCCCCGCAAAGACTCCCAAAAGGAAGTGTTTATAACATCTGTGCTAAAATCACTCACCGTTGCTCCGCACAGTTCTGCATCATCCAGCGGCTCCGTTATTGGTGCATTGCACACGCTATGCCCAATATCCCTGTACACCTTATACGGTACAGAGAGGCTGTAATGGTTGTTTCTGTTGTACTCATAGAAATCATGGTTTAACCATACTTTTAAGTATGTAAGAAATTGATAATGCTTCCGCTCATCATAGCTATCAATAGCTTTCACTAGCGACAGGTATGCTTGTTGCATTAAGTCTGGTTCATCTTCAACGCGTATGCAATACTTACGCACTATCTTAGTAATGAACCCTAAATTGCCATAATAAAGTTTCTGGCAGTTATCAGGAACATTCTCCCCGCGTTTTATTGCAAGGACCAGTTCCTTATTTCTATCCTGCATAAAATCACCTCCTGCCAAAAAGATAGCAGGAGGGCGCTTTAAATTTTAGGCAACTTATGTATAGACTTAATAATGGCCACTGAGAAAAGCGCGCCATCTTCTAATCGTGGATTCTTCACCACTAAAGCTTGTATTTGGATTATAAACGGCATCTTCCATGCCCTTCCTCGAATACTGCTTATACGGGATGAATAACGATGGTAATTCAGCATGTATACTTTTACACGCATCGCAACGCAGCTTACGGACTATAAAAGTATCATCACGGTACTCAGAGTCTCTCAGCTTACGCCTATAAGTCCCAATAAACCGCAATGGATTGCCACACGCTGGGCATTGTGGTTCATTGTCATTCGTTATATGGATTACGTGTGTAGAACTTCTGTAGAGAAAGTACTGTTCTATTATAAGCATTCAGCATCATCCTTCTAGCTGCTGCAGATATCAACAGTCAGCTTTTGTCCTGTTTTCCTTAGGATAACATCTTTAACATCGGTTTCGGGAATACATTTAATGACCCTGTCAAAGCTGCTGATGAACAGCACCCGGTCATTAAACTCCGCGATATCATTATGGTTTCGCTGTATTACTATTATTGGCTCATTCCTCATAATCTCCTGCGTGATGAAACTAGATTTCACCTTGCCTGGGAACAAATTATTGAACAAAGTATACAGGAAGCACACCGTAACATCAAAATCATTGTCCATCAAAATCGCATTCATTAAGGAAAATACAATCCTTGGGAAATTCCTCTGTGTCATTGCAACACAGTATCCTTGTTTATAATACAGGTAATTCAAGACAAGGTCGTATGACGCGTACTTCTTAGAATCAACATTCCCTAAAGCTTGCAGAATCTTTAAGCAGAAATCCCTGATCTCCTCAGGCAAGACCTCCTCAAGTACCTGCAAATTATAACGTAACACAGTGCTTGTAGTAACTACATATTTTGGCTTCTTCGCAGTGGAAAGCCATACCTGCAACGAACAATGGTACTTCTTATCCCGCTCCTGCATCCTCTTAAAGAGAGTTGTATCTTTGCCAAAATTAATACAATAACCAATATCACGTATCTGATTACAGCTTATGACCTGGCTTGTCATTGCGTATTTCTTAATCCGTGCGGAATAATACTCAACATGATTAATAAACTCGTATACATTAAAAACCATGCTGCTACCTCCAGAACGGAACTGGTACAAAAACGGTGCGCTAATGCTTGGTAATGCAAATCCCTGTTTTCCAATCAAACCCGAAACATATTCTGCAATAAAAAAGCTGCATTTACCAGTAATGCCATGCTCTTTAAGGAAATCGGACAAAGCATTGCCCTGCTGGTTGATTATTAAATACAGCAAAACGTCTTCTAATGTTATATCACTTGAAGCAAACATTGTCATTAGCTGCCATGCGAAATCATTGCCAATATCACAATCCGCTATAGAGATCCCAACGCTGTTACAGTATTTCTCCAAGAGCTTAGTAGGAAAAGTTACTGGATTCTGGCAAACTTCTGACATAAACTTCCTGTCATCCAGGCAGCTGATTAGCCGCTCAGATAATGGGCTCTTTTTAAGGAAATACATCTCAACCAATTCAATGTTCACTCCGTAAATACTTGCGAACTTTAGAAGCGGCGCTAAATACTCTGCCTTGCAGTACTTGGTTACTAGCTCTGGCGATACCGATGACAAATACTTTTCGCACTCCACCCAGTCACTCCTCCTGCTTAAAGCATCAGTAACCCCTGGGTCATTATTAAGTTTTCCCATAGCGTATGCATTACAAGTCCCTATAGAGACGCACTGGCGGTATTCTGCCGCATTGTATGCACCATTTATGCTCAATAACAGATAGAAGTATAATGTGTCATAGTCGCTGCAGTACAGTAAAGCCTCATTCCTGTTAAAGCTGCCGCGTTCCTGTAGTGTACAAATCATCTCTGTGTCCCTCGGCTCCAAAGAACAGGCGTATACATCCTCAGGATTAAAATAGCTGCACATGCAATGTTTCCGGATAACACCCACTTCTTCCCCCGACACTCGCCTGTAGGGGTGTGCCAGGTTTCTTAGGAGCGCCATTGGATTCTGTGCGTTCTCCTTAAATACCGCGTATGAAACATTTGCCCCATACCGGCTGCACACATAATCGTATAGGGCATAGTCTGTTCCCTGGAAGTCCTTATCTGGGTAGAGTAACTTATAAACTTCTACTACAAATTCTTTGAATGTTTGGTGTGCCATGGCGGTAACGCTGGTACCTAGCACGCTCACAGCCCACCCAAAGAAATCTATTTCCAATTCCGTAAGTGAATCAAAATCGCTAATGGCTGTCTCAGCGCCCTTATTCTCCTGTGCGCTATTCTCTATATAGACAGACGTGATAGAATATCCCTTGGATGGCACACACGCAATGCTGTCATACACCTCACCCAACGCAGAAGATTGCAATCCTGAATCCTTTGCCTCGGTGAACCCGTCGTCAAGGTCATCCTCAAGTATACCAAAATAGTCCATTAAATCCATATCATCGGCACCGACTGTCGTCTCATCTGCAGCAGGGAACCCCATTGCGGAATTGCATTGTTGTAAAAATAAATCTGTTTCCATTCACCCTCCTCCTTGCGTAATAAGCACTGTGCAATATTTTAGGCCGTAGTCTGTGTATCTCCTTAAATTAACAGTGCTCTTGCCGCTTATGCTAATTTGTTCAAGTTCCTTGTAGTGCCTATTCAATAACGAGATAGTTGCAGAATACCCTTGCTTCACATCCCCGGTAACCGCCACACAATTACTCCCAGGCGCTGTAATCGTGACGTCGCAGTACTCACCTTTAATCCTGGCAGGGAGTTCGTATGCTGAGTACACAGCCAGCAAGCTGTCAGGATCCATCAATGCGTAACTGATATCATAAACAGCCACATACTGTGCACCCTCGACACACTTAAATTTCAACTCGTGTATCTCATCTGCCTTTACATTGTGAAGCGTAGAACTCTCCTTCCCGACCACTCGATTGTCCTCTCCGTAAAACACAAGAATGATCTCAAAATCCTGGAAAATCATCTGTTTGTCCTTGCAGTCGACAAAAATGCTAAATCTCGTGATACGCGGAAAAATACCATAAACTTCAAACAAGCCATCTTCGTATAAACTGCACTTCTCATTATAGGCAAAAGGATATGCAGCTCCCTGCTGGGAATGGTAATACTTCTTAGGCTGCTCGTTATAATAACGGTAATAATCAGTAACTTCATCCTGGAAATAATTAGTGTCAGATACACGGTATCCGTAACAATAGCCTAACACTGTCAATACGGCTGCCAGCATAACTATTAGTAGCAGTCTCTTCATAATGCTAACTGCAGCTGGCTAAACTTGGAATCATTTACAAACATACTGCCGTTTATGAACATAGCGTTAGCAGCATTCAAGAAGCTGGAAGCTTTCAGCATCACGCTGTTAGAATCCATTGCCAGGAAATTATAATTGCACTCCAGCATAAGTCCGTATTTATAACTGTAGCAAATCCCGGTTGCATTCTTAGCTGCATGGAGCACAATATTATCCCAGCTGTGCCCTCCAAGCATAACCTCAGGCACACTGCGGAACCACTGGATCACGTATTCCTGCAGGGATTCTGGCAGGACTCTCCAGGGAATCCTGATATTAGCAGCATTGTCGTCGGTGGCATAAGGGATCATCCAGGTCATAAGCTCTACATGATTGCCCATGGCTATCTCATCGCGAAGCCATAATGCCGGTAAAGGCTCCCCAGTCTTAAGGTGTGAAAATCCTTTCCCCTTGGAAGCAACAAGCCTCATAAAATTTATCTGCGCTTCGCTATATCCTTCTTTTTCCAGCCGCTCTTTCTGTAACTCAAAACCAGACAAAAACTCATTGTAAATTGTCCGTATCCGGTCCAGGCTATACCCAGGATTCACATACTTGTGCAAGGACAAACCGCCATTTGCAATATTAAACAGCGTCTGCATGACCTCTTCGCTGTAGCTCATTGTAATGAGCGATACATCCAAACCATTGCTGATAAATTTCAGTAAGTATGCGCCTGTTGCAGCATCTATATTTCCGTTCAGGAATGGCGTGATATTATAAACCCTGTCAAGCCCAAGTGACAAGATCTCCTTTTGTGAACCATTCAGCCCAAACCCGCTGAACTGCTTAAGCAATGGATGTTCATGGTAGGTTGAACTACGGACACTCTCATTAGTCCACACCATCTCCTTTACTTCATAGGGATCTTCGACTATACGGAAAGCAGGCAGCTCACCCTGCCGCAGCAGCTGTGAAAGCCCGCTAGATGTTGTGCGCACTGGCTTATTGCTCTTGATAATATCAACCTTAATTAAGCCATCCTCTTTTTTCAGTGAGACTGGGATAAGCGCATAAACAGTGTTACTACCATCTTCTTCACCAAGGCGTTTTACCAGATAATAAAGATCCTCGCCTGTACGCAGGTATAAATCCTCCTGAACGCCAGCATCGTGCGGCACAAGTTCATGACGCATTGCAGGTTTAAGTTGGACACTGTAAGAAGGCCTATTCCTAAACGCACGCTCGCATCCCAGCGCCGCTATGCTATGTATAGAATCCATACACTCCATAAACTGCTGTTTTACTTTCTCAGTGGCGGATCCGTGATAAATTGCCCCAAAAGTCTTTTTAAATTTACCCATGGCTACAAGAACACCGCAGCACTCCATCCACCAGTGGTACTCTGGCAAATAATAATGCATTTTATAATTAATTGCCTTTTTAGTCGTATTCAGCGCAGAATCAGCAAGCTCTCCCGCGCTATAACAAAACTTAGTTCCGGTCTTACCCTCTAAATCTGAACTGTCTTGGTACAAATATAGTATAAAGTCACCTAAACGTAACACCCCGGCATACTCGTCCAAAAGCGGTATCCATCCTTTCTCCTGCAAAGCCGCCTGTACTGCCATCAGTATACACTTATCAGTTGCTGTAAGTTTCTGCATAAAGATCCTCCGTCTGCTTAATTATCTTAAACTCTGGGCTGATAAAAGCAACAGCCCTGCCTATTATCTGGCCCTTGTAAACATAAGGATTCTGCCATTCTCGTGAATCGTCGGAATCTGCACGGTTATCCCCTAGAAAAAAATAAGAATCCTCCGGTATACAATAAATGCCAGAATCCTCTGAGTAGGAACCCACATAAGGCTCGTTAAGGAAAACACCATTAACATACACAGTACCTTGCCGAATATCAATAATATCACCTGGCTCCCCTATAAGCCGTTTTATCATATAACAGCTTTCCTCATCCGAATAGAACATTACTAAATCCCCACGCTCCACGGTCTTTCCTCTTCTTACGAGGAGCTTGCTTCCCGCCGGTATTGTAGGTTCCATGCTCCCGCTCGGGACAGTAATCCTTACAAATAATGAACCACACATAAAGAATACAAAAAGTATAGCTGACAGCACAAAGAGTACTACAATCCATAACTTTCTTGCCATAGTAATTTATTCCCTCCTAGTTATAAAGTATTTAGTGAAAATCCCATGGTCTTTTAAGCACTCATCAAGCAGCAATGTGTAATCAAAAAAACTATCGGGATTACACACAACCATAATCTCCTTCTTGCGGAAATCATAATCCGTTATAATACGGATCCCTACCCTTGCTGCCAGGCTGTTCAGGAAATCTTTGTATAGTTCAGTTATTAGTTCCTGAAACTGCAGGTTTCTCCCTTTATTAATGCTGTAAAATGCAAGCAGTTCCTTAGGTGGCTTCAAATCTGGAACTATGGTAATGCCGGGTAGGCGGATAGGCTGCTCAAATTCTACAGCCAACCTTACCTGGCTGTCTGCTGAAATATGCTCCTCGAAGTTCTGAACCCTGCAAAGAGTAACTCCCATAATCATACCTCCTCGTGCATTGGAAACAGCTCACAGATTGCTTCGACAGAGTTATACATCCGCAGGTAGCTCTTCTTAAAAATAAACAGAACCATAACCTTGCCCTTGTCCTCTTTAAAATCAAACTGCCACATTAAAGGCTGTAAGTACTTATCAGGCAGAACAGTCACAACAAAATTCCAGTTAGAGCTTGCCATCTTTATATTCTGTGCAACACTGTATTCTGCATTAAAAGACAATACTGCCGGGATTAGAGAATACCGCAGTATCCCTAATTTCTCGTCAACAGTCCCTGGGAATGATAAGCTATTTTTGTCTACGTATGCGTATCCTACAATGGTTTTATGCCTTTTTTCGATAGTGCCGCAAATCTTACGCTGCCCTTTCTCATTATGTGAATACTTCAAATATCCCATCAGAATCCCTAATGCATCGAATGCATCGAAATCGGTTGAAAAACGTCTGCAACGGTAACTGTCAAAGAAAGGGTAAATCCGGCATAATTCCGTAGCCATCTTAAACTTTGAGTTAAAAACAGATTTTGGTTTTAACCCGCGCCCGGCAAGTTCTGCTTTGTCAAGCACCCTGCTCTTCCACGTCTGCGGGTATATCGAATGCAGCTCTGCATTCTCCATTGCAGGATTCCTTGCAATCCATGACCTTAGCCGCCCACGCAAGTCGGAAAGAACTGCATGTGCTGTAGGCGCTATGGTACTGGGTATTGGTTCCTCATGCACAACAAGCGTGACACGCACCCCATCCAGCAATTCCCTTAAAAATCCCTCCAAATCCCGGAAAAATAATTCTTTGTTCGGGTCATCCCTCTTAAAGTCAATAAGTATCCAAAATGTCGCAGTTTTATCCAGCAGGAAGATACCAGTGCAGCTTGTTGACTGGTCTATCCCAACTAAATAGGAAGTTTTCTTATTCAACTTAATTTTCGCATCATAGGACCTGCATGGCTCAATAATCTGCATTACGCCCTTAGGGCGCACGTAAATACACCCTGAAAGTAAAGCCATTGTCACACCCCCTAACCATTAAATAAATTCTCAAGATCATACACCGTAACATTGCCACTGTCATATCTATCTGCCTTTTTACCAAAAAGTTCATTATACACATCTGTGACAGAAAAGCCTTGCTGCATAAGAAGTATGAAAAGTGTAATCATTTCCTCGTTCGCACCGCTAGCCATAAGTAATGAACTTAATTCCAAGAAAGATGCGGGGGCTACTTCCCCTTTTGTTACGCTAAAACGGTTACGCTTCCTGCTATTCGAGGGTATAGCCATGTTTTTAAAGATTGTGTTAAATCCAAGTGCAGCCTGCATTGCTGCATCTGACCGCAAAAGCTTATTCGCTTCATGGTAGTAATCTGAACGTATGCCCTCGACTTCCGTTGAATACAAAGCGCGGAATTTCACGTAGGAGCCACTTCGGCCGCAGGAGAAGCAATTGAATACATGCAATGTATCATTCATGCTGCAGGACGGTGAATAATCAACATGAAAAGGGCATTTAATGACAACATCAAATGCCCTTTGAACACTATCCTTTTCTAAATTATGTTCCTTTATAAATCTCTCAAAGCTGTAATCAGGTGAACTGTTCACATACTCAATCACCTGCTTGAGTTTTCCATCATCCACAATCATCTATCGTCCTCAACTTTGGCCCCGTAAACTGCCTGAGCGCATTCCCAATATCCTTCGCAGAATAAACTGATGGGTAGCCGCTGATCATATCAAGCAATTTTCCCTGCTCATCCTCAGGCAGTCTATTAATCACCTTCTTCCACCGCAGTACCCATTTATCTTCTTGCGTGGAGTTTCCCTTGTCGCTAACAGCATTCAAGCTTAACTTCTTTTCCTTATAAACACCATTAATTGCAGCTTTACAGGTAAGTAGGCAATCCGTATTAACAGACAGCTGTATGGCGAGGTCAGGTACACCCTTTGGCGCTTTTTCGATGCCATCAATAACAATTTTGCCAAGCTCTATGCACTCCTCGGGGTACATAGAGTTGCCCTGGAATATACGTATATCGACATGCTCCTGGTTATCCTGTGTAGTAGTGAACATACTCTCCGCCAGCATGGGAAGCTGCGAATTTTTCCTAATTAGTGGAAGCACTGTGTCACCACTGAGGATGCCAATACTCTGCGGGAGTATATCGAAAATCTGCACGCTTGTATCACCATACATAAAATCTCGGGCACGTATCCCCGCCCCTTTAGCAACAGACTCATCAGGGTCGAGGGTTCTGTTAATACGGAAACCTGGGAAATCCCGTGAGAGCATATCAACGAGTATTGGGTTCTTGGTGGAACCTCCCATGAGTATAATAGTGTCAACATCGCAGTCGCATTCCCTAAGCACATTGTTGGTCTTTTTCTTAGTCCTTGTGTAAATTGGAAGAAAGGCATTGTAGAAATTCTGGTATGACATTCTTACCACTTCATCCACATGGCTGCCGTCTGCCAGCACTACGTCGACACTCAGACAGTGCGTGGCGTACACATCCGTTTTCGCGTTACACACCTTTTTTGTTAGCCTCTTCCTGTCTAAACTTGTTATCGTGCTCAGATCATAATTCTTGGTGGGGTACTTGTCCCTTAACGTATCCCCTAGTATGCGGATTAATTCCTTGTAAAGCTCATCATCGTAGTCATCCCCACCAAGATGGCCATCACCGTCTATTGCCTGCGGTTCAATTAGTTTACGGTTGGAATGGTCGTCCTCTGGCGGCTCGATACCATAAATACGGTACAGCTTATTGAGCGAGCTACGCTCACTGATACGTATGAGTGAAATATCAAAAGTCCCGCCGCCTAAATCGTACACCAGTGCGTATTGCACATTTGCTTCATTCTTATCCAAACGGTAATTCAGCGCTGCGGCTGTTGGCTCACGCATAATATGAATGCAGTTCAACCCGGCCAACTCGCAAGCCTTCTTTGTATTTTCGATGCCTGTCTGGTTAAAGTATGCTGGGACAGTGACCACAATATCCTTAACCTCACCATAGATTCCGCCAGTCTGTGCAACCAAACCTTTCAAGATCTCTGCGGATACCTCCGCAGGTGACATCACTCTCTCTTCACCGTTAAACTGAAAAACAACAGCAGCGTCCGCATCCTGCATCATTCTTTTTACTGAGCGTACTACACTGTTATCAGGATCCATATCATAAGCTTCCTGTCCGACAATAAAATTATCGCCTCCCCTCCAGGCAACTACAGATGGCATCGTATGTTTGCCATTAGCCAGCGTAATTATCTTAGAGCCTTCCGTGCCTAATCCTACGCTAATTGCAGAATTGGTAGTGCCAAGGTCTATCCCGAAAGGTACCTTATCAGCTTTTTTAACCCCAGAACCCAAGCTGTTATCCCCAAAGCATTTCATATCGTCAATCATAGTTCCCTCCCTAAATGAATGTGTTAAGCTCGTGCAGGCTAACCTGCTCTACCCCAGGCAGATTAAAGTCTGCCATACCAAATGAGTTGTCTAGTATAGCAAAAAATTGGCATTTCTCCATTTCTATGAAGGGTACAAAAGAAATAGTATCGCTGCACCCATCCCCCAGACCAACACTCAGGAAATCGAGAAAGTATGCCAATGTGTCATTTTCCGCAACACGGTCTCCATTACAATCTGTAAGGTCGCGTGAGAAATTCAGCAAGTCCTCGTATCCAATAGACACTATACAATCCTCTGGCATATTCAATTCCAGGACAACAGAATCATTTGCCTTTACCGGAATAAAATCACACACAGAAGCGCCAATACTCTTAATAGTTGAATCTTTATGGCCTACACGGCTCAGGCACGCTATCGGGGAATCATGGTATCCTACTACTTCCTCAAAGTACTTCTTTATAGAGTCAATTAGCTTAGGGTGCAGCTGGGGAAGCGTATTGAAATTTATAATGCGTTTCTTCTCCCTTAACTCCATAGCCAAAGCTTTTGGTATTGCTGTAACCATACGTACTGTTCGCATATTAACCTCCTTACAATGTATAGTCATAATCATCGTCATACGAGTTTTCTAAATCAAGTAATGCTTGCTCTGCACTGGTCACATCTCGCTGGTCGGTGGCTTGGTCCTCCAGATTGTATTCGAAATGGCATACATCAAAGCATTTCCTTAAAATAACCTGCTCTGTTAACCTTGGCGCGTTACGCCGCTTCTTGTTCTCAAGTGCAATCAGCCCCTGCTTTGCAAGAATCTCCGTGTCACGTAAAACAAACAGTTCATCTGCCTCAGCCTCGAGTGTAGAACTCTCTTTCGTAGTCGCTATATCACTTGGTATCTTGCGGCCACTTGACAAATAGTCTTTAGCGGCTGCAGAGGGATGTGACGCAATTAAGACACAGACCGGGTACTCACGCTTAAAGTTTCGGGCAGTGATTGCAAGATTATGTACGTTTTCCTGGTTTGTCTTCCCGCTGGTTTCAAGTGCAAGCGAATGGTCAATAATAACCATATCAAATGCGGTTTGCTTATAATCATCAACCAATTCTTGGTGGAGCGTGTCATAGCTATAAGCTTTCCTTAAGCTTAGGTTGCCGCTCTCATACAACTCAGCTTTCGCAAGCCGTATAATCCTCCGAATCTCCTCGGGCTGCTCTTCTTCATTAGTAAGCATAGGCACTGTCACGTACTTACTAAATCTTTTATAAATATAATTCACGAGCAGGTCACCCCATACATTAGCTGAAGCGCCCTCACCATACATATAAAGCACCTTTTTATTATCCAGCAGGACTGTTGTAGCCGCGTCCTTACAAAACATGGACTTGCCTATATTCACAGAACCAACTACGACTACAAGCCTGTGTCTTAAAATTGGCGTGCCGGCTTCTAAACCATCACCGTCAAGTTCTGGGATTCCCCAGTTTGCTATTGGAATGAAAGAATTTCTTAATTCCCTAGACATCGTGTCTACAATCTCGAGGGAGTTGACTGTCACCAAAGAGCTGGCGTCATCAACATCCTGTAACCTACGATGAATTTCCCCATTCATCATTGTAGAGTACTCAAGCCAGTCCTCAAACCCGGCGTAAACCCGCTTCCCTATCCTGAGGTTTCCCGTGATAATTGCATTTTGCGCCTGCACACTCTGCATACCAACATGCGCAATAAAAGCAGACCTGTATGCAGGTAAGTAATTCTCTACTTTTGAACTGTCAAATGCCATCTCAAAGCATTTGTCGTACAAGTCCATGGAACGCGTGTAAAGCCTCTGCATCGCTGTCTCCCGGGCGGTCTGTATGCTCAAGTTACTGCTCAACCCTTCGTATTCCAGGTATCTTTTAATCTGTATACATGGGTTAGTAACTAAATCTTCTACAGACACGGAAACAATCTGGCTAAATATCTCCTTAGTCATTTCCGGCTTAAACCCCTCTGCAGTTATCTTTATCTTGTTCATTTCATACAGGGCTTTTAGTAACACATGGTATTCCATGGAGAACTCCTCAAGCTTAATATAACTTAAAATACTCCCAAGTACTCCGGCATAATTCTCATAATGATAGTTTTTATGTGGGAGCACACCGCTGATAAGAACACTGACAACCCCTTGTAATTCCTCATCAGCAATTATATCAATATCAAGCATAGTAACCCCTACTGCCAGTGATGTTCAATTTTGCCTTGTGTTTCCAGTACGGCAGTACACTCCTTCCCTAAAATATTCTTTACCATCTGGCTGCGCTTATAAATATTCTCATAAAAGAAATCGGACTCGTATGTGTCTTTCGTAAGCATGAAGTACACATCAAGCTTCTTGTCGTTAAGACCCCTGTAAGCGCGTCCTATCATTTGCTCGACATTCAAAGTAAGTTCATAAAACATTACCCAGTCGCAGTCCAAGTCTATTGCTTCTGTAATTGAAGTTATAACTACATCTAGTTCCCTGTCCTTATTAAACCTCTGCATGGTCTCCCTGTCCTCGGAACGCTTCGTACAACCATTAATGCATCCATAGCGAATGCCGGCTTTTTCCAGAAAAGGGATAATCCATCCCCTAATTGAATGCCTGTTGACATAGATAAGACCACGTGATCCTTTGTGTTCTTCTATAAAGCTTACTAGTGCCATTGCCTGGTTCACGGCGCCGTCCCCTTTACAAAGCTCTGCCATATCTTGCCCCCTTGCACCGAACTGGTGAGGCATACATTCCACAAAGTAAGGAAAGCCACTAATCTTTGAACTGATGCCAAAATCATTACGTTTCCTTTCGATGAAGAACAAAGGGTCGTCCATAATTCGAAACTTGCCAGACCTAAGATTCCTTGCAAGCTTAGCGCTATCCGGGTATTTTTCGTTGTCCAACATACTAGCCAAGCTAGCGTATTGCTTTACATCCGAAGTAATAGGTGTCGCCGTCAAGGCAAAACAGTATTCAAAAGCACGGCACATGCCTCTCAGCATGACAGCAGAATTTGCGTCTGTCGTGTTGCTTAAATTATGGGCTTCATCAATAATTAAGCAGCAGTATTCCTGTTTATTCTCTAATAACTTTGACATAACTGCATTATTCTGGAGGCAGCTATGCGTAATAACCAGTACAGTTGCTTTTAGGAAATCGCCCGAAAGAATTTTCTCCTTAACGACCGTCCTCTCTGCATTCAATGCCATGACAGAAACACCAATGCATCTCTGTAGCTTAACTGGGGTCTGCTCAAGCTGTTTATTCTTAACAATTATGATAAATTTCCGACTAGAATCCTCATTCAGCAACATCCTAATAATCCCGGACGCCAAGTATGTCTTGCCAAGCCCAGTGTCATAAGAAATAATTGCGCGTTTCCGGTATATCGCGGATAATACATCTACAGTCTGTAGACCAACAAGGCTATCCGCAGCTAAAACAAAATTACCCGCAACGTACGATTTTAAATTCTTTAGCCCACTGTACAAAGTATCATACATTAGATGCACCCCCGAGTTCAGGGATAATGCCCAGTATGCAGTCACGCAATACAGGGTTGCGCAACATGAAAAATTCTAATAACCTGAAATAGTCCTTTTTCTCCCGTATTTGCTTTACGCATTCAGTGAGGGATGCACTGCATTTAAATCCCGCTGGCACCGGATGTGTCAGCTTAAAAGCTCTTAACATATTCTTGCATCCAACAATCTCTATATCCTCTATAGTAGTATCAATATCGTCTATCCACCTCTTATTACAGATATCAGCATATAAATGTTCAAGTACGTCAACAACTCCCACTCTAATTCCTCCTCACCGAAAATTGATTAATAATAAAATCGGCCACAATTGAGGCGTTGCACAGATTCCCATGCAAAACCATGACAATAAATATCCTTAAAAACATATAAGCAAGCCCGACGCGCACAGCCACCTGCTTCTTGTCTAGCTCATCCAGAATCTTTATTATCGTATTCAACTGTTTCCGACAGTCCGCAGTATTCCGTTTCACACTAGTAAAATTAAGAAGTACCCTCGCAATATTCTTGACTGCAGGATACTTCTTATAATTCAGTTTATAATAACCATAGTATTTAATACGTCTGGCAAGATAACTTAAAAGGATAATATCTTTAGCGACATCCTGGTTTTTACGATTAATATCGTCCTGTGTCGAACTTTCGATACTCTGCTTTACATAATCCAGCACACTTTTTATTGGTAAGTCTTTTATCTTCTCCCCATTGGCATTAGCATTGTGGAGCCCATAAGCAGACTCCATGGATAAAACAATTCTTGACAACATAGTCACATAAGTATCAGCCATTTCTAATTTTCCTCGTTTGCATTATTGAACATATCGAACAGCTCACATGGCTGTATTGTACCATTCAGGACTTTGAGTACGACATCAATAGTCAGTGACTCAGGATCTACATCTGCTAAATTCGCCCCCACGATCTTCTCAAACTCTTCCTCTAATTCAGGATGTTCGTCGAATACTGGAAGTGCTGGCTTATAGATTGAAGAGCATTCAAGTACACTGGATGCGGTCTCAACTGCCCCCAATCCCGCTTCATTGCAGAATTGCTGGAATGCAACATCAATGACTGCCTCTTCAAGGTTGTTGCCTGCGTTATGGTATGATTCGATAAACTCATCAAGGCAAAACTCGTGTCTCAGTACGTATGCGGCGTTACTAGCAACGGCGTATGCAAGCCCATTAATAATATCAGCCTCTTCCGTGCTCAAACCATTGAACACGCTAACTACTTTATAAATATCAGCATCAAGTGTTGCCCTATAACCAGGCTCTGTTACCCCATCGCATTTAAAACCGTATGTAATCCTCAACACCCTGTTGATTGCATTGACAGATGAACTAGCGTTGCGTGCATACTGGCACACACCTTTCGCATCACCTAGTACAAGCATTTCAAGCTCGTCTAAAACCTCGAATTCATCAAGCTCGTTGTTTTTGAATTTAGCAAGGCAATCCATAATCTTGATTGCCCCATTAAGGTTATGGTAAAGGTCTGCAACAACGGAAACAAGCTCCTCTTCCTTATACTCTTTCAATAACCCATTGTACTCATGTACTTTTAACATAGTAATACCTCCTCGCTTCTTATAATCCTCGCGGACAATACACACTTATCTCATTGTCACAATTACATATAAAAAACTGCAATAGCATAAGTGGTATACAGACTATACCATCATATTAAAATAAGATGGTATTCCCCAGTCCTCCAAATTTTCAAGTTCCTCAAAATCGTCCAGCTCTGCGTCGCTTTTTTCGAGCAAGGCTGCTAGCGCTTCATCCAAAGGTTCACTATCATCTGCCAACCGCTGTTCTATATCAGCAATCTCTGTGTCAGACAGGTCACCAGTATACTCTGCACCAAATTTTTGGATATCATTAACCTTTTGCTCCGTTTCCTGCTTGTAATCAGCAATCTCATCATCAATAATTACATAAGCATCATCACTATTGTCCCCCACTACACTACCTGTACTGCTGGGACTGCTTTCAATATCCTTTTTTAAGTTTATAACAGTGGGTTCTGTCTTGTCTAACGTGTTCTCCCCATAACCACACTCCGGTATTTCGTCCAGGTCGGAAGATTCTAAATCGTCCAGCCCCTGCAGGTTATCGAAATCAATTTCCTGCAAGTTCAGGTCCTGTACAGGCTCATCCGCATCAGTAGCATCGTGCTGCGCATCATATCCCATACCAGCAAACTCATCCTGGATGCTCTCCTCTTCCGCATCCAAGTCATACGCAAGCTCCTGCAAATCCGGTTTACCGTCCGCTGCCTCATAATCAGCTCTTCTTACTGATAACACCTCTTCAATATCCTGATAGATCTTAAAGTCGTATAATTCGTATACAAAATAAATAGCCACCAAAACCATTAACCCCACAATACGTACTATCAGTGGGAGACTTCCGACATACAAATTAAAACTTTTAGTAGTCAGTCGCATACCTGACTCCATCAAGATATCTGCCACGGCGATTAGGATTGCAACTGACAAAACGTGCTCAATAGTCTTTCGTTTCAGGAATGTGATTTTCATCCCTATCTCTTTCACAAGGATAAATGGCGCCTTTAAAACAACGCCGACCGTGGACTCTATTAAGTTGGCTCCAGCCTCGAGCCAACGCACATGTTTCTTTTCTGTGTATCTCATATCCTAAACATCAGCAGGCATAAAAGTATCGATGTAATTAGATAATCAATTTTTATTCCTGTTCTACCCTTTCCGACCACCGCTACATATGCGCTAATAAAGCAGAATAGCACAAAGGCGATTACCTTAATCATTAACTTCAACAAAATCAATAATCTCTGCCTCCCTCACTTTACTAACTTTGCCATTAGTTATCTCAAACATAAATAGAAATACGCGCTTACTGTCAATATTCTCATTTTTTATATGATAAAGCACATAATCGTTAGTCTTCTTAATAATAGATACGCGTGTAGGCGACGCCATAAAACGTAGGTATGTATTCAGCCTTCTGCCCTCTGTATCAACCGTAATCTCATCGAATACGCTGTCGGTTACTAAATCCCTCAGTTTCTCTTTATTGGAATCCAGTTCCCTGACATCCTGAAACTCGTACATTAGTTTCACAACATCTTCCCCATCAAGGGCGGGGGTTGCTATGGCAAACGCACCAAAGCCAAAGACTACTGCGATAATGATAATAGCAACAGACAAAATCAACAGTTTACTGCCCCTCCACACACCCCTCATAGAACTTTTTTACCTCCTCTAGCGTAATCTTTTCTACATGGTACACAAGTTCACCGGCGGGAGCCTGTATCTTGTAATCCCCTGATACGCCGTTGAACACCTTCCTGCCTAGCGGTGATTTAATCCCAAGCACTTGATTGTTCTTATCAGAGACTGGATCCCCATTGGCGTCTACACGCAGGACACGTTCCTGGTTATCAGGCAGGGTTAGGCACTTAATCCTTACAAAGCTTCCAAGCCCAATTCTGGTACATGCATCAGCGTCTATAACATTAGCGCTGCTGATGATCTCTTCTAGCTGGCTCATCCTCCGCATTAGCTGCTCGTACTCAGAGCTTGCAATATCGTACTCAGTATTTTCCCTTAAATCGCCTTCAGCCCGGGCGTCCTGCTTTCTCTGTTTTACAGCAGGAATCTCTTTCCTTATCCGTTCATACTCATTGCGATAACTATCCAGCTGGTATCTCGAAATATCCATTGGCTACACCCCTTTCGTTGCCCTGTCGTCCCTGACCCAGCAGTTTATGATTGCCGGGTACTTTAACGAGTTTTCTGTATTGTTATAATCCTTAACATAGTCAAAAGACTTGGATGAGTCCCATGCGCTTAGCGTCGCCATATTATATCTTGAAAGAAAAAATGTAGGCAGCCCTTTTCTGCTCCTCTTATCCAGCATCTCTTGTATAATCTGATAAGCGCTGTTACGATATGTTGTTTTTGTTATTGTGATAAACACAACATCTGCATTTACATATTCCTCGTAAGGTATGCCCAGCACAATCTCCTGCGGGCGCTCCGCAGCTAATACCAGTAGCCTTTTTACCTCAAGGCTGTCCAACAATGGTGCCACTTTAAAACCATGCATAAGCGCTAACTGCATACAGCTGTATGCAAAAGTCATTTTTGAATGCTGCGGCGGCGCTATGAAAATAGCCGATTTTGCCGGCAACCTGCCCGATGCAAAAATACTATGCACTTTATCTAACTGTGCAACAAACCGTAAAAATAGTTGGTCTTTTGCACGCTCCTGGTGCGACATTCGCAAACGCTCCTCATTCCATTCGACACCGGTATACCCAGCGGGTATCAAGCACTTTTTTGCCGCTATAACAAGTTTCTTTGCCTCAACGGGCTTTTTATCCAAGTTCATGGAATTATGCTTTAGCCCACATTCTGGGCATACCTTATCCTTTAATCCATGCCCACCGCATGTAAAACAATGTTTCTTCATACTTTGCACTCTCCTATTATTCTGGCTACATCCTGGACATCAAAATAGTTTGTAAGGCTGTGCTCTACGCTAGCAATCTTCTGTACTATCTGTGAAAAATGCACAATATCCCCGCAGTCAGAATTTATTACACAGCTGTCAGGAACACATATAAAGCTAAATACCTGAGGTATTGTACACCCGTGCAATAACGCGCGGGACTTAATCATCCTAGTGTGCAGCGTGTTCTGAAGGAACGGACTTACAACAGTCATACCTTGCGGCTGGTTGCCATATCCCCTCCAAACATAATCGCCATAATTGCCAATTATCCCACGGCTCCAATTTTTTGCCTCTATTACATAAATCGCCTTTTCCGTGAGAAGCAGTAGGTCTATCTGTGTCTCGTTTCTCCGAAGCCATCTGCACTTTATACGAATATCATAAAAAAGTTTGGACTGTTTAAAATTGGTTTTCAGAGTGTTACCAATAACAAACTCAAAGACAGCCCCTTTAACATTAAGGTCAGTCCGCATACGCCTATCTCCTTGCATTACTAAAGGGCTGACGCCCTTTTACAGGCGACTACCCTGACATGCTTCTTAAAAGCATGTCATATTCCTTATCACTGGCGTGATATCCACACCCTCGTTATCGGATTCTGCTATATCAAAGCCCTCGATCTTATCTGCGTTCTGCAATGTATACAGTACTATCTTCCCGTATTTATTGTGTCTCCTGCCTCCCGCTGGAAACCCCTTGACTCTCCCAAGCTCTTCCAGATTCCTCGGCTGTGCTTCTACAATAGCTTCCGCACACTCACACGTAAAAATCTGATAGGGAAGCAGACGCTTTTTTCGGCACATCTCATTGCGAAGTTTTATTAAAACATTCAATTGCACATCTCGTTCCATTGTTCATCCTCCTCGTGTCTTTTTATTATTTATAAAAATCTAAACCGATTTACCTTGCTCCACTGTTTCCTGATGGGATGTATGTTTTACGTTTAGTATCGGTCTTGTCAAATGATTTTGCGCGCATACACACGTAAACCCTATTGTCGGTCCTGCCTCCAGAGGTTTTTATAACGCGCCCATTCTTATTTTTCACAGGAAGTGATTTGCTCATAAACCGAACGCCAACCTCGCCTTCAACATACACATGGTATGTGCCGGGCCCACCCCCACCATCATCAATTACCCAGCAGTTTCCCTTTGAATCTGTATTCACATAAATCATTACATGTCCACTGCATGAGAAAATATCCCCAGGCAAAAGCTCGTCATAGTCAATCTGATAGAAATCAGGTGCATAACCATTAGATACACGCTGGCTGCTTAGATAACCCTCTTTCATGAAACACCAGCTTACAAAGCCAGAACAGTCAAAATCATACATGCCATCAGAAGCTAGCGACGGAGTCTCACCAATCCCGTAACCGCCATGACCACCGCCCCATGTGTAACAAGCCTTTCCAAGCATGGATGCTGCATTATTGAGAACAGCAATACGCTCCGCTGAAAGCATGGTAGAGTCAAGACCGGCCTTGCTATAGATACTGTTTAGATTTCCGTTGGAGACTTTATTACCGCTATTAACCACCTCATTTTTATAAGTGGATGGGTCTGTCACATCAACATTCGTCAGACCGCCAGCCTTTAGTAAATTTACATACAAAACTTCTCCCATGGCACATGTGAAAATTATCTTGCCGGCAACCTTGCGGTCGTATACGGATACTAAAGAAGGCGCAGTACTGTCATCGTAAGAACGTGTATAAAGACTGCACTCGTTTTCAGAAACATGATAAATAAAACCATTGTTGTCACCTGCTGCATCATCATAGTCTGTTCGAGTGCCATACACCTTCTGTGTATCTTTCTTACTAACTGGAACCCCTGTTGTTGCGGTTATGGCCTCTTGTAAGTCTTTCACCTTTGTTTCTGCAATTGCTTTACAATCCGCTACGGATGCCACTGTATCATCTGCATACAAAAGCTTCCATACTCGGAATGTAGATTCCCCAATTGAGTCATAAGCCTTTCTGCTGAGAAACCACCCGTTATTCCTGCAAGCAAGGACAACCGCTGCGTCTGCTATGAACTCGTCAGGCGAAAGCTCCTGCCAACGCTGGTCTTTTTGATACCCATTAAGAAAATCAAGTGACAGGGACAAAATAGAATTATAGGCAAGAATACTCATCTCCCCAGAACCCTTTTTCCCCATATCCAAACGCTTCGTATTAGTACGTCTGTCTAGAATGCCAAATGCACTTTTCACAGCATCAGCTTTACCAAGTTCCAACCCGGCAGCAAATAAGGCGTCACCTATACGTGTATCTCTAGAAGCTAAAGCTAAATCGTCTTCTATACCATGTGCTTTTAAAGATTCCACGTATAACTGGTTCAGGTATGACAGACAGTCAGGTAGGTTCCTGAAATCACGAGTCCCGGATGCACTGAACGCTGTAACGTCGATTGCCCATGGGGTCCTCTTAGGTGCGGCTTGCTTCCTGGCGGGTTTCTCATTCATCAGCTGGTTATATTCCTCCCCGCCAATCTTCCGGTACTGCTGCGTACCAAAAGTACGCAGCGTCATATCATCCTTTGATACGCCCTTGTATGGTTCCCCCCAAATGACTTTATTGTTCTCAAAAGGCAGATAAGACAAGGGGAGCGCCGTGTTCGGATAATACCCTGTAGAGGAAACCTGCGTTGTTAAAAGCCCTGTCACTGTGACATGGCTTTTAAAGTTATCCAGCTCACCTGAAGCTGATGATTGGTATAATTTCAGCAGATTCTTGACATAAGAATTGCTTAGCTGGTCTATCAGAGCATAATTTAGCCCATCGTAGGACACTGCACCATTATTAGAGCTGTTGTCTTCCACATCCTCTGTGAATACATGTAGCCCATCAAATAACATCCCGGCGGGGCTGAATCTTGTGCGGTCAAGGAGCACGTACATCATTGAAGAATCAAGATCTGATAATGCTGCTAGAAAAAACATGGAAGTTGCTAGAATTATTGACAGAAGAAATTTCCCAAAGCCGTTACCTTTTTTACGCATCACATACCCACGCTATCCCTGGTATTCAGCTTTTCCCACATATAATCAGGGAGGATAGTTTTAAATAGCGCCTTATCCATATTGTGCCCTGTTTCATACTGGATGGCAAAACAATTCCGGTATAAAACACTTGACGTATCTATTATTAAGTCAATATACTTTTCAATGGCGCCACACCCGAACTTTTCCACTAAAACCTTTTTATCTTCTTCTGTCACTTTCCCAATAATCTTAGTTGTAATATTAGAACGTATTTGTGCCATTGCATCAGAATCAAGCGCCGAAATGGCATTAAGCAAAAGGAACACGGACACATTTGAACTCCTTGACCCTGTTACGCGGCTGCTTATATACCGGAGCAATACAGTGAAGCTGGTGCAACGCTGCAGCTCTTCATAGAAGGCAAATGTATGCAAATGCTGCTGTTTACGAATCTCATGCTTTTTGCTATCTAGGAACTGCACCATAAATACCTTAATGGTGTCAAGCAAATCAAGCTCGCCATTACTGTTTTTATTGAATGAATATACAATGAGCGGCGTGTTAAGAATATCCCCCACGGTTACCTCATTCCGCATAAGGTCGCTATACCGCCCATCAGAGGAGAAGTAATTTGAGCACCTAAGTTTAATTAAATTACAAATCCTAACCTGGTTCTCATTATAAATTCCCGTGCTTTCCAAATCGGCTACAATATCAATTATGTCCTGGTAAGTCATTGATGCTGTCCTGCTAAATGTTTCTGGGTTGTCCTGGAACACGCCTTCCCTGCTGTACAGCTTCATAGTTGCTTTTTCAAGTATGGTATGCAAATCAACAGCGTTCCCTTCGTTGGGCTGTAAATCTACCATAAGTGATAACAGCATCACAGTACCGGTCACTGCGTTGCTAAACATCTCCTTGCAATTGTCCTTTGTGCAGTTTAAGTCGTCCAAGCGCAACGTATTTACAAACACTGGGTCTGCCCCATCCATTGAAATCACTTTCGTGTCTACAAACTCGGCAAGCTTGCACCATTCTCGCCCTTTGAAGTCTATAGCGGAACTGTGTATGCCATAACCAATCCCCTGCTGTGCAATATTAAAGCAAGTGTAAGTCTTTCCTGAACCTGTACGACCGGCAACAAGCACGACCTGTCCATCCGGAGTCTCCAAAGGGTTATACACAAACGGAAGTCTGGTCTGCCAGTCCATACCAAGGAGCATCCCAGAGCTGTTAATAAGCCCTTTCAGCCTATAAGGCATCTGGAATGCAAGCGCTTCCTGGCCTACGAGAAAACTTGAAGTATTTTTTATATTCCCACGCTGGAAAGACGCCGGGCAGAAGTTAGACAAATATTCCCCAATATTCCCTTTGATCTCACGCACGCAAATCTTATCCTGCTGCAAAAGGCCAACTAACCGTTTTCCGTAACGTTCAAGCTCGCGTCGCGTTTTTGCGGACGCCTGTACAAAAAGGTATGTTTCAAACATCTGCTTGCCAGAGGATACTGCCCGGTATACATAATGGTATGAATCGCGTTTTTCCTTGATTTTCTGCAACTGTTCCTTGTTTATATAATATCTGCGCCCTGTTTGTGGATTATATCCGGTTTTCCCAGTCAACTTCTCATCATCCCTTAACTCCGAAAAATAGGAAGCATACTCGTCATAAGCGGAGGTTATGCTGCCCATGAGCTGCTTATAGATACGTGAGTTCACATTCACATTTACGGGCTTATTATAGGTGTGTGTGATAGTGCGCACATGCGGATAAGCCTCACGCATCTTGGCCTGTATCCCTTCTTGTAAGTTATGGTCGTATGCTACGGGCAACGCCGTGATGCACCAAGCTTTTGTAATCCAATTACGCGTGATAAACTGATTGTATACCGACTTCAGGCCAAGTGCGGAAATTTTATCACGGTTTATAAGTCTGCCCCCGCTTACCCAATTTGCAAAAATCTCCGCATACATAGAAAGTAGAAAAAACTTTGCCATAGCACACCTCCCTACATCCTGTCTTTGTATAATTTTGTCAGTGTTAATATATTTTGGTAAATCTGCTGTGAGGACAGGTATAAAAATTTCTCAGTCTGGTTTACAAAATTCGGAAGTTCCCTTTCGTACTGCGCATGGTCAAACTCCAGGTAATTAACCCCGCCATGCCCATTCACTATAGTGTTCTCGTCCACTAAATCGTAGGCGGCAAGGTGTCTGCAGTCCCGACAAATATTGAACTGTAAGTATTGCCCCGAAAGGACCGTGGCCGGTAAACTTTTGCAGTCAAAGATTAAAAGAACGTTCAGATTTTCCTTATTGCGTAGCAGCTGATCCAATACCCCGGAAGCATCTCCAGACTTCGCAAGGAAATCGCAAAGTATAACCTGCCTGGTATTATAAGAATTGTACAGTGTCGTAAAATAATCCGGGAGAACACGCATTCGCATTGCTGTGTAGCTATCAAAAAGCATAAGTACTTTGACTGAGTTTTTATTCTGCATCCTAAAGATTTCGTATAACGTACTTATAAACATATCAAACCCAAGCAGCTCTTCAAACTCCTTAAAGTATAAAATCAACGGCCGGTCTTGGTACTCACTTAAGTTAATTTTCTTGTACATCTCTTTTGACAGTATCCCTTCGTAATCCCGCAATGCATGATTTAAGCTATAGGAGTCGGCGAGGATATTCTTATACCCCTCGGCAAGTTTTCTGTTCTCTTCCAATAGTCGGCTGTTATCAGTAAGTGCATCTGATAAATCCGAAGCAAGCTTGATACGCTTGCTTAAGTGGGACTCCCGTTCATCTTCCAATGAAAGGAAGTCGCACGCCAGTTTCCTTATTTCGTCACTGGAACTGCTGTCCACCAGACTCTTGGCAAACGCTCTACTTTCCTCATAGTAATTGTCTGTACAGTCTTTGCTCTTCATAGACTCGTCATCGTATGCAGCGCTGACTAGCAACTCCATGCTCAACCCTGTGACATCGCAAGGATAAACCCTGCAAATAGGGGAAACTTTACTAAAGAGCGCTCTATCACACCCAAGGTAAATAATATCCAAACCCATTAACTTTTTGTAAAGCGACAAGAATGCAACCGCCGTATGGTTGTTCATAAAAGACTCCAATACGAACAAAGTCCTTGACCTGCTCAGTATCTCTTCAGTGATTTCCACAAAGTCATTGATAAAGATAATCCTACTTCGCATACTGTTAGAGATGCTTGCCCGGATGGTGTTCTTGCACCAGCGGTCAATTAACATAATATAAAGTTCCTGCTCCCTGCCAGCATCTTTTTTCACTAAATTCACTAGCAATCACCTCCCATTAATTTCTCGTACAATGTGCTGTCTAGATTCATATTTGTAAACTGTATTGGGGCTACTACCTTAACATCATGTGGCGCCTGTGGTTTTAACTCTGATGGATGAAGATATTTGTCCTTAACACCAATCTGTAGTGCATTGCTGCATAAAATAGTGCAAGGTGCGCCGCCACACTCAAGAATGGATTGTTTGATTTTAGGCAAATCACATTCTAGTGGGAACATACAATAAAATACCATTTTCAGGTTTGGCTGTATGTGCCTTTTTATGCCCGGCAGGGAAGCCCTGTCAGCCAGGATAAGAACTTGGTCGAACTTTGAAGAGACCTCCTCCCTATAAAGCAGCTGCAAAAACTCGCAAACTACCTCCATTTCTATAGCAGTTGGCCTGCATAGTGTAATGAATGATTCAGTCTCTGAGTTAGGGTGCAGCATCGATAACATATCAATTTCGCTAAATTCTGTGTCAAAGCTTTTGAAGGTGTTCCGTATATTCCCTGATACTGTCAGGTCAAGAACGAATGTCCGTACTTTAGCGGACATAGAGGACACAGCAAGTGCCGCACCCCACATACTCTTCCCAGTCTTATCGCCACCGGTCAATAGGAGTGTATTCTTAACTGGCGATACCCGGCTAATATGGAGCTTCCCGAATACCGGGGAGTCAATCGTCTCTAGCTCATCTTCCTTACTGTCATGTACTACACGCCCGGGGTCGAACTTTATGCTGTTATCCCGCGCCCTCTCATAATCATCAATATTCTCAAAAGTAAAAGGCTCCACTATACTATTGCGTGTATCTGCTGCAACATAAGCAGTTGTTGCCTCAGACCCTTTCTCATACCGGTATACCTTACCTATGGTATTATGGAAATCTTCAGCTTCTGTCACGCCAAGCAGATAATTATGGATGCTCTGAAAGCTAAGTACGCCATCAACAGTCTCGATGCTATACAGTATTTGTGCCTTTTTGTGTCTTTCCTGGCGCAATGCCGCAGTGCATTCTTTCATTACCGTATTAAAATAGTCTGCTGCCTGTTCGGACAAAGAACTGCTCTTCTGAATAAAAATCACCTCATTCGTGCTGAAGAACTCATCGGAAATGATGAGTTTTTGAAGTATTACCATATCCTCGCGTATGGAAGTGACCCCATTATCCTCCTCAGGCTGATAAATGTATAACAGCTTATCAACCTTTATTATGGAATTTTTTATTTTTTCCTGGTTTTGCGCAAGGGAATGGTACACATAGTCTGCCCTGAATGCCCCTGTTTTGTTTAGGTGTTCGGCCAGCTTTGCAGACTGCCTGCCAGCAACTATCATTAGCTTAATCATAGAAATCCTCCTTATTTTTAATAATAAAGCACTATCCAGTTTTTAGGCTGAACAGTGCTATTTCTATTTACACTCCCGTGTATTAGTCCTGAAATTACCAAGTATAGCGTCCTTATTGACCAACGTCTTACCAGACTCCGTTTGCATCTTGTAAAGCGATACTACCTTACCAAAACTCTCCTTTGTGTCATTAGATAATTCTAATACCCGCATTGTGGAAAGGTCTATCGTTTCCAATCCATAAAAATCTTTATACAGTTTCAGAAGCTGCTGCTGGTTGAGGCACTCGATACTCCGGAATGCATTTGGGCTGGACTGTAGTACAGCGAAAACCTTTCGTAGTACAGCTTCAAGGTCTGCTAAATGGTAATTTGCCTTCGGGCATATCATAAGGTATAAGGTAATGACATTCCCCTGGCGCTGTACTTCTGTTAGCACATTGTTTGCCACAGACAGTAGATGCCTGGCTAGCTTCTTGTCTTCTATAGAATTGCAATGGCGTATAATATTGTCGCATTCTACAGAGTCACTGAAGTCCTCACGCATACTGATAGTCCTGAATGGCATATTCTCCTCACCTAGTACGGCGAAGCATTTTTCCAGCTGTCTGAGGGTCTCTGCTGCTTTTGTATCATCATTACTCCCGTACCGGAATTGCAGCACGCATACCTGTGACCCATCGGTAAATTCAAAACACTGGCATTCTTCCCCATGTACGTCAATGGGATTAACAATGTCTTTGCGCGTAAAAACATATTTTGCAAAAGAGTCATTGCTCTGATTTTCGTATTCCTGCACCCTGGTAGGTTCGTCAAAAACAAAATACCGAAGTAACACGCTTCCTATAATTGCTGCTATTAACAAGGTGATTAACAGCGCCAGCCACATACTAGCCCCAAGATACACTTTTAGAATCCACTGTAAGAGGAAGAATAACCCAACAGACAACATAATAAAAAGGGTCGTGCCAAAGCGCATCATATCACCTTGTGTGACCTTTCCAGCCTTCTGTGCTTGCTTATGCACGCTAATTGGATAAACCATATTTAATCACCCCCATAATCATCAAAATCTGATTCGTCTGCACCACTGGTATAAGTACCCGCATTCTTATACAAGTCATCCACACTCGCTGTCCCAGCGTATTCACTGAATCCAGAACTTTCGGTATCTTCTTGCATACTATTGTCACTGTCTGTCGGCATTACGGCTCTCCTTACGGTCATGCTATTTATGATTCGGTTTTTAGCTTTCGCAAAGGCATCTACCACAGATACATTGAAACTGCTATTACCTAAATTAGCCTTGTCCTCGAACCAGGAAAGGAGTAATTTGAACAACAGCCATACAAGAGCTGTCATGATGAGGAACAGGAATATAATGCTGATAAAGCTGCTCCTCAGCTGCCTTATGAGTGTCAGGCTCACGCAGAATAAACTAAATTCTGCGAAGACAAACGCAGAAAACTTAAAGTAGCCACGAACTAGCGGATGTATATTCCTGTTGGAGAAAAGCTTTGCAAGCAAAAGCGCCCCAAAGCTGACATAGATAAGGGGAAATAGTATGCGGACAATGAAAGAAAATACTACTATCTCCAAGACTGCAATCACATAGAAAAGCAGAGAAAGCATACCATATTTATCTATCACATAATTTGCAACATCCATATCCATGCTGGCAAAAGACTGGAAATCATCCGTGTACACCGCGGTCATAATCCCGCCAAGCTTAAAATTATCATAATTGACAAACAGAGGATACATTTTCCCAACTGCGTCAGATGCGTGCTGGTTAAGAGCTAAAAGCGCTCTGAGTGTTATCAGCTTAATCAAGGTATCATCGCTCAATTTCGTAGTCAAATCCTCAATATCATAAACAAATTTCTTTGTAACATAGTTCACATAGCCAACCAGCTCTGCACAGCGTTCAGTGTTCAGTTTCCAATTCTCATCATAATACCCTTGCTTCTGTAACTCGGCAGCCCACAATGTCCCGCGCAAATCTGCATTCTCTGTCAAAGTTGGCGCCTCTATGACGTCTGTAATTCCCAGCCAATCATCATTGTTCCCATATGCCTTGGTGAGTACATCTTCGAGCTGCTCATCATACTCAACACATTCCTTAATCTCCTCATCCGTCAGCCCGGCTGCCTTTTCTTGTTCATAGTCAATCATGGAACTATATTTGCCAGGCGTCACAAACGGCGCAGAAGTTAAATAGCAATTAACAGCAAACTTATCCCTCTGCGTACCTTTTGCATAAGTTGAGACTGTCCGTGGTACACGGTACACCTCAATCAATGTGTTCAGCTTGTCTATAAAGCCATCGACCATCTGGTAGTACGGAGTGTAAAAGTCTATATTATTGGAAGCTGTCTTATAAGCCTTAAGCTGATAGACACCATTACCTGCTTCACTAGCATATCCACCGTCAATTTTCAAGGTTCCCATCAAACTGGAAAGACTTACTTTAATAGTGCTGTTCTCAAGGTAAACACCGGAATCCTCATTAATGACATAAGAATTACCGCCAGTCGCTTCATCCATATCATCAAGAGAAAGATTTTTTTCAATCCCGCTCAAATCATAGAATGGGTAACGGTACAGGGAAATTGAAGAAGCTGTTAAATTGACATTCCTTTTTGCATCCAAGGATAAATTTGCTGTCGGATAAATGCTCTCTTTCTCAAGCTGCGTACCTAATGTCTCAAATGCAAGAGGCTGCGAAACATTGTTTGTTATACTATTGTAAATATAAGGCAGATAAACTGGAACCACGATAATAAATACATAAGCGACAGCCATAGATAATGCGCCTACAAGAATAGAATTGAATAAACTATTATTGTTTTTTATAAAGCAAATAACTACAAAAATAGCGATCAGCACAAGTATAAAGGCAATATTCTCACGAATGGCATTAAAAAGCCTCCCGACAATATGCAGCGTATAAGTGTCCTTAATCCCAATAATGCCATCTACGTCCCCGGCGTACTCTAAAATGCCATTTGCCACATTTGCAATATTTGTTTTCATACGCTCCGGTGTATTCTTGACAAAACTATCATACTGAAGCAATGCGTTCTTACTGTATGCTTCCGGGTTAGAAGTGCCGTCAAGCTGCTGCTGGAGAATATTTTGAATAACATAATTATCATTCAAGCGCCCCTGGTTTTTAGACTCCTTGCTGCGCTCATCATGCATAAGCTTATTGTACATATTGCTTACAATGATTTTTGCGAGTGAGAATCCTGGGTCCTCCTCTACCCGGTAGGGAAAGACATAGCTGCCATTCACAGTCTCGTTAGTGATGCGGACAAAAGGCGCTAATTTCCCAGGAGTAAAATCCGTCCCACTATTGTACAAAAAGGTCTTTGTACGCAGCAACTCCAGAGAATCCTCAGAGCCATCACTCATTTCAAACTCCAGGTCCAATTCTGGCATAAACAGCTGTTTCTCGTCAAAACCATCAAGCGACCGCGTCCGATAAAGCGAATACCCTGTGTAGCTAACCTCTTTGTCTGTTAACAGGGACTGCGAGGATGATGACTCCCCAAAAAACATATACTTACCAATATCAGAGCTATTATAAAGCTTAAAGAAAGAATGGTTATACAACGCAGATGGGTAATTGTTCATTATGGCGGCATTATAAGGAACATACTGCCCCCCGTCTTTCCAAAAGATTGGATTCGCAATCCCAGGCAGTAAGACAAGGTTATCATCTAAAACAATATCACCGTATGGGTTTACATAGACAAAGCGCGTATCACGGTTCTTAATGCTGTCAATCGTCCCAATATTTTTTAGCACATTAGTTAATATCGCTGTAGTCATATTATCAACAGCACGCGCTTTGGAACTCCCAAAAAGTAAGAGCGGTTCACTCATCCTCGCTATATCAGTAATCTCCTCATAAGCGTCAATTGTCGTCTCCGAACGCGCTTTCTTATAAGCTGTGTCATAATTTGTCTGACTAGGAGTTGCCGCAGGGTTACTGTCATCAGCGTCGTCCTCCTTGGGTTCCTCATCAAACTCCTCCGCAACATTGCTGTATAGCGACTCCATATCATTAAACCCATTGGTGGCTGGCGTACTGCCGTTAGTGGCTACGGCCTTATTCTGGTGCGATCTATAGATAGTCTTAAGCATACTATTAGAGGCAGTTGTATCGTTACCCGCAGCAGGCTCCCCTTCGGTATCATCGGTGTCTAATGCGTCATCCGTTTCCTCTGCCTCCCCGGCCGGGTCTTTCGTTTCTTCAGGACCCGCGGTGGAGTATACCCATGTTTGTGTATCTTGATTGAGCTTGAATATACCGTCAATAGAAACGAGTGCAAAAGATTCACCGGAAACTATAGCATCCAAAAACTCTTGGAGCGTAATGATCTCTGCAACGCCTGTGGGCTCGCCAGCCTGGTTTAATTTCCTTCTGTATAATGGTTTTCTATAGTCCTTTGTGGATGCATAAGCGCTACATAACTTGGCTGCAGCTTTCTCGCTTGAACACAAATAAGAAACGGATGCTAAAAATTCTTCCGCACCGACATAAGACTCAAACGGCCTGTAAACTGAGGACGCCGAAATGAGCGCCATATAACTGGCATTTAGCTCAGGTTCACCATTAAACACAAGGTTCCCGTCCTCATCCGTAGATGCGTTACTGAATATCTCAATAGCCGGCTTTGTTACGTCAATATCGCTTATGCTGCCTGTCACATGGTAGTTTGCCGATAAAGCCTCCCCGTACTCCAGCAGTTCTGTGTATTTTTCCCGTATTGCAGATAATACTTGGGTGATTTTGGAATTGTCTTTAGTGCCATCAATAATAAAAAGTTCCTTCTCACCGCCATTGCTGCTTAATGCAGATTGGTTTGTCAACTCTGTAATCGTCTCGTCATAAGTAGACAAGATATCAAAACACATACGGAGTATCGTGTCGCTCTTTTTCATTGCCCTTTCCTTCTCCGCATCAGTCTTACCCTGTACAACATCCTTTTGTACAGACTCCAAGATATCCTCTACATATTTCGGTATCTTATCACACACATTACCGCGTATAGCCATGCCTGGATCTTTTTTTACTTTTACCTGACCGAGCTTCAGCGGGGTAAAGGACTTTTGTTTTGGTTTTTTGCCATACATTTCGTTGAAAGCTTTTATATACCTGCGTAAGTTACCTACATAGTTCTCAATTTCATTTTTTGTGAAACCAAGCCGGTTATCGTAGATAAACTTAACATACATCTGGTACTCCAGCACAGCTTTCAGCTTACACAGCAGGCCATATTCGCCCGCAGCATTCTCAGCTATCTTTTCCTGCAATGCTTTGCATCGCGTTTCTATAGCCGCTTTCTCTCCATCTGTTACGCTGTTGGCAAATGCTTCCTGCGATGGCGCCAGCATAGCTGTAAAAATTAACAGTGCCATAAAAAGAGCTGTACCCTTCTTTAATTTTTTGTGCATAACCCGCCTCCTTTAAATTTATTTTGGCACTAATGGTTACATGGGCTCTTACACCCATGCAACCAAAAACTTAGTCTGCTTTCTCAGGATTGCTAGCATCCTTCCCACGCCCACCAGAAGTTTTCTCATCCGGCGTCTGGAAATAATTATGCTCTTCTGAGTTATTCTTCTTATTAAATACGACATGGACATATCCTATGCCACCCTCATTTGCGTATGTCCCACTCATAGGGAAACCGCAGGAAAGGTCTGCAAGGCTAAATGGTGCGCCTGCGACCTCACCTGAATAAGGCTCGCTTCGTGCATTCACAGTCACTGAATATTGCACATTCTTCGCAGTCTCGTCACTGCCATCCCACTTTAATTTCGACTCATTTGAATCGTTAACAGACCCGAGAGCTGCCGAAATAGCCTCTGCTGTGTAATGCTGTTCTACTATTGAATCTACCTGCTGCCCTATTAACAAAGTGGCGTCTGAATTAGGGTTCTCTATATTTTTCAGCACCTTCGTGTAAATATCTGACGCAATTGACTGCCTCATCTTCCCTATATTGCTTCCATCGTCGGCATATGCAAACTTATAGGCAGCACCTTTGTTAATAAGCCTATCAACATACTTCGATAGTTTGGTGTCAACAAAATTATCTGCGACTGTTGCCATGCCCTCCACGATATTCCCATAAATCTGGAAGTATGTCCCGTTAAACCCTATCGTGAAGAAGAAAATAATCATAATGGTTGGGATAGATACCTTCAAAATATACTGTGTAACAGAATCTGTATCCTCTAGATTATATTGTCTATTGCCTTCACTATAGTCAGAGGCCTCTTTTACATCCGGCAAAAGGGACAGTAAAAAAGAGACAATAGAATCCGCCCCAGTGCCGTACTGGCTGTTCATTATCGTGCTCTGGAAAATCGCTGGAAGCCCAAGGAACTTCTGCCCCTTGCCAGAGGACTTTATCTCATGCACCCGGTCGAATAATGTACGCCCGCTTAGGTACAGCAATGTAACCAGTCTCTGCCATGCAACTATAAACAGCCCAAGCAAACTAAATGCTGAAAGTATGAAATTCATAAGTTTACCTAGAAAATTAAACTTTGAAAACACTTCCCATGAACCTGTAAAGGCATCCGTAGTAAAAACTTCGGTAAGGGATTTTGCATGTGTCACTGTAAAGCTTGCATTAAGTAAAATGCTGTAAACTGCAAATAATGCCAAAAGTCCTACTATGGTGTTCCTGCGCAAGCTATCAAGGTTTGTTTTGTTTGTGTCCAATCTATATCGCCTCCTAACCAGTTATAGGCGGCCTGTGCCGCCTATAAAATATCAAGTATTATAAACATGATGCCATAGAACACAAAGTTCATAAGGGCAACTCTACTAACGCTGGGTATGTCATCATAGTGAAACAGCCCAAGGGACAAAATCTTGAACAAATCAATCCCATTCCTGGAAATCCCTGTTGGCATAGCCAGAGCCTCAAAGAAACGCCTACCAACCCCAAATTTCAAGAAAAATAAACAAATCCAGCTAATTATCATAAGGTATAGTAAGATGCTGGCAACAATCATTTTACACATTGAAATGAAATCGCCTTCCCATGCCTTACGGTAATCCTCCAAAAAGCTATCTTTCATTGAATTGACATACTGATGGATTGCATATGCTGTTTTCTCCCAATAAACATTTAAGGTGCTGTTACGGTCCTCGCCAAGATACTCGGGATAAAATGGAAGATTCCCAAGCCCGCTCACATAAGCATCCGAACAGTAAAGCATCTGATACAGCAAACCCTGGCTATCGATAGGACGGCATAACAGTGCGTCATCCACACGTATTGACAGGTTGTAATTAATCAGATTAGGGACACTCCCTTTCTGGTAGTCTTTGCATTTTTTCGCACTCACTACATACTGGTAACCAGATTTCTCACGGAATAATGTCTTCTTTTCCTGCACTCCGTTCTGAGGGCCAACCGCGATATCGGTTATAAATGACTGCAAAGACACATTGCGCGTCCCAACAATAACACACTGTGCCCCAAAAGTCTGCAATAAACAAGATTTCAGCGACTCATCGTTATTACTGTCGATCGCGGACAAAACACCAAGTATGAGGCTGTTCTGGGATTTAACAGGACCTGCAACAAGGTTGCCATCCTGCATCTTTGTGAACAGTATCCCGCCTACATAGACTTTCGAACCAGATGCTATCTGGTTTACAGGGATAGTCCCTGCTGACTCTGCTAAAATGGAATCACGCAAAGAATTGTTAAGCCCGGTGTAGTAAATCCTTGTATTAAGGACGCCAACATCCGAACCTGCAAATAATTTCACAGCGCCTGCGCTATCTTTCGCAAAATAATAATTATTTGTGGGCACATACACAAAGACATTCGCACTGATTAAGGACTTTATGAGACAGGAGCCGTTTTCCATGACTGCTAGATCCTGCGTGGCTACATCTGTAAGTGACTTATCGCCATACCTGCAAAACCGCACGCCAGATACGCCATCATTATAAAAATCGGCGTATATAGAGCCAAGAATACCATTCCCCAGGCTATCCTTGTTAAGTGCGAAACGTTTTGAAACATTCATGTTCGCAACCGGCACACCCTGCATCCCGAGGAATTTATAAAGGTTCTTCTCATAATCGTATAACGACATACCAAGCTGTGTCTTGTAGTTCTCTGGATTTTCCGCGGCTTTCTGTAACTGCTCAACAGACTTGCACCCTTTGCTGTCCAGGTACCCTGAAAAGTACACAGGCATACTGCCATCCGTAGCGACCAGTCGCATCTTATGGTAAATCCCTTCGCCAATGGCTTCTGTGGAGCAATATTCAAAGGTTGCTTCCTGACCGCCGCTATTGACAACGACCTGCGTCCCTTTCCCAACAACCATCTCAACGCCACCTGTGGAGAAGTTCCTGACAGTAATCCTATGCCCGTTTTTATCCAGCGTGAAATCAGTATTCGTTTCCGCATTAGCATAAACGGTGCCATTATTCAGTATCAAGTACTCCGCGTTGCCAAACACGTGCCCATCTGTAGTCGCCTGGCTGGCATCCTGCCCATAGTAGACTTCCGAGCCTGCTAAATTCCTGAACGAAGCCTTGCTCATCAGTGACTTTATGAAACTGCTATCGTATTTACTGA
Source organism: uncultured Lachnospiraceae bacterium (assembly GCA_951800685.1). Classification (GTDB taxonomy): domain Bacteria; phylum Bacillota; class Clostridia; order Lachnospirales; family Lachnospiraceae; genus UBA3282. Next base: position 198,172 of record CATOJY010000001.1, read on the forward strand.
CATTGTAGTAAGATTCCCACCAATTACTTTTCGTGCTTCCAAGGTATTTCTTTAAGTATGAGGGGGACAGGCTCAACTCCTTGAAGAGCTTATTGAGCTGGCTGTCAGATAAGCTCTTTAAAGAACAGGATACCCCCTGGTTATCACCGGAGATACTGACGCTCCCTTTGCGGTTGCCCCCGGCAGAGCTTAAAACTGTCACGCTTGGCACTAAATATCCGCATGTAACATACTGGGTTCCTTTTGTACCATACATGAAGTTTGCCAGGGCATTTGACATATCAAGATTATAATTCCACCACTCTCTCAGTACACTGTCTTTTGGTTCGGTGTTTAGAATATCAGCAGCATCCTGGAAAGTGATTGTACCGGATTGTGCTGTGCTCTTGATTCCCTGCACTTCTAAAGAGTCTATATTAGGTACTATAAAGTTCCACTTAACAATTATCGTAACATCGGATGATGCATTTTTCTCTGCACCGATATTCACACGCTTTTTAAACGTACGCGTCAGGCATGAAAGACCACGGGACATAGAGTCCATATTATACATCAATGTTTTTTTACGTATGGTGCCGCCCTCATTCTTTTCTTCGTATACGACACTGTCAAAAGTTGCTGCATAATTAGACTCTAACTTAGTCCCGTTCTCAGAGTAAACATCAAACAGTTTTTCTTTCTTAATGGATTTACTCACTAATGATGTTGCACCATTAATCTTTTTAATGGATGCATTGCTGAGAATAGCACAGATAATCTCCAAATTATAATAAACCTTGTTGCTGTCAGTCACAGCTACAAGGTTATCGGACTTTATAATCTTATTGCCAACAAGCGCATACCCCTGCTCAGGCAGAATCATAGCTGTGGCGCCGGTTTTAACATTCATAAGGGTATTATTGTTAATAACCTTAACATCTGCCATTCCACTGCGCACATCATCTGCGGATACCATTGTTGACTTAACGCCATCGGAACCCTCTATTTCTGTTACGCCTATTACAGAGCTTTGTTCCGTGACCCCAGAGACCCTTAGCTTAGACTGGACGATGCTCAATGCGTCATCCCTGGAAGCTGCCTCAATCTTGAAAGTCACCTGGTACATTCTGCTGCCGGCATAAACCTTGGTTGCCACATCAGCCGCTAAATCATCATTGTCTGATTTCTTTGTTGTTGCGTTAATTGATGTGCTCCCATAGCTGTAAGAGTACCCATTCTTATCCTCCAACAGGAGTTTAATGACATAAGCTTTCTTATTCGCCGCGTATACAGCAGTATCAGCAAACAGGTTGTTGATAAATTGCGCTGCGTTCCCGACAATCGTGCTCTTAAGCGCTATTGTAAAGTCAGCGCTCGCATTCCTGTTATACTTCGACAGTTTTATTGTTTTTGTCAAGGCTGGCTCCGGGTTCTCGTAACCCTCTGGTACACTTGACACCTTTACTGTATAGACGCCATAAGGAAGCGTAGATTTGTGCACGCTTTCCCCATAGAAGAAGCTCTCGGCTATTTCCCCTTCGCTGTCGTAAACCTCTACGTACGCCCCGGGCACCGGTACACCGGCATCTTCTTCATGTACACTTACAGTTAAATTTCCTTTCTCAGCAGGGCTGTTTCTAATCCTGAATTTCCGGATTTCACCGTCCTGGCTAAAGCTGACACTGTTATAGTAGTCGTTAAGCACATAGTCGTCAGGTACGTCTGTCTGCTCGAAATAATAAGTGCCTTCCCTTAACTGGAAGGTTACCACACCCTGCTGGTCAGTAACGCTCTCACCAACGGCTGTGCCGTCTTCCGCATAAACCGAGATTGTAGCATTGCTTATCGGCTGGTTGGTGTCATTGTCTATGCACTGCACATAAAGAAGGGAATCCTGTTCCCATACCGTCTCTGTCTCCGTTTCCGACTCCGAGGGCGGTTCCTCAGCCCCATCCCCCTCTACCTTTGCCACCGTTGCTGATTTCTTTACCCTATCGTCGTAACTGGCAAAACTCTCGCTGTCTTCCAAAATCTTCATATAAGGCAGATCGCTGCCATCCACAAATGATACACGGTCTTCCGCAAACCCCTGCTCCTGCCAGAACACTTCATTGTCTGTTAGCTGTATCTTAGAAAAATCATAGCGTGCATCCTTATTCGCCACACGGTACAGCAGCTTATACGCCGTCTCGTATGTAAAGTCCTGGTACAAATCAATATACTCAGAATCATCTTCAAAATTCAGGATACCTTTCGCAATCAAAAAAGCTACAGTACCCTTTGCGCTGGAGTCCAATGAACCAAGATACCTAGTCCCGTACTTGTAAGCAACCGTATTGGCTTCTGTCTTTGTCATATCCTTTTCGGTTCCACGGAGCATGGTTTCTATAATCTTTAATGCATCTATGGTAGTTAAATTTTCCTGCCTAAAATAGTCAGGCTGTTCACTTTCCATAATAATCGTTCTGCTCTTCCCCGCAGGGGATTGCTCAACATCAGCATCAAAAACACTGCTGCCATCAAGCCTATTAAGTGATACAGAACTCCCTAGATAGTTAGTACCTTCCACAGGTTCATCCCCACTGATAATAACTGGGCGCTGTGATGGATGCCAGGGGGGCTTATAATCACTGCGCTGCATCAGATTGTACTCTGTAAGGAAACTGCTCTTCGCGGTACTTATCTCACCCTGCTCTATCAGTCCTTTATTTAAAAGTTCCGAAAGGTACAGTTCATACACATCAGGGTGTGCATACACATTGTAATCAGAATCAAAAATAGCGTGTACTGCCTGGCCATCCGTGGTTTTATAGTTCTTTTGGCTGCTGACCCTTTGCATACTCCCATCCACATTTCTAAATGCGTCCGTCCGCCAGATGATTGTTCGGGATTCAACCGTGCCATACAGAATTTTATACAGCATGGTATACAGCTCAGTCTTGTCCATACGGTTTATAAGGTCAAAGTCCTCACCGCTCCCGTCTAGCGTTGCTTCTATCCCTCTCCTGCCGTAACTTAATGCAACTCTTCTCTGTAAGAAATTATGCTCGATTAAGTAAGACTTGGTTGCTGACAACCCGCCCATCGTCCGGTCAGGAACCTCATTAAAATAAGTATCCCTGTCCTTTGCGTAACCTATGGAGCTCGTTATCGTATTAAACTGCTTTTTCGTTATTTTGAAGTCTACTCCCTTATTGTTGTTATTCACAGAGTAAAAACCCCGTACATCGCCCCAGGAAGAGGCTTTAGCGCTTGCCATTGTATTTGCCCAGGTAACAAAGGGCACATCAGCCGCCTCGAAACCATCCTGCGTAGTTTTGATATCTGTTGCTAGCACATTCAGTGGCGCATAAGCAGCAAGATTACCGGACAGCAGGCAAGCGGCCATGGCAGCTAACATTGCTTTCTTTTTCACATCGCACCTCCTAAATTAGTTTTCGTGATACTTCAAACAGATAAGGCATCTTTGAAAAAGCCCTGCGTATATCCGCGTTCTCTTTAACAGCTACAATCTCATACTGTGAAAAATCACTATGCGAAAAAATGCCCTGCCTTACAACTTCCCCCTCGCTATTGCAGGAATCAAAAATTACATCCTTAAATTCTGGGTTCACAGCGATGACAATCTTCTGTACGCGGTCACTGCCCTTGCCGGACGCCCCTTTTACAAGCTCCTGGTATATCTCTGTAAGGATCATTTCTTTCACTTTGTCTTCACGGACTATCCTAGCCTTATGTGCTTCCTGCATTCGTTCGCGTTTACTATTTAGGAAAAAAGAGCTTTCGGACAGTTCTTTCCGTATAGCGACTATCACCTTCTGCCAAGGAGATAGCCGCCTTAAATTCAATGGCTGGTTTATATCGACTTCCCTGCCAATTACAGCCCTCATTAGTTATCACCCCCAAACATATTCATGGATTCAAGGAAAGTTTCTTTGTCAAGGCTGGCTGTTGCATTAGAAACAGCCTGTGCAACAGCTTTTTTATCTTTAAATACGGAATTGGCTTCCTTGCGCTGCAAAGTGGCAGCTTTCCTGTCATCCCTTACTATGTCTTTAATAGATTTATTTCTCATTATTTGCCGCATCTTTAAAAAAGCAAATTTTATATCGTTTTCAGAAGAATATGCATTTAATTTCTCCCCAACTGATGCAAGCTGCACTAATGCTGTGTTCCTGAACACTTCTTTGACAATCGCTGCCTGCTCCTTAGTGAAATCGCCAGTTATATTGCCTTCCATAAGGTATATTACCTCGAGTATGAAAGATTTTATCTGCTGCACAACAGTACTTTTTTCATGTGCTTTTAACATTTTATCAGCTGCTATGATGCTGGAAGTCATCTGTGCCTCTGTAAATGCCGTAAACAACTCTATAATTTCATCAATATCAATCAAATTCAAATAGTTGATAAGTTCTTCCTGTGTTACACTATTCTCTGATACAAATTCGGCCAGGTTGATTAGCTCACGTGGCACGCCCCCCGCACTTTTTATGATAAGGCTTGAGACCTCTTTAGGGATTCTCACATAATTATTGGCACACCATTGAGTCAGAAGCGCTTCTGACTCATTCTGGTTGATCCTGGTGAACCTGAATACCCTCGCACGGCTTCGTAAAGGCGTTATTAACTTATTTAACTCTGTAGTTGTCATAATAATATGGACATTAGGAGGCATCGCGTCAATCCTCTCGAGTAACATGGTTTGCAAGTATTCGTCTTTAACGGCGTGCATCTCCTCTAGAACATACACACATTTCTTGGCGGATGGCTGCAAGACAAATATCTCTTTAACCAATTCCCCAAAATCAGACCTGCTATTTTTCTCAGCCATATTTACGCGCATGAAGTTACAGGTAGGGATATCCTTACTTATAGCATTTTGCAGCTGTTTACAGCTTCCACATCCTAAACAGGGTTCACCCTGCGATGGGTTTTCACACAAAATGGACATAGCAGAGAGCAGCGCTGTCGTGGATTTCCCTGTCCCATGATAACCAGCCAATATTGTCAGCTTTGGGAAATTACCGTTCGATAATGCCCGCTGCAGCAGAATAACTGAACCTGATTGTCCCACAATATTTCTAAATTGCATAATCATACAAATTTCTCCTACTGATTCTGACAGTTCCGCACAAATGCCTATAAAAGCAGAAAGAGGGGTGCATACACCCCTCTTTCACACGATTAGGCAATTCCTTTGAGAATCTTTGTCAATTCTGCGGAATCAATGATTGCGCCCTCAAACATTGACTTGTTGTTGATATCACCCTGCATTGCAGACAGGTATGTATCTACCGAAGTATCCTCGTCATCCTTTTTGCTCTTCCTGCGTGTCAGCTTCCTCGCTTCCTCAGCGAACACTTCCAGGGAAAGACCGGACTTCTCGATTACATCACGGTAATTCGGGTTAGCCAGCGGCCCGTTCTCTGGGTCGTCCAGCTTGTAAGTAACATAGCTGTACGTAAACTTAGCCGGGTCTTTCTTATTCACTTTCCTGGTCTTGACCGGGATAAGAACATCCGTCAGGGTCAAGGTCTTGTCAAAGTACCTCGGAACAACGATAGGCTTGCACTGGCCTTTTGTCTTGAAGTATTCGGAGCTTACCCGTACTTCGCTGTTTGCATCATCCCACTTAATATCAGCCTTCGTGGAGTCTGACAGCGCGTCGTAGATCCCTTTATTCTTGATTACGGACTCAACATGCAGGTTCAGCCCATCAGCTTCCTCAGCCGTCAGGTGCTGCTGTGACGCCGTCTTGTACACTGCCATAGGAACATAGTTCTTTTCTGTAACCATGGATTTTCTTGTTGCAGTGTCTTTCCTTAAAATAAGTGTCGGGCGATACTGCGCCGGCTGTGCCGTGCCCGTCACATCTGCATCAGCTTTTTTCTTCTTAATCTGTTTCTTGGAAATCTGCAGCCAGGAAGCTTCTTTGCCCATAATGGCGTCGTCCTCACGAATCTGACCATGGAAGATTGCAGCGATGGTAGCCAGTAGCTGCTCATACGGAAGAACTTTAATGACCTTTTCTTTATTATTCGGATCGAAAGAAACCTCTTTCTTAGCAAGCACGTCATCGATAAAAGAAACGCTTGACTGGATACCAGCCGGGTAAGAAATAATTCCGCCTACAATTTGGCCTGGTTTTGCCTCACGGAAAGTAACAACCTGTTCTTTCAGAATCTTTGACAGCGGCGCCTTCTTGGACTTGTCGAAAGTATTCTGCTCTTCCGGTGTCAGTGGGTTATCCGGATCAAGCTGGATGCAGCCATTAGCGTCCAGCAGTTTTACGCTGGTTTTGCTTGCTTTAACCGCTGTCGGTGTTTTAGTAACAAAAGCATGGAAACGCCCATTTTCCTTAGCATGAAGGAAAAACTTCTGGTTTGCGGATTCGAAGTTCTCTTTCGGAACAATGCTGCCGGTTGCTACAGGCGCTTCTCCGAAAGCTTCCAGATTACTCAAGGTGTTGTCAATGCTAACATCCCCCAGGTCGTCGAGATTGAGATTGTTAAGATCACTCATAGTTTCATTCTCCTTTTTATAATTATTTTTTACCACTTCTGTGACTACGAGCATACCATCCTGGATGCCCTTTTTTATAAGTTTCTGTTCATCCCTGTTCCAGCAGCATAAACTGTTACCATCCGAGGAATAAACGATGGCTGGGTTGTCCGCAAGTGGCGTATCAGATGCAACCCACCTGAAACCATCAATTACTACGATACTATCGCAGTAACCAACGTCTTTCTTGGACTCAAATTCGGAAGCCTTACACAATACGCGGGTTTCCGTATCACAAAGCTTCAATACATCCGAAATTAAGCCTCTTTCCTGTAAATAGCCCAATGTTATCATAAGGCTTCCTCCTTTTTTACATTAATTGCTTATAGTATCTCTAATGGCGTATTCCAGCCTTAATTCGTTAGCTTATTTGCCCTAGCAGATATTTCATAGATTCACACGCGGCGCTAACAATGGCATCTTCTGGTTCTCCGGTGTACACTTCTGCAGAAATATCCACCACATCACAGTCCATCTCGGTGGAGACACCGGTTTTTACAGAAATAACATCTGAATGCCGGCTTGACATAACCACATAGGAACTATCTAATTCCGCACCGTTCAAGCTGGCCATAATGGCGTATTTATTCTCGTCATGCGTATAACCACCTTGTGCGTTCCTAAAGATGATGGAAATAGTAAAGTCTGTATTATCACCGGCTACCGTATGTAATAGTACATCATCTTTGCACCGCCCGCCCACTATCCGGATACCGTCACCCTCCAAGTCGCGGGAACGGAGTTCCCCATGACAGACACAGTCGCGCCTTATAATCCTGTCAGATTTGCTTCCCGGACCATCATAGGCGAAACGCAACGAACTTAAATCCGACGAAAACTTAATCATATCTTCAATAAAAAGGTTTCCAGCAGTAAGTATGTTCGTGTCTATACCGACCTTGAAGGCAACCGGGCGTACCACGTATCTTTTAACATAAATCATCTGCCGTATAGCATTGGCAATAAACCTGCCACAGCCCTTGTCCACATTAAATTTCATTCTATAATCACCTCTCTTAATTCGCTTACCTGTTTGCCAGAAATAGCAAATTTCTTAAAAATACTAGCGTATACAATATTGTTAATACGCGAGCAGATATCATTCACACTTTCTGCGCTTAGTGAATACTCATCGAAAATATCGGAGTATTCAAACTTCTCCAACTTATCAAATAAGGTTCCCTGCCTCTGTTGCGCAGCATACAGTATGGATGCATTCACCTCGCTTAACACGTTACGCACCTCCGGAGCATTATCAGCAGCACAGGAAAGTATATCTAGCATCATCCCCTTAACAGCCTCAAAGATAACATGCTGTGCGGGTATATTTAAGTCAGCATCGACAACCAAACTTACTTTTACTTCTTTCTTATTTTTCATTAAAAACTTTGAAATATCTTCGTAGAAGTATGTCAGTACTTTCTGTGCATCCCCTAAATTTCGTAGGTCCCCTTCCAGGTATTCCAGGGCCTTAGCATACTCAAAAATATTACGTCTGCGTGTTACCGAATAAAAACTTGAAACGGCATTCAAATGTAGCTGGCTCTTCACATAATCGCTGTACATGATAGTAAGCGGTGTTTCGTGCACAGCGAATGCATCAATTATACGTGAATCTGAGTGCGCAATCAGGAACAGCTGAAGTATCCTTTCGTATGTCACATTCATATCAAAACTCCTTTAAAAAGAATGTTGCAGAATCAAGCTCATAGCTGGGGTCTACTTCCAAGTTACGATCGACAGAGTACGCCCCGCTGTTTAGGCTTTGGCTGTAGCTGTCCAAGAGATGTAGGAAACTGTCTGATAAATCAAAATAAGCAACCCCCAGATTCTTCACTGAAGCTCTGTCCCTGCACATGATTAAGATTTCCGCAATTGAGCTTAAATCTAGCATGTTCTTATTAACAGGACGAAGTGAAATACATGCAGGTTTCTCGGCGGGATACACAAGGTCTATTCTCTTGTAAAGCTCTTCCTTTTCACTTTCCGTAAAGAGACCGCTGGTATTAATGAAAATTGCCAATGTCTTTTTATCCGTCGTAGCGCCGTAGTTCCCATCTAAATTGTGCTCACGCAGAAAGTTCAAAAAACACCTATACAAAGATTCCGAATTATACTTAGCGCTTTTAAATACTGCTATCCGATCGCTGCTGCAACCCATAAAAACTTTGTATGCACTAATGGTGTTAAACTGTATGCGTTTCCCTTTTTGCACAGTGTACTCGAAATTAATTGCAGAAATAATAGCATCGTTCCTGCTGAATGGTTTCATGATAACCTTGTTCTGTACATTATGCGCAACGTCGTGGTCATTGGAGCAGATGGTAATATAATCATACGCGCTTACATAATCCTTTACTGCCCAGCTTATAATATCGTCAGCCTCGTATGTATCATACTTAGCAACGGGAACCCCTGCTTTCGCCAGCTGGTCGTATAAAAAATCCAGCTGAGCGCTTACTGACCTATTGGGGGCGCGGTCGCCCTTGTACACATCAAGCAGATCTTTCCTGAATGACCTGCTGTCAAACGCAAGCAAAACATCACCGTTCTCAGCCAATGCCATTGCCAGCCTTGACATTAATGTTTTTATTCCGCCAATCGGGAATTTCCGGAACGTGTTTGCTATATTGCTCGCTGCTGAACCTGTTGTGCCATAATAAACAACGCCAGACACATCAAAGATGTGTAAGTTTCTCATCTACTCTCCCCCCTATCGGTTTTAAAGTATTAAGTAAAGCTTCTATTTCTGAAATTACATGCTCAAATTCCGTCTTTAGCCGCTCCGTGATTATAATCTTGTCAAGCAGATTTAATGTCGAATTTGCAAGGAATTTATTGAACAGATGCCGCGAGTATAAATTCAACCCATAAATGCCAAGGCTGTTCATTTTATCTATGCAGTCTTCCCATCCTGCTACGGTCAACGATACACTGAAACAGCGGTTGAGCTTTTCTACATCCATCCCTGAAATGATATTCCCAAGCTCCATAACAGCCTGCAGTGTCTGTTCATCTAGATTCTCAGTGCAGATTGCATTCCTGTTTATGAGCGCCCTGATATCACTGGCATCTCCCGGGAACTTGTCAACAATCTCAAGCGCTTCATCAGGCTGTAACCCAAACACGCAACTCTCGCTAACCAATGCCATATTCTCATTAAATAGCCTTTTAAACTCCAGAAGCTGCTCAAGAATATCATTATGGCTCTTTATGAGAAACTGTGCTTTCATGGAATCCCCAAGGTTTAATTCCCTTGCCACTACGCTAAATAGGTAGGTTGGTTTTCGCTGCATCAGGTCAGTAAACCTTGACCCAAAAATTTCCACACTATTGGCGCCACTGGTATTCAGCAGTTTAATGATGGTATCTATGTCACACTTATGGCACACAAAATACTGTAAAACTTTCCGTTCATCATCTGTTAACACAACTGTATTACCATTAACCACTACCGTGTCAGAGCATTCAAGTGTTATTCTGAACTCGGACATAATCTTTTTATTAAGACGCTCGAGCTCAGCAGTGTCCTTGCACATTTTACGTCTGTTTATAAATTTTCGTGAGATTTTCTTTGCCACACTGGGTATAGTCCCGATGCTAAAGCTTTCCCTGCCAATAAAATCCGTAACAGCATCTGCTATGCAATTGCGTATCTTCACATTACTGAAACGCTCCACTGCAATAAAATTGTTCAGACTGCTATCCAAAAGTTCTTCTGCCACCCGTACCATGATTCCCCTCTTAACCTTGCCCATGAGCACGCCGGCATCGCCCTTATATCCGCTTAATTTACTGCAATTGCAATAAGCTATCTCCTCAGCATCTGTAAAGTATTCATCCATTTCAGATTTACGTAATAACGGGATACGGTCGATAGCTTTCTTAAAATACATAAGCTCGCATTTTGCAAATTCAATATTATCCTTATCGCTGTAGTTGTTAAGCTTTTCACAAAAATCTGCCAATTTCTTCGCACCGGCCTCCTGGTACAAAAGGATAACAAACGGGGCGGTCAATCCGTAAAATCCTGCCAATCTCATGCCATTTACCACCTATCTCTTTAAAGTGTACTTAAATTTATAAAGTCTTTTATCCATGACATCCAAAACGCCATAGAACTCTGAACGTTCTACTTGTGCGTAACTGTTAATAGACTCCTCTACACTCTTACTGTCCTCCTGATTATAGAGGTATGCCAGCACTTCATAAGAATTTCTGTTCACAGTGATCTCTCCTAAATATCCGTCAACGGAGAATGCCCCCAGCTTCTCTAAAATTGAGGCGTCCTTATCACTAAGTTCCACCGCTGTCCCTCCGCCTGCAAGAACTGATTCGATGGATTCACGGGATGTTTTTAGGTCTGCAATTTCATTGCGCAGCGAAATACTTTTACGCCCCCAAATATCGCCCTGTATCTTGAGTATAACCGTGCCACAGACGCAAGCTGCCAGGCAGAATGCTAAAATCGGAGCCAATGGAAAATGCTTACGGTTCTCTGTTCCGCTTCTTTCTCCCAAGTTGACCATACTGATATCATCTTGCTCTTCAATTGCGCTATCGTCACTGCTTCCACGTGTAATTCTTTCAGATTCTCCAGATCCTGCGTCGCACGCCTGTGATGAACCTATCCCCGACGGTGTACAATTGTCCCCTGCCGCGTTCTTTGCGCTATCACTGCCAGTGATGCTGTTACTGTAGAATTCTTCTTCACTCTTGCTTGGCGCATCAAACTCATCCGGCTCGTACTCAATAAGGCCATCAAATCCGTCAGCGGTGGCGTTTTCCTTCTGTGCATTACTAATATTGTCCTCTTGTGGCAGCTCCAGCCTTGTCGACTGGGCAGCTGTTACATCTACAGAATTAATTTTCAACTCATAATTACTCGACAATTCTGAATCTGCATAACAGCATGTAGATAAAGCAGCAAGCAGGGACTGCACTTTATCAGGGTCAACCCCTTCCAGGTTCTTGACGCTGAGACGGTCATTCTTCACAAACTCACTGAATGCGTTAATGACATTCGTAATGCCGGTCCTTGCCATTGTCCTGACGATAGCATCTTCAAGGTCAGCGCTCGGCACGTAAGAAATCTGTCTGTTGTCATCTTGTTTTACATAAATTAGGTACAGGTCTGCAGCCTTATCAATAATAATGACATTATCCTGTGCAGACAATGATTCATAATACCCGAACTTATCCACGACACGCACGGACTTCACATGGATCCTGTCCAATAATGACAGCATGGTATCGACATCAATTTTATTCAGGTTGCAATAGTATTTGTTCCCGTTGATTGGCAACGAAAACGCCATATAGCTTTCCGCCAGTTCACCTTTATAAAGCGTGCCATGGGTAATAACAATCGCAGAGTCTGCATGACTGTCTGTCAACCGTGACGCCAAGGTATTCAGTATCCCGACATTGTATTTATACTCTTCATAGGCAATTAAGTACTCATCATCAAACAAGGAAGTTTTTATAACAGAGCCGAGCTCCACATAGTATCTAATCATGCGCGTTCCCTCCATTCTGCAGGCTTACCCTAGTATAAACCTGTCCTGTTAATGGCAACACGGTTATTTTATCGAACACAATTGGCGTCCCTGTGAGTCCCTTTAAATACACCGCAGTGTCACTCGTGCTTACTGCATACTCCAATACATCTGCATTCCCTTGTAAATTAGGCACATCAGCAGCATTATCCAAGACTGCTAATTTGCGCAAGATACCATCCTCTACAGTGTAAGCAGTAACGGAATCCAATACGGCCTGCCCATCGCTTGCTACAGCTGCTGTGATGATCGTGCTGTCTAAATCATTACCATTGGCTGCCCCCTGGCTTCCCTTTCCTGCTAGTTTGTTGTTTGCATCGCTATGCTGCTGCTGCTCTTTTTTCAGGTCTGACTGCAGCTTTTTAAAATCCCTGAGATTTTGGAATAAGCTAACTGCGCTGGGGGCTGCCCCAATGGAAGCGACTGCTACAGTTGCAGCTGCCAGGATAATGCATATAATTTTTTTCTTCAAAAGATATTCACCTCCAATTTATGCGGCACGAGCTGGTCCATAGATACTTCTTCTTTCTGGTTCTTTACGAAGTCTCCGCTGTTGTACCGTGTAACCGCTTTCTTTATTGCATCCTCTATAAAATCAGAGCCGCTAATGCTGCTGACTATCGGGAGCGATGATGTTTTCTTTGCGTTCTTAGTTAGCCAGACAACATAATCATCTGTCTGCACCTGGCTCGTGTCAAGAACCAGCCCTTCCAGTAAGGACACTGTCTTTAGATTCTCCTTTTTGGTATCATCCGGCTTAATCGTGACGTCACTGCGCTGGTTTTTTTGTTCCTGTTCTTGTTGGTTTTTTTCTTTTTTAAACCGTTTGTTTTTCTTCGCAATATTTTTTGCTGAAATTCCAAGCATAATCTTTTCCGCTCCTCCTTCTAAAGTACAGAATCTAATGCGTCTGTGGAAAGTTTTCCATCCCTGATACCGTTAGCGAGCGCCTGCTCTAGCTCATGATGGTTCTGCATTACTTGATTCTTTATCACATTTTCCATTTCATAAGGCTCCTTGCAGGACATTAGCATACTCCTCACATCCTCGGTAAAAATCAGCCGTTCCGTATAGGGCTGGTTACTGCCCACTACAATTCCGTGTGTATGTGTTTCTGCATCCAGGCAGAAACTGCATCCCCTTGCCACTGCAACAGTATTCACGCCATATCGCATCAAAAGCGCAGACTTTCTTGAATCCGGCAGGTCGGACGCAAGCACAATATCCTGGCAATGGGGACATAGAACCCCGAACATTTTCTGGTTGATAACACCATTTATCTGGCAGATAACGTCTTTGTAAGACTCCCCGTAAAACTCGTAAAGCTTGTAAGGGAGATGCCAGATGCGGTTTATATGCATAGTAGTGATTACATGTACTGAGGAGTTCACTAAATCCTTTACTGCAAATGCAACCTCTTTATTCGGTATCTCATTCAAGAATGCAACATTAACGTCCTGCTTCTTGGCGAGTTTTATTGCTTCCCTGAGCTTAGCAGGGTCGTCCGCATAATCGACTTGTGGGAAGTCCATAAGAGCTTCAATAGGTGATTCAAAACTTTTAATCTTTATGGGGCGCCCAGCCATCTCGTTTGCTATCGCAAAAGCGGTTGTATTCTTCCCTGTTCGTATAGGACCTGTTATTAAGGTTATGCCAGACTGTTTCCTGGCTAAACAACGAAGGTCATCCTGCACACTAGCAGGGAACCCAAGCTGCTCTATCTTCATTGTTACATTATCAGTCCTCTGTATGCGGGCAACGCACTCGTATCCATCACGTACGCGGTTTGCGGAAACACGGAGTTCTACGCTCTTGTCCCTGAAAATATCAGGTGCGAGCGCTGTCAACCCATCCGAAAGCAATAAATCAATGGAATCCTTGTTTGTATTCCTGCTAATTAGGATGCTGATGATCTCCTTGTTCAGCCGCCTGTCTATCTCAAAAAGGTCCATATCGCACAACATGCCATTGCGCCTGTACCTAACCTTATACACCGGTTTTTTGTTTACATGGTGCACTGTTAGATGTAAGTCTGTCCCCTTGCGGTTGACGCACTCAAGGATAATCCGTTTAAGCAGTAAATCCGCATCATAGGAAGGAGGCTTCCCGCCGGATTCCAGCAATGCATAATTGTATGGGGTAACATAGATTGTGTTTAAGAACTTATAGGGAACCCCTAACTCAACTTTTGCTTTATTATAGCTCTCCCCGTAGACACAAATAACGTTTACCGTGTCCTCCGATGCAACATCAAGCAATACCCCGCACTCATGCTCCAGGCTAGAAAAATTCCTGTCCCGGCAGATACTGTCCACAGATTGCACGATAGGCTTCTCGTCGTCAGAAAAATAATTCTCATTAACAGTATCAGCGTAATGCTTCTCTAAAATCCTGATAATATTATCGCGAGTTTTGAATTTATACATCTCTAGCACATATAGTACATCGCGCTCCTCAGTCAGCATCCTGTCCTGTAGGATGCCGGAGACTTCAGGCATCAGGTCTAAGTCATACAACTTTTGCCACCTCCTCTTCTGCTGCCAGTTGTAGCAATGCCCTGTAATTGCAATAGGAAGCCGGATCATCAATATCATTAATTGTTCTATCCAGCGATTTCTTCAACCTCTCAGTATCCATCCCCATACGGCGCATTATAACGAATCTGCGTATATCCGACGCAACCCTGGAAACCTGCAGTAATTCGCAGTAAATGGCGTCCGCTTTCAATGTTCGGGTTAATGACATTAACCCAACAGACGGTTCTAATACTTTTAATACAAGGCTTGAAAAAACCGGCCTGTACTCCAGCACAGGTATTATCGGCTGCTTTTTGTCCAGAATTTCCTGCTTTTCCCTAAGGTCATAAGGCTCAAATCTCGAAAGAAGCAGGCTGCCAAAAATATCATGCTTTATTAGAGTATCTGTAACATCATCTATGGCAGTAAGTGTGCTAAACCGCAAGTTCGTGTATTCCCCCAGTCCTAGCATATTCCAGGGATTCTGTTTGGAATTCAGCGCGAAAAGAAAGGTAAGTCCATTATCAGACGCCATCTTGTCACACACAAACAAAAACCGTCGGAGGGCATCCACATTTTTGGGAAGCCTGCTCGCCATATAAAGAAACCCTATAACATCCGAAATATTCGTATAGCACAACCCCTTTAGCGCTGCATCCGGATTCCCATACCCCTGTAATGCAAAGTCAAAAGAAATAGCCTCTTTATAGAGTGCGTCCATATAATCAGGGCTGATAGCAAAAATATTAATAGTAACCACCTCTTTTCTTTATATTCCATCCTTACTATCATATTTTTATAACAAATTTTTTAACTCCCACTAGTTATACCATTAAAGTTACTTTTTTGCGCTTTACGGGTTTTAGCAGCAATTGTGAGCCGAAATCAAGCTGATAGGTACTTTGTATCCTGTAATCACCCCACTGGTATACGTAATTGTAAGTGTTATAGCACTCTGGCATATACCCAACGAACTGCTTTTTTATAAAAGCAGCCGGAAGGTTACCACCGGCAAAATCATTATACAGAGCCATTTCCTCCACCAGCCTGTCATCAGGGGATGCCACCTCATGCTCTTCCACAATAGGGCCTTCTTTCTTTGACTTGTCGCTGTAATATTTGTCAATGCGTACAACGGATGCTAAAAATCTCTGGTAGTCCAGCAGGTTTACAGTAAATCCAAAAGCCGGCTTATGCCCGCCAGCTTCACAAAACTGTTGGAATGTATGTAAATAATTTCGGTTATATTTATCCCTGAGTGAGCCTTTATAATGCCTTGCTGTTTCACATAGCACAACTGCAGTTTTCTTATACCTTTCTGTCAGTTTGTTGGCTAGCAGGCCTGTGTAGTTGAACAGCCTGTTCTCATTGATGGGCATCACGTCATCAACGCAGCTCAGATTGCACAGAACAAAATTATCCAGCTCTTCCACCTTTACGATATCGGCAAGCTTATTCACCATATTGCGGCATTCCACATAAACTTTTTCAAGGTCTTCAATACATTTCGCTCTCTCGACTGTCCCCAGTTCCGTATTGAAGAAATAGTTATTTATAAGTCCAAGCCTCTCAGACCGGAAAGCCGCATTAATACGGGGAGCATACCAAAAATCAATATATCTCCTGCCGAATACCGTATACTCATTCATGAAATGCTGCAGGAATACTGGCAGCTCATGCCTCTTCAGCTGAATGGCTTCCCAATAAATACCCCTGTTTAAAGAGCTTGACATATCCATGCTGTCCGCATATAAACTTGTAAGTGCATATGCGACTTCACCTTTAAGGGTAATATCTGCGTGTACTTGTGCAAACTTTGCAAATATGCAATAACAGAGCGCCCCTGCGCTAAACCGGTAGACGTCCTGCTTCGCTATCAGATTCTCTATCGTAGTGTTTATAATGGCAACATTCTCTGGGAAGTCATCATAAGAATAAATGGAGTTATGATGGTCAAGAACAATCACCTTAATTCCCATATCCCCTAGCCGATGCAGTATTTCCATATCTGATGATCCAGTGTCGCCTACTATCAGATAGTCATAGCGCCCCTGTATACATTGATGCATGGCGTATTTATCCATCCGATGGGTTCTTGCGCGATACCTGTAAATTTCATGCATCGTTGAGCCTAATGCAGTTAGGTAGTCGTTTATAATTAAGGTGCACATAATCCCATCTACATCATAGTCACCTTCAATAAGGACTTTACGCTTATGCCCCACAATATCCCTTAAAAAAGAAAAAACTTTTTCCTCATTTGAAAAAGTAGGAAATACAAAATCAACGGGCTCCAGGATATCCTGAAGCCCGTTCTCCCTTAAATACTGGTAAAAAATAAAAATCCCTTCTTTCTCTAGAAATTATTCAAGATTTGTGTCAAAAAATTATTGGACATTACCAGTGGTGGCTCATCCACGTCAAAAGCTGGGCTGCCTAAATCTTTGTGCTCACTTGAAGACGCCACATCCAATTCACTATCCAGCAGCTCTTCCGAATCATCCTCAAAAATAGCGCTCAAGTCATCCTCTATATCCAGCTCAGGGTTTGGATTAACATCGTATTCCCCGCCGCTGGAATCGGCAACAGTATCAACATCATACACAAGGTACTCCTCCTGGTAATCAGTGCCCATAAGCTCTTTTACAAACAGTGATGGGTTATTCTGCTGGTAATACATATACAATGTATCACGTGCACGCGTAATTGCAACGTAAAACAGCCTGACCTCAGACTCTTTCAGGCTTTGCTTAATTTCATCAGTATAATTTTTACTGTCTATCAATGGGTAGTTTGGGAAAATATCGTTATCCAGATTGATAAGGAAAACCGTGTCGAACTCAAGCCCTTTAAGACCATGGAATGTAGAAATTGCAACCCCACGGCACCCATTCTGATTTGTGGAGCAAAACTGTTTGTTCTGGCTGTGCTGGTTCAGGAAGTCTGCAAAAGTACTGTTAGCGCTAAAGTATTCCAATACCTTCGCCTCGAAAGTGTCATCTAGTTCCGGATTGGCATTATACTGTTTCTTCCAGTTCCAATAATACTTTTTCAGTAAAAGAAATAAACGCGGTACGTATGCACACATAGGTTCTGTATGTATTACCTGAGACATACGTGTTAGTTCTGAAATAACTTCCTTAAATCCATTATGCGTTAGGAACTGCCCATAATCGACCTGTGCGAAATGTTTGCGCTCCTTTGTGTCTAAAAATTTGCCATGCTTATCATCGTACTGGAGTATTTCAAATAAAGCATCTTTGGTGACTGGCAATATCTTATACAGGTTGAGCTGAACCTGGGAATCCAAAGGCCTGTAGAGCACATACAGCACATCCAGCAGATGCCTGTAAAGTTCATGGGAGTATGCGTGGTACCCACTAATCACATGGTGTGGTATCCTGTTTTCTGCCAGTAATTGCGTCAGTAATTGTGAGCCCTCTTTTTCCCTGCAGCAGATTACTGTCTTTTGCATCTGTGTAATGCTAAAGTCTTTGATTTTCCCAATAACATTAAGAAGCTGCCCTTCAGTAGTCAAGTATGGGATATAATAAATATCACCACCCTCACGCACGGCGCCCAGTTGTTTTTGATACCTCATATTATTACGGGTGATAACCCTCGCTGCAATATCCAAGATATTCTTCCCGCATCTGCGGTTCCTATTAAGCAAGTATACCTCGCCACCAGGGAACTTATCCTCAAAATCAAGCGTATTATAAATATCAGCCCCACGGAAGCCGTATATGGACTGGTCCTCATCTCCAATACATAGCAATGGCGTACGATTATTCACAAACAGCCGCAAAAGCTCCATCATTAACGGCGTGAAATCCTGCACCTCATCAACCACCACGTACTCATAAAACTTTTGTACGCGTTCCAGTATATCCTTTCTGCTTTTCAGTAAAGCATATACTTTTGTCAGCATATCCGTAAAATCGTATACACGCCGCCTACGCTTGATTGACTCGTATGAGCTAAAGATATCACGCAGTGCCTCCACGGGGATCCGTAAGTCAATAAATTTATCAGTCTCCTCTATCTCGTCATAGGACAGCATGGCTTCCATCTTGTAAGTGTACAATGTATATAAATTGTTAGCGTTGATGGTGTTATTCGTCATATTGTATTTTTGAAGTACAACTTTAGATGCACTATTCATGAACACAAGCGCCTGGTCTTCCTGCACAAGCCTGAAACCGACTAGTTCGCATTCCACACTATACTCCCTACGCCACATTTCGCAAAATGCATGCATGGTTGTTACCTGTAGTTCGTCATCAATAGACAAGCCGCGGATATTTGCACACCTTAACTGGCTCACCATCTTTTTGTGCTTTTCATAAAAATCAGAAACGTTATGCCTATTGTAAACCAGGCATAAAATCTTGGAACCTGCAATGCCGCTGCCTGGATGCTTTCTCGATTTGCGCATGATTTTCTCTGCGAGTATCTGTATATTAGCAGAACTCGTCTTACCGCCGCCTGCTGTGGAAAGACAGAGTTTTGCCGCAGGTTCACTTAATAGCATAAGCAAAGTGTCGTTCGACAGTTCAAAACCGAGCACATCAAACAGCATCCTGATTATTTTATAACGCACAGCAGCAGCGGGCATCCCCTCTGAATCAGTAGCAAGGCTTAACAACTCAGACACAGGCAACTCATCTACATTAGCAGGCGTTCTGGACATAAACATTAGCAATCCTCCCATATTGTGTAATCTAATTCTAGCGTTGGCTTATCAGCATCAACATTTTTCCCAAGAAAGGGGTGCGGTCCCCCAAAGAATGATAAAAAATTCCTTCGCAATCCTTTTATTGGCAGCCCACAGTTTGTCAGACGAGTAATCTGCTTGCCCCTAAGAAGGCTCGAACCATGATTCCATAAGCCAACCGAATCGTAATAAAGCCCGCACGCTTCTGTAACATTCTCCTGGTTATGGTTTGTTATTGTATTGATAAAACCATCAGACGTGTCATCCAACCCACCAAATAAATTTCGTATATCCCTTTTGAACAATACATCAAAATCAGGGTAACACCGGACGTCTATCAGTGTTTTTAATGTTTGCTCATCAAAATCTTTATCCTCAATAAAACTATACCCTTGTGTAAAGATCTGTGTTGAATAACGTTTGCGCACCTTAATATCCGATACATAACCAGCGTATAGGTGTCCGTCTTTCCTAAAAATCAGAGTATTCGAACAATCAAGTGATTCCGTTACTGAACTGTTCAACTCTGATAAAGCTTCCTGCACACTATCCAGCATCTGCTGTAAACGCCGCATCTCTGCCCTCCCCTCTACATAGTTATGCGTATGTAGATTATAAACATCAGTAATCTGCAGTACCTCTATTGCAGAAAGACAGAATCGCTCACTCTTAGCTGCGCAGGGGAGAACCGTATAACTGCCGCTATCAATTTCCACGTATTGCACAGTTATACATACGAAATCTGTAGGTGATTTCTTACGCTGGCATAAAAACGCCGGATGCATGCTTGGTTGTTTAATTGCAATAGGCACCGGGTTTTCCAAGTATTCAAGGTAACGCCCTACATACCTGTGCGATGGTGATATCAACTCTGCCATCTCCGCAATGAACCTCTTATGCATCTTATCCGGGACGTCAAATTTGTATCCGTATTTTAAAACCAGATATGCAGCATATTTCACATACATAGTGCCAAGCACCATCTGGTATTTTCCCTGGAAAAGTACCCTATCCTCATAGGGGATGCTTATATCTTTTGTATTACAATAAAACATAACATGCGCTCCTCCTAAAGATTCCACTTTCTTAAGCAGCTCCAGCTGCAAGTTCAGCGTCCTCATATACCCAACTGCATGGAAGCACCTGTTTTCAGCAACAAGTTTAGCAAAATTAATAAAGGTATACCCCCGGAATGCAGGATGATCCGTATACCTGCTGGTATCAGTCATCTCATTGAAATTAAAACCTGGGTTCTCCACCCTGTACCGTTCATAGAAATCCTTATACGCCGTAATATTTTCGCCATCACAAAGCAGACGGTTCAAGAACTCCGCCTGCTCCCCTTTGGTGCATTCAATAACGCTAAATCCTATATGCTCCTCAGAGACTTTGTTCTCTATAAAGAAAGTGTCGACATAGTCCTGTAGAGCTTTCGGATTATCTGCCGCGGCGTAGAACACATCTTTGGGAATTATCAGGACGAAATAACGGATGGCGTTCCGCACATCCTTAGTAAAATACAGCCCGTAGGAATTATAAACATCCAGCATATTGCTATTTATACGTGAAAGGAGCTCCTTGTTGTTTTCGTATTCAAAGGTGTAGAACACATTCCGTTTATGGTTAGTGAAAAAGGAGTATAACTGCTCACGTATTTCACTCCCAATCCCCCAAAGATGCTTAGCCGCATTATAATTAGGCAGCTCCGACAGCGCAATATCTATATTTACATTAGCCATAGTTCCCTCCACTAATACTCTGCTATGTTATCTATTACTGTTCGCCCATCAGCAGGTTCATGTCGCAAATGTATTTCCTGTCTCGGTATACTCTCATAGAGAGCTGGATTTTGTGACACAAGCACAATCTGCATACCGGAATCGATGCTCTGCTGCAGTGATTCTCCGACACGCGGCAAGTTCTCCGGTGAAGACACACCAAATGCCTCATCAACGTAAATATTGCTGTACCCAAGACTCCTGACAACGCCATTCACGGCAGCAAAGCTAATTAGGTATTGGCATAGTTTCCCTTCCGCAATCTTAGGTTTCCTGGAATACCCGTCAGAGTCGACCAAACGCAGGGTCGCTTTTGTCCTGCTATACTTGTCGTTGTAAGCAATTTTTGCCTGGAGTCCTGAATGGGGAAAAATCTTTTGAAGCTCCTCTGTAATTACGTTATTAAGGTATTCCACGCGTCTTTCCCTAAATGCTGTATCTTCTGCAAGCACTGTTCTCTTTAGATAAAACAAAAGATCCACATACGCTGACAGATCATCTTTGACTTGCTGTATCGCATCTTTTTTTGCATTTAACTTTAGCAATTCCTGATTCATGACTTTAGAACGTTCCAGCTGTAATTTCTTTTCAAGAATCTTCTCTCGGTAGTATTCCCTGTCTATCTTAGTTACCTGTGTACGCATAATTCCCCCTAAAGATAAAACTCGATACCCTCGGCTTCAAAAAGCATTGCATATTTCTTCTGCGAGAAACGAAAAACGCAATTACTGAGCTTACTGAATACCCTTTTCAGGGCGTCAGTCGGGATATCTATCGTTTCCAGATCACATTTAGCACTTCTCTGAACATCGGACACACGGACTGGGACAATAATCTGTGCGCGTCCCTTTTGCAGGATTGCATGCTGCTTTTGGACATTAATGGTTATGACGCCGTCATCCCTGTCATACTTAGCAATCACCGAACGCAGCCGCTGCAAATCCAATGTGCAGACAAATGCAGACTTCGCTTCCTTAAATAATGCATACTCACTATTGTCCAACCCACGGCATTTTGTTACTAGAATGCTGATCCCCTGTGCGCTGGCTCCCGCATAATTTTCTGCGCTAAATATCCTGCCGGAGATGGATAATAGCATATCCAGTTTTTCTGCTGTACAGGCAAACGCTATGCCAGTATCGACTTCCTGGAAAATCTTGCCTCGCATAGGCAATGGGGCGCTGATGACGCCGTTCTCGATAGTGAGCACAGCTTTGTATGTTTTCATCAGTTTACACATGGGTCGCAGGCAATCCGCATCAAAAAACATATCCTTGGTAACATGCGATAAAAGCAATAATTTGTCCTGGTATTCTTCACTATGCACTTGCTGGTTTCTGAGTTTTAGGGTATAAAGCTTATTATTTTCGCTGTCTATAAACTCTATAGACACCCAGCCATCCGCAATAGAGAATACAAGGAATCCCTCTGAAACAAGCCTTGCTAAATCTGTCCTGCTTACCCTGCACGAAATTAATGACTCCTGGCTGCATCCGGCACACGCCAGCGGCAAGTACCCAAAGACCTCTGAGGAGTTATTCACTGCGAATGCTTGATTTTTAGAGAAAAACACATCCACATATTCTTTATCTGTAAGAGACAAAAACTTGGCAAATATCGCTTCATTCGAAACCCTGACTGCAATCCTATCCATTTATCTCAGCCTCCAGCCGCTCGTATAATTTCGCGAGCAGCTCAGACACAGCTTGCTGGACTTCTCTCACGTATACACCATCCTTCTCGAAACGCTCTGTATCAATTCCCTGTAACATATCTATAGGGTAGCCAAGCATACGCATTCTTTCATAATCCTCATCTGTAATCCCGCTAAGGGCTTCTTTGAATTTTATCATGGCTGAACGGGCTGCCGCTACCTCTGTGGCATGAACTGCACGCTCCTCAATCAGTTTTTCTTTCAATTTCGCAATATCAAATGTCATATCATTCACTGTACAGCACCTCCCTGATTCTTTCTTTTATTTCTTTTTCAGCTGAAGTTGTACCTACTGTAAGCAATTCTTTTAATACTGTCTGCTGCTCAGCAGTTGTACATCTCTCATACAAATTCCTGACCGGGTCATCTGATGTTGGCAGATACGAACGTATCTCCTTCCTCTCTTTGATGGATTCATAATTCTTTTTCTCAATGGCGACTATCTCGCTCCTTACGCATTCCTCATAAGTTGGGAGTACGAATCTATTATGTATGATACCGCTGAACTTTCCGTCCTCCACTACAATTGCCGGCATATCCCTTTCAAGGAAATCATTATTTACTTCTAAATAGTTTGGTCTGCCAAGAGACGCTAAATACTGTAATTTAGATTTCCATCCAGTACATGCAGATTCCCACGTCCACTCGCCATAGACGGAATGCATATGCCCGAAAAAATTAAAATCAATGCCCTCAAAGATTCCACTGTCATCAAAATTATTAAGAGTAAAACCATATAACGTACGTTTCTGGCGAGCCTGCATATCCTCAAGTATCTCAGGGCAAACAACATCCTGGTGGTATAGCGCTATATTCACCTTGCCACTTACCGGTTTGCTCAGCCTGGTGCCGTAATGGTTAAAATGTATTACAGTGTCACCGTCAGTAATCTGGTCGACAACAGAAAAGGTCTGGAATAACCCTTGCGGTTTCCACATCTTATTCTGTATTCCCCTGACCTTTTCGCTCTCAATATTCTGAATTAGCGTATAAATGGGATTACCGCTATAATAGGTCAGCTCATGATTCCCGAACAGGAGATACATCCCGTCACACATTCCGCGCAGGAAAATAAAGAAATTGTTTGCTATCGTTGAGCTAAAGACATCTCTGTAGCCTGTGTCAAATACATCTCCCATAAAGATTAAAAAGACCTTATGACCCTTCCCGCTTAAATCTTGTATAACTGAAATTAGCTTCTTTTTAACAAAACGTATCTCGTCCTCATAGCTATATCTGTTTTCTTTTTTCTTATAAGAATCATGCAAATCAGAGATTAACAGGTATGCATGTTTCTCCATCGTATAATACCTCCCCATAGATCTCACAATGGTGTACTGTGTTATTCTCTTTTAAATAACCAACAATATCTGAAATAGTATCAGAACTTTTTATACAAGACTTATGGCGTCTGCAGTACTCCTGCATAGCTCTCCGCACTCTATCAGCTTTTGAATAGATATTAAATATCTCCGCAAGGGCATTGTAGTTCGGACTATCTGGGATAGGGGTTAATCCTGCGTTCGCCTTGCTTAATTCGCTTAAGATATCACAGACTACAAAAGTATTTTCATTAAATCTGCGTGGTTTTTTATACCCAAGCGCTGTATCTCGCAGAGCCTGTATTTTCTCACAAAGCTCGACAACCCAGAGCGCCTTTTCATTAAACCCTGACGGCGTTTTATACCGCATAAGTATCTGCGCCGCATCCTGTATCTTCTGGTACAGCTCTGTTTCTTCAATAAGGCTGTCATAATTTTTTGTGTCCCTTGTAAAGAACATTATATTATGCAGATGAACTTCTGCATCTGAAAGCACGCATACCATACGGAATAACAGTTCGCAGGAGTCGATATTGTCCTGCAAGGCGCTCTCATCAACATACCGGTAACCCTTCATCTGCTGCATAATTGAAGAAAATCTATCTTCCACCTTAAGTTTCAATTCTGACGCTTCCGCTGCTTTCCTGTCCAGCAATTCCTGGAGGCCACTCAGCTGTGCATTTTCAGTAATCATCCTGAGGGCATTATGGTTGCTTCTCTCCTTGGAATCTACTAGCAGTAAATCATGGTCAGAGTCCATGATATTCGCTATAAACCCCTCGCGCTTATCAACCAGTAGCCCAAGGTGTTCTAAAAGGGAATCTGGCGCGGACTCATAAGCATAGAATATACTTTCACCTGCCGCCTTGTAAAAATAGATAACTCGGCTTGCCAATACCCGCACGGCTGCAATCACGCCATCTGAGAAAGAAAACATTACTTGCGCGTAATCTTTCCCATGCCGGATAATATTTTTCCGGTCTTCAGCGTCAAACTTTTCAGGACATGCCGTAACATCCAGCATCTTAAAAAAGATGCTTTTGCCAACACTGTTATTTGCTACTAACACATTCAGCTTATCATCTGCAAGAGGTATGGTCACATCCTCATAAGCCTGGCAATTGATAAGCCGCACCTCTTTCAGACAGACTCGCGTTTTTTGACTCTCAGCACTTACACATTCTGTACTCAAATCCACCCCTCCCATTACACTATCAGCTCTAACATAAAATTTTCGAACTTACCATAATCGACTGTAGCCCCGCCAATACTCAGATTCTTATAGATTAGATTAAGTAAGTAATCACAGGATGGGGTATCTGCATCCACACCACAAATAATACAAATTGTTGTGAATAATGCCCTTATCTGCAATGCTGTATTACCGTCATCCCAATCTGACTGTGCTATAAGATAGACTAACCTCTTATAAATTACCTTTGCGGCTTGTTTACTTGTAATCATATAAACACCCTCCTAGCTGCCAGAGGCTACATAGTCAACGACAAAAAAGGCACCGGCGGACTGCCGCCAATGCCTCTAATGCCCTCTCTACACAGTACCCAGCACCTTGCCCTCTAACTCTGGCACTGGGCTGCCCTATCGGCCCTGGAACACACATAAAAGGCATTGGGTGGCTTTTACACCACCCAGTGCATTACTCAGTTATTTCATCCATATCCAAATCAACATCATCGAAACTTGTCATCTCATTCAGGTCGTAAGTGGGTTCCTCAGCCTTTGCAGGATTAAAATTTCCCTTACTCTTGCCAGAAATTCCCATCTCGGCCTGCAGCAAAATCTCATCACCTTGCTCCCCGAAAACAGTAGTGATGAACTCCTGGTTATTAATCAGGACCTCTTCCGTGACATACCTGTTTGCTAAATCAATCTCAAGACTCAGAGCCTCCAAAAGTTTCTTCTCCACGCTGCTGTCGTAATTCTTGAAGTAGGTAGACGTCAATACCGTCTGCTCGGCATACTCATCCTTTCCGAATGCTTCACGGTAAACATCTATAAATTTAGCGAAGCCTTCCTGCTCCGAAATAGACATTTCCGGTTTCTCATACCTGGTAGCCCTGCCAACATCAGCAGGCTTATCACCAGTGGTTGGGCACACCATATCAAATTCATAAAAATCGAAGTTGACGTCCTTGTTCTTCCAAGCCCCTGTACGGAACTTAAGAATCGTTTCCCTTAACTCAGAAGTGTATCGTGACAGCCGCACAAAATCTGGCATACTCTCATTAGTCACTGTGCCCACTTTAAATGATGGGTCAATACTCATATCCGTTGGGTTCAACGGCACCTCAATAACCCTGACCCAGTTAGACGGGAACTCGCTGGACACTAATACTCTTGCATCGTTGATCTGCCGGATCTTATCTGTCAGCTGCTTGTCCGTCAGGTCTTCCTCTCCTTTTTCTACACGGCTCTTCAGCTCAGAAATCTCCTCCTGCGCTACGGCACGGAAAAAGTAATTTGCCTGCAACGGAAGCGGAGTCTCGCCAATCACACGATTAGTGATAGGGTCACGGTCTACCTTAATAATAAAGCTTGCGCCATAACTATTCCTGGACATAGTCTTTAATGTCGTGTTAAATACCGGGATTGTGTAAATAACCGGATAAAGATAAGGGCGGAACACGGCTTTATCCACCTCAGTCAACTCGGAAAAATTCGATGTGTCCCATTCTTCCACTCCTGACCGGGACATTAACCGTTCTTTTGTTTCTGGGACGCTATCCGCAATTTCCTTCAGAATAAGCGCTAATTCCGACGGCGCCATAAGTGGGCGGAACTTCCTGTCCGCATTGAACTCATCCGTTACACTGCCAGTCATTGGGTCAAAATCCAGCGCTATCTCCTTTGGCACAAGGAGCCGGCACACCTTGCTCTTCTCACGTTTCAGCTTTGTGTACTGATTTACCCTTTTACGTGCCTGAATATTCTCGTTGCGCATTGCCAACTGGCTTCCCATACTTACCTTTCCCTGACTTGCTTTTTCTTTGAATTCTTTCAGTGTCATAATTTGCAACCTCGTCTTTCTTTCTGTATTATAGTTTACAATGTGAATACACGGTACCTTTCATCCCATGCATTAATTTGGTATAAAGATAAACTCTCTCTAAAACAGCTTTATGCTTCTATTGGCAACATCTCTTACAAACACTATTGTTCACTAAAGGCTCTTTGCCGTCTCTGTTTACTCAGGCTCGTTTAGGGCTGAATACATATGATAAACTAAGTTCATTGGAAATACACTTATCGAGCGTACGCAGATACCCGCAGCGATAGCCTGTTTTTAAAATATCATCAGCATCTTTCTGTTTTCCTTGCTTTAAAAAGACCGTTCCACGGTGGAACCTGGAAATCCTGTCAAATAATAAATTACCCGCCTCGTCATTATCCACAGCGACAATTATTTTCTTGATAAACCTTAACTGTGCAGCAACAACATCAGTTATGACAGAGCCGAGCAGGGCGGCGCTCAGATACCCTGCCGCAGTCAAAGATAATGTATCAAAAATACCATCTGTTATAATCAGGTAACCCTGATGCAATGCCTGCTTGTAAACACCCGGCTTACAGTATAAGAAATCCCCTTTCTTAAATACGGACTTCATGGAATACGTATAATAATTCAATAACAAGCTCTCGTCTTCCTTTGCTTCTAAATGGTGAAATGGGTTATACCCGGCAAGTCCTACGATATCCCCTACAACATTAGTGACCGGCAACACAAGTACGTTATTCCAGTAGCACACCCCAGTTGCGGAATACATCCCATACTCCGCATCCTCTATGCCGTGGGGAAAGTATCTTTTTACATACTCATCATTTGGCACAAAGAAGCCATTGACATCAAAAATTATCTGGCTGTCTATCTTACGTATCCCATCACAAATCTCCTTCACATAAAATAATTGCGAATCATAATCCTCTTCATAAATTTTCTGGATGCCGCTCCGAACCATAGACTCGAAAGACATAGCGCCTCCTATCTCACAAAGATCACATCTTCTTTGCGACCCCTTGCCGTGTTAAGTGTTTTCCTAAAGAAAGATACTTCGATGCCTGTGCAGTATTTATCCTCAAATTTAAGCGCCTCGACTGCCTTATTCCCAGGTAGCTTGTATACGGCACCACCAATAGTAACACGGTTATTCTGGTATACATACAACTCAGGCGCTATTATGCTGAAGTCTTCAATCCCACTCTTACGTTTCACAAGCTCTATCAGGATGGCATATACCTTGTCATTAAATACAGTATGTTCTATGTCATCTTTTCGGTATTTATAGATAAATAGAGCCACCGACTGTGAATTTTTAAAGTATTTGTAGAAATCGCCCTGCGTGTCCACAGAATAGTACTCATCACCCTCACCTGCATAATCTGTAAATGCACCGGCAGCAAGGGCTGCCTGTATTGGCGTACAGCTGTATACTGAATAAAAATTATAATCAGACAGCACTATGCTGACCTGTCTTTTATTCTTATCGGCAGGCTTACTGTCTATTGTCATATAGCAAAATTCATCTAGATTGCTTATTATATCTGCATTGTCAACCAGCGCTTTCCCCACACGCTCCATTGTGCTAAACAGGGCGTCATATGCTTTTGCATCATCTCCACTGTACGTGTTAATCTCATTTCCTAAAACGCTTCTTACTAGCGTAAGGTTCGGTTTCCCACACTCAAATGCCAGTAAGGTTTTAAGGTATTCCTCTCTCGTAAGAGCTGTCTCCTCCTTGCAGTAACGTTTATAGTTATCCTCCAGGTTAGACCACACAGCCCTGATTTTTGTTAAGTTGTTCATACATTCCTCCTGTTTGCATTAAGCTTACGCACATAGCTTAAATGCTTTTTAGCATAACTGTCATGTTTCCGCTCTATTATTTTTATAGCCCTGCTTAAATATTCCATATTCCAAATCACAGGTCCATCCTCATAAACGCTAAAGATATTCAGCACGTTTGCCTCATTCAGGCATGGCATAATCAGCTTATTGGCTGATGTGCGTACATCCTCAGTAGTTCCGGTAGCAAAATCGAAAAGCACGAGCTGGTAAGCGGGCTTATCTGTGTACAGGGATTTCCTAAATGCTTTTAACTGTTTTGCAAGTACCCGCGCGTGCTTCTCGTGCTGTGCATATACGTCAAACCTACCGCCTTTCTTTTTCTGTATCATACATTTTTGTGTAATTTTCTTATCCCCGCCATATGATTTACACTCGAAGGCAAAAATCTTCTGCGGGGTAAACACTGTAAGGTCAAGCTCTGTAAAATATCCGTTAGATGGGTTGTCAATATCTTTAATTATCAAGCCTTTCGAATAGAACCACTCTTTCGTTTTTACAGGATTTTTCTTCATATAATCCATAACCAGAAGTTCTAATACTGTTTCACAGATCTCACCATGAACATGCGCATTAAAAGCCTTAATGTCCTTATAAGAATCTGAATAAAGCATTGTTTTCGCTACACGAATTGTGTCCTCAATCGAATGCGTTTTATAATACTCTTTCAGAGTCTTGTTTGATTCCTTTTTATAAGACATAAACACCCCCTGGTCTTGCCACAACTTTCTGGTTTCTGCTAATGCTTCACTCAATACTCACTTAAGCATTTTAAGCGCCGTATCACGTTCCTCTGTATACCGTGAGCTGTAAGCAGGATATCGGTTCATCCTGTCACTGTATACGGCTTTTATGAACTCTGCGTCAGACATGGCATTATTGACAGCGCCTTTAATATTATTAGCCGCTGTAAGCGAGCCGTGCTGTATCGAGTATGAAAAGAGAACCCCCTTAATAACATCTGCACGCTTATCAACGTCAATGCCGTGTTTAACTAAATTATCATGCACCGGCTGATAGTATTGGGCATAAGCAAAAGCGTCCTGTGCTGCTTTAAACTCCTTTGGGCTTTCCTCGTAAGTCGCTTTCCATGCCTTAGTAAACTTACCTGAACCCTCTGTCCCTGGGGCAAGGTCACCTGTGCTATAATTGCGGAACTCGTGCAGTTTTTTATAAAAATTTGTCCCGTTCTCTTTATCCTGTGTATAGCAATAAGCCGCAAATGGTATCGCAGAATATCTGTAATCGAATTGGTATTTTCCGTAAGCTTTGCCGTTATCACCCCCAGCCTGCGCATAGCCTTCCTGCCCGGATTCCCACTTCGTGAAAAAGAATGCATCTTCAGGGAGACCTGTAAGGCTGTCAATATCTCCGGCGCTGTCAGCAGACTTATTCCCAATACTGCCCACACTGGATTTAATAAAGCTATAAATATCGCGATAGCAGTCTTGCTGATAATGTATTCCAGATGCATCTGTCTTGTATTCGCCTGATTTTAACTTCTCAAGAATCTTGTCATAGTTGTCTAAAAATGTAACGCTTTTATCAAGCTTTTCTTCCAGCGTAAGGTTAAATGCCTGCGTGTTTTTATTAAGCTTACTATTGCTTGTTGGATTCGAAGGCGTCACGCACAAAGCGTACACATCACTGTTCCATGCTTTAGCGCTCTGGTTCAATTTATCCGCATACTTCTTCGCGGCATTCTTTGCCCCTTGCTCATCACCGCCTGCAATATCATTTACCCCAAGCCACACAACGACCGCCGTGTTATTGTCAGCATTTTTCTTGACTTCATTACTCGCCGTAGTGGAGAACCAGCTAAATCCCTGGCTTACCTTACAAATGAAATATTCCAGCTTATTATTTGTCGAGTATACGATTTTTTCATTGCTTGTATTTTTAGCTGATACAGCGGTGTACATTCCGCAGGCTCTTGAGTCTCCGACAATTATCAGCCTGCTGTAATCGTATGTAGTGGTGGAGCCATTTGAAATATAACCTTCGCTTTTCTGCTTATTTGCTGCAAGCTTATACTCTGGTCCTGACAGGTTGAGCGCGGGCAGCTGCTCAACCTCAATCTTCTTAACAGGTTTTATATCAAAGTTCGCAAAAAGTGCATCACTCTGGATGCTGCTTGTAGCGGAACACCCTGTAAGGGTTAAAACGCAGCCCGTAATTACCGCTATTAATTTTTTTCGTTGCATTTGTATCACTCCCATTCTATCTGTTTTAATTGGGGGGATTTTCCCAATTAAAAAATACTGCGTATTGCAGCAATACGCAGTATTTGCTATGAACTGAATAGTGCACTGAGCTGGCGGTACTCCTTGAATTGGTGCATTTCTGACGAGCGGTCACTGTAGGGGGCATCCATGCTATGACCCTTTGCATAATTATTTGCATAAAATTCACTTATGCATTGCGCAGAGTACAGAGATGCATTTGATACCTTTAAAAATTTTATCAACTTGCCATTCTCGTATAACCCGCCATTTATAACATTCCCCTCTACAAGAGTCCCTTGATAATCATCCTCAGGAAATGACTGTACTATCTCATTGATTCTGCCGACGACTGATTTCTTTATAACTTCCTCAGCAGTCCCGTGAATTACATAAACGCTATATGCCTTTAGGGGAAGGTTAACTATTGTAAGTATGGTATTAGCGCCAACGGCTGATAAATGGTATGTCAGCCTAATTACCTCAGCGATTGGGAAATACTTTTCTGAAACCCCAACATTCTGTGGCTCGCTGTAAGTAATCCGGTAATCATTCTCCTTATAGTTCATATGAACAATCTTTTCCAATTCGCTGTCAGGGACACAGTAGTTGTACCCAAAGCTAAAGTCCAGCTGCATTGGTATCCAGTCATCAACCTGCACGATAGAAGCTTCCTTAAAAACCCATGCATCCTTCAATACAGTGTTTTTACACTTAAATACTACCTCGTCGTGCCTTGCCATATAAACACTGGCATCCTCCTCACCATACCCGAGCGTCCTTAACATTTTGATAATCTTATTAACGGTTAAAATCATCACTTCAGACGTGCCTGTTTGTATAGGGCTGTTTAAGGAAAAATTCTTTATATCCTCAGCACTGGTCTTATAGGAGGGGACAGCCTGTTCATAACCAAAGAAGCCTTTTGTTACGATAGGCAAGTTCAGCATCTGCCTGTCCGCGATGCGCTGCAAATAATCATTGTATTTGCGGCAAGTCCCTAGGTATCTGTGTAGCTTTTTAACAAAGTTACTTTCTTCCTTTGTTGCTGCCACCCGTGTCCCATACAGAGTCTCCAGCACATAAACCTTGTATAAGTTCCGCTCAGCTTTAAACTTTTCATAATCAAAAGGCTCATTATTTGCATCTGCCACAAGCCTTGCAATACCTTCGTATTTATCAGTAACGCTAGCCATTAAACCATAGTTCTCCTCATTCCGGAGCAGCAGATTGTAAGCTATGCGTAAGTCTGCCTGCGCGAAATCACCCCATGCTAAAAAGTACCCTTCCTCAACTGAAATAAATTTTGCATAATCCTTAGGTATCTGTGAAATAATATCATAATTCCTGTAATTATAACGTAAATTCGTCTGCTGGTTGACTGTATATGCAAGCTTGCCAAGCCGGCTGCCATTACGATTTGAAAGCCCTGAATCCTGTATGCCTCTGATAATTGATGCGATAGCGGAACACTTTGAGGAGCAGGAAGTGTATTCCATATAAGCCTCGAGGAACTCTTTAGCATACCCGTTATCATACAGGGGCTGTAAGACCTTTTTCATATCGAGGCTTGTCCCTTTGACGCCCTTCTTGTAGAAATACCTGTCCGGGCATCCTTCAACCTTAGTCAGATAATTATAAAGGGTGTTCCGTGAAATACCATTATAAGAATAACCACTGAGCCTTTTCATAATATCCACGGCATAAACATACATGCTGTCCCGTAGTGCGGCATCATACAAGTGCTGCAACTCCATTTCGTCACTGCAGCACATAATATAACCATTGCACCTCAGGTTGTTTTCGTACTCCTCTGTATTAACAATATCCCTGTTCTTGCTAAAGGTTAGCATATCATCCTCCTTCCCTGCACTCCTTAGACTATCTCATCATCGAAAAGAGTCTTTTTGTATTTAAGGCACATATTGTCCGATTTCTGCGTCATATCCACAACCATGGCAAGCCTGTTATTGTGCACGGGCGGGTAATTGCTGTCACCTAGGATAGCCCTTTGGTCGCCTGAAATCAGCTCTTCAAAGAGCGCCCATCTGGTTGCCTTGACAAGCTCTCTTATCTCAGATAGGTCACGCGTAAAGATAACATATCTCACGTTTACCGTGCTTGCATCAAACATACACTTTTTTAGAGTCTCAATATAACGCTGTTTGGTATCACGCCCAAGTCCGATGACCTTATCTATACCGAGAATCCAATTAAAGATTGCAGGCAAGCAGGAAACTGTCAACATCTTGTCAAGGCACCCATAGCACTTATACATCTGCAACAAAATATTAAGTAGTTTTGCGAACAAATCTGTAAACTCTTCACTTCCGGGGGAGCGCTTTTGTGGGTTAAACATAGCCTGGTATTCCTCATTCTCAGAGAGCAAGGCAAATAAATAGAAACAGCGGCTCCTGTTTGTTTTTGTATCAAGCTCGCTGCCATGCTCGACGAGTTTGTAGAATAACTCGTCCGTCAGCTCATGGGTCTTCGGGTCCGCAAATACAGAACTGTCTATCTTAATCAACATTTTCCTGCGCCGGATAACGCTTTCTGTTATAGAGAAGAAGTTATTGTTCAAATAGGTTTTATCCGTGTAAAAATTATTTGAATTTGCTAACTCGCTCGCATTCCCAGTCTCTTCGAAAGAGCTATCGGCACACAGCACATTATGCAGATAAGACCCTTTATACCGTAACAAATTCTCTTTCAGCATAAGGAAAGTCCGTAAGCTGTTCTTTGAGTTATAAGACATGCACAGAATATTCTCTAATTCCTTAGACGTGAACTCAAGGTAAAGCACCTTATCCGGGCTTTTTGTGACAAAAGAAGGCTCCCCTAAGTATACCCTATTTGGATTGCATGGGAATTTCTCTAAATACCCCGGGTATCTGCTAAAGGTAATAAGGTCTTCCTCATCATAAAAGTTTAAGGGATTCCGGAAGTTTACCTCTTTAGACAAGCGCATCTCTTCCTTACTCACAGAAATCTGCACCTCAGTGCTTAAGTATGGCACCTTATACAGGGTATTGTCTGCTTTTTGACCTTGTGATGCATTCGTGTTTACCAGCATATTCCCGGGAGCTTTCCCATAATAAATACTGGCCTCGTCATTGCCGATAATCTTCTCGCTGACAGGCGCTGTACACCCGAGCGCCCCTCTTATCTGTATATTGGCAAGCGTATCAGATGGTATATCAGAGCTAACCTCCTGGCTTGCCATAAGCAGGTGGTATCCTGAGGAACGTCCAAGCCTGGCAAAGTCATCCAGTAACGCAATAAGTTCCCTGCTCCTTTTCCCGGCATTTTTAAAGGTGGTCTGCACCTCGTCCATTACGATTACATTCCTTGGTATTGCTAAACCTGTGGCTTTCCGGAATTCTTTAATATTCTTTGTGCCAAACAGTGCAAATAGCTTTGACCTTGAATCCATCTCATCCCTGAGCGCCGCTAGTGCGGAAATAACATAATCTGAATCCGAAGTGGCACCTATCGTGCGTATATGGGGCAATGGTGAAGTCAGCGCGTACGCCTTAAACTCCACAATCTTTGGGTCAATCAACACTAACTCCAATTCCCATGGCGGGTATTCTTCGCACATATTAAAAATCAAATTATTCAATGTAACAGATTTCCCCTGCCCGGTAGCCCCTCCCAGAAAGGCATGTACGCTCCTGTCATATAAAGCATGGGTTGATAAATAACGGCTGTCACCGTTCTTATACCCGAAGCGTAAGTTTACACCATTTGCAGTAGAGCCAAACCATACCGGAATAAACTCATCAGTAGGTTCCCCGTCCTTACTGATGCGCCTCCTTACAGGCTGCCTCTCTATGCGCAGTATTCTAGCAGGAGTGGAGTCCTTATTATAGAGCATATCTGAAAGTGCTTTTGGAAGTTTTATATCCATCGGGTATTCCACACTGTCTGCAAGAGTTTTAAGAGTTTTCCCAGTATAGGACTCGTATAAAAGTGGAACGGAACTTCCATTCCTGTATGATTCCACGTATAATGCGTGCTGCTTTGTAATATCATCTGTCCCTACTTTTATCATTCTATCAGGATTCCTTTTTGATTAATGTTGCATACAAGTCTACATAGTACTTCAAGCATTCTTCAGATTCAGCCTTAACCCTAAAGCTGTTTTCCCCTTTGCTCAGGCTCAGCAGGTCATTTAGAAGGTATGCAATTAACTGTGCAAAGTTAGCGCACCGTTTAACTTCCGTGCCGCTATAGCGCTCCGGGTAATCTTTTCCAAGTAAAACGATTTCCGTGCTTGGCTTGCCATCAACCAGTATTTTGCGCAGTGTGCAGTACCCGATTCTGTTTTTCTTTTCCTGCCAGTAAACCGATGTTACAACAGGAGTTTCGCCCACCTCGGAGACGAGCGGGTTTCCACTGTAATATGGTTTTGTAGTAGCGGCGTTGCTCTCTTGAACCACTTCTGTCTGGCGCTCCTCTTGCTTCTTCGTGGATACATTTGTCTGCTCTTGCCCATTATTGTCAACAGGGTCTCCTGCAGTCATAGCCGGGCTAAATCCATGCCTCTCACTGAATGGCTTAACATTCTGCTTTCTGCCACTATAAAAAGCTGCCTCGTCTACATACCCATTCCGGACCATTGCATCTTTATAAGAATTAAGTATATCAGATAAGCTGTAATCAGACTTACCTGCAAAACAGTTATTGACATCAAGCAGGATAGGCAGCAGTATCCTAAAGACATTTGAGGAGATAGCAGATTCCTGGCTGGGGATAATACAGTCGGCAAATTTTTCCGCAAGCTCATTTAAGGTGGAAAAGGAATTGTCCTCAAAAGATTCTGCCAACTCCGCTGTCTGGACGCCGTTATCTATAATGGAAAACTGGTTGAGCTCCCTCGCCATATTGGAAGCATTTAATTCAATGAACAAGTCCTGTAGGGCTGGGCTGCAGTAAAATGGATTTGCTATAGAAGTTGCTTTCTCATTAGCATACTTCTCGCTTAATGCTCCTATAGTATCCTTACGCGCCACCATCTCAGGCGCAAGGATTTTCCCATCTTTAATGGAGAACCCTTTTGGTCTAAAGGAAACATCTGTACCATCCTTACCTGAAAACAAAAGATTCACAACATCAACCATGGAGTAATAAAACTCCAGCTGAAGTTTCTTTTCTGGGTTTTTCCGATTCACATAAACCTGTGCAAAAGTCAAACCCACAGGCACGGGGAATGAGTTGTAAGTGTACCCAGCATCAAGCATATATTTTGTGTCAATAATGCGGCTGTTGCACATGATGACTCCCTTAAGAATCATATTGCAGTCATTTTCATCAACACATTGCGTATAATCAGAAATTTTTCCTGCGTATGCCTCGGTTAGCCCCTTCCCTAAATCGAAGATAAAAGGATAACCATCAAAGAATAATGCAGTAGGTTTTCGTGTGCCCCAGCGGCAAAGTTTTATTACTGCCTCAGCGAATATCTTATAACCAAGTTCCATCGCCGCCTGCTGCACAAAATGCTGCAATGGGACAAATGCCGGAACATACAGGTCATACTCTTCACCCGGCATCACATTATAAACATACTTGCTTCCACCAGTATCAGCATTCTCAGAAAATTCATCATTATCATCTTCAGGGTCATACATCGGCACATTTGGGTTGTGCCCCCAATGCCAGCTGTAGATAATAGCGTACATAGTATTGAAGAACTGTTCAGTCGTGGAATCCAATACAACATTCTTATCATCGGCATTCAGCGCTTCCGGACCAAGCTCTGACGCTATATTTCCCCTTATCCATTGCACCAGCTTCTCATAAAACTCCCGCTCGTTTTCCTGTATTGGAAGCTCATTATTTTGTGCATTCCCTTCTATCAATGGGTACATGCTCTGCGGCACGCCAGAACCAGGCTGCTTGTATGCACTGGTGTACGCAGCCTTATTCTGGTATGGTATACATACCTCTTCACGCTTTGGTATCAAATCCTCAAGCTCGAAATCATCGCTTGCCAATTGTGAGTTTGTCGGAAGACGAAGATACAGCTTGTCAGTGCACGTATGCTGAAAGATAGTATCTGTCCCACGTGCGGCATCACGTGACATATACTCATCCAGTATAGTCCTGCTTGTTGCCGGGTCGAGCTGCTCAACGCTAAAGTTGTCTAGCTGCGCTAAAGTCAGCTTCCCGTTTGTGCTCAGGTCACTTGCTGAAAACTGCACAATTGTGTTTGCAAGCTTCCCGGCTGTATCTCTGGCAATATTGCGCGAAGAAAGCACATTCTCAAGCTGTGCTGCAATCGCCTGTGCTACTTTATCGTCCAATCCGCCATCCGGACGCATATGCTTCTTAACGGTGTTGTAAATCCCGCTGCAGGCAATTAATGACTGCGTAGCGGTCGTAGTTAAAACAGGCACACTGCCATCA
Source organism: uncultured Lachnospiraceae bacterium (assembly GCA_951800685.1). Taxonomy (GTDB): domain Bacteria; phylum Bacillota; class Clostridia; order Lachnospirales; family Lachnospiraceae; genus UBA3282. Next base: position 235,814 of record CATOJY010000001.1, read on the forward strand.
AGGACGGCAATCTTTAAGTATATGCGAGCGGAATAATGGTTAAAAAGTTCCCGGGATCTGAGCAATAAAGCGCTCGTTACATTTGTGCTGCTCTCATCATAAATGCCGAAAACTATTTTTTTCGTTTCGCCATTTATAGTACCGTCTCTTACTAATAAATACATAATAACCTCCTAGTCTTGTAATCTTAATGCCGCCACCCTATCGTCTTCGGGTATAACGAAAAACAAAAGGAGGACGTCTGCTCTCTTAACAAACGTCCTCCTTACCCGCTTCTACTGGATTACAGCATCAGCATCAATCTTACCTGTCACAATGCTCGTGTCCCTGTTGCTAACAGTTCCAATGCTGAGCTTATCCAGGTATTCCTTAATATCCAGAACTTTGCCCATCTCAGTAATGAAATCACGAAGCCCTTTCGTAGTTTCATTGAACTGATTCTGGAACTTACGGCAGTCTTCGATTGCCTGATCAACTAACTGGTTTGTACCAGCCTCAGGCATAATCGCTGCTGACAAGTTCTGCATAACATCCAGCACGTTAGAGTTCATACAACCCTTAACGATTCCAACAGACTCATTGAGCCTTTCTTCATTAAGCTGAATAGCCACTATAATACACCTCCGTTCTAACTGTTTTTACTTATGCGTTGCCCATTGCACGCTGCACTTTCTGATAATACTGAAGAAGAGTGGTGAGTGTCTGAATAAGCTCACCCATCGTGCTAATCAGGTTATCCACACCATCCGAAACTCCATCCGCAGTTTTCGCGAGTTCAACCGCACCAGACTCCTTGCAAATATCAGCACAGTTTGCAACGCCTTTTTTAAGGTTCGGGATTAACTCTTCACAAGAATCAATAGCATTCTTGATAGCCTGTGTGCACTCTTCATTAAAAACAGAAGCTGCCATAATAACGCCCCCTTTCTTCTATTATCTTTGTATAGGAATCTTTATAACGTTAAAGGGGATTGTTTTTATTGCTTTCCAGCAATTTTGTTTATGGTCTTAGTTTTGCGTATTATAATGTAGGTAAAGAAGTACGATTATTGTCTTTTATCATGGTCTCCATGACATAGTTTTTGGCACGCTGGTTATATTTCCCATTCTGTAAAATGAAGCATTTTCCTGCTTCATTAGCAAGTGTACGCGCACTGTCTCCAAACTCAAAAAACACATCTTTTTGTACAAAGACATGAAAGAACACTCCTAATTTCCCGCCTACCCGGTATGCACGAAGGAAAGACTCATTCTGCACGTCTGACTGCTCCGGGTCGAGGAGAAAACTAAACATATAGCTTTCCGGAACTGATTCTGAGGAAAGCATTAATGAATTATAACTTTTAATATCATCTGATGATGAGAGTATCAAGCGCGTTCGCTTGGTGATTAACTCATCCACATCTTTAAATGCTTGCGTAAACTCTTCCGAATTTACGTGAATCTGGAATAAATGCTTATAGCTATCCGCTATAAAAGGCTGGAAGGCAATGCCACCGTATTTCCTATCATAAACATCCGAAGTAAATGCTGAAGGGCTAAACCTTACGCGGAGCTGCAGGTTAATCAGTTTTACGAAAGAAACTACATCATCAAAGTCCTTGTAAATGAAAAGACAGCTAGCCTCGGGATGCATAAAGAACTCTGGGTTATTATGCTCGACGTCGAAAATAAATTTCGGATTAAAGATAAAGTCTGAACCAACTTTTTCAGGATTCAGATACTCTTTTGGTATATCCCCGGCTATCCGTGCAAGAGTCTTCTCCTGCTCTATACTGCGTTTTAGCATTCTTTGGATATCGAACTCTAGACGTTCTTTTTGCTGTTTTAGTCTGTATAGTTTATTCTGCAAGCTTGCCAAATCTGCCTTTCTTGCGGTTGCGAGGTTACCCCCATGAAACACGAAGCTTTCTTTAGCTTTTTCCTCTGCACTATGCATCCTTGCTGTTGCAGAGTCTTTCTCATCGAGGTACTCCCTAAGGCATTTGTTATACAGCCTGTCCTCCCTTTCACGGCGTGCTTTTGCCTTCTTTTCTGCCTGTTTCAGCAGCATATCTTCAATTGCTGCGATATTATCCTGCACAGCCTTCATCACAAGGATGGCTTTATAAAGCTTATAATGTTTCCTTAAATTAAAAATTAAGGAAACCATAAGTGCAATCACATAAAATGGCAGCACTATTTCAGCAAATACGACAGAGCCTATTGCGAGCAAGAGAAAGGCCAGTATAAGATTGATAGGGTTTTCTTTCAACCGCTCCAGTGTAATCCCATTTGTTGTCTGCTTTAACAAATCAGAGATACTATGATCATTCTTATCCGCATTCTTAAACAGCTCGGCGTTTAACGAAGTAAAATATGCTATAAAAGAGGGCAGGTCCTCCGGCTTCAATGTTATCTTTTGCGTACCCAGCTGCGACATTAATTCATCTTTGAACCGTAACCCAAGCGTCTTTAACAGATTCTCCGCGAGTTCCTCTAACGTTCCTTTTATCTCCTGGTAGTACTCCCTGTCAGAGGATTCTGTGCTAATGATGCTCTCCGCGGTTATCTTAGAGAGGTTCTCTTCATGCTGTTTACCCAAGGAATCTATTTTCCTATCCACTGATGCCACAGCATCTCTGTAAACTTTGCAGCAATGTTCGACATGTCGCTGCAGCTCTATATCTTTTGCCTCTTTTAGCTGTATTTTATACCGAGCTTCCTCTTTAGCGCTCTCGGAAGTTATCATTTCCAGCTCGGCAGTCACTGACCTTAACTCATTCTGCAGCCTGCTATGCTCTCGCCTGGTGGCGTCCAGCTCCTTTTTACACTCATTATAATCCATATCAGGTTACAAACGAATCTCCTATCTTATGTAAAATATACCACAACACAAATGCGTCAAATCTTGCATTATGGAATAATAATTCTTCTGAGCAGGCCAACTCTTTGTTTTTTGCTGAAATCACTTTATTGAAATTCTTATATCTCTGAGTTACTAAATTCACATTCCCGTCTGTTACAAGGTTTACCGCTTTTTCAAGGCTTACTCTTCCACCTGGAATCCCATAGTATTTTGAAACCGCCGACTGCAGGTCAAAGCAATGATGGCCTTCCACACTCCTCAAAGTGTTAATGCGGTCGCCGAAATTATAAGCTGGGAGATTTGCGTTCTGGAGAGTCTGGTTGACAAGGCGAGTATCAAAATTGGAAGAACTGAAATAAATAAACGTACAGTCCCGTTCAAAGGTCTTGGCAAGTTTGTAAAAGCTCTCCTCAAAAAAGACGCCCTTGGACAATTCACGCAACCTCCCAAGCGTAACATGGTGTTTTTGCAAAGCGCCCTGCGTAATTGGCTGAGTTGACATACTATAAAAATCAACCATATTACTGCACCTGTGCAGCTGCCCATCCATAATAAAACAGCAGAACTGGATCACTTCATCGTATTTGGAAAGGCCTGTGGTTTCCACGTCAAACAGCACATACTGCATTTTCCGCACCTCCCGCCATCATATTACTGAGCAGCAGCTTGAAACTGGAAAGCTCTGTTTTTGCTAAGGGGGCCTCTTCTGTGGACTCTTCAGTAAAAAAGAACACTTTCTCATAAGCGATGACCGGGATAATCCTCAATGCACAGTAAATACCCGTATAATCAGGGACATTTATGCCTATTCTAGAGAATAATCCGGCATAGGTCGTATTTAGAACCTCTGCCTTTTCCAACAAGTCTAGATACTCTTCTGTATTATCAAAGGGCAGCATTGCAAACTTATAAGGAGATTTCACAATCTCCGAATTAATACCAAGTGAAAGCCCCGTTGCCAGTTTCAGTGCGTCAAGTATGACCGTCTTTTCCTCCTTGTCAGAGAAATTGCGGTTTACATGAAAAACACCTTTATAAACATAAGGGGAACTTCCATCATTGCAAAACTTAACTAGACTCTGATTGCCTTCATAGATAGCTTTTATATTCTTTAAAAGCTTCTTAGGTTCTGTCTTTAAACTATCTATAGCATAGCATAAGGGAATGGCTGTCCGAAACTGGATAATATCTTTTGTTATCCTAAAATACCGGGCCAGCACGCTACTGTAACGTTCCAACGAGTGGTTGTACCGGAAAGGTGACTTATCGCTGTCTTCGCGTTCTTGTATAATCCCCAGCCCTTGTGCCTTTTCAAGAGCTTCCTGTAGGTTTACTACACCAAGTACATCGTACAAAAATGTTAAATCTTCCTTTTTTATTGCAATCCGTATATCATGGCATTGCTTTGCCGTATACCCGCTGCAGGGTTTATATCCTAAAATCTTATAGCATTCTTCCATTACAGATTCTATGTCCTGCAACAGCACACCTGTTTCAGTTGTTGTTATACGGTCGAATGAACCGTGCGTCTCATAGTAGTTTTGTATCAGCTTTTTCTCAATTAATTTCATAGAAGTTCACCTCGCTAAACATCTTTCCTATCTCCGCCATCCCGTCCTGCCGGACAGCCTGTATTGCTTTCCTGGACAGGTCAAGCAGGCGCTCACTCATACTCTCGCCTTTATTATAACCACTGCTGAACAATGCGTATATCATGAATGCATCCGTGCATTTGTATACAAAGTCTCTCCTGGCGCCATCATACACTTCACCGCAGAACTCCCTGCTGAAACGCGCCCCATTAGCAAGCGCCATCATATTCATGAATTTATAATATCCTGCAATGCAGTTTATTTCTGAGGACTGCATACTTCGAAGGGAAAATTCACACTCAAGGAAAAAGGAATCTGTTTTATAACGGATACCCCCATTATCATAGCCTGTGTATGCAGGGTGCATAAGCATCACTAACTCTGGTAGTCCCTTTATTTCTGCATTCGTTATATCGCATTCCGAAACATCCAAAAGAGTAATATCCTCTTGACTTGCACTATCTTTAGCGTTTAGAAATACCTGCTGCAAGCTCTTATAAATGCATCCTTCCGCAATTTCCCTGAATCTCTTTTTTATGACCATTGCAAGCCCTAAACTGCCTGGGTAAACGAGTTTCACTACGTTGTACTCCTGTTGAATCGCAATGGCAAGCTCCCCGGCGCCAACAGAATTTAAAAAAGAAAAATCATCCTCTTTCACAGCCGCAAATAACTCATACTGTAGCCATAGATCAAAATTATTATGGAGCGCTTTATCGCACAGCACTCCATTACAAACGTCCAAATGAGTTCTCGCTTTGTTCCTTTTACCCATGCACACTCCAATATCTTCTCTTGGTTCCAAATCGTAATAAATATCCATAGCATCCCCTCCTAAAACAATGAAGCCTTTGACAGGTAGTTGTATAGTGCATTTGTTGTACAGCTGAGCTTATTATCCAATACGTGTGCACCATAATGGATAAGCTTTAAGCGGTACCTGTCTATGGCGCACCATAAACTGTCGGACTCCGTATAAGAACTTAAAAATTCCAAAGTATCTGAACTCTCTTGTGACTCGCCTGTTTTATCTTTATAACTATCCAGCAAAGCCGCAAGCTGCAACATGCTGTAGTACGGCCGCAATCCATATTCTGCATAATTCCTCGAAGTTGCCCTCCACACTTTGGTGTTTACATTGGGGAAGTCAGCATCGCCTTGCGTGTAAAAACCTACAATAAGTTCATACAGGAACTGTGGCGTAAACCGCACCATATAACTCATCCCAAGAGATTCACAGATCTCGTTATGTGTAGCCAACATCGTAGACAGGACGCCATTCGGCAAGATTTCCATATGCCTTCCTTTCTGCTCGGCATCCGCATACAATCTTGTTGACTTAAAATTAATTGCAGGGTTGTCCAGTAGTGGATTGTACAAATATTTGCACTCTATAGCTACAGGCACGAAGCAGCGCAGTATGCTGTAGAATGCATTTCCGCGTGCCTTTACAATCCTATTCAGAAATTTGCCTGTGTAGGCTGTTTCTAAATAGTTCCTATAGGCCTTGCTTTTAAAACGATTCACCATCTCAGTAATATCTTCATTACTGATTACCTGCTCCGTGCCTTTCACTAGCATGGTTGCGTCATGGTACGTGTCATTGACTATCAGCTCCCGTATCTTTTTGTACATGAATGTTTCAATGAAAATAATTTTGAGTTCCGAATCTACATCGACGCCAAGGTTATCCTTTGTTACGGAAGGTATAAAAGAGTAATACTTCCCGCAGAAGAACGGCTCTGCATATTTACTCTCCATTGTGCTATCATCCAGCATAATTTTCTGCTGAATATTATCGCTCGTGGTCTTCGTGTAATAGCATACATTATCATCATCCATCTGTGCATAAACAAGGGATGACTGCATAGATAGAAATTTACCATCTATGATAATAGAGCATTCACCTGCACTCATGAATTTCTGTGAACTTGATAAAATCTCAGATAAGATTATCATAATAAAATACCTCCGTTGCAATTGTACTTATCGCTTCATCCGACCCCGTTATTATTGGATTTAACAGCGTGGCATATCCCTCTTTCTTCAGGTATGCCCTGGAGCGGGCTTTGTATAAAAACAGATTAGCAGACACATTTTTTGCTTTATGGCATAAAATTGCCTTATCTGCTAAAAAGATTGCGTCCTTCAGTGAGCTTACGCGCATTGCTACATTCAATAAGGCAATGCTTGCCACTTTCTCCTCATAGGAAAAAGCCAATTCCTTTACCCTAGCAGCTGCACCCTCAAGGCCTGAGTTTTTGCACTCTGACACAATACCATTCAACACAATATCCAACACCTTTTGGCGTCTTTTCTTACTGAGAATTTCCATGTCTGCCCTATAGAAAACACCAAAACAGGATTCATAAGACCCTGTTCCTCCAGACCATGGCACACTACCAGCATCCCTTTCCTCATAAAGAGCTTTGCACATACAACTCCTGTAATCCGCCAGTATATTCAGCGCATTCTGTGTCTTTGCGACATCGATGCTCGCCCTGTTTATCAAACCTGCGGATACATAAGCATCCAGATCGTATATCAGGATTTCTGATGCCCTGTACAGGACATACTCGACATTGTTAATAACAATATTGCCAAGGTTCTCTATCCCACCAGAGCCATCCTTACTAAAGCGCTTTGTGGTTGGTACTGCAAAAAAGAAAGGCTTAGCGGAAAGCTTATAATCCTCCATGCAGATAATATGCTTATTTTCCAGCCCATCGTCCGTTAAAATATTAAAATATACAGACATAGTAGAGGAACTGAATTTAACGTTTAAAAACTCTGTCGCGCCAAATCCATTAATTGTGTTCCCTGCCTCCGCATACCTGTCTGCAAGGAGCATAAAATTATCACTTATCCCCTCTTCCAAAAGGCTGTATAACGTGTAATATTTCTCCTTACTACCCACAATCTTCTTGCCTAGATTCTCCATTATAAGGTTGTTCACTAAAGAACGTTTCACCTGGTTGCATTTAAGGTATCCATCTTTAAATGCAAAGTTGAAACGTGCGTTCAGTGTCCTGTATAAAGACTTTATTTCGTCTTCAGAGGCCAGATAGCTAAAGGTGTCCGTAAATGCCTTATCAGACATCGATAACTCGTAGGCGAGTATCCGCCCTTGGCTATCCACGAATACTGTATTTAGATAACAGTACGCAATTTCATCAAACATTCTTGCATCCTCTACTTTCCGGGTTTAACCCTGTATACTATAATAAATACTAGAGATGTTGACCTCTAGTATTTAACCAATATCCCGCCATCAAACTGTAGCGTGGAACCGCAAGGCATTGCCTTTTCAAGATAGATTAAATGGAACATCTTGATCGCCATACCCACGGCATCTGCAATAGCATGTGCATACAAATTCTTCGGTTCCTGCATTCCAATCAAAGCATAGAACGCCTCTATGATAATCCCGCTGTCATCCTCTAACAGCAATGGCTGGAGCAGCTTTACCACATCCTCTGCTGTTGCTAAACCGAAGTTCTCTTCCTGCTGCTTGTATCTAACATAGCTGTCAAAAGCTTTATTGAAATCCTTAAAAAGCCTGTCAGAATCAATAACTCCAGCATAGTTCATCAGTATACGTGTGGCTGATTCAAAGATCTTAGCTACCCCATCTACCCGCCCGTCACAGAATGCAGAAAGGCGTTTTCCACTATAAAAGTTTGGCGTAACAGGGTGGCTGTAAACCTTGTTTAAAAACTCATAGTCCACAGCGGGCGCTATCCCATAAAATCTTGCAAAATCAAAATCGCCGGTATACACTGATATCGAATGCACTATGCATGACCAGGAACCGTTGTAGATTTGTGCAGTAAATTCCATCTGCACTGGCTTACCCTTTAAGTACATTGCATCGAACCCGTCCTCCAGGAAATCTTTAGGGTTGAATAGACGTGCGGCAATAATATTCGCATTGCAGTCTTTTACATAAAAGGTGTAGTACCCATCCTGATAAACTGTCATTCCAGATTTCACATCACGCACCAGGCATACTTTCTTATAATCGCAACCCACAGACAACTGCGCAACATCCAAGTATAACCCATCGTCAGTAATTTTTGTCAACATCAAAGTTCTCCTCCGTCGTTATTTCTTTGGCATACCCATAATGCATCTTATCTACATATAAAAAGATTAAAAAGAACACATCGACCACCACTAGAAAACCAATCATAGCCCATTGGATATTCACACGCCTAAAGAGGAAATAGTATGCCACTTCAATAATCCTATTCAGCCCAATCAGGATTACAACAGGCGAAAGATTTTGTTCATAGAGCATCATGCCATCCTGTTCCGTATGCAAATTTTTACAAAAATGCCCGGTGGCAGTCAGCGCTGCAAAAATCCAAATAGCAACAGCCAGTATTTGGAAGACTGAGAAATGCCACGCAAATCCCCTGTACAGGGGCGCCACCAGGTTCAGCCCGCAGATAACTAATGCCAGAGCTTTTGTTACCTGCGGCACAAATAGTATAGAACGTTCGTATTTATTCACCTTTTCCACCTTCATATATCCTTTTTAAAAGTTCTTCAGCTTCACCAGCAACAGCCTGGTCATACTCCGATGCCTGCCTTATCTCAGCATCGCTATATTCATTCAGTATATCGTCCTCCGTATCCGCAGCCTTTTCTTTGACGGGCTGTGCCTTTGCATCTTTAGGGTTGTAGGAATCTTCTGCATACAGCAGCTTCTCAGAGTTACTGTCCAAGAAAAATGCATCGAAGCTGAAAAACGTAATAATGCTAATAATAACCACAAAGGGCGTCACACAATAAAGCATCTCGGCACCTATGCCATTGGCGGGGTGGATGGCGGTGTGCTTCTAGAAACCGAACTTGAGCTATTGCCTGTCCCACCTTTCCTTGCCCCATTACCTTTACCCCTGCCTCCCAGGAAAATAAGCAAAAGTATACCAACAACAACAATCATTTTTCCAGGTGTTAAATCTCCAAACATACTGTTCCTCCTAAAGTTTTATTAATTTTATGAATGTATCAGGTTTCTCCAAATCCAGCACTACGCTATCTGTTGGCGTTTTCCATAACACAACACGGTACCTGGCAATGGCCGCTATGCCTTGGAATGCATCCATTGTCATATCAAGCGAACCAATCTTTTTTGTAATCCCACAATGCTTGACATACATTGGCAGGGAAACCCGGGCATTAAACTTACGCCTTGCGAAAAAGCTTAACTCCTCAACCGTAATCACGCCTTCAATAACAAGCGATGGATAAACAAGCTTATCGGATTGCTGAAGGGCGCTGTATTCACTGTCATCGATTTCGGTAATTCCCAAATCATCTACAAGATTCTCTTCATTTTTCTCCAAGGCATAAACCCTCCACGGTCAAGTGCAGACAGTTTGTATCCCCAGCCTTAATCACATTTGCATTGTATTTACTAAACTCTGCTGCGAGTGTAGACCACTCAAGCGGGGTTATCAGAAATTCCTGCTTCCCTTTTCCGAATAAATCAGAACTGTGCGTAAGCTCAACATGGAAAGCATTACCCTGTGTAATGCAATCACTGATCTTTGCTTCCCACTCTGAAATAACTGCAGGGTTAATCTGCTCAGGGTACACGTATTTCACGCCCTCAAACTCAAAGAATCTATAACCCTCAATGCTGACCACCTGGTGCGGGATTCTCGTAAAGGAAAGTGGTAACACGCATTTCCCGTATTCACTGAAGCAATGATTTAGAATATCACTAAACCTTCCTGAGTTATCGTATATCTCCTTGATGACATACGCATCAACCGTGACAGGTATCGTCGGTATCTGTACCCCTGTTATCCCGGCGCAGCTGATGCATTTGTTACCTTCCACCACATTCTCCTTAACAGCTTCTTCATTGTCTTTATTACTTTTCTTAATTGCAATTTTCTCAACTCTTTCCATTATTCTTCCTCCATAGAATATTGTTTTCGTTCTTTGTAATGGCTGACTTTTGTCATGGTGTACAACTTATCAAAGAGTACACAAAAAGAGTACACACGGATAAACGGTATAAAATACAAGAAGAGCTGTAACACCCTGAATACCGTAGTCTTGTTTGGCGCTTGATAAAACTCAGCACGTTTTCTGTATACGACAGATGAAACCTGGCACATTGCTATACCGCGCACCAGGCATTGCACAAGGTACACCAGTATGGCAGCCCAGATAAGGGAGTGCGTAATATTAAACGCAGCGTGCATCCCGAGTATAGATTCGTATACACTATTTTCTATACAGCTCATTCCTAGAATAAGGGCGTCCAATAGCCAAATCACAAGGGACACATTCGCCATCACCGGACTGTAAATAGCCAGCTCATTATAAATCGGAACATAAGCCTGAAACCCAAGGTCTGCGCCCATAATCTTGTAATACATCTTAGCGATGCGCGGCATTATAATAAATACCTGTACAATTACAGCAAAAATGCCAAGGTACAAGGGATTAATAAATTTTGCGCTATAACGCACCACTAAACAGATTGCAATCATCCCTAGAATGAAACCTAGAATATAAAAACTCTCCCGGTCTTTCTTGCTCACAGAATCACCTCCTCTATTAATGCGAGGATATCGTTCAATAAATCGGAACCTGTATAGAAAACATCTTCCAGGTCTGCCCTATCAAGCGCCTTAAGCAGTGCGCTTTTTATAACATCAGCATCCGTATCCCCCAACTGGCTGCTTTCTGTTTTCTCGCCATCTTCTGTGGTATCAGAACGGTTCTGCAGAAGTGCAAGTGTGCTTTCTGTTATGCGTAAGAGCTTCTCAAGGTACTCTTCGATTTTAGAATTACTGGCTCTATCCCCACTGTTACTTTCTTTATAAGATTTACATGGCTCAGTAGCAGTTTGAGCCGCAAATTCATTATCCTTATAAGAATCTGTTGTACTGCAGTATTCCTGCCCTGCCGGCTGGTTATTGCTGCCTGTGCCAGCATCAGCGATGGCTTCCCCGTTATCGCTTTCCTCAGTGCTATCGCATTCCCCATTATCGCACACATCCATGCTGCCACTCTTACCGGTACTGACATGCTCCACGCTAATACTTGCTTCATTTCCATGACAATCAGTTCCGTCCACACCCTCTTCGGTACCATGTGCCTCCCTGTTTTTTAAATACTCCATAAATTCCTCGTCAGCGACTGCGTTATCAGAATCATCCTCATCTAAAAATCGATCGATTTCCCGAATGCCTTTCGCATACTCGAGAGTATTATCTAGTCCGCCAAGGCGTTGTACCACATACTCTGTATAACTCTTATAACCGAGCATGGTTAGTAACATCCCCATAATCACAGCGGGCTGCTTCTTAAAATTAGACTTGCAGTTTTCAGCCCTGCTTATATTAGAGTCAATATAATCATGCACAGAAGCATAATCTTTTTCGCTCAGGTATACGTATATCCCGCGCAGCTGCCCGTACTGCCTGCCGCATTCTTCCAGTAAAACGCCTTCCCCTTTTTCTGTTGTTACAGTTAATAACTCAATAAACTCCATGACAACCTCCTTACTTGCCTAACTTCAATAAGTAAATTAATTTATACAGGGAATACCTGTCTTTTTTGATGCTTTTAACCTTTAGATAGACATACCACAGTTTTTCCATTGAAACAGACGAATAGCTATCAATCATCCGAAGGATTTGATAGCTATTCAAATCTTTTATCTCATTTATGCTAGCGCCCCGTTTAAATTCTGTGACATTCTCTGCACTTAGCAGCCCAAGTTCAATCTGTTCGTACACCAACACATACTGCATAAGTGTCTCAGACAAATAAGTAAGTAAGTGCGCGCTGCCGTATCTGTAATTGTAAACAATATGGACTGCCTCATTATACGTAATGCGGGAATTGTACCCTATAAGGTAGCCAACAAGTTCATAAAGTGCTAGAGGGTTTGCTTCCGGGGAGTAGCGTTTGGCAATTTGCTTATCCACAAAGCTAAACTGTTTCAGCGTATTCACAGCTGCCACAATATCCGGCAGATAACTGTGGTATTTCTTAATAAGATACCGTGCCGCGTCCTCCGCGATAGTTAGCTCATTGGAAATATACCCCATGATCTGCCCTTCAGGGGGGACACGGTTGTCCACCACCTTAAATGATAAATTTAACTGGTGCAGGAGCTCTTTCACCTTATCGAACTGCTTTATATTTGCGGCATTGATAATCACCATATTGCAATCAGGCAGGGTGCCTATCTTCCGCAGTTTATCTTTCCCAACGTCATAGTCTGTCTCTATAAGCCACCCTGGACATAATAATGGCTGTGTTTCCAATCTCCGTAACTGTGCGGTGTCCGTACGGGAAGTCACATACATCCTGGCGCTCATTGGGTATTTCTCGTACAGGACATTCTTTGCGGAACAGATGCCGTCCATTGTCTTTTCCAAGATAACAAGTATCATAAGGCATCAAGCCTCCCCTGCAGCGCATCAATGAGCATATCGTAGGGAACATCAGAAATAACATCTAAAGTCCCTGTCTTTTTGTTAATGGCGTTCCTGATTGGTGCATTCAGCGATAACCTTTTTTCCAAATCCTCCTGGAAGCTGGAAATTATTTCTGACGCAATAATACCAGCGCTGGAACGTATAGGTTTTGAAAGGTTTAGCATTTTGTTCCGGTAACTGTTATAGTATTCTTCTGTTAGGTAATCTAGCTCGTTACAGTATGGATTGTTAAAGACTCTTTCCATTGTATAACCTGTGCTGCATTCAATCTCGGCATCGTAGGTATTCATATTCAATTTCCGCCCTATAGTACTATTGATTGCCAGCATTTGATTTGCTTCATTCTCCCGCATACAGTTCACACAAATATCAATCAATGCAATCATGAATGCCGCTAAAATGAAATTGTCATATCCTATGGTTGTTATACTCGCGACAGAGCTGACGATTATTAATGCTGCAGCGTGTTCCAAAAAAAGCGGCAGATAGTCTATGCACTCAGAACATTCTGTACCCGCCGGTCTTTGTAAGTACTCATCTATGGTTTCGCCCGGTTTCCTGATAGGCAGATACCTCTCAAATGCTAAATAGCTGGAACCCCTGTAATCTTCAATCTCCTTCTGGCTAAATCCTGCGAACTTGAGCGTGGTTTCAAACTCGTCTCCCTTGTATTCCTGGAATGCGGTATGCAGTTCATCAACTGCTTCTTTAAATGCCCCATTGAATACATACCCGAATTGCTTGGAGTCAACGGACGTCAAGTCATCCAAGGCAGAGCCTACCAGGAATGGATTCAGCTTCTTCATGCCAATTTCTATGCCCCTTACGCGCTTAAACGGTTCAGTGGAAGGCCGCCCTGCAAGTTCAAAATAGTCATATGCTATTGAGTTTGAAGTCCCGCCAAAAGAAGGACCAGCCTTCATAAGGAACTTTGTGCAGGCATGTGTTGCACCTCCACTGTCTATTGCTTCGTCAAAGTCTTTGAGTGCGTTACTCGGTTTATCATTCAGAAGGCTCCATTTGTAATAAAACTTATTTGCAAAGTTACAAATAATCATTTGGTCAGCTATCGTATTTAGGTAGTCAAGCATTTCCTCATTGTTTATCACGACTGCAAGCTCGGAGAATTTCGCTGCACTTATATTCAGTATCTTCGTGAAACGTAATGCACGCATGCCCTCTTTCAGTGAGCTAAAGGCTGCCTTATACCTCTCATCCAGAGCTTCTAGTTCTTTCACCAGTACACCTTTCCTCTGCCGTAAGGATTCCAGCATACTGCGAACTTTCTCTTTGTCATGGTACAGATCTTCACTGCTCGTCGCTGTGTCCTTACTAAATTTATTGTATGAGATGCACATATCGGCGAAAAGTTCTTTGGGCAGTGTTGTTTCCGTATACTCTGTAAATAGTGCGAGCAAATCAATCTCTTTTTCAATTTCCCATTTATGTTCTCCATTGAAAATATAGTTTAAAAGCCCATTCTCCTGAATTAGATAGATTAATGACAATAATGCCCTATTTTTGAACTCCACATAAGACAGCCCCAACGATTTACAGATAAATCGTGACACATAACCATAGCTTATTGTCCTGGCAGTGCCTCGCGCATAACCATAATCAGTAACTTCGCCAACTGCTGTTTTCTTCGCAGCAGTCTTTGCTTTGTATCTTGGGTTTGTGCTCTTAAGTGAGCTATAGAAAATCCGCACTGCTTCCAGATACTCTAATTCGTCGCACAATTCCATTGTACACACATCACACGTTGTTTCGTCATTCCCGGCTTTTGGCTTTGCGTGTCCCAATTGCTCTGATTCGCACTCAATAAAAATCCCCAGGGGAAGTACGCGCCCTGCCGCACCATACACTTCGCTCGCACTCTGGATAGTATTGTGCAACTGCTTAGCTGTTATGGTGAAGTGGCTAATTGGGGCTTCACTGCTCAGTGTTGCAGCAACTTCGTTATACTTGGCAATGCTTACGCCAAGCGCGTTCCCTAATGACTGTTTTATCCGGAATACATCCAATCCACACAGCATAACAGCCTCTCCGCATGTACACCGGGACAAAGATGGCAGGAGCACTGTATTCACATCCTGCACCTTATCCCCTTGAAACAATAGAACATTGAGGAGTACCCCAATAGGGATATTCCTTCCGCATACCGGGCAAATAGCATAATAATCATCCATATCATTTATGATCTGTAAGACATGGTGGAGTCTGCCATCGTTGATTGAACCCCCCATCTCCTCGAGTAATGCGTAATCTTTCCTTAGGAATAGCTGTACCTTGTTTCGCAGGTATTGATTCTCCGTCTGCTCAGTCATTGCGGCATTCTGCATAAAATTTGAGTATACCGTAACAATTGCCTTTATATACCCCAGCGTCTCCAAAGTATACGCGCCGTAAATACCTGCGTACTCAGGCCTGGCTTCTAAAAGCTCAGCGTATATTCCATCAATATTTGCATCCCCAGAAGTATCTGCAAGTCGCTGCCCTACGCTGCGTATGACGTATTCACAAGTGTCTTTCGGCAGTCCATCCGCCAGCTTAATGTTCTTTATTTGCGCTACAAGCGTATCGGAAGATGAGACATGCTTTACATTCTCTTCTTTCGTAATATGCTGCATAATTGTCATTTCTGCATCAGAAAGCATACATTTGTATACTTCTACATCTAGCCTGAGTATCTGCTCTTGGTTTGCCTTTAAATCCTCGCCATCCATCTGGAAATCAGGGTTCTCGAATCTGCCACCCGCCAAATGTAAATACCTTGCGTGTTCACTTAGCATAATGCCGGACGCCCTGGAAGCCTGAAGCATATTCCTGGAGTAATAAATACGCGCCAAGTATAGGGAAAAGTCATCTTTTGTATAAGGCCTGTCCAGTATACCGTTCTGCACCATAAACCTCTTGCCATCTGCATCCTCCTCAAAATCCTCCTCAAGGTCAAGGCTTTTAAGAATATCCCCTTCCGCTATATCATCAATCCCCAACCCGACAGGGATCAGGGCGTCCTCAAGCCCATAAGAGGCAGCAGATACATTCATTACGTCATCCTGCAGCAGGGAATCTAAATCCAGCTCCGGTTCTGCGTCGTCCGACTCTTCTACGAGGATTGAGCTATCCATACTGTTAAAAAACTCGTCATCTAGAATGAGTTCATCATCGCTACTGTCTCCGCAGTGTAGCCCTTCTTCTCCGACTCCATACATTGCGTAATTACCCCCTTTATCTTATTAACAAAATCATCAGCCGTAATCAAAACGCCGCGGGCTTTCCCGGCAAGGTACTTGCTGGAGTTACTTGGATAATCAGCAACCACATAGGCGCATGACTCCTTTGCGCTTGTATTTTCTATCTCAAGAATCTGCACTCCATTATCGTACCTTGCAATGCTGTTACAATAATTAAGGAACGCTGTTCTTGTTAAATGCACGCCGTCAACACACACCATCCCTGTGATGCAGATTTTTATCCTGCGTATCCCTTCCTTCCTCAGATTGCTGAATATCTTTTCCGCCAGTAGTATATCGGTAAGAGAATTGTATAGCCAAAAAAGTTTCTCTGAATCATAAATCCCTCGCCGGCTACAAAAGCTTGCAACACCGCCGCATTCTTTAATACGCTCAATAAGCTGGCTGGCATTATTAATCCCCCTAAACATAACCCCTGTACTTGTGCTTAACTCAGGCAATCCCAACATGCTTATCATTCCGCTAAATGTCATCTGCTGTGTTCTTATCCTACTGCAGGTGTGGAACATTGTTTGGCCTGCAACCGTCCCGTATAATGACTGCGGATAATCCTCATAGCGAAGCGCAAGGACTTCTATATGTGACTTGTAACGCAGCCTGCTGTATACCCCGTTAATCATCTTTATGCATGTCTGGTCACCAATCCCTTTAGTGCCAAACCTTGAAAACAACTCTGACAGCGCAAACCCAAGCTTAACCTTACAGCGTGGGTTACAGCAGGCAGCCCTCTTTAAATCCCGCGTTATAATATTTTCGCTTCCGCAGACGCACTTATCAGGGAAGATGCCGTCTTCCGGGAAATCTGCATCTACATAACGCGCTGGTATCAAACCAATCTCTTTCGCTTCCCTCAC
The DNA here is from genome assembly GCA_951800685.1 of uncultured Lachnospiraceae bacterium. Taxonomy (GTDB): domain Bacteria; phylum Bacillota; class Clostridia; order Lachnospirales; family Lachnospiraceae; genus UBA3282. Next base: position 252,842 of record CATOJY010000001.1, read on the forward strand.
AGTGACAAAATTATCAAATGCACCATACGTATTTGTAAGCTCGCTAAACTTCATCGTATCTTCATTCCTCCATGACATGATTGTGAGCAGATTACAATTAATCCTCGATGCTGTCAGTAACAGCCATATAAGAAATAACCTTCTCGCCACCCTCTAATGAGAGCACTTCTATCTTCACGATACAGATTCCCTCATCATTCATTGCCTTGTATCGCCAGAAGGGCACTGTACATCTGTAATGCAGCCCATTATAAGTAATTTCAAGCCAATAAAGCTCCATTCCATCATCCATGGAGGCCCTTCGCTTTTCATAGTTTGCGTAATCACACACATAATCCATGGACTTGACATTATAGGAAACCGGAATATCTACACCGTTCAGGTCCCTTAAGAAATCTGCCGCAGAGTCCAGTCTTTCGGGTGTTTTCATTTCCCCGTCCTCATAGTCAACTATTCCCGGTGAGAACCGTGTTTCTGCTTCGGTCTCCGACTCTTCCGTGGAATCCCCTACACCCTGCTGCGCTTTTTCTGACTGATGCTGGCGCTGTGCGGATTCTGTGCCTGTGCTCTGTCCTGGCTGTTCCGGATTTGTGCTCACTTTCCGAAGCAGTATAAATGCTGCTGCAACAACAACGACCACAATAGCGCCTATTATGATAAACTGTGGATTCACCTTATTGCCCTTAGCTTTCACGTCATCCATGTCATCAAACTCAAGTTCAGCAATATTATCGCTGTCCTGCTCACTCTTCTTTCTATTGCTATCTAATCCTAACCCCATTATTGCCTCCTTCTTTCTTGTGCTGTTTACATTTAGTAATTATAGAATCTATCTCGTGAAGGTCTACATCATCCTTAACGTGAATCCAGCGCAGGCTCCTAATGGAGGTCTTGAAAAGTATGCTTTTCCCGGCATTCTCAGCAGTGACGTATTTTATGAGCGCTTTTTTATAAAGCTCGACTAAACGGGAGTCTTCCACCCTTATAATAATCTGGTTAGGCGTCAGCATTAAATTGTCATACTCTTCTTCTTTGACAATGACATCCGCTACTGTCTTTGCTCCCTTACATTCCAGGTCAAGTCTTAATGCATCTAGTGCTTCATCGCCATCGTAGCTGGCATTAAGGCTCCCGTCATCATCGTCATCATCCCCGGTTGCATCAAAGGACCAATAAGAGTTATCTGCATTGTGCTCATCATCAAATAACTCAGTATAGTCAATTTCCTCAGCAGCATCCTCAACATCAGCCGCCCCACGCTCCACGGTGTACACACTGCCGTCCTGCCCGCGTATCTTCCTTCCGGTCCCATACACATCAAGAAGCCATGATTCGAGTTTGCTTATAAATACCTCATTTGAACGGTATTCTTCATCTTCCTTCGTAGCCCCGCTTGGCAATGGCGCTATCTTGCGGTTTTCTTTATAGCAATCCCCCACATAAGACCGCACCGTGTAATTGTCCATCTTTTCAAGTATAGTATTGGCATCGATGATGCATGTGTCCAGATCTGGGATTATACGGCGCAGTACCTCACCTATGCGATCTTCGATATACTTCGCCCGATAAGGCTTCACATATTCCCAGGCATCATCAATCCAAGTTTCCTTAAACTCTCCACGGTCATAACGGTCGATCATCCTCTTTACGAAGTATACAGGCGCTTCCCGGGCATCATCCTTTACCTCTCCCCAGGTATTGCCAACATTGATTCCTACAAAATAGTTTGTATGTCCTTTTATGCGAATCATACATGCTTTCATTACTAGCTTATAAATAAGAAATGGGTGTACGCTTTTGTGCACTGAGCACAGCAGCTCGTCGTGTATAAGCATATGCCATTTAATTTTATCCTGTATTCCATACTCCTCACAGATCTCATAAAACCGGATAAGTATTTTCCTAAAGAGCTCTGCTGCGTAAGACTGGATTGGATAATTCCCTGCCTTCCTCCTGATGCTGCTCTCCTTGCGATTGTCCATATTCTCCAGGTCAAATGTCCGGTAAAACCCATAACGGTTCGCTATGCGCCCAACCTTAGCCGGCACCTTATTGCCATGCGCGTCCAGGACATACTCATTTGAAATTATCTTTCCTTTTACATCCTTGACAACCTCCCGCTTATAGGCATCCATGAACTCCCGCAGGTTATCCGGCAGCTTCCACTCAAGAAGAGCCTTATCCCTCTGCCCCTCCAGGAAATCCATGATAGGCTTATTGCTTGCTTCCCATTTAAGCAGCAATTTCTGAGTCTCAAAAATAGTATCATCATTGGCTGCGCCAAATAATGTCTCAGCAAGGGACATTACTGACAACCCGTATGGTACGCCGAACCCAACGCTCTTTGTCTGTTTCCGCAGTTTTTTATCGACCTTATAAGGGGGTATGCGCCACACAATAGCAGCAGTTTCAATATGATAGTCCTTTTCAGGATCCATCATCTTATGGATAATTTCTGTGTGCTCAGCTAATGATGCCATAATCCTGTACTCTACCTGCGCCATATCAAAATCAAGCAGATAATAGTCATCGGAGTAAGGTTTTATCAATGCCTTTAACGTACCTTTCATAGTCTGCCCAGGGTTCATAATGCGCCTCGTCTCAATGCGTGCCAGGGAAAAGTTCTTAAAAATCTTCCCCTCCATATTCGTGTCCAGGATAGGCTTGAAATAAGAAGTGTACTCTTTATTCAATACTGCATACTTGGATAGCACGATTGCCAGCGGATACCGACAGCTATTGAACTCGTCAGCATTTACTAAAACCATATCCGACAGCCTCTTGGAATGTTTTTCTTTCGCATCCTCGTATTCAGCGTAGTCGACGCCGCTGGCTAATACATCATGCTGTAATTTCCATTCATGTCCGGAATCCCTTGCATCCTGTGGAATTTTACAGGACGCGAGTTTTTTCATAACAAACTTGTCTGTTTTTGGTACTTTATTATTTCCATTTGAATCGCCTTCTGTGTAGCCAAAAACCTTGTACCCAAGGATGCCGTAGATGACGTCGCGTATGCTGGATGCCTTTATCTCAAATTCAAACCGGCAATCCATCCCCTCTAGTGAGATATTCTGTACTTGCTCACTGTACTCACTTTTGGTCAAAATCCCAGAGTCAAGCTTAGCCTTTAATTTGCGCTGCTCATTCCTCGTGGCTACGACACGCCCAACATAGTCATACATAAAATTCCTCAGGATTTCCAGATTTTGCTGGGAATGCTGAGCCATTTCGAAAAGGGCTTTCTGGTCAGAGTTCATCCCATTGTACTCGGCTTCGTATAGTATATTAAGCATGGGGACATCCTGTTTCCTATACTGGCTGTATAGCTCGTCGCTCATAATGTCACGTAGCGCTTTAAAAACTAACCGCGTAAAGTCTGCATCCGCGCATCCATAAATCTCAGCTACTAACTTTTCAGTTAAGTAACGGTATTTGTCTTCATTCCCTTTTCCTAAAATATCCTCTAGTTCCGGCGTTTCACATTTCAAGAGTTTCCGCGTAAGCATCTTCAGCTTTTTAGAACCGCGTATTAATTTTGGGCTTAAAACAAAAGCCATCTGCTGTGTGTCATCGTCAAACCAGGGGCGCACGTCATAATCAAAGAAAACACGGCCATCAAAAGTGACATTATGCCCTACCAGGTTGATTGCGCTCCTCCTGAAGCTGACGACTCTATCTTTCTCTAAAGCTTCGGTTGCTTCCGCATCGCTATTTTTCTGCCCTGTGCTAAATACATCCATCTCTTTAAGCTCAGGCTCTTTTGTTACTTTCCGAAATAATTGGATGCTCCGTATCTCCTCTTCCGTCCCTGTGCTGGTCTTGTTATACCTCGCCTTGGTAATGAAAGGTGCAAGCCTCTCCATGGCATACCTATTTGGTATAGAGTCAAAATGCTCCATATCTGTGAAAATAACGAAAGCCTTATTGTCCTCCCATGCAATAGGTATGGCGACGCAGTGTGACTTGTCCGGGTTGCCCTCACTCAGATTATAGACATTCAAGCCTGTCGTCTCGGTATCTATAGATAGCAGGAGCTTATCGCCAGTACCATCGATAAACTGCACGGCTTTGGCAAGCGGGGCTATAATCAGCGACTCAAAATCCTCAACCGTCGTAATGGCTTTATAATCCTTCTTGCGGACGCCGTCTTCTTCAAACCAGCTCATATCAAGCACATCGCAAAGTGTCTGGTATGTGACTGTCTTCAACGTTGAGACAATGACATGCTCTGCGGACTCGCGCGCAATCTGCACCATCTCAATATCGCCAAGCTTGACAGACATATCGCTTCCCTGCATATCAATTTTCACATCTTTGTAATTTATTGAGAAACTTTGGAATTCATTATTTTTCTTTTCATAGGCAAAAGTTAAATTCCTATCCGAGGCTGAAAATGTACTGAGCTTATCGATGCCCACATTTCTCTCGCTATGTCCCAGTATATTATTTGCTGAAAAGCTATACATCGTTGCGAACCGTACTACATCTAAAAACCTTTCTATCTCGGAGATAGTCAATGCATTGCTGGCAGTCACCACCCCGGTCGTACGCATACGTTTCATATGACATCGCAAATAACGTGCATCTGCATACTTCTCAAAAGCCCCCCTGCTTTTAAGCACAATATCCTGCGGGGTCTCACCCATAACATGTCTGTAAGAGTCGGATTTCGTAAACCTGTTAAAAATTGTATAGGTCACATACGACTTCGTCTCATTCATAAGGACGAAGTATAATTGCGACCCTATCGAGAATGTTCCTGATAATTTCACTGAATAAATCACCCCCCGGATAATTTTTTAGCATATTCATACATCCTGTAACTCTGCGGGGATAGCACTGTATCGCCATGCTCCCCCTTAAGCAGGATTTCTTCGGTTACAGGTATATTCGATGACAGTATGATAGTGCTTAAAGTTTTGCTCCTGTAAACAGATTGCGTACGCGGCATCTCTATGCTGATTGCGCGTGCTACGTAATTTTGCACGTCTTGCAGGAACTGCGTCACCTGGCCATAAAAATCCGTGAGGACAGAGTATGTCGTCTCACGGATTGATAATGTCTTCAGCTCTTCGCTGTGTTGTTTAATGATGCTTGTAATAAACAAATCCAGGTATGGGTCCAGTCCCATGAATTTATTAAAATTTATATTGCCGACCTTATCGAAATTGTAATTAAGCAATGCTTCTGAAACAGTATCATAATCTGGCATACTGCGTATGCTGCTCTGCCTGCACATGGTGAGTTCTGATAAAATGAAGTCCAATGCTCTGCTAAAGTCAATTGTGACCGTGAACGATTTTGAGTATTCACCTATCCCGAGCAGTTCTATTTCAGCGTAACTATCAGATTTCAAATTGCCAACTTGTATCATGCATTTTGGCCTCTTCAGCAGGCTGCGGACCCGATCCCTGTAGGCCAGGAACTCCGCAACATCGCTTTCTATTGCATCCAATGGCTCCAATGAGTGCCCTATCTTATATTTCCTTGAAAAAATCTGCCCGCCAATACGGTTGCAGTCCTGTTTTACAGCCTCATTTTTAAATAAATCTATTTGCAAACTTGTCCACCTCACTCATAGCAGGTTCTTCACGGTACACATCAACTGATACTGCGTCGTATCTAAACTTCACGTATCGTTGCCGCCGCAAATCATAAAAACAATCCTTAATGAACACAACCTTGAATGCCTCTAAAATGTCGGCGTCCAAAGTTGTGCATACCACAAATTTAGAATTGTCACAGAATGTAAAAACAATAAAGCAGATCTCCTGCTTTAGAGCTGTTATTGCTTCTTCCACACACATTATTTTAGTATCCCTTTCAAATGGTCATAATCAATTTTCCCTATAGGCGTCAAAGAAAATTTGTTTCCTTTCACGCGAACCCAGAAACCTGAATTATGGACATAGTTCAGGCTATCGGCTGTGTCCACGGAATACCTCTTATTGAATAGCATAAGGTATCCATCCTTATCGCACACAGCTGTGTGCAGCATCGCGCTAATCTTTCCAGTGAGGCTGTTTCCGAATCTTTTAATGAAATCCTTAGTTTCACGTAAAGAGCGTGCAGCTTCCTCGAGTACCCCACACTCCGCGTCAGTACCTGCATTAAAGGCTGCGTGCTCAAGCCCTGGCCTTATCTGTATGCTTATTTGCTCATCGAGTATACGGAAGTACTCAAAAATATCTGGGTATCTGTTTATGAACTTATTGACAGTATCCACAATCACGGTATTCCCATGCTTCCCTGCATTTGCATAGAAAGCGTCATTCTCTACGACACTGTATGTATCTATCTCCCATAGGAATGGAATATCGTTAATAGACATAATAGGTTTATTCAACTTGTACAGGTTAGAGAATGCTGTAGAACGCACTAATGCCCCAAATGCCCCGTCATTCATAAATTTGCGGTATTCATTCATGCTGTGGAGTTTTTTATCCAATTCTGCATCTGTAAGAAACTCTCTCTTTGCATTACAAATGGTAACTAGTGCATTCAGCAAATTCAGCCACAGCTTCTCATAAACCGAAACTGAGATAAACAAATCCCTTAATTTCTCCCAGTCGTTCCTTGCCGGGTGGGCAAGCAATGCATCTGCACAGAAAGAAATTGCAAACTCCCGGTACTTAATCTCCCGGAGTGCAGACTTTTCTTTCTCCTCAGTGTCGCACCCTTCCAATAAATACGAGAACTGGTCGGCTATGCTCCTGCCCCGTATGGCATAAAGATGGTTCCTCTTAACCGGATGCCCTTCTTTCTCCATTAACGCTTCTAGCAAGTGCACGTAACATCTGCTTAACTTCATCCTTACACGCTCTTTATTCTCTGTGAGATTCTTGTAAGAGTCAAAGTTATAAATTGCTAGCATAAAATAAAAATGAAGCCCACGCAGGGTTCCCAAACTCTGCTGCTCAAACGTCCCTGTGTTTATGATTGAAGCTTCTACCCAATTAAGGCAGTTCCGGTACTTACCTATAAAATCTTTCCTTGCTTCCGCGCTGTCCAGGCCTACGCTAAATGGGTCAGTGTAACTGACATAATCCTCAGCCCCAGGATAAAACGGGAATTTATAAATCCTGTATGCATCACCGTGGGACTTCTGTATTGAATCTGACCGCTGTTTAAATGCGTCCATTTCCTCCTGCCTGTCGAGGAGAGTCACTGACCGCTTACCAGCAGCCTTATCCCCAATAACACCTATCATAAAATAGGACATTTCAGGCTTATACTTCTCGTACAGCACAAAAGCCTGCTGGTCGAAAGCCGCACATTTCTTTCGACGCTCCACATTATCGATTGCCGTTTTAATATCCCCAAGTGTGCAGGAATTTCTTAGGAAGTTCTGTATAGTCGCGGCTTCACCTGAAAGCTGTAAGGATATCGAATCAAACAAAGCATCATTATTCCACATCCCGTTTACAACCTGTTTGGATCGTTCAGCATCCCTGTCCACGTCTTGCACTAGCTGGGCTACTGTACTTCCAAGCTTTAAATACTCATCCAATGAATAAAAGCGTCTGGGAAGTTTTATATTCCTAAAGATCTCTGTCGGAATGCTAAACAGCGATATATCCCTTGAATTAAGGTATCTGATGAAATTCGCCAGCGCAACATAGCCCTTGTAAAGAATCTCAAACCGTTCACCGTTCCTCATCTTCGAACGCACGCTCACATCCTTGGAGTCGAACAGGCGCATCCCATCCTTAATGGTACCCTCTCTGTTCAGGTGTATATTCTCATTAACCTGTAATACTTTCTTATAAAGTTTAGAGACCTCAGACACCGCAATTGGGTTGTCCACAAGCATCTCCATTACCTTTGCAATATTATCCCTGCTGTTCTTTTTGTTATTGACATGGCTTGCGCCGACTATTACAGGATCCCATCTGTTCACTATACTATAAAGGGATGCCTTGGTCCCCAGGCTGCGGAAGATGGCCTCGCGCACCTCATTGGCTTTTTTATTGACATAATGCGTATAAATATCGGAGTAAGCCTCTGTATTGTTTTTATGGACATAAAGTAGCTGAGAGGCAAGGGCAATATCACTTACAACAGACGGGAAATCAATATTAATCTTTTCTTTCCTATTCTCCATAGCGACCAGTTCCATCTGGGTAGATCCCCTATCGCTCCCAATAATCTGGTCCTGATTTCTCTCGTTTGCCCTGTTTGTGTAAAATGTCCTGTTCTTGCTAAAGAACTCCAGCGCCTTAATCAGCCACCCTACCGGATTATCATGGTTAGAGGAAAACACGTAGTCGCTGCTATACCTGTTAATCTGCTTATCCTTCAGATCGTTGAAGATTGCATTCAATTTGGCGGGGGTAGGGTTGACGTCCCCTGTGAATGCCACGTAATTGTTTTTTATGGCTTTCAGCACTTTCTCCTTTGCATAAGGTGAATCCGCAAACAAAGACAGGCAGCGCTCATTACTGTAATCACGGAGTACACGCATTACCGCCTTATACAGTTCCTCTTCTGATATACACAAAGAGCTGCGAGTATTGCCGTACCTGCCATACTCGTAAATATTACACTGCCTCCTGCCCTGGCTGATGACTGGCTGTGTAGCCACGCATTCAATCACGGTCCGCACAATATCAACATTCCCCTTGGTCTGCTTCTGTTTCTCTTCAACATAGTATCTCAGCGTAGAAGTACTAATCTTTAATGCCTCTCCCTCTAACGCTGCGCCAGCTTTATCACCTATAATGATTGCGAGAACAAATTGCACTTTCCCTATAGGCAATGTGTCTTTTCTTAACTCACTTAGTAGCATAGCAACCTCCAGTCTGCTAATTGTCTTTCCGCTCGAAAGGGGCATTCATTACGATTGCCCCTTTTCGCCATTATTAAAAGAATGAAAGATCTTCAAGCTGTACATCATCCTCATCATGCGGCGCATCCGCGGAGTCTGAATCTGTAAAGAGACTGTCGATCAGATCCACACCCCCGAATGTATCCACATCCTCCACAACACCCATATCATCAATAGTATCCTTAGCTGCATCCACGGCATCCGCTGTGTCCAGGCAGGGCTCCTGCGTATCGCTGTCAAGATTGTCAGCCGCGCCCGGCTCCTCATCGGTGGCGCTAGTACCAAAGGCATTACTGTCATCCAGCATTGTATCAAGCCCAGTAAAGTCTAATTCCCCTAAATCCAGACTTGTGTCCTCAAGCCCATGCACCACTTCGATAGCCTCACTCTCCTGGTTGAAATCCTCATCGGAATCAAAGAAAGGATTATCCTCAAACGCCCGGTTCACAATGACTGGCTGTTTTAGTGTTTTCTTCTCATCCAGAATCAAATTATTCCCAACAAAGGAACTGCCAATTAACGACGTTGTGGATGAGCTGTATACGCTATTCGCAAATACGGCGGCCTGCTCTGCCACATTCTCAAATGTAAGCATTGCCATAGGACCGCTGAAATGTGTGACGACCTCATACTTATCAGAAGTCGCCATATAATACTGCGTACTTGCTAAATCCTCCGGCAGGTAATTGCGCATAAGCTCAGAGAACTCGTAAGTCTTCCCGACCTCTAAATTCGTGTTGCCTTTGTCAACGATAGTAACCAGCAAATTCTGGCACCTCGCCAAGATCTCAAAGTGCCGGGCATTAATATCAATCCCATTGCTGCGGAATGTATCGAAGTATGCCATCATCCACACAATCTGCTTTTTCCGCAAAACTTCCTCATCCGAATACCCCTGGCACCTTACTATTGAATTTGGCATTACATAGCCATCTGTGATAGACTCCCCATGCTTTACGTATTGGCCGTCTTTCACTATGATTGTTGTGCTGTCTAACTTCTGTTGCAGCTTACATGCGGCATTTCCATAAAGCCCGCTATCAATTGGGCACCCTGCATTCTCTGTGCGGCATTTAGCGCACATCGTACAGTCCTGCTTCTCCGGAATAACAAAGCCAATATCCTTAGAGTCAAGCTTGATCAGCTTTACGTACCCATTATGCGGGGCTACCGTGGCAGTCTCTGAATTAGAACCACCAGGCTTTGAGCCACTCAGCAGATGCGAAAGTATTTCTACGCCACCGGCAATGCTGGTTCCTGCAGCGCCACCTGTATGGAACAGTGACATGGTAAGCTGTGCACTTGGCTCCCCAAGTGACTGCGCCGCTTCAATGCCAACATTTGAACCTACTTTGGGGATTGTCCCATCTGTGTACCTTCGCCCATAACAATGTGCGCACACACCCCCTACCGAGTGGCAGTCTAATAAGAGCCTTGCCGGAATCCTCTCGAGCCTGTTCTCCTCCACATAATCAAGGGTCTTGCGGGTAATGCACGTTATCGTTTTCCCTGATTGGTCATTACAGTCAGCTACCTCTTCGAGGTATGGCAAACCAGGGAGTCCATCCAATTCCGTGGCAGATGCTTCCCTGCCTAGCAACAGACTTTCAACTACCGGGTTAAGACTGTAATACAGCTCATACACGCCATCATTGGTTTGCACACGTTTTAATTTTTCTGCCACAATAATCCCAAGGCACTCATTCGTAATCTTTCTCCCTTTCAGGTAGTTTTTTAACGCCCGTAAGCTGTCCTCGTCATCCTCGCTTACCTTCGCGCCTTTCATGCTATCAATGGAAATATCAACATAATGCCGTTCTTTATCCGGTCCTGCTAGCACTAATGTGGAGAACCCTTTTTGCCTTAAATACTGAAGCACATTGTCAGTAATCTCGCCGTCCGGGGTAATCTCACTGAATTCTTTAAAGGTTTCCCTGTCAGAGAAATCCAGTCTCTTCCCGCCCAAATGCCGCTCTATAAATGCATCTGACGGCCTCAGCCTTACAACATTCTTAAAATCTCCCCATTGTACGTCGTACCACCAATTCTTCTTCCCGCAGTCGTCCTCTACAACATCAATACCATCCAGCATATAAACAGCCGTCCTGGTTGCATGCCCGGCATTCTGCGTTTCATTCTGCGTGGATGCGACGCCGGTACGTGCAGAGAAAGATGTAATATAAGTGTCAAAGGAACTTATTCCCTCTGCATAATTTCCGGTGACTGGCATTTCCATGTTCTCAGATTTTGTCTTCTGAAGGATTCCTATGGCGCCGGTAGTCTGCATAATCTGCCCTATATTCCCGCGTGCCCCAGAGTCATAGATAATGAACAAATTATTATTCCTATCCATAGAAGCAGGGAGTGCGCTTTTTATCTTTCCAAGGGTTCCCTTATACAGATTCTGTATTCCCTTCTTCCTATCCTCCTCATGCACTATCCCCAACTGGTAGGCATTTTCCAACTGCTCTTTTTTCCTGTCCGCATCCGCAAGCAAGGAATGTTTCAAATCGTTACAACTGGCAGCATTAATATCCCCGGCAAGCGCTTCTTCCAGATTGGAATTTAACTCTTTGCTTAGCCTAAAGTATTCGCTCTCGCTGAGAATGCCCTTATCTCTTTCTTCAGCGAGGAGGTCTTTTTTACGCTGCCCCCTCTGTTGTAACTCATCTGGGATAATGCTGACGTTAATATCGTCTAATGAGAGAGTCACAGAATTAAGGTCGCTCGCGTGGAAGCCAAACTTTGTAATAGCCTGGTATATGTCTATACAATCCTCCGGGCGCTCGGTTACGAACTTTTCACATATCTTACTCAGCTTGCAGTATACAACATCCTTGCGTGTTCCTCCCTTGCCGGCAATGATGCCGTCATATTCCAAGTCGCATAAGTTATGCGTATCCCTGAATGCTGCATTGCACGGGATAGGGAGATGCAGGACGTTGCTAAATGGCCTGTCGGTGAACCCGCCTGGGATTAAGCTATTAAATAAGATTCTGCCGGCAGTTGCATAATAATAATTGCCGTTCTGGCTGATAACAACGAGCGTGTAGTATTCAGCAATCCCCAGGTCTATATCGCTTGCCAGCGACTCTGTATCCGAGTAATACCTTATATCGCCAAGCACCTCAGGCGTCTCATAAACATCTGACACATTATTCTTTAGCATTGTCGCGCAATACAACCCAAGCGCAATATCCTGTGCCGGCATTAATACAAGGGAACTATCCTTTGGGTTCCTGAACACGGACGCCGGTGACATCTTCTCCAGCGCTTCTTTTTTCGCAGTCGCAGAAAGGATTGCTTTTACCCAAACAGTATCGCCATCGAAATCAGCGTTGTATCCGCCACACACAAGCGGATGAATCTGTATGGCTTTAGTGTCGACAGCTTTGACGCGGTATGCCTTTATGCTAAATTGGTGCAGGGATGGCTGCCTGCCAAGCTCGACAACGCCTTCCTCTTCAACATACTGAATGACCAATTTCCTTACCAGGTCATATGCTTCCCTTGCTTTCAAATTCTCTTTCGTTTCACTGTATGGGTCTATTGCTTTACTTGCAAACTTTGAATCCCACACCTCCATAAACTTCTGTGGCTGCCTTCCGCCTACAGCATTGAATAAAGCGCGCCACACATTCTTCGAAATAAACTTCCCATGTTTCTGCATACTGAATGCTTCACACAAATATCCAATTAAAGGCTGTTTATATAACTTGACCAGCATGGACAGCGGGATACCTACCTCAGTAGGCTTCATATCAGGAAGCCCTGTTGGAATAATAACAGACCGTCCAGAACAGAACATCTTCTTGCTTAATGTGTTTTCCCTGATTTTCCCATGGTGCTTTGAATTACTCTCGTCCCCGCTCCCGGTGAACCAGCGTATCAGGTTTGTCCTGTCCTTGTCTGAAGAAATATTGCGTTTTGCAAGTTTCTCGAAACCAAGGAACTGCTCTATATCCTGTAAAAGCGCCAGTGTATTCGCTTCTGTAACACCCTGCGTGATACTGCGCACGTCCGCTAAAATCTGTTTATACGACTTGTCAAAATCAGACGTCCTGCTCTGTGCCCCGCCTTTCATCAAAGGCCTAAATGTCTGTGGCATAACAGGCAGAGCGCTGATTACATAATCTGATGGGACAATGCCGGCATCAATATTATTTTTTAAACTGTTATAAGACTTTAGCATACGAAGCAGTTCTTTATTGCTTGCCTGTTCTTCCGGTGTTATACTGCTCTTCTTCTTCGCTATCTCCGCCTCATACACAGAGACTGTTGAATTAAAGTCATAGTTCTTAAAAACATAAATAACCGCCTCGTTCCCTGTTATAACATCCAATGGCATATCGGGGATGCCAGGCTTATAAATAGTCGGATACCCACAGGCGCTTATCGTCTTTCCTACAAACGTTTCTCCCCGAAGGAGTGAATAGAATAAGCCGCTTTGTGCAATCGTAGGTGCGGAAATTTTATGGCTTCCATCACTGGCGCAGGTAACGACACGCACTGCTATTAACCGGTTCAGGATGCCCTTATTAAACCAAAATGGAGACACGATTTCTGTATGCAAATCAATATAACTCCATTTTTCTTTCCCATCCATCTTGTCCCTGGGGGTCGCATCACTGCCGAATATCGCAGGATTGTGTAAGTCGTTCTCGTCATTAACAGAGTACACATTAAGCGAGCGTATCTTAGTATCGCTGAGCGGCCTCAATGTGTAAAGGCCGTCCCTTAAATCAACATCAATGCCTAAACACCTTGTGAAGGTCTGCATGACTAAATCGTTCTTGTTCTCCCCTATAACATCTACGTCCAGCTCACCGTTACATAGCCTCTCTTCCAGCTCAAGCTTCTTATCTATATCATCCGACTCTGTGCTGTACGTAGTCTGCAATACGCCTGTTGCCCCGATTCCCTGCAAACACCAGGACTCCATCTCACCGAACGACTGCCCGCCCTCATTTTTCTGCCCTTTCAAAGGCTGCTGGAAAATAGGGTCGATTGGCTCTTCAAGTGAAATGGCATTAACCTTCTTCTTCACCATATGGACCAGCTTAAACATATAATGCACGCCGACATTCACGGGCCGCTTAAAAAATTCTCCCGTCCTGCCATCGCAAAGCATCATTGGCTTAACACCTTGCCTGTCCGTCTGCTCCCGCACATAATCAATACTGCCTTTATAGTATGGAGCGATATTTACATACTCATTCTGCCGGTTCATGGCAAGCGCTAACGCACAATCCAGTAGCTGCGTAATATTCATACGTGAAGGTATTCCAAGCGGATTGAGGATTACATCCAGCGTAAGACCGGTTTCCGGGTCATAAGGCATTTCTTCTTCAGGTATAATTTTACTTACCACACCCTTATTACCACACCTTCCGGACATCTTGTCACCGCACTCAATATCACTCCTGGCGGCGATAATGATTTCTGCATAAACCTTATTGTCCTTCGTCTTTATATCTGACGATATAACCTGCCCACAGGAGTATTCATCCAGGAACTTATACTGGACCGTTACCTTGTCGCTGGAACTTACGATGACGCAGGCATAGGCGTCACCCGGGTTCAACATTGCACCTACTGCGGCCAGACCCCTGTAATCCAGTTTATATTTCTTAAAATCGTGTTCCCTCGGCAGTCCAAAAGATTCAGTCTTATCTGAACGCTGTCTTAGCTCAACGGTCTTAGACACCATGGTGATTGAAGTCAATGTCTCGTCGTATACCAGCTTTGAGGAAATGCAGATAGCATCATCTATGGTAGACGTTTCGTATGTCTTATACCCAACTACGAGATTGACGCCTGGGCCGTATGACTGCTCTGCGCTGCCCTTATCCATCTCCAGACCGCCATAGTCCCCAACTGTATTCACTTTCCTGTCCGCTAAAGGGTAGAAAGAAATATCAGAAGCAATTATAGCATCCCCACGGTACACTCCGTCTTTTGCAGGATGTATCCTAAAGGAGAATACTGATTTTTCAGAGGTTTTCTGCATGAATGGGATACTGATTGTAGTCGTGTAATCACACTGAATCTTCCCATTCTGTGCCAGTTGTTTTGCTTCGTTCACAATCAATTTTACATGCCGGGTTTTCTCCTGCTCCTGTATCCCATCCTTATCTATGGACAGACTGCCATTAAGAATAACATCCTTATACTCCTTTATTCCTGGGTAAATGCTGGCAGTAGATTCATAATAATCTTGCAGCACGCTGGTTGCTCTGTAATTCCCAAGTGGCAACATCGCCTCGCACCCAGTGCCGACAACTGGCCTTTGTGCTTTAATTACAGGAACCGCCTGCTTTTGGTGGTTACAGGCCATTAGAAGCCTTTTTGCATTAGAGTTCCCCATAAATGGAATCGTTGAACGTGCAGGCGACATATTCTGTATCTGCGTGTACTCCTTTAATGTCACTCGCTTTGTCTCTATGGTAACAACGCTCCCATTATACCTTGCTTTAATGCGTGGCTTTAGCACACGTGAACCAGATTCATCCTCCTGGAAAAACTCTTCATCCCATTCAGCAATATAATTCCCAATTTCCTCCTGGGCGCTTAAATAAACTGGCTGCTTATCCATAACGATGCCATCCTTCACGCGGAGGTATGGCACGGTTAAATAGCCCTCATCAGTCTCCTTTGCTAAAAGGGTTCTCTGGTGCACTAAACCAATCTTATTGGATTCCGGTGAATCAATGGAATCCGTCCTGCCAAGCTGCAAGTCCTGCACCCTGCGCAGTTTCTCTGTCGCCTCAGATGACCTCACATCCGTAGTCACCTTATAGCATTTGCTAATATAATGCAGCCCATTATTAAGGTCCGACATTTGTGCTTCAGAATCTTCAGGGTTCGCAGCTTCTTTAATAAATTCATCGAGCTGGAAGGTTGTCTTTGCAATCTTCGCATAAAGAAATTCGTCTTCACTAAGTTTCTTCAGGTTCCTATCCAGGAGGCCAATATACTTAATCAAATTGCGCTCAATTATCTCGACTATCTTTTTATTAAATGGGGTCACTACCCTATTCGTCAATTCATAGGGATTATCATAAACGTCATACCCATTCAGGAGGTTGGCATAAAGGTTAAATACTGTATACAGATCCTCCATTGCCAGTACCCTGGGCCGCACACGCCGCCTAACTATCCTGGTATTGCCTGAGCCATCCAGCACCTTCACGGTGTCTAACTCGGACTGGTTCAGTATTACCAAATCTGATAGTGTTAATTTCTTTCCAGGCTGGATTCCGCAGTATTCTTCTGAAAGTGAGTAACCAAGCACACGGAATGTGAAGCTTGAAAATTTCCTTAAATAAAAGATCTTTCCTTTGGATTTAACCGCTATCTGATTTATAGGACGGTTATCCAGTTCAACCAGCTTATCGCTTGACAGAATCGTTCCTTGCGGAAGCAGGACACTCCCTTCTAAAACGACGTCCTCTGCCAGCTCTTTCCCCTCAGCATTCAGCAGGAAAGACATGGAACGCTGTAACCTGTCACTGTAATTTCTACCGAGGTTTAAATACTTTTGGTTAAAGTATACATCCTGAATCGCCTGCTGTTTTACAGAAGTATTCTTTATAACATCAGACTGCTTCGAGTCACCGCGCAGTATATTATACACAAAATCAATACATTCAGTCCGGCTGTGGTTATCCGCAATCCTCCCAGTACTAGACTTGCTGGATAATAAAGCATCCACAATAAATGGATTCTCAATTCCAAACATTTCAATAAGTTCATCCCCGGACACATTCGATAGCGCCCTAAAGAATGTCTTGACAGGCACAGCTTTGTTCTTAACCCTTACGATAATACCACCGGTCTTCTGATAACAAAATTTTATTGAGGATTTTCCCACAGCAACTAAAGATGCTGTCCGCTTATCAAAATCTTGCTTTTTATCATCATTCACGCCATCAGAATAATCACTGGAAAAACTCCAACCAGTAGTACGGCTGTATAAATCCAGAATCTGCATATAATTATTCTTAATCTTAAAGCCTGCTTCCGTGTAGACAGGAACATCCAACAAATCAATATTGAAGCAATGACTCTCTCCTGTTGCTTTTCTGGTAACGGTACAAGCAGCCCTCACTGTAGCGCATAATGTGCCATTTTTCTCAATGGCGTCACGTGACGAAAAAGGGAACATCTCAAAATCAATGCGGAAGTCCCCTAAATCTGTGCCGGAATAGTCACTTAGCAATTGTGGAAGCTGCTGGGTAATCATATTGTTAAATAGGCTCTTCTGCCTGTTCGCCATAATATCACTTCCCATATTTCTCCTCCATCCTCTCTATAAAATCAGCGCCATAGAGGTCTGACATGCCACTTCGCAGTAACCTGTAATCCTCCCCATAATCCCCATGAAGAAGCATCCACTTATAGGCAGCTGCTACTTTCTCGATTGGAAGTTCATACATCTTACCTACACGGCATAGCAGTATTAACTGCTCATCAGGCTTCTGCTGGGTGGTGTTCTGAAATACACTAGCCAGATCATCAAATTTTTGCATAAAAACCAAGCCCCCTATTTTCACCATATTCCATCGCCAACTCCTCGTTTTCCATAGGAATGTAATTATCATAAACACCGTTTGCTACTTCGTTTCCTAAATTCTCGATGATGACAGCTGGCTTCCCCAGCCTCTCCAGAATACAACGCACAACGGCCGGGGAGTTTACTATGCGCTGGAAATCAGTATCCTTAACATAAATATCAGGCTCTCCCTCTACCCTGTATGTAGCGCCATTACTATTAAGTAACACGGTCATTATCACCACCCCCGAACAAATTCATAGTACCAATCTCTGCACAGTCTCCATGGCTATCACCCATACCGTGCTCTCTATCACCTTCCCTTGTCAACGTGCTAAATATCTGAATGCTCTCAACCTCGTCAATCTGGGTGATTGGGATTTCACGTTTATCCTTTCTCCTCACTCGTAACATGCCCATTCATACCCCTCCTCTTTTTTAAAACACTGTCAACCCTGGCAATAATAGTCTCAAGGCTCTCCGCAAATACTTCATCGCCGCCCAGGCATTTCCGGAAAATATCAGCAGTATTGCCACCTGTCTCCATAACCTGGCCGTGCACATAATTCATTACGAAAGACTGTAGTGCTTCATCACTCACAGCCTTTAGCGTATTATAAAGGAAAAACCTTATCCTGTTTTTTGTCTGCGCCGGGAGATACTCTATTACACGCTCATCATTATAAATGCAATTTACAAGATGCACATTATTCTCTGGTAACTCCATCCCATGTACATAGGACATGAAATTAATAATGACATTGTCCCTCCCGTCTGCCCTGATTCGCAATGGGTTGTCTTCCGAATAAATCTTTTCCATAAAGCTATTAACGGCCGCTGTCATTGGGTTGCCAGTAACAAAGCAGTACAAGGCTTTTAACTTCTCAACATCAAGCTGGTCATAAATAACAACATTATCACCAAAGCACTTCATGAGGTCTTGATCTATGCTATTGAACATTTCGCATTTAAACTTGATTGCAAGCTTTTTTAGCTGTATGAATCTTGACAGCTCATTCTTGCATACATCCATCTGCAGTAACCCGCACCGCTTAGCCTCACTTACGAAAATAGTGAGATAAAAGTTATCGTCCCAAAACTTCTGGTTGTCGCAAGCAAGTCCATTTATTGCCTGGAGCTTCTCTGCTAGAAACTTACGGACTGTTTCAGGTGTGTCCATCTCTTCTACATACAATTTCTTGTAAGCAATGCACAGCTGCTTGCGGCACTCGAAGTACTCATTCAGTGGCAAGTCTAATGAGGAAGCAGATTCCGAGTACTGCCGGATTACACGGTTCACAATATCTATCACAGAAAATTTCAGATCTTTGTATTTATTCCTGTGATACATAAGGATTTTACGGTAGTAGCTAGCCCTTGCGTTCTTGGACTCAGACTCCTGCCGCAGTAAGCTTATCAAAGTATTAATCTTAAGCAAGTATAATGGATTATGTACAGAAAGCCCATTCAATTCAGCAATCAAATTATCAATCTGCTCCATAGCGCTCACCTCCCAAGCAGTCTGTCCAATTCCACCCCATACACTAGAACATTCACCGCGCCGCTGTTCCTTACATAGTACACTTCACTCCCTTTATCCAGTCCTTCATTGACAACAATTGAAAAATTGAATGCATTAATCCAGTTTGCTGAGCACCCGTCATCGGTACGCATCGGTTTTATCCGTATACGGCAGGATGCTAAAACTCGTTTCTGCTCCCAGATAATATCCTCTATAATCCCCTTGTACACCTTAAAGGCCCATTGTTCAAACTTTAAAGCTAACTGCCTGCTCGAATACTGCCCTGCGGTTATCCCTGTATAAGTTTTATCATTTACTTCGACAACAATCCCATCACTTGGGACGCCATCTGTCTTTTGCTCAAAATAATCAAAGACCTCCCGCTTCAGCCATTCCCGGAACTGTGTTTTATCCACTGGAATATCCTCCCATGGCACAAGTTTATGCTCGACTACGCTAAATCCTTTCTGCTCGGCTTCCTGGAAATCCTCAGAAACACTGCTTCCAAGGCCGTCTATTCCATGTACTATGATACGCAGATGCTCATAGTCCTCCTTGGAATGCTGTACCCTCAGCAGGGAGATAGCTGCAGATTTGCAAGTTTTATACCCATTGGGGTTGTATTTTCTACGGAGAGTCTCCAAGTAATCCTCTTCCACGTATGCTTCTGCATAGATGCGCAATTCATGCGGTACGCTCATGATGCTATTGGGGAACACACGTTTAACCGTATCCGTAAAGTCAAAGGAAATTCCCGCATTACGCCCGCGTGAAAGTGAAAGCTCAAGATTCCCGTCCAGGTATAAAGTTTTCACATTATCCCCATCCATCTTCAGAGAAACCATCAGGTCTTTCTTCTCTTCCCGGTACTTGCTAAAGAAAGTATAAGCCTCCCCATAAGAAGTTACTGAATCGATGCTTAGTGACTTCTCTGAGTTTAAATACTGGAACAGCCTTTCCCGGCTGTCATCGTGCTTAATGCTTATCGGCTCCACGCCAATCTCATTCAGCAGCTTTAATGGTATCGGGTCATCATCATAAGTCCTGTCCAGATAATCAGATATCTGCTGGCTGCAGCACTTCCTTACATTAAGCAATAACTCTTCGTATTCATAATCATCCATAATTGGCTCGCCAATACGGTAAAAGTATCTGGCGAGTATAAAAAGGTCGGCATACCTATCAGATGCCCTCATATCTTCTAGTGTCATAAATTTACTCCTATTCACTTAATTTATAAGCGCAGACTAGCAGGTGCGCTTCCGAATACTCATAAGAGCATGTGTTCAAAATAATAATATCATCAGCCTCAGCATCATAATCAAGGTTAAAGAGCGACCGGTTGCTAAGAGTCCTTAAAAAATCCTGGTACTTCTGTCCTTCCTTTTCTTCGCTAAAAGATACTGGCTCGTTCCGCGCATCTGCCAGGAAAACTGAGAATACCCTATACAGCCCTACCTCGCCTTTGCGCGCAAGCACAACATCCCTGTGAGCCGTACAATAATCCTCATCCTTAAACTTATCCAGCGGTCCAAACATCTTGCCTGATTTCATATTATGCCCGTTCACTAAATTGACCTTGCCCCAGTTACCCTGATTGCCGCTAAGGTAGATGGCGCCATTACTGTCCTCTTCTTTATCAGAATTATGGTTTAGATAGAAGTCGTTTTCTGCATACATAACAGGGTAATCAATACTCGTATTGCTGATGCTAAGCCATCCCACAGTATCGGCATTTGCCTTTTTCTTCTGTTTATACTTTTTATAGTAACCGTTGGAGTCTAAAGCTTTCCTCTGCTTCTTCCTTATCTCCTTAAGCTTCCTTTCCTTGCTCTCCGCTGAATCCTGCTCCTTTTTCTTTTGCTCCCTGATTCCCTGCAGTTCTGCTTCAATCCGCATGTCGCGTATCGCTACGTCCTTTACAAAACGGTCCACCGTCTGCTCTGCCACAGAAGCTTTATCAGCATAAACATTAAATTTATTCTGCAGCAAGCTACACGTATCCCCAGAATCAAGGAAACTAGCGGCGCCAATACACACCACAACACCCGTAGCTGCTACTCTTGGCATTCGATAACGCATAACATGCCCTCCTATTAACTGTGATAATAATTATCGCAAATGTCATCTGGTATGCCATATTCCCCGGGGGCGTACAGATACCGGGCCTCTTCACGTACAAAACTATCATAGGCGTCGGATGCATCCTCGCCCTTGCTGAACGTCTGTACTCCTGCGTATTTTACCATTGCTATTGTGTCCCCGCCCACACGGTAAGTCAGTGCGGCATACAAGTCAGTCGGGCAAAGCCGTAAGAATAATGCAGAAGGCAAACCCTTAGAATCGGTTATAATGCGCATGGCGGAGGCTTTACCTCTAGACGCCAGGCTTTCCATCTTTATTGTCCATTCAATCATAGCGCTTGAGCAAATACGGCTGACAGCGAGTTCCAGCTCTTCTAAACTATACGCATTCCCAGTGACAACATAAATAAATTTACATCCATTCCGTTGATAAAACATAGCTTTACCTCACATAAAAAAATGCATCTGCGCTTTGACACACAAATGCACTACAATTATAATTTAATCATTCCTATACACCTGTCACAGTTGGCAGTCCCATCCGTTGTTGCCTGCCATTCGAAAATAACGTGGAGTATCCCGTCATCCCCAATGCATGGCATCTTAGTAGGCGTGAGCCTGTTGTCCCATTCCCAGCCATACGCCTCCACGCTTGCCCCATGCGGAACCTTTAGCTTTACGCCAGTATTCACTTCAATTACATCGCCTTTGCTAAATGGTACATCCTTTCCTTTCCCTATAACAGTCCCATTAACCGCAACCTGGTAAGGGAATACCTTTGCCTCCCCTGCATCATTAAAATCAATCGACTGCACATCGGCGGAAACATAACGTATCTGGAGGAAATCATCGGAATCCTCAAACTCAGGTTCCTCCGGCGCTTCATCGGAATCCTCAAACTCAGGCTCCTCCGGCGCTTCATCGGATGCCTCTACAGTCTCCTCTATACCCGCCCCTATACTCATCTCTTCACTAATCCCATCAGCGTCACCATCCTGTTCAACACTGCTGCCTACACTCAATGACCCATCTGATAGCTCCCTTACGTATGCCCTCTTCTCTTCCAGTTCCCATTCTATATCATCTTTAGCCAGAGCCACTTTCAGTCTCTTCAAGCCATTTTCCGAAAGACTCCCGTCCTCCTTAACCACTTTATTTCTCTGCCTGTAGGTGCTAAATGCAGAAACCACAAGCATAGCAAGAAACAAATAAAACACGCACGAGATAATAAAATAGTCCTCATGAAACACGGCAACTTTGTATACAGTTTTCAACAAATCCATAATAACCTCCTCTATCTACACACACGGAATTGATACTGTTCTGCAAGGGTGTGCCCATAGTTCTCCTTATCGGTGACAAGGAAAAACTCTCCTGTGTCCGCCCATGCCGTAAAGTCTAAATTCCTCCATTTCCTTTCTTTCAATACCTGTACCCAGCCGTGCGGGCTGCTACGGTAGTATCCAGCCGCAATCCTGCATTTCACGCCAATCCTCCTTAGTATCTTGTAAATCAAAATACTAATCGACTGACATGTAAACTTTTTCTCTTCTAGTAGCCGATACACTGTGTCACACTCCAGGCTGCTATCGTAGCTGTAATTATCTTTTAAGTATTCGCAAATTTTCTGTACCTTTGTACTATCATCATTCGAAGATAAAATGCCAGCGTCCTTAATAATCACAGGAATTGCATTATCTACAAATAATTCCTGTGCATCATTCTCCTTATAAGAAACAGTAACGCAGTATGCATCCTGGCCACGCAGTTTCTCAATCTCAATATCTGAATAAATCCACTGGATTAAGTCTGTGTCACCGTTGTCATCAAGCAGCTGCCCTAGCATACTGTCGATGCTCTGATTGAGCATACTCAGCTGTGTCACTGCCATCGTCCTCTTCTCCTTAAGCATATCTCCGAGGAACTCCGCCTCTGCCGTGATAATACGGTCATCCCTCTCATAAGAATTGCTCGTTCTCCCATGGTAAAAAAATACAAGGAGAACTGCGCCAATCATTACAGCAAAAGATACACTCAGCCTTACGCTATCTCTAATCATCAAAACAGCCCTCCTCACAATAAACGCAATTTGCTACACACTGCTTCCCTTTCCCGCCTATGACACGGTATGGGAGACTCCCTCTCTCGTCTGTTATTATCCCGCTGGAGCGGATTCCAATCACATGCAGGTCCTTTATACTCACTACAGGTACTCTTTGTTCCCCATACGTTGGTTCGAAGGTGTAAATGCTAAAGTCCTCAAGAACCCTATGCAACTCTTCCGACGCCCTATCCTGGTTCATCTCAATTAGCGGTACTCTCCTGAACCTCTGGCGGAATCTTTCTTCCTTATCGGCATCCATCCTGAGCATACTGTACCGGACACGCATAATCCCTGTATCCTGGAAGCTGTCAAGCGTCCGCCTAACCCACTCCCAGCCCTTACTGTTCATAAGTATCGGGGCTAAACACAGTACAACATGGTACGGTGAGAACCCAGCGTCCACTAATGCCTCTACCGTCGCAATTGTCTCACCCATCGGCGGGATGCCCGGCTCAAACGCAGTTCCGCCAAGGCCTGAACACAGCACATGCAAAACGGTAGAACCTCTGTGTTCTAGAATGAAATTTAAAAGCTTTTTATTTTCCCTGCATAGTCTCCGGGTCTTTATTACATTTAATACCCCAAGCGGCTCATTCCCTGTTAAATCTACTGCATCGCAATATTTGTTATACGCAAACATAAACATCACCTATACAGGAGTGCTAACAGAGTTACAAGTACCAGAATAATAAGGTTCACTATGCACATTGCCAACACTGTGGCAAACTCATAAGGCTGCCCATAAAGAAAAGAATCTGCAAGCATAACCAAGCCTAATGCAGTCAAACACACTATAAGCAGCATAGTCCTGCGCTTAGCCCTGCATTCTTCAATAATCGCCAGGACTGGCAAAATTGCCATTCCCAGTGACAGGCATGACACAGTTACCCCATAATTCTTTAAGAATTTCTGGAAAAAGACAGCATTTATAACAAACAGGCAAAGCTTCCACCCAGAACACACAGCCCTTCCATCAGAGCCACAGTATCTATTTATCACCAGGTATACTACGGATGCTGCATACAGAAGCAGTGGGAAACAATTACTCACAAAAGAGTTTATTACATCACCTTTAAGTAAGTACCTTACTGCACGCGTACCTCCGCATCCAACACAATCATAACCGGTAGTACTCAAAAATCCGCATGGTTCCCTGCTAAAGGATACCGCGAATGGGTGTAACTGATAGACAATAAATAACACTACAGGGATAAATACTATCAGGATTGCTAGATTAGCAGATACACCTGCCACGAAATCCAGGAGTGTTTTTTTAATCTTCAATGTCGAGACCTCCTTCCGCCATTCTAATGGAATTGTATAACCCTATAACTTCACCGCTATCATCACCATCTGCACAGTATGCGACAGCAATTATCTGCTTATCGCTATTGGTTAAAATCTTCATCCGGTACTCTCCATGCATACTGCCATGTCTGTAGTAAAACACAGATTGGTATAATACTGGGTTCCCGGCTCTGTACTGTATCCGGAAATCATCAATTTCGCCCACTTTATCAAGAGCATCCCTCGCATTCTTTAAGTATGCCTCTGCATCATGAATACTGCTCTGCTTTATCTCCAAGAAAGAGCATCCGCTTTCCACGGTAAGCTTTCCGCCGTCATGCATACCATCCTCTAGCTGTGTAGTATCCTTGACTTCCATGCTCACAATTCCATTATCATAAATTGTGGTTTTCTTCTTGAGCATTGTGGTAGCGGCTAGCCCTAAAGCTAATGCCACTGCCACAACTATCACACGCCTCCGCATCATTTCCCATAAAAGAGATTACTGAGGAACGTCTTCACCCTCTCGAAGAAAGAAAAATCTCCTGTCTTTGGGAGCGTTGCAGTCTCCGCGCCAGCCGCCTCACTGATGTTCTTCTCACTTCCATCTTCTGTTGCAGAAATAGTCGCTTTAGGCGACACTGTAATATTCATAATCCGGACGTCAGCCACCTCAGTCTCACCACCAAGGTATACATCAGTGTCCATAGACTCTGCCATGCTGCTTATAACAGAATCCTCACTAAAAACAGTTTCCCCGCTTGCCGATACCGGCATAGCCATAAGGCAAAATGCCGCTGTCACTGTTACTGCTGTTACTACTTTTCTTTTCATGGTATCCTCACTTTCCGAATGCTCTGCACTCTATTACATTATTGTATTTATCATAGCTCTCCTCACTTGGAGGACGTCTATCATAACCCACTTTTCCGAGCAAATGCTCCATATCCCATCCCGCAATAATCCGGTCGATTCCGTCATAATCTGCGCCTTTGCTCTCCCACACGGCCTGCTTAAACATCTTCCGCGCGTTCTTCACATACCAGTCGCTTCCGCCACTCTCCAGATACTCCATATCAGGGTAAAGCTCACCTAGATACAGTATCAAGTTCTCTAACTCGCGTTCTGAAAGATTTTTCTTAAAATGGAGTACAGCTTTCTCCCCATTAAAAAGGACGAGATTCATTCCCATTCCGTCCTGCGTCCTAAAGGCCTTTGTTACGTAATTGCGTGGAATCACATAACCGTTCACCCTTGAGAATAGAGTATTGTATTCTATCTGGTCGTCGATAATATGCTCTAACCTGAACCGATAAAAGTCTTTAAACTTATCTGCATTAACGAGCTGCCGTACTCTCTGCATATCTGCCAGATTGTATACTGTCCTGTCCAGCAGCATCTGGAAGTATGCGTACTCCCTGTCCACTGTCCTTGTTTTGCTAGTGCCCTCGCTGCACACAACCCTGTCCGTTGCCCGCATTCTCTCTGCCTCAGGCTGCCTCACCATCGCTGGCTGGCTCAACCCCTCAGTCTGTCTCCTTGGCGCTATTACATAGTCGGCAACAGTATCATTCCTATGCGCCCTATTAGTGTACTGTGGCTTGTGTCTGTATGCGACAGTCCTATTCCTGCCGTACTGGCGTCCACAGTATGCACTCTGCTTCCGTCGCTGCCATGCAGATAAAGGGCGCCTCCTCCCACGCTTCAGCGCTAAATTACCAATGAGGAATACCCCTGTTACAATAATAAGTATCCCAAGGAACGCAACCGCCTTCGAGCCAAGCAGGTTTGCAGCTAGCATAAAAAGAGCCCCAAGCATAAAAAGCGCAATGGGGTTACTATAACTGAATTTTCTATAAAAAGAGCCAGACTGTCTCATCCCATCTCACCGAATGCCTTGCATTCCACGAGCCTTTCAAAGGGAGGATTCATAAACTTACTAAATGTCTCCTCTATGCGCTCTACTGTGCACCCAGGGTCCACATGCATCACATCATAAGATGCGTATGAAGCGCCATCCGAAATTGTAAATTCACAGCTCCCTGGTATCCTTAAGCACACTAAATCTTCACACTCCAGAAAGCTTCCTTCCTCAATTGACCTGCAACTGTTAAATGTTAACACAGGCCCCAGCTTCACACACCCGTAGAATGACATTGCACCCAGCTTTTCTACCCGGTCTATTCCTTCCAGGCTCTCAAGCAAAATACAGCCGTGAAATGCAGCATACCCAATCTTCTGAATCCCTTGCTTTGCACTAAACTTTCTTAGTCCAACGCAGCCTTTGAATGCTTCTACGCCTATGGAGCTGCATTCCCCCTCTATAACAACCTCTTTCAGATTCCTGCATCCATGAAAGGCTCCCATCCCTATCTCGATACACGGGCTTTTAATAACAACCTTTTCAATCCAGCCTGCATCTGCGAACATTCCTCTCTCGATTCTAGTTTCGTTTTCTCTGATAATAAGGCGTGTACCATTCTGCTGGTAACCGGCCCCATAAGTATTCTGAATCAACATAATTATCTCCTTTTCCTAAAAATAAAGAACACTAGCAAGATAAGGAGACAGCTTTCCACTGTCCCCTCCGCGTGCTGCTGTACAGTCTTCGTATTTAAACGATGAAAGAATGCTAACTCATTGCACGTTAGCTGTGTCCTCACAAGGTACATCTGCGCTAAACTGGCAGATTACCTAAACCCAGTGGGGAGCTGTTAACACCCAACCAGGTACTTATTTATAAAAACATCCCCGGAGCACAATGGTTCGCAGGTCACCGGGGAAACCACTTTTTTCCATTGAACAAAGAGAATTTCCCCTTTGCGTTGACAGCAGCATTATTGTCTGTCCTTAGCGGGACATCATTGCCTGTAATTCTCCGTGCCGTGTCCAGTATCGTACCGCCCAGCCACCCCTTATCAAGCAGCTCGCCTTTCCCTAAAGCCAGCGCTGCGCTGTAGTCGTCCGGTATCACTCCCAGCAAGGGGAGGCCCAGTGACTTTGACACATCGTTTCCGCTAAACATGATGCCTTCCTTAACATACTGATAATTAATACGGTTTACCACCAATGACAGGTCACGCTTGCCGGACTTCCGCAAAAGTTTCGCCACGCGGTCGGCGTCCCGCACAGCAGTAATCTCAGGAAGTGTAACAATAATTATCTTCTCAGCGCAGGCTGCCGCATCTGAAAAACCATTTTCAATCCCTGCGGGGCAGTCTATAAGCACATAGTCAAATACTTTTGCCAGCTTTGCAGTTATCCTCTGGAATCCCCCATCACGCAGGTTTGTGCAGTTTTTCTGCTGTGGGGCTGGCAACACATACAAATTAGAATAGCGGCTGTCCCGGATTAAAGCATGTTTCAGTTTAACTTTCCCCTCAGCCACATCCGCTGATGTGTACTTAACCCTGGACTCCATTCCCATTACCAGGTCAAGGTTACGTAAACCTATATCCGCATCCACCAGCGCCACACTCTTTTTTAAAGACGCCAATGCTGCCCCGGCATTCGCGGTAAACAGAGTCTTCCCAACGCCGCCTTTTCCGGAAGCGATGGCTATAACATCTCCCATAAAGAAAACACCTCCCACTAGAACTATTATTATCCATCTAAAAGAGTGTGCAGGATTCTCACCTGCACACTCTTGATTACTCACTCTTCATCACAGCCATTTACCCAAACTCCTGGTAGCACGCCAGCACACAATAAGAAGCACTAATGCAAAAAGTATAGACGCCAAATGCTCTACTATACCCGTTTCATCACCAGTCTTTGGCGATATCGTCTGTACTACACTTGTCGGGACAGTCACTGTCTGTGCCTTATCCCTTAAATCCTTATGCGCTGCAATAAGCTTGTCCTTGCTGTCATACAGCTCCTCAAACACTACAAGCGTCTTTCCTGCCAGCTCCCTGGTATCCAGGCTAAAGGTTACCTCGGCTGTGCCCTTTGCGGACTTCGCCCTGAATGAGCTTTCAGCCGTTACGCCTTTCCCGCCAATCTCCAGCGGCTTACCTGTCTCCTTATCATACAAAGTGCCTTTCAGGCGGTACTTCTTCCCTTTGGACAATCCATTGTAGGATACAGTGTCCACCACCGTTACTTTCTCACCAATCGTCAGCGTACCACTCTTTGTGCTGCCGTCTTTCGCTTCGGTCTTAATCTTTAAGACATTCACACTCTGGTCTTTGTCCTCTAAGTTCTCATGCACTCCGACTAGCTTCCCGTCACGGTACAAATCTTCAAACACAACCAATGTCTTTCCTTCCAATACAGACGAATCAAAAGTGAACTCAAGCGTAATCTCCCCATCCGCTTTCTTTGGCGTAAATTTCTTCTCGGCTGCTGCACCGTCCACACCCAGTGGCTTCTTCGTGGACTTATCCATAAGGACACCTTTCATCACATACTCCTTGCCGGGCGTTAAGCCGCTGTACTTCACTACATCAACAATCGTGGCTTTCTTATCCGCAAGCTGCTCATGCGTCCCGGTAATCTTATCCGTGGCTGTTGTCTTCAGGCCTGGATAATGAACTGTCTGCCCCTCATCCTCAATATCCGTGTGCACAGCAACCTCTTTACCCTCTCGGTACAGGCGCTCAAATACTACCACTTCCTTGCCCTTCAGTTCTGAGGAATCAAATACGAACTCCAGGTCAATAGTCCCGGAAGTCCTGTCCTCTTTGGAAGCAGGGACAGTGAAATTCAGTTCCGAAGTTACTGCCTTACCATTATTGAAAAACTCTCTCCCGCTGGCTTTATCCATCAGGACGCCCTTCAAGCTGTAGGATGCCCCCGGCTCCAGATTGCTATAAGCAACTGTGTCGACAATTACAGTCTTCTTCCCGGCGGCGCCCTCATTAAGCCCGCTCTCTTTATCAATTGCCTTTGTCCCAACCTTGGGGAAATAAACAGTCTGTTCTTTCGATTCTAAATCTGTGTGGGTTCCGACCAACTTGCCGTCCTGGTGTAGGTCTTCGAAAGCAACAACTGTCTTGCCTGCCAGCGCCGATGCGTTAAAGACAAATTCCAGCTCGACGGACACATCCTTCGCTTCCGCAACAAACTCTTTCTCTGCGGTTACTTTCTCGCCATCTGCAATCAGCGGCTCCCCTGTTTCCTTATCCATCAGCGTCCCGCTCACCACGTACGTCTTCCCGACGGTAAGGTTCTTAAGGGCTACCCGGTCGGTGATAGTCACCTTCTCTTTTGCTAAAGCATCATGAAGCCCTGTGTCCTTATCAACTGCGTTTGTCTTTACATCTGGGTAATGGATAGTCTGTCCCTCGTCGCTTACATCTGCATGGGAGGCAATCTCTGTGTCGCCGTAGTACAGTGTCTCGAAGACTACTAAACTCCTGCCTGCGAGGCCGCTTGCATCAAATGCAAACTCTACATCCACGGCGCCGTTCTTTTCATCAGCTACGAATGTTTTCTCAGCGGTAACAGGCTTGCCGTCAACCTCTACTGGGCTGCCAGTCTCCTTGTCTATAAGTGTTCCACGGACGGTAACCTCAATCCCAGGCTTCAGGTCTACGTACTCCACTGTATCCACAATTACTGCTTCCTTGCCCGCAAACCCTTCGTTCGTCCCTGTCGTCCCATCCTTCGCCGTAGTCCTAATGGATGGGAATGAAACTGTCTGTCCCTCATCTTCGGGGTCGGAATGGTCGGCAATCTCTACCTCGCCATAGTACAGCTTCTCAAAGGCTACAAGCTCAGCGCCCGCAATGCTCTCTGCCTGGATCTCAAATACCAGCTCCAGAGTACCGCTTGCTTTATCCGGGGTGAATACCTGCTCGACACTCTCCCCTACTAAACTCCCTGTACTCTTATCATAGATAGAACCCCTTATTACCGCTTCCTTGCCCGGAATCAGTCCCTCATACGCTACAGTATCCTTAATCACAATCTTCCCATCACGGATAACGCCGATGCCATTTCCTGTCTCCTCGCACACGGCTGTTGTCTGCAGCCCTGGGAAAATAACCCTCTGCTCCTCATCATCAATATCCGTGTGCTCACACACCTTTACATCGCCCTTATAAAGCTCCTCGTAGACTACGCCTACGGATCCTGCGTATTCCGTGGCGTCGAAGGCAAGCTCTACCTCCACATCCATACTGGCCGCTGTGGCAGTAAACTCTTTCTCAGCCCTCACAAAACGCCCATCCACCTTAAAGGCAGAACCCTCGTCCTCATAATCTCGGATGCTTGCCCTGAGGCGGTATACGCTCCCTTTATCAAGCCCGGTGCAGTGGACGGTGTCAATAACCACGGTGTCCTTCCCTGCCTTGGCAATGCCTTTGCCTGTGCCCTTACCGGATGCCGTCGTAGTGATAGCCGGGTTATTATGGTCTGTGATAGTACCTAAATCAATGACTGCGTGCGCGTCACTGTAATCATTCGCCCTGCGTCCGCCTACCCAGAAGGAAATCGTCTGCAGGTCGAAGCCATCATTGTCCTCGCACCGCAGTTCCCTTAACTCATAGAAGCCGTATGGGAGCGCCCTCAGCCTGTCGTCAGCTGGGGCGATACTTTCGTCCTCCGCAAGCCCAAACCATACGCCGGCAGTTGCATCCATCTCATCTGCGGTGATTACATGGTCAGTGTCCTCGTACTCCAGCAATGCGTCATTTGCATTCGTCCTAAAGGAGTGTTTGTTTCTTGATGAGGAAGAATCGAATACACCGTTCTTATCCGTAACTATAGCGTGCTTCTCACCAGTCACCGTATTCTCAAGCGCCCATGCAGTCTGGAGCCTGCGGCTGCTTAAATTTGCAATCTTATTAAACAGAAGGTCCTCACGGATTACATAGTTCCCGAATACCAGATTCTCGCCATCGCCGTCTGCTTTCACAATGCTGCCGTCCTCCCGTATCGCAAAGGTTTTTGCCAAGCCGTCAGTCAACAGGTATGTCTCGTTCGTGGTGACTTCCTGGATGCTGTACGTCCCGTACGGGAGCGCTTTCCCGGTTGTCTCTGCGGTGTATGCGTTCTCTTCCGGATTCCAGTGGGTAGTGATTGTCATACACAGATTATCGCCCGGCTCGTTAGATACACGCTGCTCAGGGTCGCCGTATAAGAAGATTGGCTTTTGGGACACATTCCGTATCTCAAAAGAAATCCCCTCCAGGTTCGGAACGTCTGGGACTATGCCGTGGTCTTTTCCGGCAATGGCTTCACTCTTATGCAGCTCCTTGTCAAACTTCTGAATCTGCACATCCCCGCGTTTCACATCCTCTTCACACAAAAGCGTACCCTGCTCCTCCCCTGCCTCGCCGTATACATAGTCCTCAATATCCGGCAGCTTAACCGTTTCGTCAAAGCCATCATTCACCTTCATGCCGGTAGATGGGTCAATCTCAACAACGCGGTAACTGCTGTCCGACTGGAGAACCTGCTTTGTCTTAATCCCCTCTTGTACTACTGGAGTCCGTGCAACTCCGAACTCATCAGTCTCAATCCTGACTACCTCTGCACCAGGACCAAAAGACGGGCAGTCTTCCGCCCCATCCTCCTTCCTCACCACATCATAATCATTCGCGTTATAAACCGCAAACACTGCGCCCTCTAGTGATGCGTCTCCCTGAGGCTCTGCGCCGCCCTCTGGGATACTATTCCCGCCGAATGCGTATACACACTTATCCACTTTATGCACGGCAAGCCCTGCGAATTTCACATCATTCGGAACATCCAGTTCGCACTCAAAACCAGTCGTCCCATTCAGGGTAATCACAGCGCTCTGGCTCGTATTGCCCTCCGGAACTGTAATGGTTCCTGTCAGTACCTGGTCGGTCTTCTTAAATCCCGGCGCGGCAGTCTCCTCACTAATCCGGATACTCCCAAGAGGGATAACAGTCCTCCCATTGTAT
Source organism: uncultured Lachnospiraceae bacterium (assembly GCA_951800685.1). Lineage (GTDB taxonomy): Bacteria > Bacillota > Clostridia > Lachnospirales > Lachnospiraceae > UBA3282. Next base: position 285,100 of record CATOJY010000001.1, read on the forward strand.
ACAAACAATGCATCACCGTGATCGAACCATGGTGCATCAAATCTGACAAAAGAAAGAGACGGGTCGCTCGAGTCCCTAAGTGTCTGACTCTTAAAATACCACACCCTTGCAGGAGTCCCTGTACACGCATAATTCGCGAAGTACTCGACCTTGAAAATACACCCCTGTGTACTCTTACCAGTCTTTGAGCGAGTCTCTGTTACCTTTTTCTTAATTGTTACATTCAGCCCCGGCAGGCTCTGAATAGGTTCCTGGCTCTCGATAGTCAAATCCAGCGTGTCCTTGCCCATATTAAACTCGTGCACTGTGGCGTCTAAAGCCAGCCCGGGCGGGGAAGAAATCTCCTTCACATAATAAGTCCCGTATCCGCCCGGTCTGCGCTTTTGTACATCCTTGGAATCGCTCAGCCATACCCAGTCGCTGTACCCACTGTCTTTCAGAGTAAACGTAACAGGATTCTTACCATCAGCCCCCATGCCTACAGCATCCGTACACGCGGCGTCCCAGTACAAGCCGTACACTGCCTGGCTGTAATCAACACCGCCTGGGATAAGCTCAGGATTCGAAATAGACTTATGGACCCGGATTGGGACACAGGTAGGCTCCTTACACTGGCCGGACGAATCAAACAGCGTAGTTATCTCCCCCTCTCTGATTACAACCTTTTTTATTTCGTCGCTGACAAAAAATCCCTGGCCGGAAGTACTTATCTCACGCAGCCAGTAATTGCCAGGTTCCAGGGCTACCTTATTGCTAAAACCGTCGGGTTTCGTGCGCAGGATAGTAACACGTTTGTCCTTATCCTTGGACTTTGCCGCATCTTGCGTCTCATAAACACCGTATACGGCAGAACGGTCGTATGCATCAGCGCCATACTTCTCAATCTTCGCTGAGTTATCAGATACTTTTTTAATCTTCAGCTTGCCCATTCCTTCAGCTATACGGACTTTCACCAGGCCTACGCCAGTCTGGTCGTTCATCTTAGTCGTTACAACACCAAGCAATGCATAAGGCTCAGAACCCTCACGATTGACATACAAAACCCGGACAGCAATTCCTGCATTCCTGCGATAGTCGCCACCGGCTGGAAGGTTACTTCCCTCAGGCATACTGCTGTAATCATGAATCATCGTCCCGGAACCTGCAACAAGAGTAGTTCCTACATGCGCACACTTCAAGGCTACCCTCGTATCTTCCGGCAATTTACCAAAAGACAGTTTATCCTCATTAGCCCCGCTTAATTCAATCGAGCTAAGGAAAACCCAGAAGAACTCAAGCCCATCGTTCGCTTTGTATAGTTCAGTATCCCTAGTCAGTCCATCTGTACCGCTAATAATGCGGTTTGCCAGCGCTAATAGACCTGCTTCTGTCGGCACGCTCTCCAACAAGTACGAGTCCCCCAGGCCTGCACCACTGCCAGTAGGAGAATAGAAAATATCAGAAGTCCCCTGCATAACGGAACCAACCCCAACCCCGTCAGCCAGTTCAACGACAGCAGAACCTGTACTGGATGCTGCGGTCGATGGTTTTGCTGCCGCTACCTTAAAGGGGCTAAAGAACTTCTTTATCTTTGTAAAGAAAGTTTCCTCTTCTGCCTGGATGGAAACAGTACCGACTGACGCCGAGGAACGCAAAATATCCAGCTCCCCGCTCTCACTGTCATAGCAGTATTCTTCTTCACTGATAGGCACTCCATTGACAGCTATTTCCATCGTGTCCGTGTCTAAATCCTCGCCCACCTGTACCGTTGTGGTAAAGTCAAAAATCCCATCTGCTTCACTGCAAACGGAATTTTCATCCTCCACCGTGCTGTTAGAGACAGCCACCGATTCTACATTCTCTCCGCTCTCATAATCCATAAGCTGAAGGAGTTGCAACTGTACATACCCAACAAGGACAGCGCCATCCTCCCTCATAGTAAGCTTCTTCGGCACGTATGCAATACCAGTGCTCCTGTCGTAAACACACCCATCCAGACCCACACCGCTGTTATTATTCTCTGCAAACGCCCAGTCGCTTACACTAGCCCCTGCATCGTACAGCATTGTATTTGCATACCCTACATAATAATCGCTGCTGTCCGAAAGGTCATAAAGGGCAACCGCAAAGTCAAACTGTGTAATCAATTTCTCGACCTTATCAGTGCTCAGCATTACACTTTCAATAGTAGCATTATCTCCAGTAACCGCCCTGTCAGCAAGTGTCTGCTTCACTACCATCCCGGAAGCGAGTTCCATCTTGTCAATACTCGGTACAAACTTCCCGCTTACATTCTCCTTTAAGTAAGTCTCAGCCACTACATCTGTAACGGCTTCCCGGGCATCCTCCGGTGAAATATCACTAATATTCGTCTCCGGGATAGCAGCCGGTTCCGTCTCCTTGAGGGTCTCTTCGGAAGCAGTTTCCTCGAGAGACTCCTTGATAGTCTCTTGGATAGTCTCTCTGACAGTCTCCTCGGGAATAGTCTCCTCCTCCGCGGGAGTAATCTCCCGGTCAATAGTCTCAGTAGCAGTCTCAGCCTCGCTACTGAGACTCTCCTCAGTCTCAGACTCAGCCTTCTCCTTGAAGGAAACTTCAATAAACTGCGTACCCTTCACAACACTAAACTCTTTCCGCATCCTGGAAAGCCCCGCACCATTCTGGCTATCCATAGCCCCTTGACCGGATGCACTTCTTCTGAAACTCCCAACTGTGTACCCCTTATCCGCTAAAGCTATGACCTTGATGCTGCTTCCAACTGCTGCTTTCACACTCTCAGATGAACCACTGCCTGCCTTCACAAGCGTAGAGCCATCTTCACCTTTCACACTTACACTCCCGCCATCCCCAGCGGTAATAATGACCGTTCCCTGCTCCGCGCGCTCTTCTGTCTCCGTCCCAAACTCCGTGTCTCCATCAACAGAATCAATGGCTATAGCAGGTGCGGACGCGCTCACATGGACAATACAGGAAGCGACGGCTATCACCGCCGCAAGGGACATAGCGGCCATACTCTTAAATAACTTAAACATATACACTTTCCTCCCGTTAATTGTGTCTCATTATCCTCAACCAATCAACAGCAGGCGGTGCATTAGGTCTACCGCTACACCCATCCTCTCGCATAGGCATTCCCCCTCTCTTCTCCACTGAAACTTGCCATACCAAAAGTATGTTTGCGTAAGAAAACGAGCCTGGGACACACCCAAGCTCGCTACTACTCATTCTTATCAATTATGTATAAAATTTTACACAAACTCCTTTGGTTTACTTATTCTAAGTTTCATGCTGCGATAACCCACCATCTGCACCTGCAGAACAGCTATTACAGCAAAATACCTGTACGCCCCTCTTCGAAACGTACAGGTAGTAAGGTTATGAATTAAGATCTATTATAGGATATCCATCTTTATCTATACCTATGACATTGTATGGTACCCCAAATTCTCTCCATTTAAAAACACACCGATCGTAAATTTTAACAATATTCTCTTTTTTATAGTAAGCGCCTCCGCTAAACCCTCTCCCTGGACTGCTTCCGCTTCCACCAGCATCAAATTCGCAATAAACATCGCCGACAACAGCACTAGTGGCTATATGCCCAATCTGGTTATTCACACCACGCACCAGCGTCTCCCATCCCGTGTGTCCCAGCACAGTCGCTGCATCCGCAATAACCTGGTTGAGGTCACCACAGTCGCCACCTTTACAGCTGTCTCTATAGAAATGTGCAGGGTCATCCCCCATAGGACCGGTGCCCGTATGAATCTTATGGTCAGCAATCCATGCGCCAACATTCATCAGTGTCTCGACATCATCAGCTCCCTGAGCGCCGTCTACACGAATATTCTCATCATTAATAGTAACATACTTAGTCGTGCCAACAGGTGTATGGGTCATCTCCTCAAGCCAGCCATAGTACTTTTGGTACTCTGGTTTGACATAACGGTTATCCACATGCACTGTTACAGAGTAAAGAACATTGCCGTTATCGTCCTTTGCGCTTACAGTAAGATTGGCTGTCCCTTCGCGTAAGCCAAAGCATTGTACTGCTGGATGGCCATCTTGAAAATCTTCGAACGCCCGTATGACAAATGCCGGCTCACCATCAGCAGTCTTATTATTCGTAATTTCCCAAGAAATTTGTTCAACAGATACACCCTCAGGAAACATTACTTCGCTTCTACGATAATAAGCGGGATCATCGTAGTCATCTAGTGGAGACTCATAGTTGAGCAAAGTATCGCCATTATGCAATTTCTTGCCGTCAATACCAGTAATCAGTTCCGTCGGGTTTCCGTCTCCAGTCAGTATAACACCGTTCTCGTAATACTCTTTCGCTTCCTCTGTTGTTACGGTATAGCCGAAGTAATATTTATCATCCTTCCCTGGATAATCGAGTGTACCATTACCGATAACAACCTCTTCCCTAATTCCAGCCTCTATGCCACCGGTCGATGGTTTATTAGGAGTATTCGGATTACTCGGCTGACTTGGCTTTACAGGATTATCAGAAGGCTTGCTAGGAGTAGTCGGTGTCTCAGATGGTTTCACAGACTTTTTTGCTTTCACAGTCACCTTACAGGTGAGTTTCTTCCCTCCCACAGTAGCGGTAACCTTAGCTGTTCCTTTTTTCTTTGCTACGAGTTTCACAGTACCAGATTTCCTCGTCCTTTTAACCTGAACCACTTTCTTATTGGAGGTTTTCCATTTTATTTTTTTCTTATTGCTTCCCTTCACATTAAGAGTAGTGCTCTTTTTCACGGTTAAAGTAATCTTTTTCTTGCTCAATTTAGGAGCTGCCTCTGTTCTAAGTGGAAGAGCCAGCATAATCGCGATGGTTATCATGACTACAGGCATAAATCTTTTCATCTTCTTCATAACTTATCACTCCTTGTCTTATTATTGTTTTATTACTTATGTATAAACCCCTATGGCACGTAAAAACGTTTTAAGTAATTTTTCAATACTATTATAACAGACTGGTAAGATAGCGCAAGAGGGAATTAGTAAAGGATAATTAGGAGTTATCCTTTGGGAAGGGATTAAAATCAATGGATAATGAATGATTAACAGGTGGTGGAAAGATGAAATTAATAGTAATATTAAATGTAAACCCCAATGAAAACATTAATACAAAAATTTGTAATAACAGAGAATACACCCACTCTGAGTTAAAAGCAATTTTGTTAGACAATTTTACTGGATTTGCTGAAAAAATTATTTTTTACGATAATTTTGAAAAATTCAAAGAAAATGTAAGTAATCACTTAGATGACTTTGTATTGAATTTCGATTTTGGATATAAAAGCAGAACCAGAAATATGAATGTGCCTGCTTTTTGTGAAAATTACAATATTAAGTATTTTAATGCAAATCCATATGTTCAAGTTCTCTGCCAAGATAAATTTATAACAAATAAATTTGCTGAAAATTTTGGGATAAAAACTCCTCAAAGTTTGCTCGTATTTCCACATTCTTACAGCATAGAACTTCTAACTGATTTCAATTATCCAGTAATTATTAAGCCTAATTATGAGTCTGAATCAATTGGCATTACACAAAACTCTATTGTTTCCAATATAGTTCAAGCAGACTATCTTGTTCATCAATTATTTAAAGACTTTGATGGCATCCTTATAGAAGAATATATCGAGGGTAATGAGATTGCCATTACGATATTTGGGAATAATGATAATTTATTTTTTGAAGAAGTGGAACTTTGTTTCCCAAGTAGAGAAAATTTTGCATATAAGGCTTATACTTCTGAAATAAAACAAAATATTTCAATTGAGTTCAAAAAAAGTAGGTATTTAACTGAAAAAGATACTAATCACATCAAACAACTTTATTATAGTTTATCACCTAACAAACTGATTAGGGTTGACGGCAGGGTAAAAAACTCTAATTTTTATTTAATTGAAATTAATGCAAATCCTGGACTATATCCAGACTCAGTTGTTCCTAGAACATTTAAAATTAACGGTTATAGTTACAAGGATATGTTAGACAAACTGTTTATGTGTGTAAAAAATATATAGCCACGGATTTCTATGATATTAAGAGAACTGTAATATTCAGCATCTTAATATCATAGGAATTTTAATATATGCAAGGTCTCATATCTTATTTGTCTGGATATTTTATGTTAATAGGCAATTTCCAAGAAGTTTCATATAATAATTTATATTTATAAGTGTCATCAGATTTGAGGTTTTCTTGGGATAACTTTGTTTTATAGCACTCACTTTTTTCATAATTAAACATATTTATATAATAATGATACAGGTTATAATAGATTTTATCAACAAATCGTTTGAATTTTGTACGCTTAAGCATCTCCTCCAATTCTATGACTATTTCTTGGCATTCTAACTTTGAAATATCTTTTCTTATAATATAATAGACAAGCAGATTATTATTAATAGCAAACCGATCGTATTCGTCATATGCGGTTATCTTGGCATTGTTTAGTAGTGCTGGGATATCTTCGTCAATCTTACAAGTATGAAACTTAATCGTAGCCTCATTATGAAGAATCATATGATTATATATTAAATTATTTCCAAAGAAGCCTCTAGCTTCTAAAAGGGACTTTTCTGCTTGTTCTGGTTGCCCTGTTAATGAGTATAAGTATGCAAGATATATAGCATGAAGACCAGAAAATTCATCTTTAGCGTTATAAAAATCTTTTGTTACGGATTCAACCACTTTTAAACGCTCCTTAAAATCACTATAAAACACATTAGATAATCTAACTAGATAAGGGTAAAGCCGTTCCTGTGTATATGACTTCAGGTCATTAAAAATACTTGCAGCCGTAGCTCGTTTATTTAATTGAATTAAATTCATCATAAGCACTAAAGATAAATTAAAATAGATTGAAGATTGTTTATCTAATTCCTCTAGTTTTGAGCTTATATAATCTTTTGAACCAATAAAATCTTCACACCGATTTAAAACCAAAGCTTGTATAAAAACAGTATCATCATCCTCGTTATTTGATAATTCAATAAAATCTCTAGATTCGCAATAAAGATTTGCATCATATGCGATTTTAGCAAAAATTATTGAAAATTCCTTGCTAATTTCGCATAGTTCATGGCGAATTGCGTGGAATTTTTGAAAATAATCAATACGCTCAGCCTGCATGTTAAATTTCCGCAATCTTTGACCAATCTGAGAGGACAATGATTTCAACTGATTAAATTGTTTGTTGTTTAAATAATATTCAACTAGAACATCGACATATCGATTGTTATAATTTTGTTTCAATTTCAGATTTAAATCTTGGATAAGAGCAGAGGCAACCACATATTTAAATAATTGCATATAATCTTTTATATTAAATATTTCATAAGCAAAAGGAGTGAGCGAAATATAATCTTTATTTTGTTCTACTATTTTTTCATCTAATTTTAACTTGATGTCTGACTCACTAAGTGGGGTGCCTAATTTCTCTAGTATGCCGCCTAATTCGGTGCAGTTTAATTTTCCATTTGCGTAACCAATTAAAACCAGCAAAATCTTTTGTTTATCTGATAGATTTTGGAGAATTTCTTTCGTACTTCTCATTTTAGTCGAAGTATCTTTTTGCAATCTGTCACTAAAATCTTTTAAGATACTTAAAATTTCTGTGAGATTTCCTTTTTCAATACTTTTCTCAAGGATACTTAAATCTAAGTGAGCCGATTCCAATTTTAAATCAGATGATAATTGCTGAATATATTTTTCTATACAATCATCTGATAATTTTCCTAATTGGTATCTTTCTAGAATTATATTGCGATTATTTTGCAGATATCGTTCTATTTTTGAACTATTTTCATCGTTATTGCTTTCGAATATAAAAACACTCCCTTTTGTGTTTCCAATTAGTTTACTTAGTAAATCAAGAGAACCAGAGTCAATGCTGAAAGCATGCTGAAAAACGATATGCAAATGTACTGTAGTTAAAACATAGGTGGAATACTCAAATAAATTTTCTATTTGAGCATCTAATATGAATTTTTCAGACTGGATAGGGTTGTCGATTAATGAAGTAAGTTCTATATCAAAACCTTTGTTTTTGGCCAACGCCTGCCCAAAAATTGCAGTAATCTTTAATAATATCTGAATGGCTTTAGTGTTATTGGCTTTTTTTCTATAAAATGTTTTAAAATCATCATATCTGTATTCAACACTTGTTTTATCTAATTCCAGAACCATTCTCCTGAATGTCGAAAGTTCATCATCCTCATCAGAACGAAAAATCTCCAATAGGGGGTATGAAAAATCTTTTAATACTTCTCTAATAAATTCTGATTTTCCTATTCCATGATTTGCTTCAATAATATAAACTTGATTTTTATTATTTTGTATCGCTCTTTCATAATGGTTTTTGAAAATTTCACGTTCAGATTCTCGATTGATAAAAAACATATTTTCTTCCCCTATTGCTAGTATATTCATTTCTACAGTTTACTTCATTCTCCTATCATAACGGAGGATTGATGTTAATCATTCATTATCCATTGATTTTAATCCCTTCCCAAAGGATAACTCCTAATTATCCTTTACTACGACATCATTGTACCATATAACCTATTTTTTGACAAGAGACTTTTGTAATTCGAAGTCATTCTTCATGATTTATATTTCCTTCCAGTTATCTATAGTCTTATCCTATAATGCTTACACCCCTCTCCACAAACTGTACTACCCCTGTACCTGCATTATTCTCATCTTGTTCCTTGGGTGCTTTTCTTTCAATATCTCAGCCTGCTTCTTTGCCGCCACATGGATATAAATCTGAGTGGTATTGATGGAGCTATGTCCGAGTATCCTCTGTACACAGCTAACGTCTACATCATCTTCGATTAAATACGTAGCGAATGAATGCCGGAACATATGTGGCGTAATATTCCTCTCAATTCCAGCTAATGCTGTATACCGTTTAAGCATGTACCGCATGTCCTGCTCTGTAAATCTATTGCCATAACGGTTTACAAAGAAATATCCGCATTCTTTAATGGCTGCTTGATTTCCCTCATAGTATTTTCTGAGTATAGAAAGAACATCTGGGTCGCTGACCTGCACATATCGTTCTTTTCTTCCCTTTCCCATAAATCGAATCAGACCGCTGTCTAGATTAATGCTCTCTTCTCTGATACTGGATATCTCGTATACTCTTGCCCCTGTGGCAAACATCAATTCTACGGCAGCCACATCACGAAGCCTGCACCTGTACGCGCAGCCAACACTGGAATTAAGCTCCCGGTAAATGCAGTTTAAAAGCGTCTCTATCTCCTCCCGTGGTATAATTCGCGGAAGAGTCTCCGTTTCCTTGAACTTAACCTTAATCCTCCTGAATGGGTTCTCTTCAATCAGCATCTCATCCTCTAAATAATTGTAATAGGACTTTATGGATGCTATTTTGCGTTTCACGGTTTTCTGCCTATAATTCTTATGTAGCTCTGTTATATATGCTTCAATCACTGTTCTGTCTAAAGTGTCACGTTCGACCGCTTCTGAAAACTGACGCAGATCAATTCGGTATGCCTTTATAGTCTTATCATCCAATTCTTTTCGATATTTACAGTAGTCCAAGTATTTTTCCATTCTTTCTGTCATTGCGATTTCTCCTCCTTCTTTACATTGTTACTATTATAATGCAATACTGCAAAAGACACACATTAGCGCTCTATAAACTGCCTGCATGTAACTGTTGAGTGCAAAAAGGAGTCTGTTTTGACAGACTCCTTTTTGCACTCGTGAATGGCCATACTATCTACTGCTTATCATATTTTGCATATTTACATAACATTATATAAATATTTCATCTACTTCTACAAGCAGTATTTCTGTACTCTTCATTATCAGTCATTTCCCTGCATTTACATTGTATAATCTTTAAATGTAAGCATACCTTATTATATCACATAATGAGGTGGAAATGGAGAACGGTGTGGTAACCGTTCTCTATTTTTTTGCAAAAAGAGGGTAATCCCTCAAGTCACTTCATGACTTTTGGGACACCCTCTACTGTCTTGCAAGCCTGCCCTGACCAGTCATACTGTCTGCCGGATAAGTATCACATACTGCGTATAACCAATTACGCAAATAAATACAATCGCAAACAATGCTGTGCAACAATCAGCCGTACATACCAATCCAGTTGAATATCCCTAATGAGCGCAGCAATGTCAGCTACCGCGGCAACAGAAGCTACGGTTGGATACAGGAAATTAATATTGCTTAATCTTTTCTTCTCGAAATTCATATTTCCTAAAACCAGTGCTGACCTAAATTTTCCTCTAATCTGCTCGACATAATAGATTGAGTAATAAGCAAGCACCCGAATCACCATAAGTGTGATCTGATACGATGTAAACAACGGAAACTTATTCGCAGACAACCTATTCATGGCCTGCCCTATCTCCATTATGATTACTGTAATTGTACTAAGTACGAGACCGTTTCTTTTTGTTATGTCCGACACACTGCCTAGTTAATAATTAAAACAGATTGCAACTGTCTAAATTGACGGTGGAACATCTTTGAAATAATCCGTAAAATTCTGGAGTACCTATCCCAACTTTGCTATTATGACTGCCATGCCGTTCATAAAACTCCTCTGCATAAGCAAGTGGTTTTCCAGTACTCTTTAGTGTTAAAATTATCAGTGTTTTATCCTCATAAGTGATAACCTGAAAATTTCTCAAAATCTGACTGGAAACTTCCGAAAGTACAGGCTCATTCTCAATTGCCCGCTTTATGAAGTTACAATATTCCTCTTTGCTTTTCCAATACGTTCGAATTTCTTCATCAATACCTGTCACATAGCACTCAGCAACCTGAACCCAATTTGCTCCATAGTAGTTTCTAAACTGCCTTGCGTGCTCTAAATCATTTGCGATTCCGATCAAGACAGTAGCTTCTTCATTTGGCTTTGTGTTTGCCATTGCTGTGAGAGTTTTTACGATTTTAGAAACACATTCCCTGTTTCTCTGGCCAGTTTGCAAAGTAGTTAGACCCAACTTAAAGTCAAACATCTGTGACTCAACACCGGAGGCTGCAGACAAAAGTGTTTCCAGCTTTAGTCCCCACTCATTGTTCTCTGCTAGCTTGATATTTTTAGTCATTAACGGCTGTATGATACTAGTAATTCTTCGAATTGCTGTGTTGCGGACTTCGATATTCCACTCCTCATCATTTGTTATCTCCTTAAATTCTTTATCACCTATATATTTAATAGCGTTTGCAATTTTACGAAAATCTGAAATATCAAATTGCGACTTTCGCAAATTGTACAATGCTAAAAATAAGGCTTGGAACACTTTCGCCCTTCCCTTGGCATCCTCACCCCGGAATAACCATGCTGAGAAGTTAGAATCAACACTCCTGAATATTTTATTAAAGTCAGAATACACTTTTGAGAAATTATCCATCATTTCAAGTAATCCGTAATTTTCAATATATGTATTCAGCTCTGTATTCTGTCGTGAGTCGCTATCATACATCTTATTTAAGGAGTTAGAAGATGGAGATACTTTATTGCCTAGAATCATATAACTATACAGACGAGCAATAATCTCTTCGTCCCGGGAAAGCCTTAAATTCTTTTCAGTTAGAATTCTGTTCTTCATCCAGAATGTATCATACAAATTTATAGCATAATTCAATTTTCTATGACTTAGACTTAAAGACGGCATCTTCGATAAGGACACCACATCTTTCTCAGTTATATCTCCTCTGATATAGCAGGCAGTTTTTCTAACCAAGTCTGAAAACAATCCTACTGCCCCTGCCTGCCTAAGATCCTGCGCCGAAAGTTTTCTACCAGTGGAATTGATTCTGATAAAAATATCTTCTATCTCTGTATCACTTACCTCAGTCGTTGTTATCGGTAGCTGGTAGTTCAGAAATTTTCTGCAAACGCCGAGTTCCAGCTTATTCTCTTCTTGGGTTAGAATTCCGTCTGCAAGCATTTGCTCAGCCCCCGCCAGCGCAGAAACGTTGAAATAGTAAAAATTACCATCTTGCCACTTAACAGAAAACTCATTTTTTATGAATGAAAAAAATAGCATTCAACCGCTGGAGACCATCAATAATTTCTTTTCGATAGCTATCTTCGCCGTCTAATTTGTATTTTGCTAAAAGGAAAATCGGTACTGGATAATTGTGTAAAATAGTATCAATGAATTTTTGTTTCTCCTCCAAAGTCCATACTAATTTCCGCTGATATCGCCTATTTACCCAGTACACATCTTCTAAATAGTCATTGAAAGTATCCAATATATAGGTGCCCCTTACATTTAATTCATCAGCCACTGTCCGTCTCCTCCTATTCATAATACTTTCCTCCATTCTATACTACAAAATGTTTATTTGCAATATATACTATAATATTGTTTTTATTGCTAACCAAAAAAGAAGCCTGCCAGAATAGACTCCCTCTCTCAAGGTTTACTACATGCAAGCGTACCCCTATAATGATAATCACAACACTTGTTCTTAATATGATCACCATCCGAATATAGCATACCCATCCATCAATCCATATTCTGGGCAGTTTTTAATTACATAGCTGATACTTTGCAAAAAATATCTACCAGTATAACCCACATCTTGTTTCCACTCCCGTAAGATGAATGTATCCCCAATTTCATAATTCCTATCACTTTTCCGCAGTTCAAATCTTTTTTACCGGATATGACCCCTTCAAAATACTCCGGCAATATCTTTAAATCATGCTTTACATATTTTAGTATACATTTATCAACATGCATTAAACTACCTCCCTAGTTTACTGATTTCATTCAATCCTTTATAACTCTTCCGACTACTCTGTCACTTTATATTCATCACTAAAACATTCCATTCTTCTTTTATTCAAACAATACCTCGCCCATCTCCTCGGTATAGTAATTCTTCGTTTCCTCCCTTATCTGTTTTCTGTCCTCATCAGCCATCACATTTTGGTTCGTGCCAATTGTCCCTAATGTGCTTTCATCGCTCCAAGCCTGATATATCCAATACGCTACATAACGAAGCTGCTGGTAGCCATAGGCAACATAATAATCTGAAATCATAGAACGCTCCGCCAGATACCGAATCCAACTCTCCGTAGTCACCGGTATCTTTCCCTCGTCCGTCTTGCGCTTTACATATTCCAAAAACTCCACAAAAAAATATCTTACAGGAATCAATAGAAAAATTGCAAAGATATCTGCCACAACTTCCTCTATATCTTCAGGACACATAGGCATAGTACAATAAGCCTCATAATAATCTCTGTCGCTATAATGTATAATATAATGCACCAGTTCATGTGCAATAGCATACCTTTGTGAAGAAGGAGGAGCTTTCTTGTCAACAAAAATAGCCCTTACTTTTCTACTGCTGAAAGAATTCTCACCAATTTCTAACTGACCTATTTTTCGATTCATACATTTCCAACTCGAAAACTCATTCAGATCTTCTTCTTCTACTTGAGCTCCCAGTTTTTTTGCAAGCTGTTCTACATCAACAGGAAATCTCCCCTCTTCACCCAATACCTTCCGGATCAGTTTATCTGCTCTGCAACTTGCTTCCCAATAATATTTTATCAAAGATTGTGGTTTGCTGATATTTTCTTTTAACTCCCCTATCAAGAAGGACTTGATTTCTTGGAGCAAATCACTTATTTCTTCTTTTATCATTTACCCTCCATCAAATATTTTCCTTTTCTACACTGCGAAATGTTTATTCGTTAAACTGCGCTAACTTTTCTTCATCCGATTGCATTGTTTTCTTGCATCACCTACTGCATACTGCACTGTAAACATACGCGTTGTAATTCAAGACAATTTTCACACACCCGCAGAATGGGCAAGGGGCTAGCTCTCTATTATCATCCATCATCCTATAATCCTCCTCAAAACTTCTCCTGCGATAACAGCGGTATCTACCTGTAAATCAGATAACTGTTCCTTTAAGGAACTTTCAATGCTTGCCAGGAAGCCGTTGTACAGATCCCCTCCCTGAAGTAATTCAGCTCTTAATAAAGCAATAGGCATTTCCATAAAATCAACTGTTTCATTTTGTAAACAAGCAGGCCCACCAACCTCCCTGACCGTTAACTTAGTGCTCAGCTGAAGTTTTGTGTTATCCGGATAACCTAAATAATCTTCAATCTCTTTTTCAGTACTAAATGGTGACACCATAAAATTCGTTCCTATATTAAAATAAAGTGTTTTTGTATACATAGCTATTGGGCAGTCTCCGTCAAATTCCTCAATTACCACCTTACTGTATGGAATTGTACCATCGTACTTAACTCCTGCAAAATCAACATTGTATTTTCCCACTTTCATAATCCTATCTCCTCCGTTGAATAATTTCATGATTGCAATGGTGACTCTATCTACCACTATCGTAACCGTTGGTAATAACGGTTCAATTTAATTCACCAATAGCTAGTCTATAACTACTGGTGACTGATTCCCAACTATAACACATGCCTTTACTGTGAATCCTTTTCAGTGCAAACCCTTTCAAGATTCGTCTTAAATATCTCAGACAGCCTGCGGTTAGCATGATAATACATTTTTGCAATTTCTGCCACGTCATCCGACAGGCGCATTCTAACAATATTCCCATGTAGCATATCAATTTCATTCTGTAAATCCTTCATAATAGAACCCCTTTCAAAAACACCCATAAAAGGTAAATTAGTCCATCTGCTGCTCTTATCATCAATATAAATATCCGCATATATCTTCCTACTGTCATTATTATGCCGTTTGCGCATTTCAGGAAGATTTTGGTTGACCGCATCAAAATATAACCCGTGCTCTCTACAAAATTGGACGGCTTCCACTAAAGGTTCACCGGCGCGGCATGTCCAAAGAATAAGCTTGGCGCCCTGTTCACGCTGCTCTTTCAGGTACTCCATAAGTTCTATATTTGGTTCCCCAATATCAGGCCACATAGCCTTGCACAGAGTGCCGTCGAAATCAACTGCGATGATTGTAAAATCCCTATCTCGCTGCTGCGGCTCTTTTTGCGTGTCCTGCGAACTCATCCCGAAGAAGCTTGCGCCAGAAAGTTCCGCTGCACTATGGTATTCAGTGTCGACTTTACTATTCTGCTTTGCCTCTCCCTTTGCTTCTTCCTTTTCTTCTCCTTCGGGTATAATGCACCCCCTAATCTCTGCCAGAAGAGAGGCCTTTAGACTAGCAATATCATGCTCCATTAACTGTATTTGCTGTTGCTTCTCCAGTATTTTGCTGACTATACTGGCCTCCTCCAGTATGCCAGCGCTTCGGTACTCATCTATAACTTTCAAGTATTTTCTACCATCCTCGCATCCAAGGCATGCAAAACCATTATGACACTTTTCACATGGATTCTTGGGAATACAAGGATTCCTTAGTATTTTAATATCTTCCTCTGTGTACTCGTAAATTACTCTCTTCTTCACTGCAATCATCCTCCACTTGGCCCACACTCTTCTCGTGATGGCACCTTAATAAATTCTAATTTCATCTGCTCCAAAATTCCACTGCACTTGCACAGCAGTAGTGTAAATTACTAAAAATATCAAAAAAATACTGATATCTCCAAAATCGCTTTAGCGCTGCCAATCGACCCTTGTTGCTTGTAATAAAGTCTTGCCAAACCTGCCACATGTGCATAAAACTCCTGTAACACGCATCCCCCAGGCAAGCGCTCTGGCCGCTCAATCAAGTCGTTAATATTCCTCACATAAGCTTCATCTGAAAACAGAAGACTTCCGTTCTTATCCTTAAAGAATGTAAGATAGACTCCAAATACACCAACTGTAATCACTTCCTCAGTAGAAGTAACGTAAGCGTCTCCTGCTATTGTAGCCCTGCCTGCAACAGCCTTTCCTAATGCCACCCATCCCACCTACTAAAATTCGAACCCCATATTATCTTCAATATTACTAATTGCATCAGGAATATACTTCCGGTAAATCTCCTCATTATTGCTGAACCAGCACGATGTACCGATACAGTTACAGTACCAACTCATATCTTCCCAAGGATTCAAGCTCTCCAGTTCATCAATCTCTTCCTGGAGCCGGTCGTATTCTACCTCGCCTTCCTCCATATTATCCTTCTGATTCTTCCTCTCATCGATGGCATCCCTTACAGCGCCAGTCAACTCTAACTGGCCTTTCCGGAAAATCTCTCCGGTAATGATATTAAGCGTCGGCTTTATGCCATCTGTCTGCAATTCCTCTACAATTTCTCCCAGGTCATATCCAACATCATCCAATATCCGAAGATCCAGGCTGCCACATTCCAGCAGAACCAGCAATATATCTTCCATCTTATCATCTCCGTCCGATCTTTGATTTCTATTGCAACTGCTACCGGTTTTCTCCTGAAGTATCCGTGACTGTCCGGATGCTTACTCTGGTACGCACTCATCAGACCATAAACGCTTTCTACTGCCATTATGCCCACTCCTCCTTTGCAACTTCTTGATTCTTCTTTCCAAATACTGTTTAGCTTTTTCAATACCCTGTATTTCTTTCTGTTTATTCCCCATACAGGCAGAAGGTTTTCTGTCTGCATGAGAGACATATTCTGCGGGGCTTAGCGTCCACTGCTTCCAAGCTCTCTTTGCCTGGAAGCAGTGGTTTGTACGTAGCTTAACAGTGACTCTAAACTGCGACTACGCCTTACACATCAGCTCATCTATTCCCCACAGTTACTTTTATATAGAAGACGCCACTGCTTAAAAAAGTTTAAAGAAATTCAAACTGCAAACATACACTATTGCGTGAAAAAGGAAGGTATCTGTCATGACATGACTAAATACCTTCCTTCTTCTAATACCTTGTATCTAAATACATGAATACTATTGTTTACTTATATTGCTTTCTCGATTAATGCTAACCTGTCACTCCCTACATTACGCAACCAGATTAAAACCATACTTGTCTGCATTCTTTGCACTTCCCATACAAACACCGAACAATAGCCGCGCCTTAAAACACACTCATATCATCAAGTCGGTTTTGAAATAATGGCTTTATGAGTTCGAACCCTTTCTCCACATTTCTTTTCTCAAGAAAATAATTTTTTATATATCGGGTTTTAGACTCCCACGTTGTTATCGTGCCTGCAAACAATTGTAACTTCTCTCCCAATAAATCATCGGCAGAATTTAATAAATTTACGAGTGTTGGCAAATCATGTGTATGCGGATACTTCACTCCATTGATTTCAAGATGGTGTTTTATAAATAACTCCAGGGACTGTTCCAGCAGATATCCTGATAGGTTAATAAAGAAATCATCTTCACCTATAAGCTTCCAATTCGCTTCTGCAGCCTTAAAATTTGAAAAGGCCCTATCTAGCAGTGTCTCATTTCTCATAAACACAAACACCTTTCTTATTAATTTCCTCCATCAACGCACCATCCGCTGTAAAATTAGTCCAGCGATCTACCGGGTTTTCCAGATCCTCAAAGGTTATTTCTGGAAACTCTGCTTCTTGCTCCAGGTATACATCTATATCGCTCCATGGATTACATTGAGCGGTAACCGAACTACCGAAAATCACAACCTTTTTTATGTTCGCACAAGCTGTAGCTTTCTTTACAATCTTCAGCACGTCCTGCTGCTGCGTTGGAAAAATGTACTCTTGGTTATAGTAGCATTCCTCCGTTATTTTTTTCCAACTGTCCATATCATCCAAAACAAAACCCTCCTGAAATACAATAACACCTCACAGCTGTGTAGTACATTACTTATCAAATTCAATAATGCCTTCCACCTCATCTTATTCTGTAACTTTCCATTCATTCTAGCACATAGAATATTTCAATGCAATAGTCCCGATTGTTGTAATCTGATTATTTCCAGTTGCAACATTATTCCTGATTATTTTTTATTAGCTGGCGCCAGTAATACAATCATGTTTCCTATGCTCCCCGTGTATTTCACTGGTTCCTACCGAAAACTATCCATCCACCCAAATCTTCCCTTTCATGCCACTGGAAACGGAAAGTGATTTAATTCTGTGTGGTACCATATCTCTTTTTCCTGTTATCATGACTTCGTTTCCACTATTAATTCATATTTCTTCCCTGCACTAGATTACTTTCTGCTACCCTTAACTGTATATCCATGTTCAAACCTCCTCAGATTGCCACCCACACAGCAGACACTATCCGCAAGATTTCCAGAATGTAAAATTGTGGAAAAATCAAAACAGTATAATTCCTACAATCGCAGCCACCATAGCCAACAAAAAAATCCCTGCTCCTACTACAGAAAAAATCCTGCCCAATTGTTCCTCTTTTTCCTCCGAGCAGTAATATTGCTCTATGTTGTCAGGATTTACATATAAGCATACCTTCTGCCCCAGTTTGAATCTTGGTTTGGAACTGCCTGTCTGGTCGCGTTTCCGTACCTCTTTCCCATTTACGGTGTATTCATAGACAGAATACCAGGAATACCGGACTTCGCCGCATACGTATTCCTGCTCCTTCCTTACTTCTGCGACTTTAGCAGTAACTTTCTGTGTACAGCATGTCTTTCTCTTTTTCACGCCTGCGCAGACAGCTCTCCCCGCAACGATAAATCCCATGCCCATGATGGCAAATAATATCCCTAACAGACGCAGCGTCCACATATCATCCATGTTCTATTCCTCCTATCTTGCGTAATAAATTTATAGCTAGTCAGAACAGGCTATAGTCTTATCCTGTTCTGGTATAGATGCAGGATGATTTCTAAAGGTATTCCCTCTCCATCCTTTCCCCCTCTATACGATTAATAGTTGCCTGTCTCATTTCTTTCTATTAGATGTAAGGAGTTTCTGATGGGAGTCTGTGAGGGTTCCCCCTTTCCCGCAATGCTGGTTATCCTTTTCCATCTATACGTTACTTATTACTTTTCCAAAGTCTCACGGTACTATAATGGTTCCTAGCGGAACCTGGGCTAAAGTACTGCTTCATTCCTCATACAAAGCATCTTGCTCAGAAAGCACGCAGCCCATATCACTGTACCTTGACTGCTTACACAAATGCTACACCGCCAGGTCTACTCTCTAACTGGGTATTCCTCTTGGAGCGGTACTGCCAACCCTACTCAAACAAGTATTTGAACCGTGGCCATACAGAATAAAGTGCATCCTCATTCTGCTCCACAGCTGCCTTACACAATTCAGGAGTCTGTTCTTCGACATACCTAAGTGTATACCAATTCTGCTGAACAGCTGCCATACACAGCTCAGGTGTCTGATTCTTCACAAACATAAGTGCTCTCGCATCCTGCTCCACAGCTGCCCTACATAACTCAGGTGTTTGCTCTTCAACAAATTGAAGCGCTTCCCCACTCTGCTTTACAGCCGCCATACACAATTTCAGTGTCTGATTCTCTATAAATCGAAGCGATGTCCCATCCTGCTGAACTGCCGCCATACACAACTCTGGAGTCGGTTTTTCGACATCCTTAAGTGCATACCCATTCTGTTTCACAGCAGCCATACACAATTCAGGTGTTTGATTCTTGACCCACTCAAGTGCAAACCCATTCTCCTGAACAGCCGCCATACACAACTCAGGTGTCTGATTCTTCACAAGCATAAGTGCTCTTCCATCCTGCTGAACTGCCGCCATACACAACTCAGGTGTCTGCTCTTTGACATACTCAAGTGCCCACCCATTCTGCTGGACGGCTGCCATACACAATTCCGGAGTCTGCTCTTTGACATACTCAAGTGCCCACCCATCCTGTTTCACAGCAGCCATACACAATTCAGGTGTTTGATTCTTGACCCACTCAAGTGCAAACCCATCCTGCTTCATTGCTGCCATGCACAATTCAGGGGTCTGATTCTCTACAGACTTAAGTGCTAATCCCTGCTGCTTCACTGCTGCCATGCACAACTCTGGGGTCTGCTCTTCAACAAATTGAAGTGCCCACCCATTCTGCTGGACTGCTGCCATACACAACTCAGGTGTCTGCTCCTTCACAAATTGAAGTGCGTATCCATCCTGCTTAACCATTTCTAAATCTTTCTGATACTGCTCATCCTCATTAACTGTTCCAAATAAATTCATGTCTTGCATAATAAAATCCTCCTCTGCTTGATTAATAAAAAGGGAAGGCGTCACCCTCCCCTTACTCACTATTTTCTCTATGCAACCCTCCTACTCAAACAAGTATCTGAACTCTGGTCGGATACACTCAAGTACATACTCATTCTGCTTCACTGCTGCCATACACAACTCTGGGATCTGCTCCTCTACAAACGCAAGTGCGTATCCATTCCGCCTCACTCTTTCTAATCTGTTCGCTCCTGTTATCTGTTCTAAATAAATTCATATCCTGCATAATAAAATCCTCCTAAAACACTCCTACAGCTTCCTAAACCCTATTGCATCCGCGTAGCAGATATTTACTCCTTTTCACCAGCCAGATACTACGCTAGTCTGAGTGTTCTGCCACTGTAAGCTGTTCATAGCAACTAACATCTTCCCCATCTGGAATTTCCACATTAACCCAGTACTCAGATGGGGAACCACGCGCTCATCAAAATCATCTGCATCCAGAATGATCTCGGAACGCCAGATAGCATCTTCTACTCTTTCTATTGCCTCCTTCTTGTTTTTTGCTTCCACGATAATAGTTTTTTCAAAATCTCTTTTACACTTATTCCGTATCTTGGCATACTATTCTCTCCTGTTCTTACAGTTATTAATTTCTATTTGCAAGCTATGATCGCTCTTCTTGACAGCTATTTATATACCTGTTTTTAATAGGCGTGAGAACCTGCTTGGGAATAACATCGTAACCTTTTCCATTAACAAAGCATCTTCCCCTACCCTGATAATTTCTTTTGACAGTAAAACTCCCAAACTGCTTAACATACTTTCTTACAGCTTCAATTGGTGATTTTGCTTCTATATCCACCGCTCGCGTTATTATCGCTGAATAAAAACTTCCTGCCTATAGATCATGAACTCTATACGCTTTCACTCATTCTCCTTATCTTATCCGCTAGACTGCGCCAGTTTGCTTTTCATCAGATTGCATTATTTCCTTGCATCACCCGACGATGCGTCCTGTGTACGGTGATTCCATGCATTAAGGGCTTTATCCCCATGAAATGCATAGCTAGGACCGGATGCCCCACACCTACTGCATACTGCACTGTAAACATACGCGTTGTAATTCAAGACAATTTTCACACACCCGCAGAATGGGCAAGGGGCTAGCTCTCTATTATCATCCATCATCCTATAATCCTCCTATCTCAAAGCTTCTTCTGCAACAGTATGAATATTTATCTGCAAAGTAGGCAGTTGCTCTCTTAATGAACTTTCAATACTTGTTAAGAAGCCGTTGTACAGATCCCCTCCCTGAAGTAATTCGTAAGCGCCAAATATTAATGCGGTCAGATACAAAATTACCCCAGCCATAATCAAAATGTCATCAACTTAGGAAGTGATTCACTCTGCTCGCTATTCCCTTGTTGCTTGTAATAAAGTCTTGCCAAACCTGCCACATGTGCATAAAACTCCTGTAACACGCATCCCCCAGGCAAGCGCTCTGGCCGCTCAATCAAGTCGTTAATATTCCTCACATAAGCTTCATCTGAAAACAGAAGACTTCCGTTCTTATCCTTAAAGAATGTAAGATAGACTCCAAATACACCAACTGTAATCACTTCCTCAGTAGAAGTAACGTAAGCGTCTCCTGCTATTGTAGCCCTGCCTGCAACTTCTGCACCGCCGCAAAGGAAAGCATTGTCTGTTACTCTAACTCCAACATCCACCACAGCATCACCGTACACTTTAGTATTCTCAAGTATCATAGCTGAATTTATCTTTGCGCATCCGTACACTTCTGCGTTATCCTCAATTGTAGAAGTACCTGTCACAAATGCGTTCCCATGTACCTTAGCTGAATCAGAAATATTTGATAATCCGCCTATGATGCACTCTCCGTATACTGTAGCGTTGCCTCTTATAACTGCTTTTCCTCCAATACGTACATAACCTGCAATTCTTGCACTATCTTTTATGGAAGAATCCTCTTTAATAATTGCCCTTCCGCATACAGTTGCATCATTCTGTACTATAGCATTATCCACTATCATAGCACCACCGTAAATGCATGCATCTCCATAAACCCAGCAGTTTCCATAGTGCGCAAGATTCTTCTCTTTCTCTACCCAGCCACCCAAATCACCTTTTTTCACGTCATTAAAATTAGAAAGCGACCTAATCCTGTGCAGTACTATATTACATTCTTCAGTCTTTATAATCTTTGTTTCGTCAGTCAATTCATATTTCTTTTCCATGCTAACCTTCCTTTCTGCTAACTTTAACGCAGACGCTCTATTCCCTAGAACGTCCTAATAACTCTTCCAGATACTGACTCTATCCCAACTGAACCAAACTCGGAAAATAAATTATTGTCTGCATTGACAACAAAAGCAATTGGTGTTCCATTCTCCAAATCCCTACGCTCCAGTTCCCACTCTTCCTCATGTTTTGAAACATACAGAAAAGTAAGTAATTCTCCGATACAGCTATAATTGTGTATCACATAATAAACTACCCTTTGGTACTCTGATTCAAAGTTACGTACCGTTTGTTCGTATTTCTCGTCCAGAGTGCGAAGGTGTGCACCTTCTGTGCAATACAATTTGCTTTTTCAGAAAATTCATTAATTACAGTAGAAGGAAGATTCAGCATCTCCATTCGCTTAACTGCCTCTTTCCTACATTTGCTCATGTTCCAATTCTCCTTAGTTAGATACTTTTTTTATAAAATGTTCTGACTGGAAAAACAGTCGACAGATACACCGACTGGATGAAATAAAAACAAGCAGTGCTACACATGAAGAAAATAAAGTGCTTTTAAGAGCATTTGTTACAAGACACAATTAACTTTTAAAAGCACTTTCACCTTAATTCATAAGTACAAAATATCCCAACACAAAGCCATCACTATACTCAAAATGCATTCATATCAGTTAAAGAATTTTTAGTTGCTTCATCCTTAGTATTGGAATCTCCCATGTTACTAGAGGGTGTAGCCATGTTCTCCCCAAATGTTGCCATATTCCTCTCATTACTTTCAACAAAAAATGAAAGAGCCTGTTTCGTCCCTTTATCCTCTTGTGAATTAAGAAGTACTCTTGTCAGCATAGGATAATCGGAAAAATTCTCCCTGGAATATATTCCTGGTTTATTAAGCAGTTGTGTGGGATTAATCAGCACACCTTGGAAATCATTGGAATGGGATAATAACTGTTTCGCGGTTATTGTAACTATAAGGCCGGAGTTGTATGGTGCGATTCGTGTTAATGATTTTATACTAGAGGATGCTCTCACATACCATTGAGAAATTGCGGATTGTTTACCGAAAAGAAAAATATTGATTAGCCTTCCTGCTATTGGCAAAGACATTGGTGCCAATACTGTTCCTACCAAAAGTTCCGAATGCTTCTTCTGTAATGCTACATGCTCCTCTAACAATATCACGTCATTGCTAAAGTAGGTTTCCAAATCGGTACAGTTTTTAACTACTTTCGCCGCTTTGCCCATAGCTTTAATCTCTTCCTCGTTGTAAAATACTTCATAGGTATCTTTTTCATGATTCCAAGTGAAGTACTGCATTTCACCTAACTTACAATACACTGAAAATTGATGTTCATTAACAAACTGAGCACGGCTACTCTTTGTACTAATAATCAGGTATCCAACGCGATTGCCGCTGTTATTTATTACACATGCTACTTCGTGATAGTGTTTCATTTAATCCATCCCTCCTATTCGAATAAATGTCTGAACCTTAGTTCTACATACTCAAGGGCATATCCATTCTGCTTTACTGCCGCCATACACAACTCAGGTGTCTGCTCTTTGACATACTCAAGTGCCCACCCATCCTGTTGGACGGCTGCCATACACAATTCCGGAGTCTGCTCTTTGACATACTCAAGTGCCCACCCATCCTGTTGGACGGCTGCCATGCATAATTCATGGGTCTGCTTCTTCACAAATTGAAGTGCTCGCCCATCCTGCTGAACAGCCGCCATGCACAATGCTGGGGTCTGATTCTCTACGAACTCAAGTGCCCACCCATCCTGTTGGACTGCTGCCATACACAACTCAGGTGTCTGCTCCTTCACAAGTTGAAGTGCGTATCCATTCTGCTGGACTGCTGCCATACACAACTCAGGTGTCTGCTCCTTCACAAGTCGAAGTGCTCGCCCATCCTGCTGAACAGCCGCCATGCATACTTCTGGTGTTTGTTCCTTGACAAACGCAAGTGCCCTCCAATTCTGTCGAACAGCTACCATACATAACTCTGGTGTCTGATTCTCTACGAACTCAAGCGCCATACCATCACTCTCAACAGCAGCCATGCACAATTCAGGTGTCTGATTCTTCACAAGTTCAAGCATAGCACCACACCGTTTAACCATTTCTAAAACTTTCTGATACTGCTCATCCCTATTATCTGTTCCAAATAAATTCATATCCTGCATAATAAAATCCTCCTATAATTAAAAAGGCAAGGGCATCACCTCCCTTTGCCCACTGTTTTCCCTCCTATTCAAACAAGTATTTAAACTCTGGTCGGACATACTCAAGGGCATATCCATTCTGCTTTACTGCCGCCATACACAACTCAGGTGTCTGCTCTTTGACATACTGAAGTGCCCACCCATCCTGTTGGACGGCTGCCATGCATAATTCATGGGTCTGGTCGGACATACTCAAGTGCCCACCCATCCTGCTGGACTGCTGCCATACACAATTCCGGAGTCTGCTTCTTCACAAACTGAAGTGCCCACCCATTCTGCTGGACTGCTGCCATACACAATTCCGGAGTCTGCTTCTTCACAAATTGAAGTGCGTATCCATTCTGCTGGACTGCTGCCATGCATAATTCCGGAGTCTGCTTCTTTACAAATATAAGTGCTCGCCCATCCTGCTGGACTGCTGCCATACACAATTCAGGTGTCTGCTCCTTCACATACTCAAGTGCTTTCGCATTCTGCTGAACTGCTGCCATACACAACTCAGGTGTCTGCTCCTTCACATACTCAAGTGCCCACCCATCCTGTTGGACGGCTGCCATGCATAATTCATGGGTCTGCTCTTTGACATACTCAAGTGCCCACCCATTCTGCTTTACTGCCGCCATACA
>CATOJY010000002.1 GCA_951800685.1 uncultured Lachnospiraceae bacterium
TTGACTTATTGGGTCAAATTCGTCCGCTGGTGATGGAGCGGGTGCCGCAGGAGGCTGACAGGAAGCGGATTCTGGAGAAGCTGTTCCTGTACTGTCTGGAGAAAGAGGGCAAGGCAGCGTTGGAGGAACTGGCAGCGCTTTTTGACGAGGAGAATCTGCGGCAGGACAGTTGTGCGGGAACGGAGAAGAACAGCGGCCGGCAGGGAAATGGAGAGTGTGATGAATAAGATCAGGATCGGAACGCGGGGAAGCAGACTTGCTCTGAAACAGGCAGCCCTGGTGCAGGAAGCGCTGCAGACGGCGGATGAAAGTCTGCAGACACAGATCGTGATTCTGCGGACAAAAGGGGATATCATACAGGATAAACCGTTGGCGGAGATTGGCGATAAGGGAGTTTTTGCCTCGGAGTTTGAGCAGGCGCTGCAGGAGGGGCGCATTGATCTTGCGGTGCATTCGGCCAAGGACCTGCCTATGACACTGGCCGGCGGCCTGACCATTGCGGCCGTGCTGCCCAGAGCGGACGTGCGGGACGTGCTGGTGGTTCCAAAACAGGGGCGGATGCCGCTTCTGGCGGGAGAGAGTGAAGAAGCCCTGTGCAGGAACGGATGGAAAACCGATAGGCGGTGCCAGAAAACGGGAAACGCCGGGAATGACAGGGAACGGAACGATTACCGGTGGATGCGACAGATGCAGCAGGAGCAGGACGATGGCGGCACGGCATTTCGGATCGGCAGCGGCAGCAGGCGGCGGCAGCTTCTGGCCGGAAAGCTGTGGAAGAATGTAGTATGTGAGAATATCCGTGGTAACATAGATACGCGGCTGCGTAAGCTGCAGGAAGGCGGCTATGACGGGATCATTCTGGCCAAAGCCGGGCTGGACCGTCTGGGGATCGGCTGCAAAGGCAGCGACAGCAGTGGCAGCGGCGATGATGCGTCGGCATGTTTCTTTTGTCCCCTGCCGCCGGAAATGTTTCTGCCTGCAGCCTGTCAGGGGATGATCGCGGTGGAGGCCGCACAGGGTTCGGAGGCGGAAGGCATCTGCCGGCGGATCACGGATGCGGAAACGATGCTTTGTTTTCAGGTGGAACGGGAAGTGCTCCGGCAGCTGTCCGCGGACTGCAGCGAGGCGGCCGCGGCGTGGTGTAGACAGGAACAGGGCAGACTGGCTCTGGATGCCATGTACGCCGGTCATTATGTGAGATATAGCGGCAGAATGAACCTGCAGGAAGGCAGGCGGCTGGCGGAGCAGGCAGCTGGAGAGTTGAAGGAAAAGAGCCGCAATAATTCCTGTGTGGAGGTAAAAGGTTGAATAAATTCTCTAATGAGCAATTTCTTCAACAAACTGAACAAGTTCAGTTAGAATTTGTGAAGCTTCGGAATGGGGGAAAGGATATCTTGAATAGGGGCAACGGAAAAGTATATCTGACAGGCGGCGGGTGCGGCGACATAGAGCTTTTGACTATCAAGGCGGCGGAAGTACTGCGCAGGTGCGATGCGGTGGTCTATGACAGTCTGGCGCCGGAAGCGCTGCTGTGGTGGACGAAGCCGGACTGCGAGAAAATTTATGTGGGGAAGCGTTATGGCAGTCACGCCATGAAGCAGTCGAAGATCAACGACCTGCTGGTGGAGAAGGCGCTGGAAGGTAAGACGGTGGTACGCTTGAAGGGCGGCGATCCTTATGTGTTCGGCAGAGGCGGGGAAGAGTTTCTGGCATTGCAGGCGGCCGGCATTTCCTGTGAAGAGATTCCGGGTATTTCTTCTGCCATTGCGGTGCCGGCGGCAGCAGGCATTCCGGTCACGCACAGAGGACTTTCGGCGGCGTTCACGGTGGTGACGGGAACGGCGGCGGAAAGCAGTGATAATGGCCTGGCACAAGGAGAGGCAAGGCTGCAGCTTGATTTTGACGCCTTGGTGCGGGTAGAAGGTACACTGGTGATTTTGATGGGAATGCACCACCTGAAAGCGATCATGGAGGGTCTGCTTGCCGCCGGAAAAGCGGATAACACGCCTTGCGCGATTGTCATGGAAGGGACTACAAAGCGGCAGAAATGCATGCGTACCGTTCTAAACAGGCTTTATGAGGAAGCACAAATCCAGGGATTTACGTCTCCTGCAGTGATCGTCGTGGGAGCGGTGGCAGAATTGGAACTGCTGTCTGGGGAAAGCGCGTGGGGAAAGGCGGCGGATGATGGACGTCTGCCGCTTACTGGAAGCACGGTGGGCGTGACAGGGACGCGGCATTTTGCGGATAAGCTGTCAGCGGCGCTCAGGCAGGATGGCGCAGAGGTGTGGGATATGAGTTTTGTGGAGGCATGCCGGTCAGGGGAATCGCTGCCAGATTTTAAGAAACATGCCTGGCTTGTGTTTACCAGCCCCAACGGCGTCAGTATCTTTTTGGATCAGATGCGTCAGGAACATCGGGATCTGCGCACGCTTTCTGGGAAGAAGATTGCGGTGATCGGGACAGGGACCGCAGAGACGCTCGCGGAAGCTGGACTATACGCAGATTATATGCCGGAAATTTATGATGCAGCGCATTTGGCGGAAGGGTTGACGGATCAGATCTTAGAAGAACGAAAGCCGGTCTCGACTCTTTTTCTGCGGGCAAAGCAGGGAAGTGTTGAATTGCCGATGATCTTTGAGGCAAAGAAGCTTCCTTTTGTAGATTATCCGCTCTATGAATTAAGAGTCTGTGAAGAGAAACGCGCCGGAATACTGCCTATGAGACCGGATTATATTGTTTTCGGTTCGGCAATGGGGGCACGGGCGTACTTTGAGGGACGAAAACGTACCGGGATGACAGATGATTGCAGCAAATATGTCTGTATCGGGGAAAGCTGCGGCGCAGAAGTAAGAAAGCATACGGCGGCTTTGTTTCTGACAGCAGAGCGGCCTTGCGTCGAGGCAATCGTAGAGTGTATCAGGAAAGACAATTCCGGCAGACAATACTGTGTGTAGCAAGGAAAGCGGCGCATAGGTTAGGGTGTAGCAGAGGAGAGTAGAATATGTATCGATTCAGAAGACTAAGACGGGATGAGCGGATCCGTTCTATAATGCAGGAGACAAGGCTGCATCCTAAGGACTTTATCTATCCTTTATTTGTGATAGAAGGAATGGACATTAAGAATCCGGTGGAGCCCATGCCGGGTGTTTTTCAGTATTCCATTGACCGGCTGGAGGAGATCCTGGAGCAGGTGAAGACAGCGGGCATTGGTGGTATTATGGTATTCGGAATTCCAGGTTATAAGGATCCGCAGGGCAGTCAGGCCTATGCAAAGAACGGGATCACACAGAGAGCAGTTCGCCTGATCAAGGACAAGTACCCGGAGATCTACGTTGTGGTGGATGTCTGTCTTTGTGAGTACACGTCCCATGGTCATTGCGGAATGGTAAGCGGAGCCGAGATTCTAAATGATGAGACACTACCGTATCTTACGAAGATGGCTGTTAGTTTGGCGGAGGCTGGAGCGGATATGGTTGCGCCTTCCGATATGATGGACGGGCGTGTGGCGGCGATCAGGGATGGGCTTGACCAGGCTGGCTTTACGCAGGTTCCCATTATGGCTTACAGCGCTAAGTTTGCCTCTGCTTATTACGGACCATTCCGGGAGGCGGCACATTCTGCACCGGGTTTTGGCGATCGCAAGAGCTACCAGATGGACTGTGCCAATGGGCAGGAGGCTCTGCGGGAGATCGAGGCAGATTTGGCGGAGGGGGCGGATATCGTGATGGTAAAGCCGGCGCTGGCCTATCTGGATATCTTGAAAGAAGCGGCGCTTTCTTTTACCTTGCCGCTTGCAGTGTACAATGTCAGTGGTGAATATGCTATGGTGAAAGCAGCCGCAGAGAAGGGCTGGATCGACGAGAGAAGGATCGTCATGGAGAATCTTACGGCTATGAAACGGGCTGGCGCGAAGATTATCATTACCTATCATGCGTTGGATGCGGTGAAGTGGATGCAGTAAATCCCTGAGAATAGTGGGAGTTGCGTTAAGGCAAATATGGGAGTGCAAATATGAATTGGAATAGATCGGAAGAACTTTTTGATAAGGCTAGGCAGTTGATGCCGGGAGGAGTGAATTCACCAGTACGGGCTTTCCAGGCGGTGGGAAGACATCCGTTTTTTGTGGAAAGGGCGCAGGGGCCTTGGCTAATTGACGTAGATGGAAACAGGTATTTGGATTATGTCTGTTCCTGGGGACCAGGGATTCTGGGACACGCGCATCCGAGAGTGGTCGAGGCAGTGCGGAGAGCCTGTACAAAGGGGCTTACCTTTGGAGCGCCTACCGCTGGGGAAGTAGAACTGGCGGAACGGATCAGTACCTGTGTTCCGGATGTGGAGATGGTGCGTCTGGTCAGTTCCGGGACGGAGGCAGTGATGAGTGCTGTACGTGCAGCCAGAGGGTATACAGGCAGGGAGAAAATTCTTAAATTTTCCGGTAACTACCATGGACATTCTGACGGACTGCTGGTGAAGGCGGGATCTGGCTTGATGACGCAGTCGGTACCAGACAGCGCAGGGGTGCCGGAAGGGTATGCGTCCTGTACGCTGACAGCTGCTTACAATGATATGGAATGTGTGCAGAGACTGATGGAAGAAAATGCAGGAAAGGTGGCAGCGATCGTGGTGGAGCCGGTGGCGGCCAACATGGGAGTGGTGCCGCCGAAGAAAGGATTTCTGGAATTTCTGCGGCAGATCACGTACAAGCATGGTTCGCTCTTGATTTTCGACGAGGTGATTACAGGATTCCGACTGGCGCTGGGCGGAGCTTCTGCATACACAGGCGTTCACGCGGATCTGTATACATTTGGGAAGATTGTTGGCGGTGGAATGCCGTTGGCGGCTTACGGCGGCAGCAGAGATATCATGTCTTTGGTTGCACCACTGGGGGCGGTCTATCAGGCTGGGACGCTGGCTGGCAATCCGGCGGCGGTAGCGGCAGGGATCGAGACGTTAAAGATTCTGATGGAAGATCCAGGAATCTATGAACGCATTGACAGGCGTGCTGGGATGCTGGCCGAGGCTTTCCGCAGCAGAGGGCTGGCAGTGAACCGGACGGGCTCACTGTTATCGGCATTTTTTATACCGGGCTATAGAGAGGAAGACGGCAGAGTGGAGAATTATGAAGATGCCTGTAAGTGTGACAGAGAAGCGTTTGCGGCGTATTTTAACAGAATGCTGGAGCGGGGAATCTATGTGGCGCCCTCCCAGTTTGAGGCAATGTTTGTATCAGATGCGCATGAAGAGGAGGAAATCGCTATGACCTGCAAGGCGGTAGCGGACGTGGAGTTAACGGAAATATTCTCCTAGGGGATTGTTTTGGAATCAAGAAAGATCGGATCGCGTTGGTTCTGGCGCATCCGGTCATATTTCCTGGAAGCAGATTATCGTATGCTGGAACGGGTTATGCTATAGAATGCCTGTAGGTATGAGGATCAGCTCAAAAGTCCGGTGTAGAAAATGGAGAAGGCAGGAGATCCGCAATTCAAAGGCACACATTGCAAACCCCTATTTCCTATGATATACTAAGGGACAGTGCAAGAGTATAGAAATTCGGAGGAAAACTCATGTTAAAAGATAAAACAATATTGATAACCGGCGGCACGGGATCCTTTGGTAAGTGCTTTACCAGATACGTCCTGACCCATTATGAGCCGAAGAAAATCATCATCTATTCCAGAGATGAATTCAAACAGTGGATGATGGCGGAGGAGTTTAAGGAATTTGCAGATAAGATGCGTTTTTTTATCGGGGATGTGCGGGATGTAGAGCGTCTGCGCAGAGCCTGTGAAGGTGTGGACTATATTATCCATGCGGCGGCGCTGAAACAGGTTCCGGCGTGTGAATATAATCCCAATGAGGCGATCAAGACGAACATCCATGGCGCTATGAATGTGATTGACGCGGCTCTGGACAGCGGCGTGCATAAGGTAGTGGCGCTGTCGACAGATAAGGCAGTTAATCCTGTGAATCTGTATGGTGGGACGAAGCTGGTGTCGGACAAGCTGTTTGTTGCGGCCAATGCCTATGCTGGCGCGAAGGACATTAATTTTTCCATTGTCCGTTACGGAAATGTGGCGGGAAGCAGGGGATCAGTGATTCCGTTTTTCTACAGTCTGATCAAGGAGGGTGCCACAGAGCTTCCAATCACGGATGTGCGGATGACGCGTTTCTGGATCAGCCTGACACAGGGAGTGGAGCTGGTCATCAAGGCGCTGGCCGAAGCTACCGGCGGGGAAACTTTTATCAGCAAGATTCCTTCTTTCAAAATCACGGATCTTGCCGAGGCGATGCTGCCAGGATGCGGGATTAGAGAGACCGGCATCCGTCCGGGAGAGAAACTGCATGAGATCATGGTGACGACCGAGGACTCCTTTACGACGTATGAATATGATAAGCATTTTATTGTTTACCCCCAGATGACCTGGAATAACAGGCAGAAAGCAGATTTGAGCGGCCGCAAGGTGGAAGAGGGATTCTCTTACAGTTCCGGTACGAATCAGCAGTGGCTGTCAGTGGAGGACATCAGGGAGCTGTTGAAAGGTGTAGAATTGGAGAAATAGCATAGTGAACTGGAAGAGGGCAGCTTGCCCGCAAGGTGAGCGTGCAGGAAGATGAGCAGAGGGCATGCATGGAATGTGCATGTCCTTTTATCAGGTATATCTGGTTTTCGGAAGAAGGAAAGGGGAAACGGCAATGAACATACCTGCGATTGAGGGTGGAAAGCCCGTCAGAGAGACGAAAATCTATTATGGACATCAGTATATTGATAATGCTGACATTCAGGCTGTGGTGGAGGTATTGAAAAGCGATAACCTGACATGCGGGCCGAAGATTAAGGAGTTGGAAGACAAATTGTGTGGATTGACCGGAGCTAAGTACGCAGTCGTATGCAGCAACGGTACAGCAGCGCTGCATATGGCGGCAATGGCTGCAGGGGTGCAGGAAGGGGATGAGGTGATAACAACACCGATCACGTTTGCGGCATCGGCGAATTGTGTTTTGTACTGCGGCGGCAGACCGGTGTTTGCGGATATTGATCCGGAGACTTATAATATTGACCCGGAGAAGATCGAAGCGGCCATTACGGATCGGACGAAAGCGGTAGTCGTTGTGGACTATACAGGACAGTCGGCGGATCTGGACAGGATAGCTGATATCTGCAGGAAACATCAGCTTGTGTTGATTGAAGACGGCGCCCATGTGATCGGAACGACTTACAAAGGCAGAGCGAACGGTTCTATTTCGGATATGACCACTCTCAGTTTCCATCCTGTGAAAACAGTTACCGGAGGCGAGGGGGGCGCGGTATTGACGAATGACGAGACGCTATACAGGAAACTGCTTTTATACCGTGCTCATGGTATTACCAGGGATCCCGGACAAATGGTGCATGAACCAGATGGAAGCTGGTATTATGAGCAGGTGGCGCTGGGATTTAATTACCGCATGACGGATATCCAGGCGGCGCTGCTGATCAGCCAGTTAGATAAGCTGCCGCTGTTCCAGAAGAGAAGAAAAGAAATTGTAGCCAGATATAACGAAGCCTTTGGCAGACTGCCCAGTCTTTTCGTGCAGAAGGAAATTCCAGAATCAGATACGACAAGACATCTTTATATTCTGCGCATTGTACCGGAGAAGCTTACGATTGACAGAAAACAGTTTTTTGAGGCGCTGGCAGCGGAGAATGTTTGTTGTAACGTGCATTATATTCCGACGTACTATTTCCCATATTATGAAAAGCTCGGCTATCACAAAGGGTTGTGTCCTAACGCCGAAAAGTTGTATGAGGAGATGCTGTCATTACCACTGTATTATGCTATGACAGATGAGGATGTAGAGAGTGTGATCGAGGCTGTCGTAAAGATCGCGGTTTATTATCAAAATTGAAGGTACTGATCATGGGCACAGCCCATAAGACATATTCTATGCCGGTGTTGTTTAAACTGGGAAAAGCGGCATGAAAGAAAGAGTAAAGGTGGGATCATACTGATGAAGCTATCAATTATTGTGCCGGTTTACAACATGGCAGCCGGTGGGAAATTAGAATATTGCCTGAACTCTTTGGTGGCGCAGACGATCCAGGATTACGAGATCATCGCGGTAGACGACTGCTCCACAGACCAGTCCTGGGAAATTCTGCAGGATTACCAGAAGAATTATCCGGAGAAGTTTTGTGCCGTTCACTGTGAAGTTAACAGGAAGCAGGGCGGCGCGAAGAACATTGGTATGGAGAAGGCGCAGGGGGAATGGATCGGATTTATCGACAGTGACGACTGGATCACACCGGATTTCTACGAAAGGCTGATCAGGAGGGGAGAAGAGACGGGAGCCGATATGGTGGGTTGCGATTATCACTTGACCGGAGAACACAGCATGAAGATTGGGCAGGTAGTGCACAATAACAAACCGGAGCAGACAGGGATACTGAATGAAGAAAAGTACCGTTCCCTGATTTTGGATAGCGGCAGCCTGGTGGTAAAGGTATATCGCAGAGAGATTGTAATTGATCATCCTGGCAGGTTCCCGACAGGGATCTTTTATGAAGATAACGCGCTGGCTAATTCCTGGATGCTGCGTGCCCATCATTTCGAGTATATAGAAGAACCACTATACTATTATTATCAGCATGACACTTCTACTGTACATACCATTACAGAACGAAGATGCAAGGATCGTATGGAAGCAGGCAGAATCATGCTGCAGGAGGCTGTAAGCAACGGTTATCTGGAACGCTACCGGCCAGAGTTGGAATATACGTTTACAATGTTGTTTTATATCAACACTCTTTTTACCTATATGCAGGGAGTAAGGCCGGTCAGAGCTGATTTCGTAGAAAAGCTGGGCAGGGAGATGCGTGAAACTTTTCCTGAGTTTCAGAAGAACCGCTATTACCTGGAGCGCACTGGGGCGGAAGAGAAGAAGCTGGCAGCGATGCATATGAGGTCTACCCTGCAATTTATACTGTACTATAAATTGCTGTGGGGATATCGGAATTGTAGAAAGAAACTGAAAGAGACCTTTGCAAAAAAATAAATGGTCGTAAGAGGAACGGGTATGCAGACAAGAGAATTGTCGTTGAAAAGTAAAATCATCTATATTGTGATGGTATGTTTGATTACAGTGTTGATCTGGCTTAGCAATGAGGGAAGCCGCCCTCTGGTCTATACAGGATCAAAACTGCAGCATTCAGTGGGATTGATCGACTCAGAGTATGCGCTTGTGATTCGGGATGCCGTGGCTAGGAATGGCGCTGTGGCAAATACGCCGCAGTATGTGATGAACAAAGGAAGTTATACCGCAGAACTTAACTATAGGGCGGACAATGCAGATTCTGCATTGGAACTTTGGGAGCAGGGCAAGAAAATAGCAGGCTGGACCCTTGATGCGTCTAAGACGAAGATGACTGCAGATTTTACCTTATCAAAAGACGCTAAACAGCTGCAGTTTAAGATCAATTACAGTGGTTCGGGTGAGCTGGTGGTCAGAGAACTTTGTTTAACACCGCGTACAATGTTCTATTCGGATACTTACTTTTTCATGATCCTTTTCCTGCTGGTAAGCCTGTTTGTATGGTGGTATTTGCAGAAAGGGAAAACGAAGTTTGACGAAAGGCAGATTGTAGATTATGGCATTATCTTGGGTGTGGCGCTTCTGGCGATGACGCCTATGATGCAGACTTATCTCTATAATGGGGATGATCTGTGCTATCATCTGGCGCGCCTGGAGGGATTGAAGGATGGCATTCTGGATGGACAGATTCCAGTAAATATCCAGCCAGATGGGATGAAGGGAAACGGTTACTTAAATGCAATGTATCCATATCTGTTTCTCTATATAGGCGCTTTTCTGAGAATCTGCCGTGTTTCGTTGGCGCTCTCGTATAAGACGCTGATTTTTCTGGCAAATTTGGGGTCGGCGGTCTGTGCCTATGTGGCGGTGAAGTCCATGTGCAGATCCCGCAGAAGTGTAATCCTGGCAGTTGTGTTGTATACGCTGATGCCCTACCGCTTTACAAATATCTTTTCCAGAGGAGATCTGGGAGAGACACTTGCCTTGATTTTCTGGCCGCTTGTGATTGCGGGGCTTTATCATGTAATTTTAGGAGAACGGAAGTACTGGTATTATCTGGTGATCGGATTCAGCGGTGTCTTGCAGAGCCATATTCTGAGTGCGGCTTTTGTGGCGGCAATCAGTGTTATTACGGCGCTCTTTTGGTGTGTTCGTATTGTGAAGGAAAAACGTTACCTTGAAATCGGGAAGGCCGTTGGTCTGACGATTCTGTTGAATTTGTGGTATCTGGCGCCGTTCTTGTATTATTATTTCGGAGAGAATTTGAGTACAGAAGTGCTTCGGTGGAGCGGCTACTTTGAGCAGTCGATCAATCCATCCAACTTCACGCAGAGCATCAGCTTGTATCATAAACAATATTTTTCGCTCGGATTGGCGTTGTTCGGGTGTGTGGGTATCGGCGTTGTCAGGTTCTTGTTCGAGAGAACGGATAAGAGGTCGGATTTGGAGCATTTCCTGTGTTATCTGTTAGTGCTGGGTGGTATGCTGGTCTACATGACGACAGGATATTTTCCGAACCGGACGCTTCTTTCGAATGCACTGTTTGAAAATATCGTGACGATGATACAGTTTCCATGGCGGTTTTTGGGACCTGCATCCGCCTGTTTTATGTTCGTAGGAGTGATTGGCCTGTCGGAGTCGCAGATCCTGAAACCCTATCGTAATCTTATCTTCACGCTGTTTGTAGGACTGAATCTTCTGGTAATTCTGTCTGTACCGACGGACAACAGCCATATGCCCTATGACAATGCAGAGGCGGTGGCATCCAAAGGACATGAGAGTAAGATGGGGGCGAATATTGGTCTGTTTTATCCGCATGAATGGCGGATCGACGGTGCGTCAGATGAAAGGCTTGTTTCCAATGTAGTCGCTTCTGATTTATACAACATGACGATCCGGAATTATGAGAAGAAGGGTACAAAAGCAGCAGTGACTTATACAGCCACAGAAGAGGGCTGCTTCATTGAACTGCCGATTCAGGGATATTTAGGTTACCGTGCTTACGATGAAAATGGAAAACAAGTTGCCATTAAACGTGGATCAGGAGCCAGAATACGGATCGATGCTGTGGGGGATGGCAGGGAACATACCGTCTATGTGAGATATGGCAGGATTCCGCTCTTTATCATGGCAAATCTTCTCTCTGCGGCGACGGCGGCAGGCATCATCTTGTTAAAATCGAAGCGATCTGCGGCGCTCCGCGGCCGTCTAGAAAGTCTCTCATGGAGGAAGAAAGAGTAACGCGCCGGTCATAATCCTGCGTCATATGTGCAAGAAAAGAAAGAATATGACGCAGCGTGGAGGCGTTTGCTGTTTGGGAAATGCATTCCGTTTCCGCCGGGACGGCGGAGCGGATATCCCCGGCATAGGGGATAAGATCCAGCTTAGCATAGGAATCTATGGCAGTACGCTGGTTTTCGGCCATCAGGAAGCTGACGGCAGGGACGCCCACCGCACAGAGTTCACATAAGGTAGTGCCTCCGGCGGAAACGGCCAGATCACAGGAAGCCATCAGGGCGGCGACATCGGTGATATTTGTGTAAAGATGAATAGAAGGATATCGTTTGGCCAGCTGGGCCAAATCTGTATACCGGGTATTGGCACTGCTGGTCATGACATGATAATGCAGGCTGCGAAGCAGTGTGTGGTCCTGCTCCCATGACGGTGTTTTAAGGTCCTGTGGGAGGGTGGTATTTTCTATATCAAAAATTGCGGTGAGCAGCGCATGGGATACCCCATAAGGATCGGTGCCGCCGGTAGAGATAAATACATGTCTGGCAGCAGGGCGGACTTCGTAG
Source organism: uncultured Lachnospiraceae bacterium (assembly GCA_951800685.1). GTDB lineage: Bacteria > Bacillota > Clostridia > Lachnospirales > Lachnospiraceae > UBA3282. The sequence continues at coordinate 11,871 of CATOJY010000002.1, forward strand.
ACAGGAGAGTAGAACTGCTCCCGCAGGGGTGTGTACGGTGCACCAAGTAATTTATGGACGGCGCCGGCATAATAAGGACAATCTTCCTGGGTATCATAATTGACGAGGAGGTCAACAGTGCAGTCGAAACGGCGCAGATCATCCAGATAGGCTACGCGGAAATAGTTCTTTAAGGATTGGAAATAGGATGGGGAAGCATAATAAGAATCGATAAAGATCCAGGGCTTCGGGCAGGAACCTGAAAATAGTTCAACTGGAAAAGAGTCTGCTATGCTGCTGGGGAGTTCTGACAGGCAGGAGAGCAGTGTTGGGATTTCAGAGGGAAGTTCCTGGTAATTGCGGTGGAGGCAATAGACATCAAACTCTCCGTCATAGGCAAAGCGTTCTTTTAGAAGAGTAAGGCTTTCTTCATCTGATACGATAAATTTGGCCTGCGCTTCTCTCTGTACACAGGCGCGTGCGATAGTGAGACTGCGCATAAGGTGTCCTGTTGCGATCTGGCAGTTTCCATCGGTTCTGAAATAGACAGTGTTCATGGTCGTAGGCCTCCATAAATGTAGCGCGTTTTGTTTTTATTATAGTAAACTTATGATCGGCAGTCAAACATACGTCAACATTGCGCCGCAAGAGAAGGCGCAGCGGCAATAGAAAGAGATAAGGAGGAAGGATATGAGCAATGCGATAGCGATCATCACAGCCAGAGGAGGCAGCAAAAGGATTCCCCATAAGAATATCAAAGAGTTCTGCGGCAGGCCGATTATCACCTATTCTATAGAGGCGGCGCTGCAGTCGGGATTGTTTGAAGAGGTCATGGTCTCCACAGACGATGAGGGGATCGCAGAGGTTGCACGGATGGCGGGGGCACAAGTGCCCTTTATGAGAAGCGGCGCCAGCGCCGGGGATTATGCTTCTACGGATGATGTGCTGCTGGAGGTGATTTCTGCCTACCGCAGGCAAGGAAGAGAGTTCGACCGATTCTGCTGTCTTTATCCGACGGCTCCCTTTGTGACACCAGAGAAACTGCGGACGGCGATGGGATTGTTGGAGAAAGCCGATTCTGTTATGCCGGTGGTGGCGTTCTCGTTTCCGCCACAACGTTGTATGATCTTGAATGAGGAAGGGGAGCTGCGCATGAAATGGCCGGAATATGCCAGGACACGCTCCCAGGACCTGGAGCCTTACTATCACGACTGCGGACAGTTCTACTGTTGCAGGACAACGCCTTTCCTGGAATATGGGACAACAGATCTGCCGCATATGGTACCGATGATTATGAGTGAGCTGGAGGTGCAGGATATTGATAATCCCGATGATTGGGAGATTGCGGAGCTGAAATACCGGAAGATGATTACCGGGATGCATCAGAAGGCATAGGGTATCTATGCACTGCTTAGCGTTTTTGCAGTGTAAAATGATGGCTGTGCAGGCGGCTTGAAGAAGCGGTGCTGCCAGCCAGGTTTAGCAAGATAGAGGCGCATATTCGCAGAGTTTTAGGAAGGAGAATCCATATTATGAAAAAGGAATTCAGAATTGGAAAGAAACTGGTTGGCGAGAATCATCCTTGTTTTTGTGTAGCGGAGATGTCAGGAAATCACTTAAAGGATTACGGCAGGGCGGTAGAGATCATTCATGCGGCGAAGGAGGCAGGAGCGGATGCCATTAAGCTGCAGACTTATACGGCGGACAGCCTATCGGTGGACTGTGACAAGGAGTATTTCCAAAACCATGGCGGGCTGTGGGATGGCATGACAGAATACGAGCTTTATCAGGAAGCCTCAACTCCTTGGGAATGGCAGCCGAAACTTAAGGAAGTGGCAGAGAGTCTTGGACTGGAATGCTTTTCTTCTCCGTTTGATGCGGCCGCTGTTGACTTTATGAGAGAATGTGATATGCCTGCTTATAAGATTGCATCCTATGAGATCAATGATCTGCCATTGATCCGCAGAGCTGCCAGGATGCACAAACCGGTGATTCTGGCTACTGGTGTGGCCCATGCGGAGGATATTGAGCGTGCACTGCAGGCATGTCAGGAGGAAGGGAACGAAGAGATTATACTTCTGAAATGCGTGTCCGCCTACCCGACGCCTTATGAGGACATCAATCTGCGCATGATCCCGACGCTTGCAAAGACTTATGGCTGTCTGACCGGGCTGTCGGATCATTCCATGGGCAGCGTTGTGCCTGTGGCGGCCGCCGCGCTTGGCATTAGGATGGTGGAAAAACATCTGACTTTGAGACGTTCTGATGGCGGACCAGACGGTGCTTTTTCTATGGAACCGGAAGAATTTAAGGAAATGGTAGATCAGATCCGTATTGTGGAAAAAGCGCTGGGAGAATCTTCCTACAAGCTTACACAGAAGCAGGAGCAGGAACGGAAGGGTTCCCGTTCGCTGTTCGTTGTGAAGGATATCAGAGCGGGAGAGGTATTGACCGAGGACAATGTGCGTTCCATCCGGCCCTATTATGGATTGCATCCAATGTACTATGAAAAGGTGCTGGGCAAAACGGCTGTCTGTGATATTTCACTGGGCACACCGCTTGCCTGGGATTTGATCCGGTGATAGCCGCGGCTGTGGCCGCCTCTGGCAGGATGTCAGGACATCGCGTCTAAGGTCATCAGATCGGTGTATTTCAGCATACAGACGTCTTGTGCATAGCTGCCAATCTGCTGTTCGTTCTTCTGTCCGGCTAGATTGGCGGCAATCATCTTAGGGAAATTGACGCCGCAGTTGTAGGCATGGGGATAACCACCGCCAAAACGCGGGTTGATTTCAGAGATATAGTACTGGCCGCCGACTAAAAACAGATCCATATCGATTGGGCCAGCCAGAGTAAGCGGGGCCAGAGTCTTCTCGATCAAGGTATAAAGTGCTTCGTCTTTATAGGAGATTGCTTTCTCGGTCTCTCCGGCACGCATACGGAGCTTTTTCTTTATGAAGATGGAGACGGGCTTATTGGTCAGCAGATCTACATAGATGTCCGCACCGAATTCCTCCCCTTGTGCAAAACTCTGAATGACATAAGGTTCTTCCTGATACCGGCAGAGCGCTTCCAGTAGGGCTGTCTGTTCTACTTTCTGGATGCCGATACTGCCGCAGCCGCGGGAGGGCTTGAGAAAGACCGGCATCTTGATGTTTCCAGCAGCAAGTTCTTTCTGAAAAGCCGCAAAGTCACTGCAGGTGGTGAGGGAAGGCAGGTCATTCTTCCTGAGATATTGGTAGAAAGCATATTTATCCCGGCACAACTCGATGGACTGAGCGACGGAGACGATCGGTGTAATCCCGGCCTGAATAAAAAGCTGCCTGTGGGAAGCGATCAGGTAGAGTTCGTCTTCCTGCAAAGGAAGAACAGCGCTGATGGATTCCTTGCGGCAGATCGCAAGAATCGTATCCAGGTAAGCCGGATCTGTCATACGCGGTACGATATAGTGGGCATCTGTCTCATATAGAGCCGGTGCGTAGATGCTGCAGTCTGTACCGACAACTCTGGTAAAGCCGTTTGCCTTGTCTTTAAAATAACGGACCAGAAGATTCCTGGTCCCACAACTTAAAATCAAAAGATTCATAAAAAGATTCCTTTCCTTCCCGCGTTTACCACAAGCTCCCTTGTACATATTCTTCCGGTGTCCATTTCTTGCGGACCATCTGCAGCCGATCTCCACTTTTCACATATACAGCAGGAAAATACTGGATAAAAAGCGGGTTCAAGCTCATGGTATAACCGCCTACGTTCTCATAGACAATCCTGTCTCCTGGCATCAGTTCCGGCTGGTTTTCATGAAGAAAGATCCGGTCGGCTTCCATGCAGCTAAAGCCGCTGACAACTTGTTTTGCTAACAGGGGGCGGTCTGTGTGTACGTAAATGGCCGCTGTCTTAAGAGGATTTGCCACCGCGTCCTGTGCCTGGCTGATGTTGGAGGAGGATGCGTCCATGCATGTATCCTGGGTATATTGCAGGTGGAACAGGTGGGAGGATTTGATCATGGTCGGATCGATGTTGAAACGGCTGCCGTCAGTCATCACATAGCGAGTACCCTTGATATCGCGGGTATCAAAAACACTGGTCACAAAGGTGGTACATTTGGATATCATAGAGATACCAGGTTCGACGATCAGCTTCGTGCGTTCGGGAGAAAAGCACCGGTGCAGTTCCTGTGCGATCGCAGGAAAATAGTCTGGATATTCGGGCCGCCCTTCCATTCCGCCACAGTAGCCTCCGCCCAGATCCACATAGGAGAGATCTAAGTCGAATTCTTCCTGGATTCTGCATGCCATGCGGGCAATGGAGCGGAAGATGTTGACGCTGCGGGATTTGCTGCTGGAATGCAGGTGGAGGCCTGTCACGGACACATTGGGAAGTCTGCACAGAATAGCCAGGGCATCCGCGAATTTACCAGTTTCATAACAGAATCCAAAGCGGCCGCTGACTTCCCCCATGGTTGTTTCGCCAGGGCACATCTGCTCCAGGTTGAAATTGGCGCGGATACCAACCTGGAAATGGTTGTTTGGAAAACAGTCCGAAAGATCGGACAGCCACCGCACTTCCTGCATGGAATCCAAATTCACGATACCGCCGGCAAGCAGAACAGCGCGGAAAGACGCTTCCCCTTTGTAGGGTCCGTTATAGAGGATCTGTTCGTCGGAAAAGCCCATATATCTGGCCAGACTGTATTCATCCTCAGATACGACTTCTGCCAAAGCGCCTTGTTTCTTCATATAGGAGACAAGCCAGGGCAGAGAGTTGGTTTTGAAGGAATAGCCGATCAGATAGTTGTCCCAGTTGGCAGATAAAGAATCTGTGAGCATATCGTAATAGTGCTGCAGGATCTGCTCATCTATGACAAAATAAGGAGTCTGGATTGTTTCTTTCATGAGAACCCTCTCTAAAAATAATTGTTGGGAGTATAGAAGAACCGAAGCAGGTGGAAGGTGCAGCGGTTCATTATCTGTAATCTTACATCATTTCAGGATGGTATACAATGTGGAATTTGAATTTAGGTGAAAACTGAAATAAAAGGTGGAAATAAAAGTTAACAATGCGGGGAAGGAATGATATAGTATAGTTGAACAAGGGACAGGCCTGTGGAGACTGTAAAGATTACTTCTGTCGTCGTAAGAGGCCATGCAAAAAGATCTGACCGGGAATGACCAGGACTGCACTTAAGCGAAATCATGGAGGCTGTTATGAAAGAAAGAATCTATGTATGCCACACTTACTACCACGTATATGTAACCTGTTTAAAAGAACTGGCGCTTCCGAAGGAAAAGCAGGGACGGGCAACGCTGGTGCTCAGCATGATGTCGAATGATTTTGGAAATCTGAAGGAGAGGGCCGAAGCCTGCCCCCTTTTTGAGGAAGTGGTGATGTTTGATGAGAAGGAAGATATTTTCTTTCCGGAATTGGACAAATATCATACAGACAAAGGAAATCTTGTGCTGAACATGTTTTCGCGCATCAAGTATACAAAACTGTTTGGCAGACTGGAAAAGACATATGTACCGGTGGATTTCAGACAGTATCGGGATATTTATGTATTCTGCGATTCGGATCCGATCGGGTATTATCTGAGCTATGAGAAGATTTATTATCATGCCGTGGAGGATGGATTGAATTGTATTCAGTATTATGACACGGCGCGTTATGATAACCGTGGGCATTTCGGGATAAAGGCCTGGATGGCGGCCCATAATCTGATCTTTATCCAGAATGGGTATGGGAAATACTGTCTGGATATGGAGATTAACGACAAGAGTGTTGTTCCCTATCCATGCAAAAAATATATTGAGCAGCCACGGGCAGAGCTGGTCGGCCGGCTGACGAAGGAGGACAAGGACATTCTGATCCGGCTTTTTATTGAGAATCTGGATGGACTGCTGGGGCAGCTGAAGCAGGGAGAGGAAAATAAAATTTTGGTCTTGTCAGAACCTCTGTGTGATTTGACGGTGAGGAAGCAGATTTTCACGGATATTATCGAGGAGTATGGCAAAATCGAGGGCAGAAAAGGGCAGATTCTGATTAAGCCGCATCCAAGGGATGTGCTTGACTATACGAAAGAATTTGCGGAACATATTGTGCTTAGCGGGATGTTTCCGATGGAGATTTTGAATTTTATACCGGATCTTCGGTTTAGAAGGGTTATATCGGTACTGACCGTGCCAAATGGGATAGAATTTGCAGAGGAAGTACTGTTTTTGGGGGAAGATTTTCTGGATAAGTATGAGGCGCCGGAACTGCACAGGCAGAATGAGCAGATCTGAGCAGAACAAGATATTTGCATTGAGATACCGTTTTGTGGTAAAATAGATAAGATTTTATGTTTTTGCACGACATAGTCTGAGCTGTGACGCGGAGAGGATATAGGCCAGTATGATTAAAATATATGAGAAATTGATGATCCTGCTGGACAGGCAACAAAAGAAAAAGATGGTGCTGCTTGTTTTTATGATGCTGATCGGCGCGGTACTTGAGACACTGGGCGTTTCCCTGATCATTCCTGTCATGAATGTCGTTCTGGAAGAGGATGCCATAGCAAAGCATGAGTATCTGCAGACAATCTGCCGCATTTTCCACATAAGCAACAGCAATCACTTGACGATTTTAGTCATGATCGGGCTGGTGCTTGTGTTTGTGGTCAAGAATATTTTCCTGTTTTTCCAGCAGAAGGTGCAGCTTAAGTTTGTCTATACAAACCAGTTTGCCACTTCCAGAAGAATGATGATCAATTTCATGCAAAGACCGTATGAATATTATCTCAATGCAGACACAGCGGTGATTCAGAGAAGCATTACTTCGGATGTGAATAATATGTATGGTCTGATTCTGGCGCTGCTGCAGCTGATCAGCGAGGGAATTGTGTTTCTTAGTCTGGCGGCGGTCAGTCTGGTGGCGGATGTGTGGATGAGTCTTACGGTTACGGCGCTTCTCGTAGTCGCCTTGTTGGTGATCAAGTGTATTTTGAAACCGATCATGCGCAAAGCCGGTGAGGAGAACCAGGAATTTTATAGCGGCTTGTACAAATGGATCGATCAGTCTGTGATGGGGATCAAGGAGATCAAGATTGCCCGTAAGGAGAGTTATTTTATTAATGAATATTCGAAATGCGGTGCTGGGTATGTCGGTGCGGTGCAGCGCTACAATCTGTTCAATGCAACGCCCCGGCTTCTGATTGAGACGGTGGCGATTGCAGGTATGATCCTGTATCTGATGATACAGCTTCTGCAGGGGAGCGCGGCGGCGGATATCGTACCGCAGTTAGGTCTTCTGGCGGTTGCGGCGATGCGGCTGATCCCCTGTGCCAACAGGATCAACAACCATCTGACGTCGATTTCTTATTTTGAGCCGTTCTTCATGGGAGTAAGCGATAATCTGCAGGACGAGATCCGGGATGAAAGGATCGATTACAGTGCAGAGACTTATGAGAAAAAGATCGATGTAGAGAAGCTGGATGTCAAGAAGGAGATTGTACTTTCAGATATTACCTATAAATATCCTAATTCGGAAGTGCTGATCTTTGACCATGCGGATATGAAAATTCCTGTGGGAAAATCCGTGGGGATCGTGGGAACTTCCGGTGCAGGTAAGACGACGATCGTGGATATTCTGCTGGGACTTTTGCAGTTAGAATCAGGAAGGATCTTAGCAGATGGCGTAGAAGTGAGGGAACACTATGCTTCCTGGCTGAAAAATATCGGCTATATTCCGCAGACGATTTTCATGATCGATTCCACGATCCGCAGAAATGTGGCATTCGGCTATGCGGACGAGGACATTGATGACGCGAAAGTATGGGAAGCCTTGCGGGAGGCGCAGCTTGATGAGTTCGTCAGAGGGCTGCCGGAGGGACTCGATACCAGTATCGGAGAGAGAGGGATCCGTATATCCGGTGGACAGAGGCAGCGGATTGGCATTGCGAGGGCGCTCTTCGAGGACCCGGAGGTATTGGTGCTGGATGAGGCGACCTCTGCATTGGACAATGAGACGGAGGCAGCGATTATGGATTCCATCAACCGACTGCATGGGCGCAAGACGCTGATCATTATTGCACACAGACTGCAGACCATAGAGAAATGTGATCTGGTGTATCGGGTAGAAGATGGTAAGGCTGAGAGAACGCGGTAACCGTTTGCTTTGAATAATTAGGAAAGAATGGCTATGAAAGGATATATTCATGAAGAAGTTATGGAATCTGGCATGGGATCTGTACAGGAAATATGAGGAGGGAATCAACTACCTGATCTTTGGTTTTCTGGCGTTTGTACTGAATTATGTGTTGTATTTTGTGTTTGCTTCAACGCTGCAGATGCATTATATGGGGGCGACGGCGCTTTCCTGGCTGTTAACGGTGGTGTTTGCCTATTGGACGAACCGGACGTTTGTATTTAAGAGTAAGAATAGGGATGCACGGTCGCTGGGGAAGGAGTTTATCTCGTTTATCGGGGCGAGAGTGGCGACAGAGGTGCTGGAGTTGGGACTGATGTTTGTGATGGTGGACTGCGCAGGCATAAATGAGTATTTTTCCAAATTCGTCTGCCAGGTAGTGGTCATTCTGGCGAATTATTTTCTGAGTAAGCTGTGGATCTTTAAGAAGAAGTGATCTGACCGGCCGGCGGCAGCGGGCGGTAAACCATAACAGGAGAATTGGTTGTATGAAAGAGAAGCGACAGGCCAATTTTGAGTTGCTGCGCATTGTGGCGATGCTGATGGTCATTGCCCTCCATTATCTGAATAAGGGGAATCTGCTTGCGGCAGGCACAACGGACCGTACAGTGGTGGATTCTGCTGCGCATCTGATCGAGGCAGCCTGTATTGTTGCGGTGAACTGCTATGTGCTGCTCAGCGGCTATTTTTTGGTGGAGTCTGCATGGAAGCCGGGACGGCTTATGTCTTTGGCGGCGCAGATTCTTTTTTATTCGATCATAGTCCCGGTGATCCTTCTGTGTATTGGAATAGTTCCGGCGGGGGAGCTGTCTGTTTATGACTGGCTGAATTATGTGCTGCCTGTGGAGACGGAACATTACTGGTTTGCCACTGCGTATCTGGTTATGTATGTATTTGCGCCGTTTCTGGCAGCGGGTGTCCAGAGGATGCACAAGAGAACGCTGCAAAGTATCCTGGCAGCGCTGGGGCTTTATTTTTCTGTGTGGAAATCGGTGGTGCCTGTGACGCTGGCCACAGACCGTTATGGGTATGACTACGGGTGGTTTCTGTTTCTCTTCCTGATTGCGGCATATCTAAGAAAGTACGGTTTGCCGGCATTGGAGCGCAGGAAGAATGCGCTGTTTCTCTATGTGGGAGCAGGCCTTTGTATTTTCCTGCTGACGTCTGCGGCGGATTGGTTGTCGGACAGAGCGGCGTTTCTGAAATATTACAAAGACATGCCAACGACTTATAACCATATTCTATGTCTGGCCGGGGCTGTCGGGCTTTTTATGGTATTTAAGAATATGACGGTTTCGGAGGGCAGAAAAGCGGCTTTCATCAGGCGTCTTGCGCCTTATACGTTCGGGGTGTATCTGCTGCATGAACATGCGCTGGTGCGTTACCAGTGGATGCAGTGGCTTCAGGTGGACGCAGTGAGGGGAAGCTGGCTGTTCGTGCCGCATATGATCGGCTGCGTGCTTTTTGTATACGGGATCGGGACAATAGCCGATGCTATAAGAGAGCGGTTGTTTAACTGGATCCGTACAACGTTTGCAGGGAAGAAATGACGGAATAGATCGCAGATGGCAGGCGCCGGCAGGTTTCCATGGAAGGAAGTGGGAAAGAACGGAATGGGAAGGATTTACAGCTTTTATGACAAAAACAGAAGGATTCTGGAAAATTTTCTTTTCCCGTTGTTTCTGGTCTTGTATCCATTAGCCGGAATCAGACAGGGGATCGATGTCTCGGATACGACGTACAGTCTGGCGAATTTCCAGTACTTTGTTTCGATGAAGGGGACGTGGATCATAGCCACGTTTCTGGCCAATGCGGCAGGCAGGCTGCTCATGGGCCTGCCCTTTGGGGATACGCTTATGGGAATGTATTTCTATACGGCGTTGCTCCAGTCTGTTACGGCTGTTATGGCGTATCGTGTTTTGAAAAAGAAAATACCTGCGTATCTGGTGTTTCTTGGGGAAGGCATTGCATTGGGACTGTGCTGGTGTCCGTCAGTGATTTTATATAACTATCTGACGTACCTGCTGATGACAGCCGGCGTGCTGCTGTTATATGAGGGGATCAGGCAGGAAGCAGAGGAATGTTTTGCTGTCAACGGTCTGTCTGGCGGAAGGAAGATGGGAAACGCCCATAAGTGTTATTTGCTGGCGGGAGTATGTCTTGGAATTAATGTGGCAGTGCGCATGCCTAATGTGACACAGGCGGCCTTTATTGTGGCAGTGTGGTACGGCGTGGCGCTTAGTGGCGGAGAGAATAAGGGATGGCGCATATGGAAAGACACGCTGTGGTGTCTATCTGGGTATGCTGCCGGGTTCGGTATACCATTCGGGGTGATCTGTATGCGGTATGGGATTGCCGCTTACCCGTCCATGGTGTATACCATGTTTGCCATGACGCAGAAAGCGTCGGATTATCAGCCGTCCTCAATGCTGACGGGAATGATGGGAGATTATCTGACAGGTTTATACTGGCTGCTGTTTGCGGTAATCTGCATGGCAGGCGGCTGGGTGCTTTTTCATTTACAGCGAAGATTTTTGGCGGACTGCCGTTATATGGCGCTCTTGTGCAAGAGTGTTTATGGGGCGGTGTTTCTGCTGTTGCTGCGGTTCTACTGGGGCAGAGGGATGTTCAGTTTCCGGTATTATGAATATGACAGTATGTATTATCCAGCGGTGCTGCTGTTGACGGTGACTGTGCTGCTGGCGGTCCCATGTCTATATAAAAAGGATGTGCCGTTTGAGGGCAGGGTTGCTGCGGTTTTAGTCCTGGTACAGATGCTGGTGACGCCTCTTGGCAGTAACAATGCACTCTATCCAATGATCAACAATCTTTTCGTGGCGGTGCCATTCGCTTTGTGGGCGGGTTACTTTTGGATAACAAGACAGCGGACGCAGGCTGTATTGCCGGATCATACGCGAAGTGGAACACGGAATGTGGTCGTGGGACTGCCGTTTTTCATTCTGGTTTTTTTTGTACTTGTACAGAGCGTTGGTTTTCATCTCCGGTTTTCTTTTCAGGACGGGATTGAAGGCGAAAAGCGTGACACTGTGGTGACGGCGCCAGCGAAGGCGCAGGGAGTCTACACGACGAAAGAAAATGCCCTGTGGCTGTCGGAACTGGCGGAATATACGAAGGGGGCAGGACTCACAGGAAAGCCGGTTCTGCTCTATGGAGAGATTCCGGGGCTGGGGTATCTGCTGGATCTTCCGCCTGCCTTATCCACTTATTGGCCCGATCTGGATTCTTATCTTATGGCAGAATATAAGCGGGATCTGGCGGAGATGGCAGAGCCGCCGGTCATCATTGTGGCATCTCCGACTGCCGCGTATTTGGCTGAGGATGCCGATGGAATGAACTGGTTTGGCGTAGACCAGGCGAAATTAGATGCAGACGAAAAGCTGCAGATCTTGCGGCGGTACATGGAAGCACAAGGATATCAGGAAACTTTTGGAAATGGAAGATATGTTGTATATTTGGAAGCGCAGTTATCTGACACAGGGAGTTTGGAGAGTGTAAAAGAGGAGAGGAATCATGATTAATTTTAACGTACCGCCCTTCACGGGAAAAGAAGTTGAGTATATGAGGGAGGCCATAGAGAACCAGAAGATCTGCGGAGACGGGCCTTTTACGAAGAAATGCAGCGAATGGATCGAGAAGCAGACCGGTACGATAAAGTGCCTGCTGACAACGTCCTGCACGCATGCCACAGAGCTGGCAGCGCTGCTTGCACAGATTGAGGAGGGGGATGAAGTGATCCTGCCTTCCTATACTTTCGTGTCTACAGCGGATGCTTTCGTGCTGCGCGGGGCGAAGGCAGTTTTTGTGGACATCAGACCAGACACGATGAATATTGATGAGACGCTGATCGAAGATGCCATCACGGAGCGGACGAGAGCGATCGCGCCGGTACATTATGCTGGTGTGGGATGCGAGATGGACGTGATCATGGATATTGCCAGACGGCATGATCTGATGGTAGTGGAGGATGCGGCACAGGGTATCATGGCATCCTATAAGGGAAAGGCATTGGGAACTTTCGGGGAGTTTGGCTGTTTCAGTTTTCATGAGACGAAGAATTTCAGTATGGGTGAGGGAGGCGCGCTGCTCATACGGGATGAGAATTATATAGAGACTGCAGAGATCTTCAGGGAGAAAGGGACTGACAGGAGTAAATATTACAGAGGCCAGATTGACAAATACCGCTGGCAGGAATATGGCTCTTCTTATCTGCCCAGTGATCTGAATGCCGCTTATCTGTATGCACAGTTAGAATTGGCGGAGGAGATTACGCAGGCGAGGATAGACAGGTGGAACCAATACTGGGAGCTGCTTACACCGCTTAAGGAGGAGGGCAGGATTGAATTGCCATATATACCGGAATATTGTACCCACAACGCCCACATGTTTTATATCAAGACGAAGGATATGGAGGAGAGGACAAGGCTGATCGAGTTTCTGAAGGAAAGAGGGGTTCATGCGGTCTTTCATTATGTGCCGCTGCATTCTGCGCCCGCTGGAAAGAAATATGGCCGGTTCCACGGAGAGGACAGGTATACGACGAAAGAGAGTGACAGACTGCTGCGTCTGCCGATGTTTTATAAGCTTACGGCAGAGGAAGTGGAATATATCGTGGAGCAGGTAAAAGCATTTTATGGGCATAGAGGTTAGGACGGACTAAAGCCAGATACCGGCGGTGAAGGAGCAGCTGGCGGATCGTGTCACAGTGAGGATAGAAGCGTGAAAAGAGACAAGAGTCTGAGGAAATATGAGAACTGCATATTGACACTGCTTACTGTGGTAATGAATGTCCTGCTCATGGGAATCTGTTTTGATTTCTACTACGACCTGAATGATGACACCGTGATGCTTGATATCATGTCCGGCGCTTACAGCGGAACACCTGATGGACACAATATGCAGACACTTTATCCACTGGGGACACTGATCGCCTTATGTTATCGTCTCTGCGACAAGGTTCCATGGTATGGATTGTTTCTGCTCGTTTGCCAGTTTGGATGTATGTATCTGGTTGGCGTGCGTCTGTGTGTGCTGACAGAAAACCTTCGGCCGCCTGCCGGGAAGATCGACGAAAAGCAGAGAAGGGTTCAAGGCATCCTTAGAAAGGCATTCCTGTTGTTTGGGTTATCTTTTTTTATTTGGGGTATATGCCTTTCCCATTTAATTCATATACAGTATACCGTTACCAGCGCGATCTTGTCGGCAGCAGCAATCTTTCTCTTTCTGACGACGCCGGACTGTTTCGGAAAGTCGCCAGGGCAGTTTGTGGTCCGGAATCTTCCTGCTGTCTTGTTAGCGATTCTCTCATACCAGATCCGTTCGGAGATGCTGCTTTTGACGCTTCCCTTTATTGGTCTGGCAGGATTGTATCGCCTGGCCGGGGAAAAGAAAATCTTTGTAAAAGAGAATTTGATGAAGTATGGAGGGGTATTGGGGATTCTTTTTTCAGGCATGCTTTTGTCTTACGGGGCAGACCATGCAGCGTATGGCAGTGCAGGCTGGAAAGATTTCGTGGCTTTCTTTGAGGCGAGGACAACGGTCTACGATTTCTACCCGGAACTGATCCGGGAGGATGCCTATCAGGAGGCGCTGACCCGGCTTGGGGTAACTCCGGTTCAACAGGCGCTGCTCCGGAATTACAATTACGGGCTGGATGATGAGATCGATACGAAACTGCTTATAGCAGCGGCGGATTATGCGACGGATGTACTGCGTGGTGAGAAAGATTGGGGGAGAATCGCGCGCAAACAGCTCTACCGGTATTTTCACCGTCTCTTCCGCGGCGGGGATGCACCGTACAGCACGCTGTTGATATGGCTGTATATAATGGGGGTTGTGGCGGGAGTTTATAACTGTGTGCATAAACAGATGAAAAGGAGCGGGCGGCAGGAAGAGGCGGCTTTGCACTGTATGGATCCGATAGGGCAGATCATGTTATTAGCTGTTGTGCGGAGTGCTGTCTGGATGTTTATTCTGCTGCGGGAACGTGACCCTGAGCGGATCACGCATTCGCTCTATCTGGTCGAATTTTCTCTGCTTGCGGCAATGATGATCCGTATGTCCAGCTTCAAGAGCGGGGTAGACCAGGGGATAGAAGAAGCATACAAAGCAGCCCCTGGAAGAGATGTTCGCCATTCTGCTATTATGGCTGTAGCTGCGGGATTTCTGTTCCTGATTCTGGTAGGTGGTTTGGGGAGTGGAGTATCGATCCTGCAGGCAGATCAGGAACAGCGTGCATCCGTGAATGAGAACTGGCGTGCGATAGACGCGTATTGTAAAGCGCGTCAGGAGAACTTCTATTTCGAGGACGTATATTCTACAGTGGCTTTTTCCAGGAAGATTTTTGATGACATCGATTGTGGTTACGCAAATTATGATATTCTGGGGGGCTGGATATGCAACAGCCCGCTTTATCGTGAGAAGATAGGGAAGTATGGCATTGAGTCCGTGACACGGGCGCTGCTTGAACGGGACGACGTCTATCTGATTGTATCAGATCTGGAGGCAGAGACGCAGGGATGGGAATGGATCGAAGATTTCTATGAGGCGAAGGGCGTGAAAGCTGTAATGGAAAAGGTGGACAGCGTGGGTGAGGGATATGGTGTTTACCGTGTGGCAAAGTAGCGGTCTGGCAAAGTGAGACCGTGGAGGCAGAAAGGGATAAAATGGGAGAACAGCGTTTGGTCCGTCTGCGGCAGATGACTGTGGAGGACACGGAGAAGATTGTAGCCTGGCGTAACAGGGAATTCGTGCGAAAAAATTTCATCTATCAGCAGCTATTTACGGAGGAAGGGCATCTTGCCTGGATCAGGGAACAGGTGGAGACGGGACGTGTCGTACAGTTTATTATCTGTCTGGCGGATGGCAGGGAGATCGGAAGCGTCTATCTGCGTGATATTGACAGCAGGAAAGGTACCGCAGAGTATGGTGTTTTTATTGGGGAGGAAGACGCGCTGGGCTGCGGGTATGGTACGGAAGCGGCAAAACAGATGCTTGCCTATGCGTTTAGGGAATTAGGGCTTTGCAAGATATTTCTGCGTTTTCTTGTGGATAATATCGGTGCAATGAAAAGCTATGAACACGCCGGCTTCTGTCTGACTGACAGGCGGGAGTGGGTAGTGATACAGCAGGGAGAGCGGGAAGTCTGTTTTATGGAGATTACCAGAGATACATGGGAAAGCAGGCAGAACGGGTGACAATGCTGCGGTGGGAGCATTGCCATAGAGAACGACGCGAGAAGATGGAATAGGAAAGGTTATGGCAAAAAGAGAATGAATAAACTGGTCAGTTTTGTAATACCCTGCTACCGTTCGGCGGAAACAATCGGCAAGGTGGTGGCGGAAATCGATGAGACAATGAAGCGAATGCACGACTATACTTATGAGATTGTGCTGGTCAATGACAGCTCTCCGGATGATACTTTTGAAGCGATCCGGCGTCTATGTAGGAAACGACAGGATATCTGCGGGATTAATCTGGCGAGGAATTTTGGACAGCATGCTGCGCTGATGGCGGGTTTTGGCTATGCGCGTGGAGATGTGGTAGTCTGTCTGGATGATGATGGACAGACACCGGCGGATGAAGTGGGGAAGCTGCTGGGCAAAATAGAGGAAGGGTATGATGTGGTCTATGCCAAATATACGCATAAGCAGCATTCGGGATTCCGTAATTTCGGCAGCAAGATTAATGAGCTTATGACCAGAGTGATGTTGGGGAAACCGAAGGAACTGTACCTGTCCAGCTATTTTGCCGCGAGCCGGTTTGTAATAGAGGAGATTCTGCGGTATAAGAATCCATATCCGTATGTGATCGGTCTGGTACTTCGCACCACGAAGAAGATTACCAATGTAGAAGTATCGCACAGGGAACGAGAGGTGGGCGTATCAGGCTATACTTTGGGAAAACTGCTGGGATTATGGTTTAATGGATTTACTGCTTTTAGCATCAAGCCGCTGCGGATTGCTACGGCAATGGGATGTATCATGGCATTTGGCGGTTTTCTGTATGGTATTTATACGGTGATCAAGAAGTTTACCAATCCTGCTGTGCCAGTTGGCTTCAGTGCGATGATGGCGGCACTTGTTTTTCTTGGTGGTATGATCATGCTGATGTTAGGGCTGATTGGGGAGTATCTTGGCAGAATCTATATTTCCTTGAATAATTCTCCGCAGTATGTGATCAGGGAATGTATCAATGAGGATGAGGAATGGGCGAAAAAGAATTCAAGATCAAACTGAAGCTGAATACGATCGCTTTTGTAATCGCGACTGCTGGAACGCTGTGCCTGCCCCAGGTACTGAATCTTCAGGAAAATACGCTGGGGTTTACCAACAGCATTTTTTCGGTTTTTGTGTGGCTGCTGTGTATCTATGCAGTCAGCTGGTCATTGCATACGATTGACTGGCGGGACCGTAGAGGATGGTTGATTGCCGGTGTTTTGTCATTTCTGTTCACCACAGCGATGCTGTTTGGCGTGCGCCTGGATGCAGTAGGTAATGTGGACTTTAAAGACTGGCATTTGTGGGTGGCGCTGCCGGTACTGACGTGTCTTTTTACGATTCTGGTACGGAAATTCTGGAATTTCCTGGGTGGAATTGAGGAGCGCAAGAGCCGCCTTGCGGAGCATATTAAGCTGCCAGTTACGCCAGTTAGAGCAGTCAAATATGTGGACGTTTTGATGTTTGTTTTCCTACTGTTGTGCTGGCTGCCTGTATTTCTCGCGGTGTATCCAGGTTTTTTTGTCTACGATGCGCAGGAGGAATGGCTGCAAGTGGCCTCCAGGAATTTCACGACCCATCATCCGCTGGCGCATGTCTTATTATTAGGCGGTATCATCTGTGCCGTGCATAAGGTGACAGATTCTTACAATCTGGGCATTGCCTGCTATATGGTCGTACAGATGCTGGTCGTCTCAGGATGTTTTACTTACCTCTTGATCTTTATGAGAAGAAAGAAAGTTGCTAAGGGACTGCGGATTGCCTCGTTGCTTTATTTTGCCCTTTTTCCGGTAATTGTGATGTTTACGCTTTGTTCTGCGAAAGATACGATATTTACGTCGGCGCTTTTGATGTTGATCTTGTCATTAATCGAGTTAGGTGATGACAGCGAGGGCTTCTTTGCATCCTGGAAAAAGATGACCTTTTTTGTCTTGAGTGCGCTGGCAATGATGTTATTTCGAAAGAATGGCGTCTATGCTTTTGCAGTGATGGCGGTGATTCTGCTGTTTTACATCAATTGGAGATTTTATGGCAGCGACGCGTCCATTGGCGACTTATTTCTGAGAAGATGTAGACAGAGAGAAGGACATGGGGATAGCCAGGAGACTGAGCGGATAAGCCGGGGAGATGTTTTGAAGAGAAGGGATAAGAAACCGTATCTGTGGAAAATGGTCCGTCTGCTTGTGGTTATCTTCGCCTTCTATTATTTCGTAAACGGTATGATGATCGTTGTACTACATGCGCAAAACGAAGAGAACCAGGAGATTTTGACAGTACCGATCCAACAACTTGCCAGAACATACAAATTTAATAAGGAAATTTTTGATGCAGAGGATATCGCCGCACTGCATGAGGTGCTTCCTGAGGAGGCTCTGGTGCTGTACAATCCAAAGCTGTCTGATCCTGTAAAGGTCCATTTCCAGAATGATGTCTATGCGGCAGACAAGTCGCGGTATGCGAAGCTGTGGCTTAAAATCGGTTTAAGAAAGCCGCTGTCTTATCTTAATGCGTGGCTGATGAATTCTTATGGATTCTGGTACCCGGATACCATTATAGACGTCTATTCCGGCAACACTGTATTTACGTTTACTTATGAAGACAGTTCTTATTTCGGCTATGAAGTGGAAGAACCTGGCTACAGGGACAGTAAGATTCCCTGGCTTGACCAGGCATACAGAAAGTTATCTTTAGAAATCTCCCAGGAAAAGGTGCCGATCTATTCCATGCTGTATTCTCCTGGGGGAATCTTCTGGGGGATCGCTTTTGTGTTTGCGTATATGCTGTACCGGAAAAAATATCATATTGTGGTTCCTTACCTGATGGTACTGCTTGTCTGGCTGACAGTCATTTTAGGTCCAACATACTTGCCCAGATACGTGTTGATTTTCTGGTTTGGGCTGCCGCTGTTTGCGGCGATGCTGCTGGAAGAGCTGTAGGAAAGACATGAGGTTTATCAGTAGTCTGTAGGAATGGTTTGTGTTGTGCATCGGTTGTAAAAAAGATACAATCGTGATATACTAAGCAATGAAATTTCTGCAGGTTATTGTATTCTGTGCCGAAACATGCGGAAAATCAGATGAAAGTAAGAGTGGAAACAGATCGTTAGGGTGGCTGATAACAGCGGCGGATCAGGAATAAACAATGAATAGAATAATCAATAAGAGACAAGCTATCTGCGGTACTGTCTGGATCATTGTGTTGTGTGTGGTATTGGCATTGTGGCCACTGCGTCTTGTCAAAGAGACAGTGACAGCAGACAGCAACAGACAGATCGTCATGGAATCGGATGAGATTGTAGAGGGACATGCCGTGCAGCAGATGTTTGTTGCACAGTATGACAGATTGAAAAATATCGATATTCATTTTACGGAAGGAACGATCGGTGAGGAATTTAACTTTGTATTGTTTGATGACTCTATGGGCATGATCATGCAGCAGGTGATCAGCACAGAGGATATGAAGTCGATTCCGGGCGACTGCAGGATCCAGATCAATATCGATACAAACGTCGGTAAAGCCTATTATTATCTTCTGCAGGGAATGGAGTCACCGTTCCGGGTTGGGATTGAAGATACGGCTGCTTCCGGCAATCCTTATAATGGTGCGCTCTACTACGGAGATATGGAAGATGGAGAACATTGTATCATCGCTTCTTACGAGTATGAGATGCCGCTTCGCAAGGGCAGAACATTGGTATGGGATGCTCTGTTTGTGCTGTTTGGAATTGTACTGACTTTTGGCACAGAACGTTATTATAGGAGGTATCCGGAGAGGAATAAGCTGGTC
Organism: uncultured Lachnospiraceae bacterium; assembly: GCA_951800685.1. Classification (GTDB taxonomy): domain Bacteria; phylum Bacillota; class Clostridia; order Lachnospirales; family Lachnospiraceae; genus UBA3282. Next base: position 31,049 of record CATOJY010000002.1, read on the forward strand.
ACAGTAGAGAAGACAGTGAGAACAGTCTGCAATCCGCTGATTGTGCTTGCTGGGGCAGGGGCATTTGCAGCCGTGTGGCCGATGCAGCTGTTTACGACAGATCCGGTATCTGTGATTTTCTATGAAGTAAGCATTCTGGCTGCAGTCATGCTCTTACTTTATGCAGTTAACCATGACAGGACAGGGTATGCTTCTGACAGAACTTTTGCAGTTCTTTTGCGGGATAACTGGCAGAATTATCTGCAATCGGCTTTTTTTGCAGGAGCGATCTGGGCGTGCTGCAATTATATGAATGGCCTGTTTGAGCTTCATCATACAGTAGCATACAGGCAGATGCTGATTTATTTGGCATTGGCTGTGCTGGTAACTTATAAATTTAAAGATCTCCTTAATCTGGTCAATCTGGCGTATGGCGTGCTTGCTGGAGTTGTGGGATATCGGTATTACCAGCAGGCCCTGGCGGCTTTGCAGGAGCCGGAGGAACTGGACATTCCTGTGATCAGGCTTACAGTCTGGGTTGGAATCTTAACAGGGTTTATCCTGATTGGGACGATTCGCCTTGTGCTGCGCAGACAGATCAGAGGTTTCTCGCTCTGGTACAGTCTGTTAGTAGGGGGATTCTTCGTCCTGATCATCTGGTATCGCAATACTAGAGGATGGCCGATCTATTTAGTCTGTGCATTTACATTGTTTTATCTGAATATGGCTTCCTGGGAGAAGAAGGAGGCGCTTTTACGCAATATCTGCAACGGTATTCTGTTCCATTTCGGTGCGATGGTCATATATTGTCTGCTGCACCGGCCATACATGTTTTTCCGATATTACAGGTATCCGTTTATTTTCCATACAGTTACGATTTCTGCGGTATATCTTGCATTGGTGGTCTGTGCTGCTCTGGTGAAATTTTTGGATGTATACAGGCGCACGCCTCGGCTTGCGGCAGTATATAAGGAGCTGGCCTGTTTAGGGATATCTTCCGTGTATCTGTTGTTTACGTTGTCCAGGACCGGCTATCTGGCGATTGCGGTTACCGGGGTGATTATGATTCCGGCGGTATGCCTGACGGGGAAACGAAAACTATGGAATATGCTGCGCGGCATCGGCATGATGGCGGCGGCAGTGGCGCTCTGTTTCCCGATCGTATTTACGGCGCAGAGGATCTTACCTTCTGTTGCGGCAAGGCCGCAGCTGCATGAGATTGAGGAACTGCCTGTACCGATCGTGCATGGCAGAGTTATGGATTCTGATTACTATATTACGATCCAGCGGTTTGTGCAGGTATTCCAGATGAAAGTGCTGGGAATGCCGGAAGAAAAGTGTGTCGAGGCGGTCAATGTCGCCTTCCGCAATGCGCTGTTTGAGGACAGGGAAGAAATCTTGCTTGTCTCAGTGGATGATTCGGCCATGGGAAGTGGGGCGGAGAGTGCAGGAGAAGCAGAGGAGGAAGACTCTTATACAAACGGCCGGATGGAGATTTTTAGTGCATATTATAAGAATTTGAATAAATTTGGTCATGAAGATATGGGGATTATGGAACCGGACGGGAATTATATTGTCCATGCGCACAATATTTATCTTCAGGTTGCTTATGATCACGGTATCTATGTGGGTGTAGTGTTTGTTTTGGTGGGTGTTGGTACATTGATCCAGGCGGCGGTCTATCTGTACAGGCACAAGGAGGACAGGGCATGCGCTGCGCTGCCTATGGCACTCTTAGTTCTCTTTGCGGTGGCGGGATTGACGGAATGGATTTTCCATCCCTGTTGTCCCATCGCATGCTGTCTGCTGCTGGCACTTTCGCCGCTTCTTTCTGACAGCAGAAAGGCGGTGTAGGGTATCATTATGGAGAAAAAGAGAAATCCTTTTAATGCAAAATTATTTTACAGAAGAACCTGTCTGATCATTTATGATGTGATCAGTATTATCCTTGCCAGTTATCTGGCGATTTTGTGGCGATATGATTTTCATATTGCTTCCATACCGGATCATTTCCTCCGGCCTATTGAGCTTTTTATGCCAATCAATATTCCGGTGACGCTGGTCATCTTTTATATTATGCATCTGTATAGCAGCCTGTGGGCGTTTGCAGGAGAAACAGAGCTGCAGAATATTGTGATGGCATGCGTTCTGTCAACGCTGGTGGACGGTATTGGCATGCAGTTTTTCAGGATCACGACCCAGGCGGTTCCAAGGAGCTATTATGCAGCGTACCTGGCTTCTCTGGTAGTCTGTATCTTTGTCAGCCGTTTTTCTTACCGGTTCTTCCGGGGATTGAAACATAAACAGCAGAATAAGAAAAATCTGATCTCTGTTATGGTGATTGGTGCCGGTGAAGCGGCGAACCTCATCGTGAAGGAGATTGTAAACAGCAATTTTTCCACAATGGTTATCAAGTGTATTATTGATGATGATAAGGGAAAATGGGGAAGATATATCCAAGGGATCAAGGTCGTAGGCGGACGGGACAAGATCGTGGAATGCGCGGATATCTATGATGTGGACGAGATTATTGTAGCCATGCCCTCCGCACCCAGAACGCAGATCAGGGAAATTCTGGAGATCTGTAAGGACACGAACTGTAAGCTGCGTTCCCTGCCAGGTATGTACCAGCTCGTAAATGGGGAAGTCAGTGTGAGTAAGCTGCGGGACGTGGAAGTGGAAGATTTACTGGGCAGGGATCCGATCACAGTGGATATGAATTCGATTCTAGGCTATGTGCAGGGAAAGGTAGTGCTTGTCACTGGAGGAGGCGGTTCAATCGGCAGTGAATTGTGCAGGCAGATCGCGGCCCACAGGGCGAAGCAGCTTGTGATTGTGGATATCTATGAGAATTCGGTCTATGATATCCAGCAGGAACTGAAAGAGAAGTACCCGGAACTGGATCTGGTAGTGCTGATCGCTTCGGTGCGCAACACAAACCGGATGAATTTCATCTTTTCGACATACAGGCCGGATATCGTATATCATGCGGCAGCACATAAACATGTGCCGCTGATGGAGGATAGTCCTACAGAAGCAGTGAAGAATAACGTGTTCGGTACGTTCAAGACTGCACAGGCGGCGGCGATGAGCGGCGTGCGCCGGTTTGTTATGATTTCCACGGATAAGGCTGTGAATCCTACGAACATTATGGGAGCCAGTAAACGGATCTGTGAGATGCTTATCCAGACATTTGATAAGCATTATGACACAGAATTCGTGGCAGTGCGGTTCGGTAATGTGCTGGGCAGCAACGGCAGTGTAATTCCTCTGTTCCGCAGGCAGATTGCAGCGGGCGGACCTGTTACGGTGACACATCCGGATATTATCCGCTATTTTATGACGATTTCGGAGGCTGTCTCTTTAGTGCTGCAGGCTGGCGCGTATGCTAAGGGTGGAGAGATCTTTGTTCTTGACATGGGAGAGCCGGTCAAGATCCTGAAACTGGCGGAGAACCTGATCAGACTGTCAGGGTATCGTGTGGGGGAGGATATTAAGATTGAATTCACCGGGCTGCGTCCGGGGGAGAAGCTGTACGAAGAACTGTTAATGGAAGAAGAGGGCATGAAGGATACAGCCAATAGGATGATCCATATCGGTAGACCGATTGAATTGGACGAGCATGAATTCTTTGTGCAGTTAAAAGAATTAAAAGATGAGTGTCAGATAGAAAGTTCGGATATCAGGCCGCTGATCAGGAAGATTGTGCCGACCTATCATAATCCGGATGAAGTCAATGAGAGTGCCAATTAGCTGGAAGGAGTAGGATCTGTTATGGGCCGGAAGAGAATTTATTTATCATCCCCCACGATGCATGGGGAGGAACAGAAGTATGTACAGGAGGCGTTTGATACCAACTGGGTTGCGCCATTGGGACCGAATGTAAACGCCTTTGAAAAAGAGGTTGCGGCGTATACGGGATGTGGACATGCTGCGGCACTTTCTTCTGGAACAGCCGCGATCCATATGGCGCTGAAACTGCTGGGAATCAAGCGGGGAGATGTGGTCTTTGTCTCGGATCTGACTTTTTCGGCATCCTGCAATCCTATTGTGTATGAAAACGGCACGCCAGTTTTTATTGATGCGGAACCGGATACCTGGAATATGTCACCGGAAGCGCTGCAAAGAGCTTTTGAGAAATATCCGTACCCGAAAGCGGTAATCTGTGTACACCTCTATGGCACACCGGCCAAGCTGCAGGAGATCATGGAGATCTGCAGGAAACATCAGACGCCCCTGATTGAAGATGCGGCGGAATCTTTGGGCAGTACTTACCAGGGGAAGCATACGGGAACATTTGGAAAATACGGAATTTATTCGTTTAATGGCAATAAGATTATTACCACGTCTGGCGGAGGTATGTTTGTGTCGGATGCGGAGGAGGATGCTGCGCGGGTGACTTTCTTTGCGACACAGTCCAGAGATCCGGCCAGACATTACCAGCACTCTGAGATCGGCTATAATTACCGGATGAGTAATGTTACAGCCGGGATCGGGAGGGGTCAGCTTATACATCTGGAGGAGCATATAGCGAGGAAGAAGGAGATTTACAGACAGTATCAGGAAGCTTTCGCGCAGATCCCGGAGATTACCATGAATCCGATGAACCCGGAAGGGGATGCGAACTGCTGGCTGTCCGGTATGATCATAGAGGAATCATGTGGAGTAACGCCTGACATGGTGATGGATGCGCTGGAAGAGATCAATGTGGAGTCCAGACCGATCTGGAAACCGATGCATTTACAGCCTGTTTTTGCGAAAGAAGACTTCTTTCCACACTATGAAGATGGAAGAAGCATTGGAGAGTATGTTTTTGCGAGAGGTCTGTGTCTGCCCAGTGACATCAAGAATACGGACGAGGATATGGAGTTGATTATCCAGACGGTAAAGGGATGTTTTGGGGCATAGCAGCGAGGTGTTTAAGAGAGGATGTTCGGATATGTATAGATTCGAGGAGCAGGAGAAGAGGCAGGTCTGTGACGAGATAGCGCACTTTTTCAAGGAAGAGTATGATCTCGACCTGGGACTGATCGGGACTGGAAACATACTGGATTTCTTTCAGGAGGTTTTGGGGAACAGGATCTATAACAAGGCGCTGGACGATGCGAAGAGGTTTTATGAGAAGTACGCGGATAATATGGAAACAGATTATTATGCGTTGTATCGGGATGTGAGATAGAAAAACAAGATTGTCTCCACATGGATCTGGGATTTTGGGGAGACAGGTTCGTGGAACTTATAGGGAAAAGTTGGGACGTTGGAGAAGAAGGCATGTATAGAAAGTGTTTGAAAAGATGTCTGGATTTCCTGCTATCGTTGTGTGGGATTATTGTGTTGAGTCCGGTATTGCTGATACTGGGTATCCTGGTGCGTGTGAAGCTGGGCAGTCCAGTGCTGTTTTGGCAGGAGAGGCCGGGTAAGCAGGAGCGGATCTTCACGCTGTGCAAGTTTCGGACGATGACGGATGAAAAGGATGCAGAGGGGAAACTTCTGCCGGATGCGGTCCGGCTGACGAAATTTGGGAAATTCTTGCGTTCGACAAGCTTAGACGAGCTGCCGGAGCTTTTCAATATCCTGAAAGGCGATATGAGCATAATCGGACCACGGCCGCTGCTTGTATCCTATCTGCCTTATTATACTGAGCGGGAGAAGCTGCGGCACAGCGTGCGGCCAGGGCTGACAGGTTTAGCACAGGTCAGCGGCAGGAACTTTATAGATTGGGATAAGCGTCTTGAGAAGGATGTCGAGTATGTAGAGAATCTTTCTTTCAGAATGGATTTGAAAGTGTTATGGATGACAGTACAGACGGTTCTGGGGCATGCCGAGGAAGTGGCGGAGGACACCAACGCGGTGGAAGGAAATTTTGCGCAGATCCGCGAGAAACGGCTTGCGGAGACGGGGCGGCTTCGCTGACAGAAATGGAGTGTGCTATGAATGTATTGATTTTAAGCGCGGGAACGCGGGATAAGGTAGTGCAGTATTTTAAGAAGGAAATCGGGAACAGAGGGCGCGTCATCGCTACGGACTGCAGCAACCTGGCGCCGGCGGTGTATGATGCGGATGCCTTCTATTTAGTGCCGAGGATCACAGAGCCGGACTATCTGGAGGTGATTCTGGATATTTGCAGGAAGGAGCAGATTACAGGCGTATTTTCCCTGATTGATCCTGAGCTGAGTCTCCTGGCTAAGGAGAGAGAAAAGTTTCTGGCGGTGGGAACGACACCGGTTATTTCAGCTTATGATCTGGTAGAGACTTGTTTCGACAAATACAGAATGTACCAGCTCCTTAAGAAGATGCAGATTCCTACCGGGAAATGCTATCTTACGCTGGATGAATTCTATCGGGCCAAAGAGTGCGGGGAGATTTCCTATCCGGTCTTTGTTAAGCCTGTGCGGGGAAGCGCGAGTCTGCATATCAATAAGGTGGAGAGTGACAGGGAACTGGAGGTGCTGTACGATCTGCATGAGGATCTGATGATACAGGAATATATGGATGGGCAGGAGTATGGTGCAGACGTCTACATCGATATGATCTCTGGCAAGTGTACGTCCATCTTTGTGAAAAAGAAGATCAAGATGCGTGCGGGAGAGACGGACAAGTCTGTTTCGTTCAAAGATGATAAGTTATTTGAACTGATCAGGGAATTCGTGGAAACATGCGGTTTCCGTGGTATGATCGATATTGATATTTTTGAAATAGACGGTGTCTATTATATATCGGAGGTCAATCCGCGGTTTGGCGGTGGTTATCCCCATGCCTATGCGTGCGGGGTAAATATGCCGGCGGCGATCCTGCGGAATTTGGAAGGACAGGAGAATGAGGTCAGGATAGGTGCATACGCGGAGCATATCTGTATGATGAAATACAATGAAATTGCGGTCCGGGATATGAATGGGGTTACGATCGTGCCATAGGCGGCAGAGAGGCCAGTACCATGTTGGTTTGTATCTGTGACAGGGGATGGAAATGGGAAAAATATTGATTTTGACAAATTCTTCCGGTGGTTTGTACGACTTTCGCAATGAATTTGTGCAGGCATTGCTGGCGGGACATGAAGTTACGGTCAGTATGCCGGATGATGTGAAAGAGAAAGAGCTGGTGGCGGAAGGATGCAGGATCGTTAAGACAGCGATTAACCGGAGGGGAATCAATCCGCTGGAAGATTTGAAACTATACCGGACTTACAGCCGGATGATGAAGGAGTTTAAGCCGGATCTGGTCATTACCTATACGATCAAGCCCAATATTTATGGAGGGTTTGCGGCGGGCAGAAGGAAGATTCCCTATATTGCGACAATCACGGGACTGGGCGGCGCTTTCGACAGGAAGGGAATTCTTCTGAAACTGATCGTGGCAATGTATCGGGCAGGCATGAAAAAGGCGGCGTGTGTTTTTTTCCAAAACGAAGAGAACCGTGGTATTTTTGAGCGTTTTGGTATCGTAGGTAAGAAGAGCAGAATGGTCATGGGTTCCGGTGTCAATCTAAAGAGGCACTGTTATGAGGAATATCCGGCAGGGGAGGAGACGCATTTTCTCTTTGTGGGCCGGGTAATGAAGGAGCGGGGCATTCTGGAATATATAGAGGCAGCAAAGAAGCTGCACAGTGACCATGTTTTCTTTGACATCATGGGTTACTGCGATGAAGATTACCAGGATATGCTGGATGGACTGGAGGAAGCGGGTGTGATCCGCCAGATCGGATTTCACACACAGGTGCATCCCTATCTGGCGGCGGCGAGTGCGGTCGTGGTGGCTTCTTTCCACGAAGGAATGTCCAATGCCTTGATTGAAGGAGCCGCTACGGGCCGGCCTGTGATTGCCTCTGCGATCAGCGGCTGCAGAGAAGCTTTCGAGGAAGGAAAGACGGGCTTCGGATTTGCGCCGGGTAATGCACAGGAGCTGATTTGTGCAATGCAGAAATTTCTAGCGCTGTCTGTGGAAGAACGTGCCGCTATGGGACGGAAAGGCAGAGAGAAGATGGAGAGGGAATTTGACCGGCGGTTAGTGACTGCAGAGTACATGGATGAGGTAGAAATTATCTTGAGATAGAGGCTGGACGAACAGAGTACAGAATTAGGAAGGGAGAGGAATAACAATGGATTTATATGAGAAGATAGTAAGAGGGGAAGAGAAGCTCTCTCTAGTAGGACTGGGTTACGTGGGAATGCCGATTGCAGTCGCCTTTGCGAAGAAGATTAAAGTAGTTGGTTTCGATCTGAATGAGAAGAAGATTCAAATGTACAAGGATGGAACAGATCCCACGAATGAGGTGGGAGATGAGGTAATCAGGAATACAACAGTGGAATTCACGGCGGATGCAGAGAAGCTGCGGGAAGCGAAATTCCATATAGTGGCGGTACCAACGCCGGTGAATAAGGATCACACACCGGACTTAACGCCGGTGGAGGGAGCCAGCAGGATTTTGGGACAGAATCTGTCGAAGGGTTCGGTAGTCGTGTTTGAGTCCACTGTCTATCCAGGGGTCACAGAGGAGATTTGTGTGCCGATCCTGGAGAAGGAGTCGGGACTTAGCTGTGGTGTTGACTTTAAGATCGGGTATTCTCCGGAGCGTATCAATCCTGGTGACAAGGTGCACCGGTTAGAGACGATCACGAAGATTGTATCGGGTATGGATGAAGAGACTTTGGACACGGTGGCGAAGGTCTATGAGCTGGTAGTGGATGCGGGCGTATACCGTGCGGAGTCGATCAAGGTGGCGGAGGCGGCCAAGGTAATCGAGAACAGCCAGAGGGATATCAATATTGCGTTTATGAATGAACTTTCCATGATTTTCCACAAGATGGGGATCGATACGAAGGCAGTGTTGGAAGCGGCCGGCACGAAATGGAATTTTTTGAAATTTATGCCGGGACTTGTGGGCGGGCATTGCATTGGCGTGGATCCTTACTATCTGACCTACAAGGCGGAGGAGCTTGGTTACCATTCGCAGATTATACTTTCCGGACGCCGGATTAATGATGATATGGGGAGGTATGTGGCGGAAAGTCTGGTCAAGAGTCTGATCAAGGTCAGCATTCCTGTGAAGCACGCGAAGGTGGCAATCCTGGGTTTTACTTTTAAGGAGAATTGTCCTGATACCAGAAATACCAAGGTAATCGATATTTACAGGGAACTGGGAGAATATGGGATTGTTCCGACCGTGGTAGATCCGGCTGCGGATGCGGAGGAGGCGAAACATCTCTACGGTATTACTTTCCAGACGATGGAAGAAGTTCATGATATGGACGCTGTGATTATCGCCGTTGCCCATGAGCAGTTTTTAGAGCTGCATAGAGAGGAGATCGACAGCTTTTTCCATTCCGCCCATCAACAGAAAGTATTGCTGGATATTAAAGGTGTGCTGAATAGAAAAGACTATCTGACAGAGGACTATCTGTATTGGAGACTGTAGGATTGAAAAAGAAACAGATCAGATCGGGGTGTATTTTAGGGGGACTACTCCTGTTCTTCCTGGGAATGCTTGCGGCTTATGGCGTGGGCGTTTACAACGACTCCGAACAGTATATCACGATGCATGTACACAGAGAACCGTTGTACCCGTTGTTTCTTGCGTTCTTTCGGTTCATCTGCAAGGAAGGGTATCTGACGGTGGCGGCTGCAGTGCAGAATGTATTGACAGCAGTCGGTATTTGGATATTTGTGGAATATATCACGGTGCATTTTAAGCTGCGCCTGTGGGAAGAACTTTTCATAGTAGTATTGCAGATTGTGCCGCATTTGATGACGCGGTTTGTGTCTGCTCTGCATATTTTTCTCGAAAACTCGGTGATGAGTGAGGCGCTCTGCATTCCGTTATTCCAGTTTTTCCTGTATTTTACGCTGCGCATGTTGTTTGAGCACAGGAAAATAGACAAGTTCTTAAGCCTTATGTTTGCATTCCTTTTGTCGATGACAAGAGGACAGATGATGACAACTATCCTGATCTGGATGGTCGTTCAGCTGCTGCAGGGAATATTGCAGGTTGTGCGGCGCAGCAGAGGCATGGTGGAGGCGGATCAGAAGAGAGCACAGGGGACAGTTTGGAAATTCCCGCTTCCGGTCATCATGGTAATTTTTACATTTGGCTTGCGGAGTCTGACAGTTCATGTGTATAATTATGCCGTCACAGGATATTTCATGGGGAATACTTATGGACAAGTCAATACGCTGACGAATGTAATTTATGCCTGTGATCGGGAAGACGGGCAGGTTTTCAGGGAAGGCAGTCTGGAGAGAGCGTTTTTTGAACGCTTCTACGATGAGGCGGATGCGTTGGAAGCCAATTATAAATACGGCGGAGAAACATTTACACAGAAGGCAGAGCATCTGGAAGCTTATCACGATGTGCTGAAATTCCAGGTACTGGAAGCTGATCTGTCCGCCTATTATTTCGGTCTGGGACAGATTGATTATTATCAGCAGAGCAGTATGTCGGATGAGATGGCAGGCAGCATGTTAAAAAGGCTCTTGCCGAGGTGCTTCGGGCAGTGGCTGTATGACTATATCCTGTTGTGTACTTATGGATTTATTAGAAGTGTTGCGGTGGTACATCCGGTTATCAACTGGCTGGCGCTGTTATGCTATGGGGGCGCTGTTATCCTTAGTGTATGGCAGATCAGGCGGTTAAGAAGGAGTGACGCCGCCTGGGTTATGGGGATTGCGCTCTTGTTTATTGCAGCGAACGTCTGCGCCACTTCCATAACGATCATGTGCCTTTCTAGGTATATGATCTATGGGTTTTCTCTTTTCTATATTGCAGGATTTCTGTTGTTCCGGGAGTGGGTGCAGAGCATGAAACAGGGTGTTTCGACAGAATATAAAAGATAAAAGAGGTCAGGAAAATGGGTTATCGCGATGTTACTTTTGAGGAAAACAGTGTATTTTTGGTAGGCGGAGGCGCGGGGTTTATCGGGTCTAATCTGTGCGAGGCGTTGATTAACCTTGGTTATACGGTGCGCTGTCTGGATGATCTGTCTACAGGAAAATATGAAAATATTGAGCCATTAGTCCCGCATGACAGATTTACGTTTATCAAAGGCGATATCAGGGATCTGGAAACCTGCAAAAGAGCGATGGAGGATGTGGATTATGTACTCAACCAGGCGGCATGGGGAAGCGTGCCGCGCAGCATCGAGATGCCGCTTTTGTATGAGGAGATCAACATACGCGGGACGTTGAATATGATGGAGGCCGCGCGCATATGTGGGGTGAAGAAGTTCGTCTATGCGTCCAGTTCTTCGGTGTATGGGGATTCTGTAGAACTGCCGAAGAAAGAAGGTAAAGAGGGGCATGTGATTTCACCTTATGCGCTGACCAAAAAGGTGGATGAGGAGTACGGGCGCTTATATAAGGAATTGTATGGTCTGGATACTTATGGTTTGCGTTATTTCAATGTATTTGGACGCAGACAGGATCCAGACGGGATGTATGCCGCTGTGATCCCTAAATTTATCAAGCAGCTTCTGCATGGCGAAGTGCCTACGATCAACGGTGACGGCAGGCAGTCCAGAGATTTTACCTATATTGACAATGTGATTGAAGCCAATTTCCGGGCATGTAAGGCTTCTGGTGAAGCGGCGGGACAGGCGTTCAATATCGGTGCCGGCGGCAGATTGTTTTTGATTGATATCTATTATCATCTGTGTAAAGCATTAGGCAAAGATGTTGAGCCGAACTTCGGACCGGAACGCAAGGGTGATGTGAGGGATTCCAATGCAGATATCAGCAAGGCACGGGAACTGTTGGGCTATGATCCGGAGTATGATTTCGAGAGAGGGATTGGACTGGCGATCGACTGGTATAGAGAGTATCTGGGATGATATCACACTGCAGATTGTGGCATAAGGGGTTGCGATGGAATTTAAGTTGGGCAGTTATCGGATCGGGATAACCAGAGAATATAAGATTACAAATACGATGCCGAAAATATATAATGCTGAGGGGCAGCTGCTGGAAACCTATTTTATCAAAAACAGGCATTCCCGGCATGCCCCTTTTGGGCATGAGGGGAAGTATTTCTTCTGGGACCGTTATAATTATGGTTTAGACACACATTTCTATGGACCAGAGGCTATGCCGGATCCCTTGGGAGCTCCGCTGGTAAAATACGGGATGCTGACGGAATCGCGCACGATTGTACCCAAGGATTATGAGGTGTTCCATAAACACAGAGGTCTGGAGAGGGAATTCCGGTATATTTTTACCTATGATGAGCGGATCTTAAACGAGATTGGGAATGCCCGGTTCTATCCGGTGGCGGCGGGAATCTGGAACCAAAAGATGCAGGAAGGACTCTGGCAGGCAAAGGAGAAGGATCTGTCTATTCTCTCTTCCGATAAGGTAATGTGTGATCTTCACAGATTCCGTCTGGAACTGGCCAGAATGTGCAAGACAGAAGGGCTGGCGGATACTTTTGGCAGGTTTGACGGGGGCGTGTATGTGGACAGTGTGGATGAGACGCTGGACCGTTACCGGTTTGCCTTGATTATAGAGAACGACGTCTCTGATTATTACTTCTCGGAACGGCTGACAAGCTGTTTTGCGGCGCAGACAATACCCGTGTATCTGGGAGCGCGTAAGATTGGGGACTTCTTCAATACGGACGGAATGATCCTGTTGGAACGCGCTGATCTGGAAGAGGCAAGGCGTAAAATCGCGGCATGTACGCGCCAGACATATGAGGCAATGCTGCCGGCAGCGCTGGATAATTATGACAGGGTACAGGAGTATACGAATATGCAGGATTATCTCTATACGCATTATCTGCAGAAGGCATGAGAGCACGGCGGGATGCATCCGGTGTAATTTGCGGGCGGCTGGTGTTTTATCGTGCATGCAGAAGAAGCGGAAGGCAGTTTGGGGAAAGCAGAGAGGAGTCGGGTCAATATGAAATACAAGGTAGTAGTATTTGGTGTCAAGGACACCTCGGAGAATATCGTCAGTTTTATCACGAAACAGATCTGCCCGGTGGATCTGGTTATCACGATCAGCCCGGAGGTGACGAAGAAAAACCAGGTATCAGGTTATAAGGGATTATCCGTGCTGACAGAAAAATATGGGATTCCGGTTCATGAGGCGGACAGTTACTTTCTGACAGATGAGAAGACACAGCAGTTTATACAGGAGAATACGTTTGACATCGGTATCTCTATGGGCTGGCAGAGACTGATTCCGCCTTCTGTGTTGGATGCTTTCCGGTATGGGATTTACGGGTTCCATGGAAACTGTGGGTATCTGCCTTTCGGGCGAGGAAGGTCGCCTCTTAACTGGTCAATCATACTGGGAGATACAAGATTTAATCTGAATCTGTTCCGCTATGATGAGAAGGCGGACAGTCCGAATGTGTTTGCGACAGAAATGTTTTCAATTACGCCGCACGATGATATCCGGACGGCGCAGTATAAGAATATGATCTGTTCCAAAAATCTGATCCGCAGGCTGCTGAAAGCTTATGCGGAGGATGCGATTACGATCCGGACGGAGTCGAAGGACTTTGATTCCTGGTACAATAAAAGGACGGCTGTGGACGGTAAGATCGATTTCCACGCGAGGACAAGGGAGATCTATAATCTTATCCGCGGTGTGGCGGCTCCTTTTCCGGGAGCTTATGCCTGGAATGGGGAAGAGAAGGTGACTGTGTGGGAAGCGCATCCCTTTGATGAAATGATAGATTTCTCAGCCTATGCGCCTGGTGAGGTAATCGATATCTTCGATGGTAAGCTCGTGGTGCGTACAGTGGATGGCTCACTGTTGATTGACCGCTATGAGAGCGGGAAGCAGATCGAGGTGGGAGCTATATTGAAATAGCGGAGGTAACTATGGCTAAGACAACACGTGTGCTGCATGTCCTTGGAGGTGTGGGGCTGGGCGGTGCAGAGAGCCGCATCATGGATTTATACAGGCAGATGGATCGCGATGAGATCCAGTTTGACTTTTTGGTCCACAGCGCTGGCAGCCGGCAGCCACAGTTTTATGATGAAGAGATCCGCCGGCTGGGCGGTCGGATTTATGTGCTTCCGAAGTTTAGAGTATACAATTATTTTGCCTATAGAAAGGCGGTGCAGACTTTTTTTCGGGAGCATCATGAATTCCGTGTTGTGCAGGGGCACATGACAAGCACTGCAGGGATTTATCTTCCGATTGCGAAGAAGTGCGGCGTTCCTTTCACAGTGGCGCATTCCAGGAATGCCGGCGTGGATAAGGGATTAAAGGGGATCGCGACAAGATTTTTCAGGCGTGGACTAGTGCGGAAGACGGATTACTGTTTTGCTTGTTCGAGACTGGCCGGAGAGGATGTATTCGGCAGACAGGCTGTAGAACAGAACCGGGTCAAGATCATCCACAATGCGATTGATGCCGCAAGATTTACTTATGATGTTGAAAAGAGAGCACAGATGCGGGAACAGCTTAAGCTAGAAGGGAAACTGGTGCTCGGACATGTGGGACGTTTTAATTACCAGAAGAACCATCCATATTTGATTGCTATTTTTGAGCAGTTGTGCAAAGAAAGACAGGATGCGGTACTGCTTCTGCTGGGGGAAGGCCCTGACCAGAAAGAGATAGAAGACAAATGCCGTGTCCTTGGAATCGCAGACCGGGTCAGGTTTCTGGGTAATCAGAGACGGCCGGAAGATTACTATCAGGCGATGGACTTATTTTTGTTACCGTCTTTCTTTGAGGGTCTGCCAGGAGTACTTGTTGAGGCGCAGGCTGCAGGGCTGAGGTGTCTGGTATCAGATACCATTACCAGGGAGGCACAGATCACAGACCTGGTAACCTATCTGAGTATCGAACAGCCGGCGGCAAGATGGGCTGAGGAGATTATAAGCCAGGCATGTTACCTGAGGACGGATACGTGCCAGAAGATTAAAGACGCTGGATTTGACGTATCGGCGCAGGCTGTGGGGTACCGGAATTTCTATCAGAAGGGAGATACTGCCGGATTATGAAGAAACTGTTATTGATCGTGCCGTCGCTGCATCAGGGCGGTCTGGAGAAGGTTTGTGCGGTGACGGCAAGAATGCTGCAGCCGTATTTTGACGTACAGATTGCTATTTTTGATTCCCGCAATATTGCTTATGACATCAAGGGAATTCCAGTGACGGATCTGCATCTGCCCAGCCGTCCAGATAAGATCGGCAAGGTGATCAATGTGATCAAGCGGGGCCGCAGACTGAGCAGATTAAAGAAAGAAGAAGAGATTGATATAGCGTATAGTTTTGGACCTACGGCGAATATAGCCAATATCGCCGCCTGGGGCAGGGCAAAGCGGTGGCTTGGAATCCGCAGCTACATGGATATGGGAAATCCGAGGCAGATCAAACTTTTCAGCAGATTTTCGGAGCGGCTGATCTGCTGTTCAGAGACAATTTATCAGGAAGTTGTGCAGAAGTATAGATGTGATCATGCCTGTACCCTTCGCAATCCTTTTGATATTCACGAAGTGATGCAGCTTGCAGGGGAACAACAGGCGGATCTTCCGTGGAGAGAGGGAAGGATCCTCGTATCCATGGGCAGAGAGGATGTGGTAAAGGGGTTCTGGCATCTGCTTAAGATCTTTGCGGTGATACATGAAAATCTTCCTGACACAAAGCTGATGATTATTGGTAAGGGGGAGTTCGAGGAATACCGGCAGTTAGCTTATGATCTGGGGATCGATGATGCGGTTTATTTCGCCGGCCTTAAGAAGAATCCGTATCCTTATCTTAAAGAATGCGCGCTGTATCTGTTAACATCCTATTATGAAGGATTTCCCAATGCGCTGGTGGAGGCGATGGCATTGGGGATTCCTGCTGTCGCTACGGATTGTATGACAGGGCCGCGGGAGATCCTGGAAGACCGGTACGGCATTTTAGTTCCGAATATGGATCCGGAACCGGATATGCGTGCAGAGCACATTACAGAGGAAGAGCGGACAGTTGCGGCGCGCGTGATCCGCCTGTTGCAGGATAAAAAAGAGATGGACAAATACAGGCAGCTTGCGGTACAGCGTGCGGGGATGTATTCAAAGGAAGAATATATCCAGAACATACGCAAGTGGGCAGAGGAGTAAGGGTTGAAAAAAACAAAAGAATGGATCTATCAGACTGTCATCAAAATAATTTTTGCCATGTTGTATGCGCTGTTTCTCACACTGGGAGACTATGATAAGGTATTATCCTGGAGCGGCGTACAGATTGCCGGCCGGCTGGCCGGATGGAGTGTACTTGCGTTTGCGGTGCTTTCTGCGCTTTTTGCCGGATTGGACTATGTCACCAGGAAAGACAGGCGTCTGTGTGAATCAGGGGAGAAGAAAGGTAGAGAAAAGCGCGTATTTTTTATATTTGCAGTTGTTTGCCTTCTGTGCTGGATGCCCTATTTTCTGATTTACTTTCCAGGCTGGGTCAGCAATGATACCGTCTGGCAGCTCCAGCAGGCCTGCGGCTGGGTGGAGCCTTCCAATCACCATCCGTGGATGCATACGACGATCATTAAGACTTTTTTCATGCTCGGTTTTCGGATGTTTAGGACTTATACGGGAGCTGTGGCAACCTTTGTGTTTGTGCAGATGGTGTTCATGTCTTTGGTGTATGCAAGGGTTCTGACGGATTTCTATGAGAAGAGGGTGAGGCTTGTGTGGCTGGTGTTAGCCTTATTTTTCTATGCTTGTCTGCCAGTCAACGGTCTATATGCGATCTGCATGGGGAAGGACGTGATCTTCGCCGGGGTGCTTTTGTTGTTTGCCAGGGAGGTTTCTCACTATGGTCTTTTCGAAGCAAGGAATAGGGAGGCAGGCAAGAATAGAGCGGGCAAGGACACAGAGGAATTAGAGGAAGCAGGAAAGGGACAGGGCGGAAAGAGAGGGTGCATTGAACAGGCATATGGATGGATCAGAGAAGCGGCGCCTTATCTTCGCATGGGCATCCTGGGACTGCTTGTCTGTATGCTGCGAAGCAATGGAATTCTGGTCTATGCAGGAACAGCAGCCGGTATGGTCATAGTGGGGGTACGCCATAGAAACTGGCAGAAGATTACGGCATGTACGGTGGCGGTACTTCTGTGTTATTTTGTCTATCATGGCCCCGTACTTCATATGCTGCATGTGACACAGCCAGATACGATCGAGGGCCTTACCATGCCGACACAACATCTGCTCAGCGCTTACTTAAACGGCGGCGAACTGACAGAGGAAGAGATTGCACTGTTAGGCGAGGTAGCGCCGATGGAATACATAGCATCTTACTACAATCCATATTATTTCGATATTGTCAAGGAATATATCCGCACCGAGGGAAACCAGCAGGTTATATCCGATCATAAGGGGAAATATTTTGCGCTGTGGGTACGGGCTGGCCTGCGTAACCTGGCGCAGTATCTGGAGGCGGAAGTACGGCAGACTTACGGGTATTGGAGATTTGACAGCAATGAGCCGATCTACGAGCAGTACCGGATGGCAGAGAATCCATTTGAGCTGACGACTAAGCGCAAGGTATTCTCCTATGATTTTGGGTTGTGGATGGATGACTTTCTGTTAAAGTTCCAGGATTTCTATAACAAAGTCTGGAGTCTGGGCCTGACGACCTGGACGATGCTTGCTTGTCTGGCCTATGCCTTGTATAAACGCAGGACGACATTGGTCTATCTCCCCTATGTGATGCTGTTTGTGTCGCTGCTTCTGGCAACGCCGGTGCATGCGGAGTTCCGCTATACTTATGGAATGTTTGTAGCATTGCCTTTTCTGGTTGGCATTACGGTCTCAGGAGGCCACCTGAAACAGTCCACGTTTTTAGATATAGAAAGGGAGGAGAGTTGATATGTCGATTACTTCCTTCTCCTACCTAGGATTTCTGGCGGTAGTGTTCACACTATATTACCTGATTCGGCCGAAGTGGCAGAGTGGGTATCTGTTACTGGTCAGTCTTGTATTCTACTGCCTGGCGGGAAAGTGGTATACCTTGCTCTATCTGGCAGTTTCGACGGTCAGTGTTTACTGTGCGGCGCGGATGATCCACAGGTCGCTGGACGCCAGGCGTTCGAAATGGATCCTGACAGGTACGCTGTTCCTGAATTTTGGTCTTCTGGCGGTACTGAAATATTATGGATTTATTTTGTGGAATGTGAATGCGGTACGGGGATGGTTTGGACAGGATGCGGTAGGGCACTCTGTGCAGATCATCGCGTCTTTGGGTGTCAGTTATTATACACTGCAGCTTGTAGGCTATCTGTTAGACTGTTATTGGAAGGTGGGCATAGTGCAGGAAAATCTGGTGAAATTCGCCCTGTTTTCCTGCTATTTTCCGCAGATGACATCGGGGCCAATCAGCCGGTATAAGCAGATTCAGGCCAGTTTATATGCGACACACGCTTTTGACTATGGTGTAGTGACCCATGGATTGAAACGGATAGCATGGGGACTTTTCAAGAAAATTGTGGTTGCGGACAGGATAGGACTGATTGTAAATTCAATCTATGGGAACTATGAATCCAGCCATATAATTTTGATCTGGATGGCAGTTTTTGGTTTTTCGATACAGTTGTATGCGGATTTCTCAGGATGCATGGATATCATTCTGGGTACATCAGAGTGTTTGGGAATTACACTGCCGGAGAATTTTCGTAATCCTTTTTTCTCTACCACGATACAGGAATTCTGGCAAAGATGGCATATTACGCTGGGAACCTGGCTGAAAGACTATATTATGGATCCGGTCTTAAAATCGGAGACTTGGATCAGACTGGGAGAAAATTCCAGAAAGAGATTTGGCAGGAAGTGGGGGAAACGTATACCCACTTATCTGGGGATGCTCATTCTTTGGCTGTCAATGGGACTGTGGCATGGCAGCGGCTGGAAATTCATCATCGGCGAAGGACTGTGGTTCTGGGCGGTGATTATCACGGGGAATATGTGCAGTAAGTCTCTGCAGAAACTTGTGCAGAAGCTGCGGATTAACCCAAAGAATCTCTTATGGATCACCTTTCAGCGGCTGCGGACGTTCTTGATTTTCAGCCTGGGACTGATTTGTTTTCGCGCGGCGGATATGGGAGAGGTGTTTGCGGTGCTGCGTGCGGGCGTGACGCACTTTAGCCAAAGAGGGTTCAGTCAGGTCCGAGGTGATCTGGGAATGACGAACCTGATTATGCTCTGTGTTGCATTTATTGTTCTGGTTATAGTGGAGGCGATGCAAAACTATGGAACGGATGTGTTTGTGTGGATCACGGGCAGGGGTGTGGTGGTAAGATGGATCGTATATCTGTTTGTGTGCGGTATGATCCTGCTGTCTGTGAGTATATCAGGCCAGAGTTTTATTTATGCTGGATTTTGATCGGAGGAACGGGATATTCCCTGACGGCATGCCGCTAGAGCGCGTAACGAAACGGCAACGGCAGAGAAAGTAGTCAAATTGTTGCAAAGGCGGAAAGAAAGAGGGCTATGAAAAAGAAACTTGCGGCGAAATTAGGTCTGTTGGGTCTGTTGTGTGTAGGCTTCGTGTGTTTTGTCTCCATGACGATAGACCCCTACAATGTATTTCATTGGAAGAATGCCAGGGATAACGGCGTGGAGCCTAACAAGAATTATGTGAAGACACAGTATGTGCTCCATAATCCTGAAAAGTATGATACGTTTATTTTCGGCAATTCCAGGGTGGGTTCCCTGGACGCTGCCAAAATAAGCGAAAGCTGCTATAATATGTACTATTCGGAGGGACTTCCGGCGGAGCATTATGAGAATCTGCTTGCCTTTCTGGAGGCGGGGGTAGATGTAAAGAAAGTCTATCTGGGGCTTGATGATGTCCCCTGCTTTGTGGATCCGTCCATCCATCAGGATCAGTTGATCAGAAGGCCGTTTAGGGCGAAGGAGAACAAGATCGCCTTTTGGATGGATTATCTGGACGCTTCTGTGGCGCTGCAGTCTTTGGAGACAATCTGTGCCTATACAGGTGTGGAGCCTGGTTTTCAGGAAAGGCTGTATTCGACAGGGAATTATTATTTAGAAACACAGCTGACGGAGGAAAGCCTTGCGCGGGAGGAATGGCCGAATTACTTTGCCTGGTACGGGGAAGGAGCGATTGAGGACATCGAGGCAGTTAAGAGGCTGTGTGAAGAAAACAGCATAGAGCTGATCGTGTTTGTCAATCCGGAGTTTTATGTACGGTGGGAAGAGGCAGTGGAGCGGGGGTATCTTGCCTTTCTGGAGCAGCTTGCACAGATCACGGATTATTACAGCTTCTGTGGATATAACAGCGTGACTACGGATATGGAAAATTTTCATGATATCAGCCACTATAAGCAGTCTGTCGGGGACAGGATGCTCTGGATCATGGAACGTGGAACAGAAGGCTGGCCAGAGTATGCGGCAGACGATAGGGTATCACAGGAACAGGGAGGCGAGTCAGAGGAGAACGACTGGCAGAGCTTTGGGACACTGCATCAGGAAGGTTTTGGGCGTTATGTGACGGCAGAGACGGTGCAGGAGTATCTGGACAGCCTGCAGGCAGGCGGGGAAGAATGACGCAGTTTACTGCGGTATTCCTGTAAGAGAAGACGGCGGAGAACACACGAGATAAGGAGGTAGAAGGGGTGATGCGTGAATTAGAATATCCTTTTGACAGCGAATATTTGTACCATAAGAAAAAAACGATCAGAAAGCAGCTTCTGGCACAATTAGAGGAGAAGACTAGTCTGCAGAAAAAGATCGCTATTTTGGGAGGCTCCACGACGAGAGATATTAAATTGATGCTGGAGCTATTTCTGCTGCAGTATGGTATTGTGCCAGTGTTTTATGAGTCAGAGTTTAACCAGTATTACCAGGACGCCATGTTTCCAAATCAGGAACTGGAAGCATTTGCACC
The DNA here is from genome assembly GCA_951800685.1 of uncultured Lachnospiraceae bacterium. Lineage (GTDB taxonomy): Bacteria > Bacillota > Clostridia > Lachnospirales > Lachnospiraceae > UBA3282. The sequence goes on from CATOJY010000002.1 coordinate 51,856, forward strand.
GGATGTGATCTTTGTGCATACCACGCTTCGCAATATCACAGAATATCCGAAAATGGGAGATTCACCGCAGCAGGTGGAAGAGCTGCTTGCGGCGGAATACCGGAAATATGAGAAGATGTGGGACAGGCTTGCGGCGGTCTATCACTGTGTGATCATCCAAAACAATCTGGAGTATCCCTATTATAGGCTGATGGGAAATAAAGAGGCCAGTGATATTCACGGTAAGGTAAACTATGTGACGCGCCTGAATCTGAAATTTTATGAGTATGCGCAGAGAACAGACAATTTCTATATCAATGATATCAATTATCTGTCGGCGCAGTACGGACTGGACCGGTGGTCAGATCCCTTTTACTGGCACAGTTATAAGTATGCCCTTTGTGTGCCTGCAATCCCGGAATTGGCATGCAGTGTGGCGAAGATCATTAAATCAGTCTATGGCAGAAATAAGAAGGCGCTTGTCCTGGATTTGGACAATACGCTCTGGGGCGGCATCGTTGGAGACGACGGTGTGGAGAATCTGGTGCTGGGGCATGAGACTTCGGCTGGCCAGGTTTATTGCGATTTTCAGGAGTATCTGAAAGAGTATAAGGAACTGGGCGTTTTGTTGAATATAGATTCCAAAAATGACTATGTGAATGCTATTGCAGGGTTGAATCATCCTGCAGGAGTGCTGCGTCCTGACGATTTTATCAAGATCAAGGCAAATTGGGATCCTAAGGACAGGAACCTTGTACAGATTGCCAAGGAGCTTAACCTGATGCCGGACAGTCTGGTGTTTGTGGATGACAATCCGGCGGAACGGGAGATAGTGAGGGCGCAGGTACCAGGCGCCGCGGTGCCGGAGATGCCGAAGGAGCCAGCACACTATGCGAAGTTTATCGACCGTTCCGGGTTCTTTGAGGTGACAAGCCTTTCGGAGGATGACAGAAGGCGCAATACCATGTATCAGGAGAACGCCAGGAGAGAGAAAGAGGAAGCGGCTTTTGAAAACTATGAGGATTATTTGAAAGCGCTTGCTATGAAAGCGGAGATCAAACCCTTCGCACCGGTGTACATGGCGCGGATTGCACAGCTCACCAATAAGAGCAATCAATTTAATCTGACGACAAGACGGTACAGTCAGCCGGAGATCGAGGAAACGGCGGCGGATCCAGCTTATCTGACTCTATATGGGAAACTGGAAGATAAATTCGGGGATAATGGCGTAATCTCCGTAGTGATCGGGCACCAAATTGACAAAGTTCTGCACATTGACCTTTGGATTATGAGCTGCCGGGTGCTGAAGAGAGATATGGAGTTTGCAATGATGGATACACTCGTCTTTGCCTGTATGGAGAAGGGGATTAGAGAGATCCGCGGATATTACTATCCTACCGACAAAAATGCTATGGTAAAAGAGTTTTATTCCCTGCAGGGATTTGATAAAATAGAGGAAGACGAACAGGGAAATACGGTCTGGAGACTTGAGCTGACGGATGGATATGAGAAGAAAAACCGGGTGATCGCAGTAGAGATGTGAGAAAGGCACCGTATCGGCGAAAGAGGGAAGCCCTTTGGTGTGTTTACGACAAGGCAGGGATAGAGGCAGATGTGGATCGTCGTCGAACAGAGGTCTATTGGTTTGATAAGAAAGGAAAGGATAACAAGATGACAAGAGAAGAAGTGTATGAGAATTTAAATGAGGTATTTCAATATGTATTTGAGGATGACAGCATTGAAGTGCATGATGAGACGACCGCCAATGACATTGAAGATTGGGATAGTTTCGAGCATATCAATCTTGTGATCGCGGTGGAGAAGAGATTTCAGGTGAAGTTTACGGTAGGGGAAGCCAATGAGATGAAGAATGTGGGCGAGATGGTAGATATTATTCTGGAGAGGATGCCTTAAGGGACAGTATGGTATCCGACGTAAAGTGGTTTCTTGCATGCCGGTCTGCATGGCCGGTCAGTGTTGTATGTCCCGTTATGGCGGGAAGAGGGAAAACAGATGAATGAGTATAGCTATGAGCAGATTGCTGTGGGGCATCGGGAGTTTTTTGATGTAACGGTGACAGAAGAGATGATGGCACAGTTTAAGCAGATGACGGGTGATGTGAATCCGCTTCACACAGACGCAGATTATGCACGCACAAGGCAGTATACGGACCGTGTGGTCTATGGGATGCTTACCAGCTCATTCTATTCCACGCTGGCGGGGGTATATCTTCCAGGAAAATACAGCCTGATCCATAGTGTGGAGAGTAAATTCCTGCGTCCGGTGTATGTGGGCGATGGACTGACAGTCTCTGGAACCGTCAAGGAGAAAGAAGATGCTTACCGCATGCTGATTCTGGCGCTTCTGATTGTAAATGATAAGGGTGAAAAAGTGTGTAAGGGGACGATGCAGGTTAAGATGTTGGATGCATGAACAGGATTGGCTTTCTCTTGTAGTGCGGCTGGCAGTGAGGCGGCAATGCGGACGAACAAAGAACAAGGAGGATACCGGAAAAGACCGGGAAAGGGATCGTTATGGGCAGGAATATTATCATAACCGGCGCGTCTTCCGATCTGGGCATGGCCTACATCAGGGAGAAAGGGCAGGAATATACAAAGATCATAGCGCATTATCATCATCTGAATGATAAATTGATAGAACTTCGGGAAAGCTATGGGGAGCGGATTGTGCCAGTGCAGGCGGATTTCGGAAACAGTGAGGAAGTACGGAATTTTATTGTAGCGATAAAAGAAGCGGATATTGTGCCTACGCATATCCTGCATCTTGCCGCTGTGCCGGCTGGAAGCGTCAGATTTCACAAAAGTAAGATAGAAGAGTATGAGAAGATGATGCAGGTGTCGCTCTATAGCATTGTGGAAATTCTGAAAGCTTTTCTGCCTGCTATGCAGAAGGCGAGATATGGCAGGATAGTGTTTATGCTGTCAGCTTATGTCAAGATCCTGGATCCTAAATTCGCAGCGCCGTATGTGGCGGCTAAATACGCGCTTCTTGGATTGATGAAAGATCTTGCGGCGGAGTATGCGGCGAAGGGAATCACGGTAAATGGAATCTCCCCGCAGATGATTGAGACGAAGTTTATACGGGACATCCCGGAATTGATTGTAGAACAGCAGCGTCTTGCGGGGCCCTTGCAGAGACTTCTGGGAACGGAGGATATTCTTCCGGCTATGCATATGCTGCTCTCTGACGATGCGGCAGCAGTCACAGGAGAAAATCTTGCGATTACCGGGGGAAATTATATATTATGACAAGGAAGATTACGTTTCATTTAAACTGTCTGGAGCAGGGGGGCGCAGAACGTGTGGTCACCAACCTTGCAAACCGGTTTGTACAGGAAGGGTATCAGGTCATTATTGCCACAGAGTGGTATGGGGAGAATGAATTTGAGACTGATCCAAGAGTGAGACGCGTCCATGTAGGACTGCGTGAAGGGGATGAAAAAAAACACAGGTTAGTACAGTTTTTGCTTCGCGTAAGATACTTAAGACAGTTTCTGAAGGAAGAGAAGCCGGATATTCTGATCCCTTTTGCAAGGAAGGCATTGTATCGGGGATTAATGGCGGCCTATTTCCTGAAAATCCCGGTGTTAATTTCCATTCGGACAGATCCGGCAGGACATTACGAGGAGCGGTCAGATAAAATACAGATTCCGCTGCTTTTTCCGAGAGCAGATGGATGCGTCTTTCAGACGGAAGGGGCAAGAGAGTTTTTTGCACCGAGACTGCAGAAGAATTCAAGGATTATCTTAAATCCTATTAACCCCAAATATATCGGTGTGCCTATGCCGGCAGTCAGGACGAAGACCGTGGTGCAGTCGGGGCGGCTTGTGGATTTCAAAAACCAGCCGATGCTGATTCGGGCTTTTGCAAAAGTACATGCAAAACATCCGGACTATGATCTGAAGATCTATGGAGGCGATTCTTTTGACGGGACCAAAGAAATTTTAGAGGGACTGATCGAGGAATTACAGGCTGGAGAGTATATTCATTTAATGGGTGCAAGTGACAGCCTGGAAAGGGAATTGGCGGATGCGGCCTTGTTCGCTTTCACATCCGACTGGGAAGGGCTTCCTAATGCACTGATGGAAGCGATGGCGCTGGGACTCCCTATTGTGGCTACGGATTGTCCCTGTGGCGGTCCACGGACGATCATGACCCATGAAGTGGATGGACTCTTGATTCCGATCAAGGATCAGCAGGCGCTTGAAGAGGGTATAAACCGGCTGATCGAGGACCGGGAATTGGCAGAGCGTTTGGGATGCGAGGCAAGAAAGATTGCCGGCAGAGCGAATGACCAGGCAATTTATGAACAGTGGAGAGAGTACATTGAGGAGCTTTGCGGAGCATGAAGATCAGCAAACAGCTGCAAGGTGTTTACAAAAAATTCATTTTATGTTCGTTGAATGTTCTCTGCCTTTTGGGTATATTATAAATAGTGAATTGATTGTTTTTTTATCACGCAATGGAGTAAGGGCCGGCTTTGGCTTAGCGGTAAAATAAACGTGACCGAATGATGAGCGTTATTGGGAGGGCGGATGCTCTCCCATTTTTTCTGAGAAGCATTGTGATCCACTTCTTAGGAAAATTTGAGAAAAAATGGTAGACCATATAACTGTCTGCTGTTACAATTTTATTATGGGTATTCTATTTGTATTTCTTATAGAAGCCATATTGATCATAGCCATGTTTATTTATGATTGTTAAGAAGGAAGCATTTTTCGGATAGGCAAAATACATAAAAGTGAGGAAATAATATGTTTTCATACGACGATTACAGAGAGATCATCAGAATCATCCAAGCCACGGGAAGACACTGTGGGTATGCCGAAGCGTTAGGCAAGGAACAGTTTGTCATTATGCGCCATGATGTGGAATACAGCGTTGACCGCGCATATCAGATGTCTAAAGTGGAGCAGAGCATGGATTTTGTATCCACATATTTCTTCCAATGGACGAATAATTCCTACAATATTCTTTCCAGAAGGAATATGGATATGATCAAGGATATGCATGAGAGAGGGCAGCATATCGGTCTGCATTTTGCCTTAAATGGTATGACAGATATGCAGCAGGTGCGCAAAAGAATCCAGATGGAGGTTGAGATTTTAAGCGAGATGTTCGGATTTGAGATCACGGAATTCTCTGTACACCGGCCGTCGAAAGATATTCTACGTGAGAATATAAAGCTGGAAGGAATTCTGAATGCTTATCAGGACGATTTCTTTACCTTTGCGGATAAAATAACGGATGATACAGAATTGAAGATCAAATACATGTCAGATGCAAACCATATCTGGCGTTATGGTTATCCGGACAAGGATAATATCACGAGTTATGATAAGGTACAGATCTTGACACATCCTTTTGCATGGAGTAAGAAAGGGTGTAACAATTTTGAGAATTACAGGATGCTGTTGCAGGAGAAATATGTAGAACTGGTAGAATCCGTGGACCATGAGTGTAAGGATTTTGGGGAGTATAAGGAATACTTTCTGGAGAAAGATGTACGATAGGAAATGCTTTAAACACTATGGCGGCAGTATTTGCCGCCTGTTAGGTGCAAAAGGTTTCAGAGGATGTCTGAAAGCTGGACATGTTCCGTGCTGGAAAGCGTGTCTGAGGGGCAGACCTATGAAGTTTGATGTGGAGAATGACAGAGGGAACCGATTATGTGTGGAATATGCGGATATATCAGTAAGAAAAAGATAACGCTTGAGCAGCTGAGGGCAATGAATGATACTATGTACCATAGGGGCCCGGATGACAGTGGGGAAGAGATTTATGAGATGGCAGGCGGCTGGCAGGTGGGATTTGCACAGAGGAGACTGTCGATCTTAGATCTGTCTGCTCTGGGGCATCAGCCGATGCATTCCTCAAATGATCGGATCTGTGTGGTATATAATGGCGAAATCTATAATTTTAAGGAATTGAAAGCGGAACTGGCGGACTATTCCTTCCGGTCTGATTGCGACACGGAAGTGATCATAGCCGCTTATTTAAAATGGGGCATACGGTGTATAGAGAGATTTAATGGGATGTTTGCCATAGCGCTCTATGACAGGGAGACGGAGGAAATCTATCTTGTGCGTGACCGGATCGGCAAGAAGCCTCTGTATTATTGGTATGAGAATGGAAATCTGGTATTTGCTTCAGAGTTGAAGCCGATTATGAAATATCCTGGATTTGCGGGAGAGATCGAGAGACGTGTACTGTCCAGATATCTGTTCCAGCAGTATATTAACGCGCCGGAGAGCATTTATAAGCAAGTGTACAAAGTAGAGCCGGGAGCTGTACTTAAATTTCACAATGGGCAGATCAAGACATGGAAGTATTGGGATATCAAGCAGGTCTATCATCATGCGCAGGCAGAGGTGATAGATGATTATGAGGAGGCTAAAGAGCAGCTCAAAGATCTTCTTAAGAAGTCGGTGAAAATGCGGATGATTGCAGACGTTCCTCTGGGTACTTTTTTGAGCGGCGGTTATGATTCTACGCTGATTACAGCATTGGCGCAGGAGTGTTCGGATAGGCCTGTGAGAACCTTTTCGATAGGATTCCATGAGGAGAAATACAACGAGGCAAAATATGCCAAAGCGGTGGCAGAGCATCTGGGAACGAATCATACAGAGCTTTATATCGGAGAGAAGGATATGTTTGATTTGGTGGAGAGCATTCCGAAGTACTACGATGAACCGTTCGCGGACAGTTCCCAGATCGCAACGATGATGGTGTCGAAACTTGCGAGAGAGTATGTGACGGTCGCTTTGTCAGGTGATGGCGGAGATGAATTCTTCTGTGGTTATAATATTTATGAGAATGTGAAACAGGCGCAAATGCTTGACAGCCTGGGCGGTATGGTACATGGGCTGTGTTGTCTTCCGGGCTTGAAACAGATGCATGTTGAGGACCGGCTGCCGTTCAAAGTGCGAGTGATCGCCGGAAACCGTGAGAGGGAGAGTAAAACACAGTTTGGCGCGGGCAATTATATCACGAAAGCAAAAGCTATGGTCAAGGAATTGGCGGAACAGACGGGACAGGAGGCGCTGCCGATTCACTATCTGACGGAGAGCAGTTATGGCGTGAAGGACTGGCAGATTAGAAGAATGCTGCTGGACATGGATACTTATCTGCCTGGCGATATTTTATGTAAAGTAGACCGAGCGGCTATGAAATATTCATTAGAATCCAGATGTCCGATCCTGGACAAAGAGGTGATGGAATGTTCCTTCCGGATACCACACAAATATAAGTATGCGGGAGGCAGCAAGAAGTATATCCTGAAAGACATTACTTATGATTATGTGCCAAAGCAATTACTGGAGCGGCCGAAAGTCGGATTTGGCGTACCGTTGGACCAGTGGCTGCGCGGTCCGCTTAGAGAACAGTTATTAGCTTACAGTAGTTATGATTATCTGAAAAAGCAAGACATTTTTGACGCGAAATATGTATCCGATCTGATCGGAAGCTATATTAAGACAGGAGATGCAGGCCCGGCGACGGGAGCGAATTACTCGAAACTGACCTGGTCCTTCTTTGTATTCCAGCAGTGGTATCAGGCGTATTATCTATAGGAAAGAATGTTCCTTTGTTTTGTGGTACAGTTTTGAATTTGGAAAATACATGTTATTTAAATAGAGGCAGATTTCTGCTGGGCAGGCAAATGACGGCAGCTGTAAAAATAACAGGGTATTTACAGCATGAATTTTGCTATCTATAACAAGAGATATTGTATTGGATAAGATGGGAAGCGGCGTAGCTATACGACAAAATCTGCATCAGAGAAAACAGTGGAATTGGGATAGAAGGGACTGTATGAGACCTGTTTCTATATGGTTTTATGGATATGAAAACAAGATAGCATGAGTTACTGTAAAGCGGAATGATAGAAAACAGATAGAGATACAAGATTATTTTTGCATGAATAACCGTGCAAAGTGGAAAGGGTAAATTTTAAGATTGTTATATGCAGATTTTATTATTTGAACAAAATAAAATCGATATCAGAGAGGAAAAGAAGAAGAAACAGTCAGAAATAATGTAGTTGGCTGTGAGAAAAAGATTTCAGAGAGTAAGGAATAAAATGGGTGTAAAACGACCTGTTTTGTAACTGATGAAATGCTATAATTAGCAGAATATTATATCGTAAACAAGAAGATAGAAAAGGCGAATAATGAGAAAACAATATGAATTGCGCACACAATTTAAAAGAAGAAAAGAAATAAAGATTTAATAAAAAGCATGATTTTGGAGAAATTTGCAGGAAAAAGGAGAAGAAAAATGCAAAAACACTCCTTTTAAAAGATAAAATGAAGGATTTTATGCAAAAGCTATGAAAAAGGTCGAAAAGAAAAAATACTTGTGTTTCTATATAGGATCCCTGCATAAAGGAGGAGCGGAACGTGTATTCGTAAATCTGGCAGAGTATTTCCACAAAAAAGGATATCGGGTGACTATGGTTACACAATACCAGTTCCAGCCGGAAGAAGAGTATGTTTTGCCAGAAGGTGTGAGAAGAATCTTATCAGACCTCACGGAAGAAGAATTGAGTAACAGCCGTATTATTAATTTCTGGCGCCGGGTGTGCAAACTGCATCGGATATGGAAGAGGGAAAAGCCAAACCTTGTGTTATCTTGCATTGGCAAGAACAATTTCATGACGGTTGTTACGACAATGTTTACGAGAACAAGGGCTGTGGTATCGGTGGTGGGAGAAGCCAGGGAAGAGTATCCAAATCGTTTGATGCGTATGCTGGCAAATTTGTTGTTTCCATTAGCATCGGGTGTTATCTTACAGACAGAACGCTCCCGTTATTTTTTCCATAAGCGAGTACAGCGCCGTGCGGTCATTCTGCCGAATTCGTTGAATCCCGATTTCATAAGGCCGCGTTATGAGGGACAGCGGGAGAAAAGAATCGTCTCTGTAGGACGCATGGATGCTAACAAGAATCATGAGATGATGATTCGTGCATTTGCCTCTCTGGCCAGCCGGTACCCGGAGTATACCCTTACAATTTATGGCGATGGAGAATTGCGGGACAGTCTGGAACAATTAGCGGAGGAACTGGGCGTAGCGGACAGGATATTCCTGCCGGGTGTGATTCCTGATGTGGCAAAGAAGATTGAGAAAGCAGCTCTTTTTCTGCTGACTTCCTATTCAGAGGGAGTTTCCAATGCATTGATTGAGGCTCTGGCGACGGGCCTTCCGGTTATTTCCACAGATGTGCCTAGTGGGGGAACGGCGGAGTTGATGACGGATGAGGTCAATGGGCTGATCATTCCGCCGGGGGATGGGCAGGCGTTAGAGAAAGCGATGGACCGGCTGCTGGGAGATCCAGCCTATGCGGATAGACTGGGTATAGAGGCGGCAAAGATACAAAAGCGGCTTGCACCGGAGAGGGTTAATGCGTTGTGGCAGGCGTATTTTGAGAGGATTATGGCGTAAAATATTACGAGACCCCTGGCCGGCAAAGAATATAGAAAGATTCTGCAAGAAACACCGTTTGGGAGCAGCGCATGAGGGGCATGAGAGTCCTCTGGGTGTCTTCTGTGGAGTCCTGGAAATGGTAAGGGCTGCACAAAATAATAATTATAGGAAGTAAAAGAGAAAGTATGATGGAGAAAAGTAAAGTTTCAGACGGCAGTACCGTGTCAGGAGAGAGGAGAGAGAGACGGAGGAATATAGGAATCGCTGTGCAGGTGATTGTATTCCTAGGTATTTTTCTGCTGCTTTTGGTGCCAGTATCTTATATGGTGAGAACCAATGGGGATGTGAAGGATCGGTTTTCGGGGTTCTATGCGGAACGGGATGACACGCTGGATATCGTGATGATCGGATCCAGTCCCGTATTTCCTTATTATATATCGCCTAAATTATGGGGGGAGATGGGGATTACTATGTACCCGCTGTCCTCGAATATGCAGCGTCCTGCGGCAATGAAGTATCTGGTGGAAGAAGCGGAGAAGACACAGTCTCCGGGTCTTTATATTTTTGAAATGCGGATGTTTACCATCGAAGACAGCGGATTGACTGAAAATATGGCTTATACCCGCGGAGTGACAGATAACATGAAATATTCACGCCAGAGGATCAGAACGATCCAGGCGCTGGTACCGGAAGCAGACGAAGAAGGAAGGCTCAGTTATTATCTGGACATTATAAAATACCACACGAATTGGAAAATGCTGGCGCTGCCGTCAGAGTGGGCGAATATGGCATACCATAAGAGAAGCCCGCTTAAGGGTTATACTTTTAAAGATGAGGTGGGACCGCAGCCCATGCCAGACTGTGGCGGAGCGCAGGGAGAGAAAGCGATTCCAGCGGAGCAGGAAGCGTATCTGGTGGACTTGTTGGATTTCCTGCAAGAGAATAAGGCGGAGGCGTTGTTTATTGTATCTCCCTATGGGGAATCGCTGGAAGAACAGCAGATGTTCAACTATATGGCAGAGATCGTATCCTCCTACGGCTATTCTTTTGTAAATATGAATAATTATTATGAGGAGATTGGTATTATTTTTGAAGAAGACTTCGCAGATTACGGCAGCCATACGAATGCCATAGGGGCGGAGAAATGTACCGATTTTCTGGAGAAGTATCTGCAGGAGCATTATAAGTTTGCCGATAAGCGTGGGCAAGAACAGTACCAGGATTGGGATGAAGCCTATGAACTTTGGCAGGCGCAGATGGAGACGGCGCGTGAAACGATCCGTGACAGGATCGCGCGTGGAGAATATGCGGAGATAGAAGAATAAGGCATGGAGGTACTCAGCTAGGCGATGTGTCACCAAAAGCAGTGGACAGCATGTGTTGTCTGAGAGCACTGACAAAAGTGAGAAGTAAGAGAGGGAAAGAATTATGTGCGGGATTGCCGGTTTATGTAATTGGGGTGCAGGATGGCAGGAAAACATAGAGCGGATGAATGAGCGGATGCGTTACAGAGGGCCGGACGCGTCGGGTGTCTGGGCATCGGAAGATCAGGCGGTGGTGTTGGGCCACAGACGTCTGGCTGTAGTAGATCTGACACCGTCGGGAGCGCAGCCGATGGAATCGCAGGATGGGCGTTATGTCATGGCATATAATGGGGAAATCTATAATTACCGTATGCTTCGTGCGAAATTGCAGGAGGAAGGTAAAGTAACTGCTTTCAGGGGGACTTCCGACACAGAGGTCCTTCTGGAAGCAGTTTGTGCGTATGGATTGGAAAAAACACTTGTTATGGCAAAGGGTATGTTTGCAATAGCGGTGTACGACAAAAAAGAACATAAGTTATTATTAGCGCGAGACCGTGTTGGTGAAAAACCGTTGTACTATGGATTCGTAGGAAAGACAAAGTTTGTGTTTGGGTCTGATTTAAATTCAATCGCCTCGCTGGAGGGATTTCATAATCCTGTGAATGCGAAAGTTTTAGAGCAGTATTTCCGCTATGGCTATGTGCCGGCTCCTCATTCGATCTACGAAAATATTTACAAACTGGAACCGGGCAGGCTGCTGGAGATCAGGTCTCCTTTTGCTCAATATGAGAAAAAAACCTATTGGTCGATGCTGGAGACGGCAGTCACAGGACAGAAACATCTTTTTCAGGGAAGTGAGCCGGAGGCTGCTGAGGAGTTAGAGCGGCTGTTGAAGAGCGCCATTCGCGATCAGATGGAGGCTGATGTGCCGGTAGGGGCATTTCTATCCGCAGGGATTGACAGCAGCACTGTGGTATCGCTGATGCAGTCTGTCAGTGAAAGGAAAGTGAGAAGTTTCACAATCGGTATGTGGGAGAAGAAGTTTAATGAGGCTGGAATTGCAAAGCAGATTGCAGAACATCTGGGGACGGAGCATACGGAACTGTATATTACAGAGAAGGATGCACGTGAGGTGATTCCGAAACTGTCCGGGATATTCGGGGAACCATTTGCGGATTCATCCCAGATTCCTACGTATCTGGTGAGTAAGATGACGAGGGAACATGTGACGGTGTCTCTGAGTGGTGATGGCGGAGATGAATTGTTCTGCGGCTATAATACGTATGCTTCGCTTGACAGGATCTGGAATAAGACCAGGAAGATTCCCTATCTGCTCCGGCGGCCGGCCGGTGTTCTGCTGGAGACTGCAGGCGGGATAAAAGGGGGAGCGTTGACGACACGTGCCAGGCTTTTGGGTGCACGCAGCATAGAAGATCTGTATATGCGGTCTGAGATCGGAGAAGGGCTATCATTGCTCTGTAAAGAGAAAGGACAGAGAAAAGGGGAAGCAGATGCCCAGACAGTCATGGATACCTATCCTGCAGGGACGCTTGTCAATCCACAGCATAATTTGATGCTGATGGATCTTATGATGTATCATCCAGACGATATTCTGAATAAAGTAGACAGAACTGCTATGGCGGTATCTCTGGAGACAAGGGTTCCTATGTTAGATAAGGATGTGGTGGAGTTTGCCTGGACGCTGCCGCTTTCTTATTGTGTGGACAGTGGTGAGCAGGGGACAGGGAGGGTTACAAAGAAGATCTTGCGGGATATCCTGTACAAATATGTGCCGCGCAAATTGATGGAGCGCCCGAAGAAGGGATTTAGCATTCCTTTGCAGAAGTGGTTGAAAGAACCGGAGCTTCGGGAGTGGGCAGAGAGTCTGATTGACAGGGCTGTATTGGACAGACAGGGAATCCTGGATGGGGATGCGGTGTGGAAAATGTGGAGAGACTACCTGGAAAGAGGGGTCTGGCGTGTGCAGATCTGGTACGTCTTAATGTTCCAGGAGTGGATGATGTATGCAGGACGGTAGAAGAGAAGGTGGTCTATGCCAGAAATGCTGGCAAGCGGATTGTCCTGATTAAATATTGATTGTTATTATTTACGGAGGATATAATGAAAGTATTAGAACATTACCATCCGGCGCCGATCCGGCCAGAAGATCAAACGGATCTGCTTTCTGTCATTGTGACAGCTTATAATATAGAAGATTATATCGAAAGAGGGGTCAGGTCCATCTGTGAGCAGACGTATCGACATCTGGAGATCCTTGTGGTGGATGACGGGTCTACCGATGGCACAGGGCAGTTGTGTGACAGGCTTGCGGCGAGGGATGCGCGGATGCGTGTCATCCATAAGGAGAACGGAGGTCCGGCAGAGGCGCGGAATGTGGCGATTGCAGAGGCGAAGGGGTGTTATATTGGTTTCGTGGACGGGGATGACTGGATTGATCCAGACATGTATGAGAAGATGCTGGGCGCTCTGAAAGAGCAGGGAGCTGACCTTGCCATCTGTAGATATCGTCAAGTGCATAAGACTTATACAGTAGATGAGTCGGTAGACAGGGCGGTTCTGTTTGAGGGACAGGAAGCGTTGCAGTATTATGTGCAGGAGACGAAGGAATACCAGATCCAGAATGCTGCCTGGAACAAACTATATAAGAAGGAAATTCTGAGAGATCTTACCTTTCCAACGGGCAAATGGTATGAGGATATTATGTTTGCAACGATGGCGCTCAGCCGCGCGGAATGGTGTATTTACCTTGACACATCCTGCTATAATTATATAATAGACAGAGAGGGAAGCATCATGAATACACAGATCAATCCGCGTACTTTCACGGATCAGATTCCTGCTTATTATGAGAAGACGGCGTTTCTCAAGGGACTAGGAAGGCAGGATCTTGCAGATATTCATGATTATTTTTTTTATAAGAGATTATTGCTTTTCTACGGCCAGCTGCACGAATCAGGCAGGGAGGATAAAGACCAGTATTTGAAACGGATCGAACAGATTATACGGAAAGATCAGGAGCGTTATGCTGCTGCGTTTGGCTGTCCAGTGGCAGATCCGAGAGATGGCAGGAAAATGAAGCTCTTTTTACAGTCTCCTGCCCGGTATCTTCGCAGAATACAACTGGAAGAGCGGGTGGTTATTCCGCTGAAGGTGAGGATCAAGAGAATACTGCACCTGGCGAGGGAATAACAGGTGTAATTGCAGAAGACAGGGATGTTATGAACAGCAGGGGAGCAGAATGATAATCATACAGCTTGCGGGTGGATTGGGCAATCAGATGTTCCAGTATGCCTTATCTCTACAATTAAAGAATCTGGGTAAAACCGTGAAGATAGACGACGTGTCAGGATTTGTACAGGATGGGCAGCGTACACCGGCGCTGGTTCCTTTTGGCATAGTATATGAACGTGCCACCCGGAGGGAGCTGGAAGAAATGCTGGATTCGTCGCCCCTCCTATGGCATAGAATAAGAAGAAAACTGTGCGGCCGTAAGAAGAATGCCTATTTTGAAGCAGATAAAGCGTATCATCCTGAGATCATGGAATGGAATAATATTTATCTGGAAGGTTATTGGCAGACTGAAAAATATTTTCAGGCGGTTTCGGATCAGGTAAAGACCGTTTTCGACACAGACCGGCTGCTCCAGTATCTGGAAAAGCTGGAGGATAAGAACTTACAGGGGTGTCTTGAAGAAATCATTTCTACAGAGTCGGTCAGCGTGCATATACGGCGGGGAGATTATCTGCTGCCTGAAAACCAGGTGTTATTTGGCAATATCTGTACGGAAGCTTACTACGATGCCGCCATGGAGCGGATGAATAGAGAACACCCGGACTGTTTTTTCTATCTGTTTACGAATGATAAGGCGTGGGCTAAGAAATGGGTTGCAGAGGGCAGGCCCGTTGCCGCTGGACGGATCAAGGTCATAGATTTGAAGGACATGGAAGACGGAAGTATGGCGGCAGACTATGCGGAGTTTATGCTGATGAGCAGATGCTGTCATAACATACTGGCCAACAGCAGTTTTAGCTGGTGGGCGTCTTATCTGAATAAGAATGCAGATAAGACAGTACTTGCGCCGGACAGATGGCTGAACGGCTGGGACTGCCGGGATTTCTATCGGGTAGACATGCACAAGATCCCTTCAGAAGCCGTTGTGGCCAAATGAGCTGGGCAGCGGTCAGACTATGTTTGCAACAGACAACACGGATAAGCGGTACGGCATAAAGAGAAGTTTCTGATTGGAAGAGGAAAGGAAATCGCTTCATGAATGAACATACAACAAAAGAAAAGCAGGAGACTAAAGTCACGCTGCTCCAGAAAGTAAGTTATCTTTTCGATAAGAAACAGAAGAAACAGATCATAGGACTGGCAGTGTTGATCTTGATTGGCGGAATGCTGGAGACGATGGGGGTATCCATGCTGCTGCCGGTAGTGCAGGCTATCATGGATCCAGAGAAAATCATGGAGAATGAAATAGTAGGCAGGCTGGCAGACTTTCTGCAGATCCAGACGAGCAGACAGTTGATTATTCTTATGCTCGGTTCCTTAATTGGACTGTATGTGGTCAAGAATGCATATCTGCTCTTCTTAACGTATGTGCAGAATACGTTTGTTACGCGCAACCGTAACCGCATGATCAGCCGTGTTATGCGGGAATTTTTGAACAGGCCTTATGAGGAGTATCTGGGTGCAGACATTCCTACAGTGTTCCGGTTGACGGACAGCGATATACCGAATGCTTTTCAGCTGATTCTGGTGATGATCCAGATGGTGACGGAGATTGTGGTGGCAGGTTCGCTGTGCGTAGTCCTGGTGGTGGTCAGCCCGGCCATGTGCCTGTTCATCTTGTTTATTTTTCTGGGCATGACTCTGATGATCACGAAGGTGCTCAAACCTCGCCTGAACGCGATCGGACACAGGAACCAGCAGATCCAGTCCAGAATTGCCAAGTGGAGGATCCAGTCGATCTATGGATTGAAAGATGTTAAGGTGCTCCACCGGGAAGAGTTTTTTGTGCGCAATTACTATGAGAGCGGCGCGATCGGTGCGGATGTTGCCAGGAACTATGCGGTGTTTAATAATCTGCCGCGGCTGTTGATTGAGACGATCTTTATGAGCTCTATGCTTCTTTTTATTATGCTGTATATGCTGCGCGGCGGTAATGTCAGTGTGTTGATTCCGCAGCTGTCGGCTTTTGCAGTGGCAGCCATCCGCGTGATGCCGGGAACAAACCGGATTAACACATATCTGTCGGAGATTGCATATTCACAGCCCTGTCTAGACTATCTGTACGAAAACCTGACCGCCAATATGAAACAGGATGTCAATGGAAGCGTGACGGGATTGACCGGAGAGCATAAAGTGCGGGTGACAGACAACGGCCTGCAGGATAAAATTGTGTTGGATCATATCACGTATGCTTATCCGAATACGGAGAAGAATATCTTTACGGATGCCCATATGGAAGTGCGGAAAGGGCAGTCCGTAGGGATCATGGGACCTTCCGGGGCAGGCAAGTCGACGATTGTGGACATTCTACTGGGACTTTTGCAGGTGCAGTCGGGGACGATTACCTGTGACGGAGTGAATATTTTTGATCATTATGAAGAGTGGCTTAGCAAGATCGGTTATATTCCGCAGTCCATTTATCTGATCGATGAGTCGATCCGTGATAACATTGCTTTCGGAATTGATGCGGACAAGATAGACGACAGAAGGATCTGGGAAGTGTTGGAGGAGGCGCAGCTGAAAGAATTCGTGGAGGAGCTGCCAGACGGACTTGACACCACCATAGGTGACAGAGGTGTCAGAATATCCGGCGGACAGAGACAGCGGCTGGGAATTGCGAGGGCGCTCTACCATAATCCAGAGATCCTCGTATTTGACGAGGCGACATCTGCACTGGATGGAGATACGGAACAGGCTGTCATGGATGCGATTAACAGCTTCCATGGCAGAAAAACGATGGTGATCATAGCCCACAGACTTAACACCATTGCGAAATGCGACGTGATCTATAAAGTAGAGAGTGAGAAGATCACAGAGACGTCGTTGCTGGAGTATGACAGATAAGGCATTGAAACCATTACAGAGGGCAGACGACTGGACACAGGCATTAGGACTGGCAGTGTGTCTGGAATAGGCGTTTGTGTGAAATGATATGGGGAGCGGCACTATAGCAGCAAGAACAGACAGGACGGGAAAGGGAATCACAACATTATGATCGGAACAGAATTTATTGACGGACAGGGTCTTGGGAACCAGCTCTTCTGTTATGTGACGGCAAGAGCAGTGGCGTTGGAGAATGGCTATGAGTTTGGCACAGCGGGTCAGGAACGTTTTGCGGTTAACATCCATAGCGACAGGGGTATGTATTTTATGGATGTGGATTTAGGACATGCCATTTCCGAGGAAGAGAAGAAGACATTCGCCGTTTATCATGATATAGAGACCAGGTTATTTATCGGGAATTCCAGACATGATCTTACCCATGGCTGTTATGTAGCAGGGGCGGATCCAGAGATTCACAGGGTGAAAGACAACACGCTGATTTACGGGAATATGCAGGATGAGTCGTATTTCATCAAATATCTTCCACAAGTCAGGGAATGGCTGAGAGTAAAGCCGGAGTATGATTCCTATGAATACAGCGGGGAAAACCTGTGCATCATCAATATGCGCGGTGGGGAATATACGGGAAGCCCGGAACTATTGATCAGCCGCAGATACTGGCTCCATGGGATCGAGGAAATGAAGAAGATCCGTCCCGACATGGAATTTATGATTGTCACGGATGACGTGAAGACCGCAGGCAGGATTCTGCCGGGCATTGAAGCATATCATTTTGATATTGGTAAAGATTATGTGACGCTTAAGAATGCGCATTATTTACTGTTGTCGAACTCTTCCTTTGCCTGTCTGCCGGCGCATACCAGCGAGACGCTAAAATTCGTGATCGCACCGAAATATTGGGCGCGCCATAATGTGTCCGATGGCTACTGGGCTTCCGAACAGAATATCTACAGCCTGTTTCACTATATGGACAGGAAGGGAAGGATGTTTACGGCACAGGAGTGCAGGCAGGAGCTGGAGGCGTATAAGAAGCGTTCTTCTAAGTATGCGCGCATCAATGTAAGGCCAGAAGGTATCCGGTTGAAAGCGGCGCAGCTGCACGGACAGTATATTTATAAGAAGGCATACTGTGGCAAGATTGCCAGAGGGGTGCAAAGAAGACTGCGGAAGATTATGGGAAAGCAGTAGGAATTAGGCCGGGAAGCCAGGGAAGATAAGAAGGTTAATGATTTGCATGGTGAAAAATAAAAAAAAGAACGAAGAAAACAGATACAAAAAAGGCTGCAGGGCGCTCCAAAAGATCTGGCGGAAGCTGGTTGGCTATGCTGCCGGGATTCCCATGGAGAGGATGGCGGTATATGCGGGGATTTTACTGGTCTTGTCTTTGAGCCCGTTGCTGTGGTTAGGAAGATACAACGTGATGTGTATTGACGATTACGACTATGGCAGAAGAGTGCATGATGTGTGGATGGAGTCTGGTTCTTTGGTGCAGTCGGTGCAGGCGGCCTGGCAGCAGAATATGGAGTTTTACCAAGATTGGCAGGGAACTTATATTTCCTGCTTCCTGATGGCGCTCTGTCCAATGAACTTCAAGTATGAGATTGCGTGGGTAGTTCCGCTGCTAATGGTTGGATTACTTGTTTCTTCTGTGTTCCTGTTGGGTACCCATATTTTAAGGAAATGGCTGGGTGCGGATGCGGCGGGCAGTACTTTTGTCATGTTCATGGTGCTGTTTATGTTCTATCAGGTGTTGGAAGCGCCTTTCGAGGGAATTTATTGGTATAATGGTGCAACGCATTATGTATTGATGCAGTCAGTGTGGTTTTTTGCACTGGCGGCGGTATCGTCCAGCTTGTGGACGCAGAAGAAAGCAAAGGAAGTGGTTCTGTGCCTGATGGCGTCCATTCTGGCGGTTATTGTCGGCGGCGGTAATTTGGTGACAGGGCTGCAGGCGGAGATCCTTCTGGCTCTTCTGGTACTGTATGCGGCGGTGCTAAACCGCAGGAAGCTTATGGCAGTGCTTATCCCCTTTCTTATAGGCAGCGCTGGATTTCTGGTCAATGTTATGGCGCCAGGAAACATAAGGCGGGGGAGCATGGATATGGACGAGGGTTATTCTGCGGTGGCGTCAGTGCTTCTTTCGTTTTATCATGCAGTAGTTTTTATCATCCGCTGGACGCCGGTTTTTGTTGTACTCATTTGGCTTGCGCTGCTTCCAGTCCTCTGGAAGATGATGAAACATTCCAGAAGAGAGTTCCGGCACCCTGTCTGGGTGACAGCAGGCGCGTTCTGCGTTCTGTCGGCTATGTTTACGCCCACGCTGTATGCGCTTGGTATGGTGGGGCTATCAAGGATTGACAATATCATCCAGATGGTATACTACCTGTGCCTGGTTATGGTGACAGCTTACTGGATGGGGTATTTTGCACATAGGAGATCTTACCGGAGGTCAGAGGACGCAGAGACTGATCTGGAACAAGACCTGGCGGGAGATCTGTTTGGCAGTTTCCTGGAAAAGACACGGGGCAGAATGACGGCAGTCTGCCTGCTTTTGACGCTCATTGCCTGGATCTTTACGGCAGATAAGAATACTTATACTACGATATCCGCCCTGCGCTCCCTGCATAATGGGGATGCCCAGACCTTCTATGCGGAGGCTATGGCGCGGCATGAGATCTATACAGATGAAAGGATTGTAGATGTGGAGCTTAAACCCTACTCTGCCCGGCCGGCTTTGTTTGATTTCAATGATCTGACGGAGGATGCGGGAAATTGGCTGAATCTGGCAGTGATGCAGTATTACCACAAGGCATATGTGAAAGTGGTGGAATAATGGATGTAAGAAGAGCGGACACAGCATAATTCGGGTGCATCGAATGCCATAAAGAGGATAAGAAGGAATGAAGGATAAGAATAGATTACATCTGCCGAAGGTCACACTGGCGGCGATGACCAGCGTAGATCTTTATGAGACAATCAAGGCGATGGAATATAGTATGCGGCAGATTGATTTCGGGGACGTGGTGTTGATTACCCACAGGAAGCCATTTATGCTGCCGAAGTCAATACGGTACTCTCATACGTCTAAGCTGGATAATATCGATAAATTCAATTATAAGATGGTCTATGAATTAGGGGAGCACATTCATACGGATTATATGCTGCTCGTCCATGCGGATGGGTTCGTTGTGCACCCGGAGAGCTGGCGGAAGGAATTTCTGGATTACGACTATATCGGTTCCCCCTGGCCGCTTCCTGAAAATGACTATGCTTACCGCGATGCAAAAGGGCAGATCTGCCGGGTGGGGAATAGCGTTTCCATCCGCAGTAAGCGGCTGTTGGATTTTCCAAAGCAGGCCGGGCTAAAGTGGGAGAAGATGGAGGACGGCAATTACAATGAAGATACCTTCCTGTGCTGTAAGTATAAAAATGTGATTGAGGATGCGGGCATGAGATTTGCGCCCATCGAGGTGGCGAAGTATTTTGGGCATGAGCATATGATCGAAGAGATCCGGGATGTGGAAGCGCCATTTCTTTTCCATAAATGGCGGGGAAGGAATGCACAGTATCCGAGATTTGTAAATCCCTGGAAGGCCAGATGGCGGAAGATAAGGGATATAGTAAGGCCGCTGCTATTCTGGCGGAAACGTTGAAGATTGGAAAGAACAGGAATGAGACAGAAATGATTTATGATTGTATCCCCTTTTTTAATGAACTGGATATTTTAAAACTGAGAATGCAGATCATGTCGCCTTATGTAGATAAGTTTGTGCTGGAAGAGTCCACAGTGACTTTTTCCGGGGAGCCTAAGGAGATGACTTTCGCCAAAAATCGGCAGATGTTTGCAGAATTCGAGGATAAAATCATCTATGTGGCAGTGGAGGATTCCCCTATGAGCGGCGTGACCACCCACGAGAGGGACAAGTACCAGAAGAACCAGTTAATCCGGGGAATGAAAGACTGTAGGCCAGATGATATCGTTATTTTCAGCGATGTGGATGAAATTCCCAATCCGGTAACACTGCAAAAGATTCTGGATGGATTTGAACCAGGGAAGATTTATCATCTGGCCCAGCGGATGTTCTATTGTTTTCTGAATATGGAAGAGATTTCAGGGAATCTGCTTTCTATCACCGGAGAGTTTCCCGGTGTAGAGCAGAAACAGTGGCTGGGTACGAAAATCTGCAGTTTCGGCAATC
The DNA here is from genome assembly GCA_951800685.1 of uncultured Lachnospiraceae bacterium. Taxonomy (GTDB): domain Bacteria; phylum Bacillota; class Clostridia; order Lachnospirales; family Lachnospiraceae; genus UBA3282. The sequence continues at coordinate 72,878 of CATOJY010000002.1, forward strand.
TGCCGCCGGAAGGGATTGTTTTTCTGCGGGAAGTATCTGTAAGAGATCCCCGTAGTGTACGGGTGAAGGACGGAGGCTGGCATTTCGGTTATATGGGCGGGGATTGCGAGAGAGATGTGGCGAAGCGGATCGGCGTGAAAGTACAGGCGGCGGCCCATCAGGAATACAACAAATCCCGCTATTTGAATGAGGCGGTGGATAGGCTTCTGTGCGGTGAGGATATTTTCGGCCGTAACGCCAGGTTTGTGCGGGTACCCATCGACGAGAGTTATCCAGAGTATCTGCGGAAACATCAGGAAGAATATGCTTTTTTGATTGCACCCAAAGTGAGCAGGGCGGGGATTGCGTGGAAGAGGATGCGATTGGCGGGAATGCAGTGGCTGCGCAAGATACACGGGGCAGTACGGCGTATAATGCACAGATAATCCAGGCAGACTGGATGCGCATAGCAGGGAGGCTGCAGACAAAACGGTTGCAAAAGTGGCGGAAAGGAAGAATGTTTTCATGGAATTATACCATAAGATCAGGAAAAGCAGACTGCCATGGTATCTCTTCTATATTGGATTGACCATGGAGCTGATCATTGTGATCATCGATAAGAGTAACTATACCAATCCGATCGAAGGACGTCTGTTTCAGGTCACTTTTCTGTTCTTTTTTCTGAAATTGCTTCTGACAGCCTATACAAGAAAGGAATGGGGGGTCATTCTGCTCCTGGAGCTGATCGCAGTGGTGTCTTACCGGGTAACAGGAGGAAATGACCTGATCCGGCTGGTCACTTTTGTGGCGGCGTGCAAAGAGATTCCTTTGAAAGAGATGCTCCGTTATGCTTTCTATATGACGCTGGTGGGCTGTACTGTGATCGTGTTGCTGTCTGTATCGGGACTTTACGGTGAGATCAGCCTGACGCAGGCGTTTGGGCGTGAATCTGCGGAGACGACGCTCTATATTGGAGTAGAGCCGTCGGAAGAGACAAGATATACGCTTGGTATGGGGCATCCGAATGCACTTGCCTGCATGTTCCTGATGTTGGTGGCAATGGGAACCTATGTCTATTTTGATAAGATGAAATGGTACAGTTATTTGTTTCTGATGCTGCTAAATGCAGGAGTCTACAAGCTGGCTGGGTCTAAGACAAGTATGCTGATTACAACAGCGTTTCTTGTGGGAGCCTGTGCGATGCGCTATTGTGGATTTCTACGAAAGAGTATGGTTACATATCTGTGCGGTCTGCTGGTGTTTACGTTCTGTGTTGGGTTCTCTGTGGACGCCGCGGTGTGTGCACAGAGGGTGCGGGAAGCGCAGTGGAACGAATTCTTCTATCTGAATCCGTATGATAACCAACATATCGTGATGCTGGGCAGGATTGACCAGCAGATTAGCGGCAGGATTAAGTCTTTGACGGAAACAGAGCGCAAGGACGGCATGATCCAGACATGGTCGCTCTTTTCAGAACCGGAAAACAGAAAACATTATTTTGACATGGGCTGGGTGAAGCTGTTCTACCGTTATGGGATTTTGCCAGGGATTCTGTATGTTCTGGCACAGCTTGTCTTGTTGTGGCAGATCTATAAGCGCAGGGATGCCTGCGGGCTGGTGGTGTTTGTTGTGATGGCGGTCTATACGGTGGTGGAAGCGCATCTGATCTCGGTATATATCGGGAGGAATTTTCTGCTTATGATGATGGGGAGCTATCTTCTACCTGTGCCAAAACTTGATAAAAAGACGTAAAAGTGCTATTCTAAAACGATATATTATAGGAAGGTACACTGTTGGTATGAACCAGAAAAAGAAGATTATAGAGAGCTATTGTCTGCTATTTACAGATTTGTTGAGCATTACAACGGCATATATTCTGGCAATTTTGCTGCGCTATCAGAAATTCAGGAGGGTCATGGAACCGGAACTGCATTTTCTGGGGTGTGTCTGCTTTCTATTGTTTTGTGTGATCTACAGCTTTCTGTTGGACTGGAACCGGGAATTTCTGCTGCGAGGTATTTTTGTAGAGTTTATCGCAGTGTTGAAATTTAATATTTTTATGGTGCTCTCCCTGCAGTGCTTTCTGTTTATGATACAGAGGAGTTTTGACTTTTCCAGGCTGGTCATGGGCTATTTCTTTGTCTTCGATGTGGTGATTGTGTGGCTGGTTCGTCTTTTGATGAAAAAGATCCTGCGTGCTTATTTCACTTCGCAGTCCAATGTCGTCAAGATCATGGTAATTACAAAGGACGGGACGCTAAGGAAGACGATTGACCAGTTGAAAGCATATATGGATATCGACTATGAGATCGTGGCGCTTGCCTGCGTGGATAAAGACAGGAAAGGCGAAGTGATCGAGGGGGTAGAGGTGACGGCGGACGGCAAAGATGTGCTGGAAGCAGCCAGGCAGATGCCGCTTGACGAGGTATTTATCAATCTGCCGGAGGAAGATAAGCGCTATGTGAAACACATCATCTATGATCTGGAATCCATGGGGATTGCCTGTCATTACAATATAGATGTGATCGAAGGGCCGCAGAAGGAGATCCGCGTAGGTAGTTTTGCGGGATATACGGTGGTGACTTATTCGATTAATCATGTCGATTATAGACGGATGGCCATTAAGCGCCTGATCGATATTGCCGGTGGATTGGTTGGGCTGCTGATCACAGCGGTTGCTATGCCCTTCGTTGCGCTGGCGATCCGTATCGACTCGCCAGGGCCAATCCTGTTTGCACAGACCAGGATCGGGAAAAACGGACGGCGTTTTAAAATCTATAAATTCCGGTCGATGTATTTGGACGCGGAAGAAAGAAGGAAAGAACTGGAGGCGCAGAACGAAATACAGGGGTTGATGTTCAAGATGGAGAATGACCCGCGGATCACGAAGGTGGGGAAGTTTATCCGTAAGACAAGCATCGATGAGCTGCCGCAGTTCTTTAATATCCTTAAGGGTGATATGAGCCTGGTGGGAACAAGACCGCCCACAGAGGATGAGTTTGAACAGTACAATTCCCATTACAGAAGACGGATCAGCATGACGCCGGGACTCACCGGGCTGTGGCAGATCAGCGGCCGCAGTGAGATCGTGGATTTTGATGAGGTGGTCAAGCTGGACCTGGAATATATTGATAACTGGTCTCTGGGGCTTGATATCAAGATTCTCTTTCAGACAGTGTGGGTGGTGTTGACCGGGAAAGGCTCGAAATAATGGGAAAAGAAAGATGGAAGGTTTTGATGGTCGGCCCAGACAGGAGCGTTCATGGCGGTATTTCAGGTGTAGTCAACAATTACTATGACGCGGGCTTAGACCAGCTGATTGATCTGTATTATATCGGCACAATGGTGGAAGGCTCTAAGATAAGGAAGCTGCTTGTGGCGGGGAAAGCTTACGTGCATTTTCTGGGGAAACTTCCTCATTATGAGATTGTGCATGTCAATGTGGCGTCGGATTTAAGCTATTATCGGAAGTCCTTCTTTATCCGCACGGCGAAAGCCTGTCGGAAGAGGATAGTCATTCACCAGCATGGTGGAAATTTTCCAGAGTTCTATGGAAAGGAATTAGACGGCAGAGGCAGACGGAGCGTACAGAAGGTGCTCTCTATGGGAGATGCCTTTCTGGTGCTCGGAACAGCGTGGAAAGATTTCTTTGGAGAGATCATTGGACGGGATAGGATCACAGTACTCCCGGATGCGATTCAGATTCCGTGCAGGGAAGAGAAGCAGTACGGCGTTCATAAGATTCTTTTTCTAGGAAGGTTATGCAGGGCGAAAGGGATTGGTGAACTGCTTGCAGTGATGCCAAAACTTAAGGAGAGATTTCCTGGGGTACATCTGTATCTGGCAGGAGTCTGGGAGGATGAGAAACTGCGGGCGCAGGCATATATGCTGGAAGACTGTGTTACAGATTTGGGATGGATCAGCGGAGAGAGGAAGAAGGCATATCTGGGAATGTGTGACATTTTTGTGATGCCATCTTACTTTGAGGGGCAGTCAGTCTCTATTCTGGAAGCTATGGCGGCGGCCTGCGGTATTGTGGCTTCCAGAACAGGAGGCATTCCAGATATGATTGTGGAAGAGGAGACAGGTCTTTTAGCGAAGCCGCAGGATGCACAGTCGCTTGCAGAAGGGCTTATGAGACTTCTGGAGGATGACGGGTTGTGCCGCAGGATGGGAGAGAATGCCCGCAGGAAGGTGGAGAGGGAGTTCTCCATGGAGAAGAATATCAGGCAGCTTTTGGATATCTATGCGGAGGTCAGCCTGCAGAAATGAGGAAAACCATGGACAAAGAGATGCCTCTGATCAGTGTGATCGTTCCGGTCTATAACGGACAGGCATATTTGAGGAACTGTGTGGAAAGTATTGTGACGCAGACTTACAGGAATCTGGAGATTATCATCGTCAATGACGGCTCCACGGATCAGACCGGCAGGGTGTGTGGGGAGTTGACGGAAACATATGACAATGTATGTGTACTGACGATGCAGGATGAAGGAGTGTCGGCGGCGAGAAACAGAGGCATGGATGCGGCATCGGGGGAGTTTATTACGTTCGTAGATGCGGATGACAGGCTGCTGCCGGAGATGATACAGAGACTATATGCATGTATGGTCAAGACGGGCAGTGATGTAACTGGCTGCCGGTTTTTCTGTTGGAGATCTGAGGAGGAATGGCAGCAGGTACAGGATGGACATACGGAATCTGCGGCATCTGCCGCAGCAGAAGGGAGCGGGCAGGATTCCGTGTCGGATGGGCGTGGTATGGAAGACGCCGCCGAAATTTACACACCGCACAGCTATCTGAAAGAGGCCATTCTATGCGGCAACAGCCGGTGCTGGAGTAAGCTCTACCGCAGGGAAGTAATAGAGAAAGTGCGGTTTCAGGAAAATCTGACGATCGGGGAGGACATGCTGTTTCTAGTCAGCCTGCTTGCGTCCGCAGGACAGCTGGCGGAGACGGCGTATGCTGGTTATGGTTATTTCCAGAATCCTGCTGGGGCGATCAACCGGAAATTTACGCCCCGGTATATGGACCAGATCACCTGTTGGCAGATGGCAAGACAGAAAGTCAGGGCGATGGATCCGGCGATGGATGCGCAGGTTACAGCTCTCCTGCTGACAGGAATTATGTTGACAGCCGGAAAACTTGCCGGATTAAGGGCGCAGGAGAGGCATGACAATAGAGAATATATAAGAAACTGCCACGAGAGCCTGAAAGAAGCATTGCTTGTTTCTGGGGCGTTTGGCAGATTATCAGTGGGATACCGGGTTAAGGTGGCAGTGTTCTATTGCTGCCCGGCAGGCTATCTGTGGCTGTACCATCTGCAAAGCGGCGCCCGGCGTCGTAGAAAGTATGAGGCGTTGACGGATCGTAATCATGATTCTGCCAGGTAAGGCAGGCAGACTGTTGGCGGATACGATGGAGAAGGAGAAAGCATATGGTAATCGTCAAGGCGATGGGCGGGCTGGGTAACCAGCTGCAACAGTATGCATTATATAGAAAAATACAGGCGATCGGCAAAGAGGCGAGACTGGACATATCCTGGTTTCATGACAAAACACTGCAGGCCAATATTCCGGCGGGAAGAGCGTTGGAATTGGATTATTTGGATCTGCCGCCGTACCAGGCGGCATCCGGGGAGGAAGTGCGTAGCATTCTCGGCAGGATGTGGGAGGAGCCGGAAAGCGTTGTCGGTAAGATCAGAAGGAAGCTATATCCGGCATCGTCTCCTTTTTTTGTGGAGTCGGATTTGTACCATGAACAGATTTTTTCCATGGAAGGGAAATACCTGGTGGGGTATTGGGCATGTGAGAAATATTATGCGGATATCCTGGAATGCCTGCGGACAGAGATCGCGTTTCCGCAATGTGCAGACAAGGAACTGCAGAAGAGGAATGATGATGCGGCGGCACAGATGGAAGAGACAGCGTCAGTCAGTGTGCATATCCGCCGGGGGGACTATCTGGATGAAATCAACCGGGAACTTTTCGGGGGGATCTGTACCGAGGCATATTATGACAGGGCCATCGCCTATGTGAAAGAGCGGGTCCCGGAAGCGAGATTCTATTTCTTTTCGGATGATGCTGCTTATGTGGAGGCGCATTATCAGGGGGAAGGGATGGAAGTCATTGATCTGAACCATGGGAAGAACAGTTTCTATGATATCATGCTGATGAGTCGTTGCAGACATAATATTTGCGCCAACAGTACGTTCAGCTTCTGGGGTGCCCGTCTCAATCCCCATGATGATAAGATCATGATCCGCCCTTCTATCCATAAGAATACGCAGGTCTGTATACCAGAACAGATGCAGGCGTTATGGGATGGATGGGTGCTTGTCACGCCGCAGGGAGATGTGGTTTGAAAGAACAGATATAGGGAGGGCATCGTATGCAGAAGCCGGGGTATAAGATTAGTGTGATCATTCCTGTTTACAATAAAAAAGACTATCTGGCGCAGTGTATTGACAGTGTCCTGACACAGACCTATGGGAATCTGGAACTACTGCTTGTGGATGATGGCTCTACGGATGGAAGCGGTGCGATTTGTGACAGTTATGCAGTGAAAGATGCGCGTATCAGCGTGTTCCATCAGAAGAATGGCGGCCCAACGGCGGCGGTCATGACCGGCTTAAGGGAAGCGGCTGGAGATTACTATATGTTTATTGACAGCGATGATCATGTCAGCCAGGAGATGCTTGGGAAGATGGTACAGTGCCTGTCGGGGCAGAAGGGTGAGATTGTCTGCTGCAATCATGTGCTGGAGAAGCGCAAGGCGACCGTGCCTGTTATTATGCCGCTTCCGCCGGGGGTATATGAAGGGGAACGGCTGCAGAAAGAAGTCAAGGATAAGCTTCTGGGGCGTGAGAACAGGATCATTCCTATGTCCCGTTGTATGAAACTGTGTGAAAAGTCTGTCTTTGAAGGAAATGAGAAGTATTATGATACGAAATTACGAATGGGTGATGACTTCAATCTGATCTATCCGGCGCTGCTTTCGGCAAGCCGGATCGTAATTATGGAGAAGGCGCTTTTCTACCACTACCGCTATGTGGAGGACTCCATTGTCCATGGATATGATCCACAGAATGCGGAGAGTGTTGCCGGCTGGTACAGAGCGCTGTGCCGGATTGTCCATGATAAAAATGTCCCAGAGGGAGAGAAGTGGCTTAACCGGGAATACTGTTATATGATGTTGTATGTCATGAAGAATGAGTTGAGAAATCCGGAGAAAAATTATATTGAGAAGATCCAGGGGATATTCTTAAAGCCGGAGGTGAGGGAGCGGATTGAGAGTACGCCGGTTTCCGTAAGCAGCCGTGCGAATGCCCTCCTGTATCTTGGGATGCAGTATCCCAATACGATGCTGCTGTGGGTTCTGAGAGCGATCGTGAAACGGTATGATAAGCGTAAAAAGTGATGGAGATTTGGAAACGGAACAGAAAGGATGAGGTTTCACGGAATGAACGATAAGATTGTATTTTATTTGCATGGTGGCAGCGGGAATCATGGTTGCGAGGCAATCTTAAACAGCACCTGCCATATGATCGAAGATCTTCCTAAGCTTCTTGTGACCAACAGTGAGAAGGAGGACAGGTTCTATTCGCTGGAACCGTTATGTGATCTTCTGCAGGAGAGGAAGATCGCAGAACATTTCTTTGCGCATGTCTGGTATTATGTGTGGCGGGCGGTGTTTCATGACCCGGAATCTTTTATGCGCTACCGCTTCCGCGCGGTTTTGGGCAGGAATCGTGCACCACTGTATATTTCCACAGGCGGTGATATGTACTGTTACGAAATTTCCAAGAAAGAGGCGATCGTTGCAAACAGCACCTTTGTCAGAGCTGGGGCGAGGACGATACTCTGGGGGTGTTCGCTGGAACCGGAACTGTTAGAGGAGCCGGAAGTTGTGGCGGATATGAAGCGGTATGCACTGATCACACCTAGGGAGTCGATCACAGCAGAGGCTTTGAAGAAGGCGGGGGTAGTGGAGAATGTAAAACTGTTTCCCGATCCGGCGTTTGCGCTTGAAGCGGAGAAAATACAGCTTCCAGAGGGATTTGCTGCTGGAAGAACGATCGGAATCAATGTCAGTCCAATGATTGTCCGACATGAAAAAATTGATGGAATTACACTTGATAATTACCGGAAACTAATAGAACATATCTTACAGACTACGGAGGATTGCGTGGCGCTGATTCCGCATGTCATGTGGAACTATAATGACGACAGGCTGACGCTGCAGGAACTTTATAGAGGATTTGAGGCTAATGAGAGGGTACTGCTCTTCCCGGATCTGTCCTGTCAGAAACTGAAATATATCATTTCCCAGTGTAAAGCTTTCATAGGTGCAAGGACCCATGCGACCATTGCAGCTTATTCGAGCTGTGTGCCTACGCTTGTGGTGGGGTATTCTGTGAAAGCCAGAGGGATAGCGAGAGATCTGTTTGGGACAGAAGATAAATATGTCCTGCCGGTGCAGGCGCTGGAAAATCCACAGGAATTGATTCAGGCATATGACTGGATGATGGAGCGGGAGGGAGAGATCCGCGACAGACTTAAGGCAGTTATGCCAGCGTACTGTGCCAGGGCGAAAGCGGCAGGTGATGAGATCCGCAAAATCTGGGCGGAATGTCATGTGTAGGGATAAGAGATCACAGGAGAGGAAACACTGGGCAAGGCAGTAAACAGGCATGCTGCATGAGGGATCAATGCGGCGGATCAAGTGAAAGGCAACCGGATGGGCAGAGTTAAACAAGCTGAGAAGAATATCTTCTTTGGTTATATCAGTAATTTCATAATCCTGGCGGTGGGACTTTTACAGAGAGATGTGTTCATCAGGACGCTGGGAAAGACCCTTCTGGGGGTCAACAGCCTGTATACGGATATCTTAAGTATGCTTTCCCTGGCAGAGCTGGGGATTGGGAGTGCTTTAAATTACAGCCTCTATAAGCCGGTTGCCCAGGGGGATCAGGAAAAAATCAAGTCCTATATGCGGCTGTACCGGACAGCCTATATGGCGATCGCGGGGGTCATAGCGGTGATCGGCCTTGCGCTTGTTCCTTTTTTGCCTTATCTGATCAAGGAAAGCGAGAGGGGCGCGATATCAGGCAGGGAACTGACGATCTATTATCTGATCTTTCTCTTTAATACGGTAAGTACTTACTTTGTGGCCTACAAGTATAGTCTGGCCAATGCGCAGCAGCGTAATTATATACAGACGAACATCGCGACGATCACTAAGATCGCCACAGTGCTTGCGCAGATCATTGTGCTGTATGTGACGAAAAATTTTCTGCTGTATCTGTTAATCCAGGCAGCCGTAGAATTGGTACAGAAGATTTTTGTGAGTCTTTATTTTAATAGACTCTATCCCTACCTGCGGGATAAGAATATCCGAAAACTGGAAAAGCAGGAGACAGATGTTGTCATCACGAAGACGAAGGCGCTGATGTTCCATAAGATCGGAGATGTGGCGAGGTTGTCTACGGATACAGTGATTATTACCTGGTTTATGAATGTGGACTGGGTAGGGATCGTAGGCAATTATACGATGATTATCACCTATGCAGTGAACTTTATCAGTGTGATTTTTAATTCGGTGATCTCAGGATTCGGCAATCTGGTGGCTACGGAGTCCAAGGAGAAGCAGCATGCCATGTTTAAGGTGTACCGGTTCTTCGCCTGCTGGTTGTATGGATTTGCAGCGGTCGGGTTTTGGCTGCTTCTGACGCCGCTTATTGTGGGAATCTGGTTAGATGAGAGCTGGCGGTTGGGACAGACAGTGTTGACATTGATCCTGGTGGATCTGTATTTTAAGGGCGGCAGAACTGTGCTGGTCAATTTCAAGATTGCGGCGGGAGTTTTTGAACAGGATAGATATCTTTCCCTGATCCAGGGAATCGTGAATCTGGTGCTGTCAATCATAGGAATTCAGTATATTGGCCTTGCAGGTGTCTATGTGGGCACAGTAGTGTCCGGGGTGATGGCCAATCTGATCCAGCCGGTGATTGTATACAGAGACTGCTTTGGGAGACGTGCGTGGTCCTACTTTGCGGATTCCGTGAAGTATATTGGGGTGATTGCGGCAGTGGCAGCAGCCATGGTGCCAGTGAAACATCTGGTGATGGGAGAGGTGAATCTGATTACCTTTGCCGGGATGGCGCTGATCATCACATTCGTTTATAATGCGGCATTTGTGCTGGTATTTAGGCGAACGGAAGAGTTTAGTTATCTGTGGGCGCTGGTGAAGGGAAAGTTATGGAGAAGTTGAGTGATATCATAGCAGTTTAAGGGAAATATAAGGATGGGACAAATGGATAAAAGAATCTTAATGGATACGGCTTGCCAGGATCTGTTGACTTATGGAATCTGGGATGGAAAGCACAGACTTAAGTATCTGATCAAGAAGTATGGACTGCGCCGCACGGAGGCGCCGCAGGATCTGATCTTCTGGCCTACCGGACTGTTGGCTGCAGGCCTGTGGCAGTGCCGGCAGGAGATAGAGGAAAGAAGACATGACAGGAAAGATGTAGAAGAGCAGTCTGTGAAAGGCGGGGGAGGGGATGCCCAGGGCGGACAGGAAGCATATGATGGCCGGCAGGGGTCAGCAGGGATTGAATGGACGCTGATGCGCTATTATGGCAGATGGCTTGAGAAAGGCAGCAAGATCCTATGGCTGGATGATCTGCTGGCGGGTGAGACACTGTTAAATCTGTGTGAGACCTATAGAAAAAAGAAAGAGGACAATGATTTCATAAATGAAAGGACTGTGGAAAGCTATCGTCAGGCAGTGGAAAAATTGGCGGAATTCGCACTTGCCTATCCAACTGACGAGGCAGGCAGTTTCCCCTATCGGGAGGCGCAGAAGAATGGTTATATCTTTGCAGATTCTATTGGACTGGCATGTCCCTTCCTGTACCAATATGGAGTAATCTATGATAAAAAGGAGACTATGGAACTGGCGGTGAAGCAGATTGTTAATTTCCTGGCCTACGGCATGGATGATACCACTGGGCTTCCTTATCATGGTTACCGGATCAAAGATGACTGTAAGTACGGCATTATAGGATGGGGAAGGGCAGTGGGATGGCTGTTACGTGGTATGATAGGATGTATGACAACGGCTTACGGCGCGGAGCGGCTTACGGATTCTTATGTGGGAATAGTCGATGCAGCGCTGGCATTCCAGCGAAAGGACGGCTATTTTTCCTGGCAGATGCAGGCGGTAGAAGGGCCGGCGGATACTTCTGCAACGGGCATGATCTGCGCTGCAGTAAAAAAGGGGATCTCTCTTGGCATTTTGCAGGATCAGAAATATGAACAGGCGCTGCAGGCAGGCAGAAGCGCGATCGAGAAATCCGTCCGGGACGGCAGAGTCTATGACTGCTCTGGGGAATGTGAAGGATTTGGGCAGTACCCGCAGCGGTATGGCGCGTATCCCTGGGCACTTGGGCCGGCACTGATGTTGTAAGGAAAGGCAGCAGAGAATGAACAAATCTATCAAAAAGACAGCATTTAAGAACAAAATAGAAGTGACATGGGAAGAGGCATGTTATTTTGGTTTCTTTGTGTTACTGTCGCTTACCAAAGGCCTGGGACTTTATGAGGGACAGAAACTGTTTGAACTGCTGGTTCTTCCGGCGTTTGTGTTTGCCCTTGTGAAACTGGCGATCACGCCTTACACGAAAAGACAATGGGTTGTGCAGATTCTTCTTCTGCTCCTTGTGGCTATTGTGTACTATAACTCCAGGGAAAGAGGGATTCTTTTCTTAAGTTTTACGGTACTTGGCATGAAAAATATTTCGGTGAAGAAGGTATTCCATGTGGGGTTGTGGGTATGGTCTGCCTGTGCCGTCTTTCTAAGTATCTTCTCATTCCTTCGCATAGAGCATACGGTGTACCGGGTACATGCTAAGCTGGGGCTGGGGCATATCTTCCGCTGGAGTCTGGGATTCAGTCATCCCAATATTCTGCACATTACTTATATGGCGCTTTGCGCCTTCCTTCTCTATGAGTTGGGGGAGAATTATAAATGCAGACATTTTATAGTCCTGATGGCGGGCAATCTGCTGGTATTTTTCTATTCGATCAGTTATACCGGTTTCGGGATCGTGACGGTTTTGTTGGCGGGTGCGCTGTATGTGCGGTTTCGGCCGCGGTTTGGCATCGTGGAGAAAGCGCTGGCGAATCTGGTACTGCCGGTCTGCCTGGTCCTGTCGTTCGTCCTGCCTTTCTTTATCAATGGAAACCGGTATTCCCGCATGATACAGAAGTTAAATTTTATACTGAATACGAGGATCTGGCTGGCAGAGCAGTTCCTAAAGTCAGAATACCGGAGTCTTTTCGGGGCTGATATTTCGAAAGTAGTAAAGTCATCTATGACTATGGACAATTCCTATGTGTGGGGCTATATTAATTATGGTCTGGTCTTTTTTGTGATTCTGATAGCGGGGTATTTTGTCCTGTTGTTTTATGATACCCATAGACAGCGCACCAGGGAGTTAGTCATTCTGGTATGTTTCCTGGGAGCAGGATGGACGGAACCGTTGTTGTTTAACACTTCTTTCAAGAATGTTACGCTGCTCTTTCTTGGAAGCTTGCTGTTTTTGCAGAAAGGCGGGGCAAAGGAATACTGTCTTTTCCCCAAAATGCAAGGAAACGTCGAGATTCCCCTGGCGGGGATTCCAGACAAAATGGCAGCGAGAGCTGCTGAGATCTGGAAGGGCAGTAAGAAGAAAGTTTTGTGTCTGGCAGTGATGGGAGCGGCAGCAGGATTCCTTCTTTGCGGTGTGTTTTATAGAGCGCCGGAAGGGTATGTGGTACCCCGTCATTATACGGATGGGCTGGAGGAAGATTCCGTGTATTTAACCAGTGAAGAGGATTCGGTCTATACGGGATGGAAGGTTATGAATTATGTGGACGAGAAGACGCCGATGCAGCTTGTGCAGGGCAAGGCGGTGGCATTAGAGACAGCTAGATATTACGTGGGCAGTGGATTGATCTGTGGTTTCTTCGCCGGCATGGGCAGCATTCTGTATTGTGGGCTTACCGGCAGAAAAAGAGGCAGTCTGAGCAATGGCAGCGTGTGATGGGCAGCTAGGCTGTCCCATAGACAAGCTCTCTGGAGATGAGCAAAGTATTTGGAAGAGCATAGGTGGAGAGGATGAACAAAGAAGAACTGCAATATTGCAAAATACTGAAGACAAACATCAACGTGACAAATATGGATAAGACAGTTTCCTATATTACAAATAATCTGGAAGCGTTGAAAGGGAACTATATCTGTGTGTCCAATGTGCATACTACGGTGATGGCTTTTCGGGATGAGGCGTACCGTAAGGTGCAGAACAGCGCTGCGATGGCTCTGCCGGATGGACAGCCGCTTGCGATCACCAGCCGGAGGCGGGGATATACCCATGCAGAGCGTGTACCGGGACCGGATCTGATGCCGGCGATCCTGCAGCTTTCCCAGGAGAAAGGTTACAGCCATTATTTCTATGGCAGTACAGAGTATACTTTGGAAAAGCTGCGGGTGTCTTTGCTGCAGAAATATCCGGCGCTTAAGATCGCAGGTATGTATGCGCCGCCGTTCCGTAAATTGACGGACGAAGAGGACGAAGAGGTCGTTCGCAGGATCAATGAAAGCGGCGCAGATTTCGTGTGGGTTGCGCTGGGGGCGCCCAAACAGGAGAAATGGATGTATGAACACAAAAACAGGGTGGGTGGCCTGATGATCGGTGTCGGGGCGGCTTTTGATTTCCTGGCTGGAACGGTGAAACGTGCTCCGGAATGGATGCAGCGTTTCTGTATGGAATGGGTCTTCCGGATTAGCCAGGATCCCAGACGCATGCTGCCTCGTTATCTCAATACTAATTTTGCTTTTGTCTATCATACGAGCAGAGAGGCAAGGGAAATGCGCCGCAGGAAGAGGGCAGGCGTGCCAGCAGCAGGAAATAACACAGGAAAGCCGGCGGAAAACAGCGCCAAAGACCATGGGCCTCATGCTAGAAGAGACCATGCGCCGGATGGCAGTAAGCGAGCAAGACTGGCCAAAGATGCGTTGCGTATCGCTATGATTGGGCACAAGCGCATTCCGTCCAGGGAAGGCGGTGTGGAAATCGTGGTGGAAGAGCTGGCGGTACGGCTGGCGGCCAGGGGTCATTACGTGGATGCCTATAACCGTTATGGGCATCATGTGTCCGGTAAGAAATATGATGAGGAATATGGCTGGAAAGGCAGGAAATTCTATAAGGGAGTCAGAGTCTATATTATACCGACTTTCAGGACAAGCAAGCTGAATGCGATTGTCTATAGTTTTCTGGCGACGCTTAGGGCATTGTTTGGCAGGTATGATGTGATCCATTATCATGCAGAGGGGCCTTGCGCTATGCTGTGGATCCCGAAACTTTTTCACAAAAAGGTTGTTGTGACAATCCATGGATTGGACTGGCAGAGAGCAAAATGGGGAAATTTCGCCTCTTATGTTATTAAATTCGGGGAAAAGATGGCCGCAAAATATGCAGATGAAGTGATTGTCTTGTCTGAGAATGTACGGCAGTACTTTGCAGATACGTATCACAGAGAGGTTACCTATATCCCTAATGGTATTGGCAGGCCAGAGCAGAAAGAGCCGCAGATGATCACAGAAAAATACGGGCTTAAGAAAGAAGGATACTTCCTGTCCCTTGGAAGAATTGTGCCGGAAAAGGGAGTGCATTATCTGATCGAAGCCTTTTCGAAGCTGGACACGGATAAGAAGCTGGTGATCGCAGGCGGCAACAGTCATGCGGTAGAGTATATGGATCAGATTCACCGGATGGCTGCGTTAGATGAGAGAGTCATCATGACAGATTTTGTACAGGGACAGATTCTGGAGGAATTATATTCCAATGCCTATGCGTTTGTCCTGCCGAGTGATGTAGAGGGAATGGCGCTGACGCTGCTTGAGGCCATGAGTTATGGGGATTGCTGCCTTGTGAGTGATATCTGTGAAAATACAGAAGTGGTGGAAGAGAATGCGTTGATCTTCCGTAAAGGGGATGTGAAAGATTTGCAGAGGAAGCTGGAAGATTTGCTGGTACATCCAGAGAAAGTGGAGGAATACGGCAGCCGGAGTGCAGACTTTATCTGTGGGAAGTATAACTGGGACGATGTAGTGGATGAGACAATTCAGATCTATCGAAAGAAGTAAGAAGACAGGTTCTGAAACGAATATAGGAATTTAGATAGCAAGATAGAGGTAAGACGAAACATTTCAGAATGGAAGAAAAGATGCGTAAAAGAAATTATCTGCTCCTGATGCTTGTGCTGTTTCTGGGATTAGGACTGCTGTATGGGAATCAGGTAAGAAGAAACAGAGTGTATTTAAAAATCGACGACAGTGGACCTTATGTCAGCATCAATCAGGAAAACAGCGTTAACAGGATCGACTTGTGGCAGGAGGAAGAAGGTGGGAAAGCCTATTTCTTTCTTCCCTCCTGTGTCAGATCGCCCATGGTGAGAGTAAGGGGGCTGGAAGACAATACCATACGGATCGATGGTAAACTGTATGCAGAGGGAGATAGTTTCCGTTGGGAGGAAGAACGGGAGTATCAGATGCAGTTTATAGGGGATGCCTATGAAGTGCGCACGTATGCGGTAACCTTTATGCGATCGGCCAATATTCCGGCAGTTTTTATCCATACGGATAGTGGCAGCATGGAATATCTGAATGCAGACAAGGAAAATGAGGAGACGGGTGAGATCTGTATTGTGAGAGGAGACGGCAATACAGAATATCAGGGAAAGCTTGAAAGAATATCAGGACGTGGAAACTCAACATGGAATTATGAGAAAAAGCCATATGCCTTGAAATTAACAGAGAAATCCCCCTTGTGCGGACTGGACCGGAGCGACCGGTGGCGTTTGTTAGCGCTCTGGCGTGAAGGAAGTAAGATGGACAATAAGATCGCTATGGACTTAGCACAGGAGATGGGAATGGCATACAGCACCCAGGGGGTATGGGTGGACTTATATTTGAATGGAGAATATACTGGGTGTTATCTTTTGACAGAGTCTGTCAGCGTGGGAGAAGGAAGGGTAGACATCTATGATTTAGAAAAAGATAACAAGAGATATAATAAGGATATTGACAGTGCTGTTCCATATCAAGAAGAAAATAACAAGGGATATTTAATAGAGAATGGAGACGATATTACAGGCGGTTATCTGATTGAGAAGGACCATCCGAAGCATTATCAAGTGGAAGCGAATGGTTTTGTGACTTCAGTCGGAAATCAGTTTACGATCAATGCTCCGAAACATACGTCTAAGGAACAGGTAGAATATATACAGAGTTGTGTGGAAAACATTGAGCAGATGGTGCGGGCTGGCGATCCGCAGATTTGGGAATATTTGGATCTGGACAGTTTTGCCAGAAGATTTCTTTTGGAGGAAGTAGTACTCAATACAGATGCAGGACTCACCAGCATGTTTTTTTATAAGGAGCAAGGTGACGGAAAACTCTACTCCGGTCCTATGTGGGATTATGACAATTCTCTGGGAGAACGCAATTCTGACAGTGAGGCAGGATATGATTATACGCTATCCATTGTAGAGACTACGGAGAATGCGTCGAATGTAATAAACTGGTATGCAAAATTGTATCAGAACCCGCAGCTGCAGCAGCGTGTGGTGGAAGAGTATGAGAGGATGCTTCCTTTCTTCGAGGAGCTGTTAGAGAGCGGGATTGACGAATATGCAGAATGGATCGGGGCATCTCTTAGGATGGACAGTGTCTTATGGGCGGACAAGAATATTAAAGGGGATTCCACTGGGAAATATCCAGAATATGCAGCAAATATTAAGTATCTGAAATATTTTATTGCCAAAAGGCTGAATTGGCTTTGTGAGCGGTGGGGTGTCGCGCATGAAGAATTCCAGGTGCCTTCTAATGGCCAGATGCATACGGTCACCTTTGCAAATTATGAGGGTGTGATCGATACGATGGAGATTATGGATGGTACAGAGCTGGAGAATCCGTTGGAATACGATGAAAGCATGTATCAGGGGTGGACAGACGAATATACAGGAGAGAGGTATAGGAGACAGATCCCGATCTATGCAGACACGGTGTTCTATAATGCGAAGTGGGAGTAGTTCTTCCTTCGTCTGCAGATGCACAGAATGAAAAAGGCGTGGTTATAAAGATGAAAGTTTTAATAGTCAATAAGTTTCTCTATCCAAATGGCGGATCAGAGACTTATATCTTCCAATTAGGGGAACAATTACAGAAAATGGGGCATGAGGTGCAGTATTTCGGCATGGAACATGAGGGCCGGATCGTAGGCAACCGCATTGGAAGCTATACGTCGGATATGGATTTTCACGCCGGCGGATTGGGAAAGCTCCTCTACCCGTTTCGTATTATCTATTCTGGAGAGGCAAAACGGAAGATGAGACGTGTCCTGGAGGATTTTGGACCGGATGTAGTACATCTGAATAATATCAATTTCCAGCTGACACCTTCGGTTATCTATGCGGTGCGTGCCTATGAAAAGAAGCACAGAAAGCGTATAAAGATCGTATATACAGCGCATGATTATCAATGGGTATGTCCCAACCATATGATGCGGATTCCATCCACTGGAGAGATCTGTTTCGCCTGCCGCGGTGGTGATTTCAAACAGTGTAGTAAAAACCGGTGTATTCATAATTCCAGGATTAAGAGCATTCTGGGGACTGTGGAGGCGAAATACTATGCGATCCGTAAGACATACGGAATGGTGGATGTAATTATATGTCCCAGCGAGTTTATGAAGAAACAGCTGGATACAGATTCTTCGCTGGCAAACCAGACGATTATGATGCATAACTTCATAAAGCAGGATCAGTATGCAGGCGGAGGAAAAAGAAGTTATAAGGGAAAAGGGACAAGCAGCATACATCCGTCAAAAAGAGGAGACTATGTCTTATACTTCGGACGCTACGCGGAAGAAAAAGGTACAGAGACATTATTACAAGCCTGCAGGGCGCTGCCGGAGATTTCCTTTGTGTTTGCGGGAACAGGGCCGCTGGAAGAGAAAGTTAACCAGGCGGTTAATGTGGAAAACCGCGGTTTTGTGTCAGGAGAAGCATTGTACAGGCTGATTGCGGAAGCGAGATTCAGCGTGTATCCTTCTGAGTGGTATGAAAACTGTCCTTTTTCCATTATGGAGTCTCAGGCATATGGCACACCAGTGCTGGCCTCCGATCTTGGAGGCGCCCCGGAGCTGGTACAGTCTGGCAAGACAGGCGGCTTGTTCCGTGGAGGCGATGTACAGGATCTGACAGAACACATCAAGGAACTATGGGAATCTCCGGAATTATGCCGGGAGTACAGCGAGAACTGCAAAAATATAAATTTTGACACAGTAGAAGAATATTGTGCTAAAATGGTAAAGAATGTATATAGATAAGAGGCCGGCTATCTAGATGGGAGAAATGGACTATGGCAAGAAGAACATTATACGGAACCGTTATTGTGACTTACCGGTGCAATGCCCGGTGTAATATGTGCGATTGCTTCAAGGATCCTACCAGACCGGAGGAAGAGATCACGTTAGAAGAGATCAAGAAGCTGCCGGAAATGGCCTTTACCAATATTACGGGAGGAGAGCCTTTTATCAGGCAGGACATCCCGGAAATTGTGCGGGAACTATACAAGAAATCTGACAGAATTGTCATATCTACGAATGGGTATTTCACCGACCGGATTATTGCCCTGTGTAAGGAGTTCCCTAAAGTGGGTATCCGTATCAGTATTGAAGGGCTGCAGGCCACTAACGATGCGATCAGGGGGATTCCCGACGGTTTTAACAGAGGTTATAAGACGCTGAAAACGCTGGTAGAAATGAAACACCCTGATGTGGGATTTGGCATGACGGTACAGGATATGAACTGTGAGGATCTGGTGCCGCTTTACAATATTGCGAATGATATGAGCATGGAATTTGCCACAGCAACACTGCACAATTCGTTTTATTTCAGAAAGACAGACAATAAGATTGACGATAAGTACAAGGTAGCGCAAAACTTTGAGAAACTGATCAACGAACTGCTAAAGAGTAAATCGCCGAAGAAATGGTTCCGGGCTTATTTCAACCATGGACTGATTAATTACATCTATGGTAACAAAAGACTTCTGCCGTGCGATATGTCCAAAAATGCCTTTTTCATAGATCCGTTCTGTGACGTGATTCCCTGTAATGGTATGGAGAAAAAGGCAGTTATGGGCAATCTGAAAGAACAAAGCTGGGATGAATTGTGGAATTCCGCGCAGGCGCAGAAAGTGAGAGAGTGTACAAGGAAATGTGACAGAAACTGCTGGATGATTGGTTCTGCATCACCGGCAATGCATAAATATATCTGGGTACCCGGATGGTGGGTGATTAAGCATAAATTCTTAAAAGGCGGCAGATACAGCTTAAAGGAGAATAAATTTATATGAAATTTCTGTATGTAGCCCCACGGTATCATACCAACCAGATGGATATTATGAAGGGGCTGGTAGAACATGGACATGAAGTCTGTTTTATCAGCCATTATGCCGCTATCATAGAGGACTATTCTTATGTGACGCCGGTGGTGCTTGGATATTCCAGGTTATATCAGTTTCTGGACTATCTGTACGTGCATGTGATCCACAGGAAGAATCCGGAAGCCATTGTGTTCAAGATCCAGCACGGGTTTCCGCCAATGCGCAGACTCAAGAAGATCATCTGCCAGTTTGCGCCGGATGTAGTGATCCTGCGGGAGCGGTCGGTATATTCTATGGCAGCCTATCTGGTCTGCAGAAAAAAGGGATATCCATGTATCCTCTATAACCAGAACCCGTTGTGGTCAGAGCCGGAAAAGACAGATCTTGCACACCGTCTGGTAGCCAGAATGACGCCAAAGCTAAGAATGACACCTGTTATGGGCAGAAAAAAGACGGGCGCTTCGATTAAGGAAAATGATTATTTCGTACCATTTGTCATAGAACCGCAGAGAGCGCCGGGGGAGAGGGAATATTTTGCAGATGATACAGTACATATCCTGTGTATTGGCAAATATGAAATTAGAAAACATCACCTGTTATTGCTGGCGGCGGTGAGACAACTGACGCAGAGCCGGTTACATCTGACGCTGATCGGCGAGGCTACCAATCATTTTCAGAAAGAATATTGTGAACAGGTGAGACGATATGTGAAAGAACATCATATGGAAGAATTTGTCACAGTAAAGACAAACGTTCCCCGCAGCGAAATGGCAGGGGCATATCTGGCGGCCGATTTATATGTGATTCCAAGTACACGGGAAATGGCGTCGGTGTCCCAGTTGGAGGCTATGAGTTATTCCCTTCCTGTGATCTGCAGTGATGCCAATGGAACAGCTTGTTATGTGGAGGATGGCGTGACGGGCTACCAGTTTAAAGACTGCGACCAGAATGACTTGCAGGAGAAGCTGGCGATGATGTTGTCTGACAGGGAACAGATGAAAGTCATGGGAGCGGCTGGCTATCAGGCGCTGGTGGAGAAGTATAATTTTGATAGGTATTTTGAAACAATACAGACTATGCTGGAGAACTAGATATATGAAACGCAAGGTCAAGGACATTGTGGCAGGAATCTTTTATTTCTTGTATGAGAAGGGGATTCTGCACAATAGAATACGAGTGCATACAATAGACGAAACGATCGACGAACTTCTGCATACACAAAAGAGCATGGTCCGGTTTGGGGACGGCGAAATCGTTATGATTAAGGGCGGCGATCTGATGCTGCAGAAGGCGTCGCCGGAGATTGCGGAAGGGCTTGCCGGAATACTTGCGTATCCTTATGAAGATCTTATTGTGACGATTCCGGGAATTTTTGACACACTCTCTGACCATCATAGGGCGAGCAGGCAGTTTTGGAAAGATCATCTTCTTTTTTGCCGGAAAACATATGAAAAGTACTGTAATCCAGACAGGGTTTACTATTCTACGTTTGTCTCGCGGTGCTATTATTATGCCAGTGACCGAAGCAGTTGTGACAGATGGTTTGCAAAAATAAGAAAAATATGGGAAAATAGGGATATTGTGGTAGTGGAGGGATCAAAGACGCATAACGGCGTGGGGAATGACTTATTTGATCTAGCTGGAAGTGTTGAGCGGATCATCTGTCCGCCCAGTGATGCGTATGGTGCACTGCCCAGGATTTTGGAAACTTGCATGCAGTATGGAACGGACAGGCTTTTTCTCCTATCGGTTGGCGTGGCGGCTAAGTTTCTTGCGCTTGCGCTTTTTACGAAGGGCTACAGGGTGCTGGATATCGGGAATATGGATTTGGAATATGAATGGTATGTGAGACAGGCGCCGGATAAGATTCCGTTAAAGAAGCATGAGATCGTCGGTGAGAAGGCGAATCGGGAAGCGGCGGTACATGACAGGGAATATGGGAAATACCTGGAAGAGATCAAGTACTGGTTATAGGACAATAGTGATAGAGAATGTTAGGAGCAGGACAGTCTCCGCTTGGATTTAGGATTTTGTAGAGAGGAAGATATGATCGATAGCAAAGAAGCGTTGCGGCGCTATCTGGAACAGGATCAACTGGCGCTGAACAGACGGCAGGACAGGCGTCCAAGATGGTTCAAAGATGAGATATGGAAATTTGAGATTCTGCTGCGTCAGTTAGAGTATGATACAAACTGTCGGAGAGGATTGTGGGGTATGGTGATCAGGAAATATCATGGACTTAGATTTCATAATCTGAGCGTGAAACTTGGATTTACGATACCAGTCAACGTTTTCAGGGAAGGGCTGTCCATTCCTCATTATGGAACGATCGTTGTGCATGGCGGAGCTAGGATTGGCAGGAACTGCAGGCTGCAGGAAGGCGTCACGATCGGTGCTACGGACGGAAGCCATGAAGCGGCAGTAATTGGAGATAACTGCTATTTTGGAAGCGGGGCGAAAGTGATCGGGGCTGTCACCATAGCAGATGATGTGGCTGTCGGTGCCGGAGCGGTGGTAACGAAAGATATTACAGAGCCGGGCACGACATGGGGCGGCGTACCCGCAAGAAAAATCAGTGATAAAGATTCGCACAGTAATTTATGTAAGGCGCTTTTTTCATAATATAGAGCAAATAGGAGCACATGATAGATGAATGAATCAAATAGGAATACAAAGGCAGGGCTTCTTACAAAGCTGGGATATATCTTCGACAAAAGAGATAAATGGAAGATTGGCGCGCTGCTTGGTGCTGTGGTGGTCGGAAGTTTTCTGGAACTTTTGGGTGTGACAATCTTCATGCCTTTTATTAATATTATCACAGAACCAGGAGAGATCTGGAGGAAGTGGTATCTGCGTCTGTTCTATGAGCTGTTTCATTTCCAGTCGCCGAAAAGCTTTCTGGCGGCATTGTCAGCGATGATCATAGTCATTTATATTGTTAAGAATATCTACCTGATCGTTGAGAAAAGCTATATCTACAGGTTTTCTTACAATACGCAGATGAAGCTGTCAACGAGGCTTCTCAATACTTATATGAAGGAACCATACACGTTTCATCTGAATAAGAATATCGCAACTTTACAGAGAAGCCTGCAGGAAGATACGTCAAAGTTCATGCAGGTGATCTTATATTCACTGGAATTAGTGGCGGAACTGGCGGTATGTTTCGTACTGGTGATTTATCTGTTGTTTGTCAGCAAATCGATCACGGTTATTGTGCTGGGACTGTTGGTGATCTGTGTGGGTTCCTTCCTGCTTTTGACGAGGAAATACAGCCGTAAGCTGGGACAGGACAACCAAGGCTATCAGGGTAAGATTTTCCAATGGATGAATCAGGCGCTGGGCGGGATCAAGGAGATTAAGATTCTGGAGAGGGAAGCGTTCTTTACCGAGGAATACCGCAAGTATTATACAAGATATGCAAGGGGACTACGGTTTGCGCGGACGATTTCCATTTTGCCGAAATATGCGGTGGAGGCTGTTGCGATCTCCGGACTCCTGGCGGGCATCATCGTTAAACTTCTGTTTGGAGAGGCCGATATGGCCTACTATATCCCGCAGTTGACGGTATTCGCCGTGGCGGCATTCCGTCTGATGCCCAGTGTGGGACGGATCAATGAACATGCCACGAATATGTTATATGCACTTCCATCTGTTGATCTGGTCTATCACGATCTGGTAGAGATTGCGGATTATATTGAGAAACAGGATCATGAAGTCAGGGAAGATTGGAACCTTCATGAAGGAATAGCGGTAAAGCATGTCACATACTGCTATCCTGATGCGGAGGAGCCGGTAATCGATGATGCCAGCCTGTCTATTCGGAAAGGGAAGACAGTGGCTTTTATCGGCGCATCTGGAGCAGGCAAGACGACAATGGTGGATATTATTCTGGGTCTGCTGACACCGCAGAAAGGTGTTGTTATGGCAGACCAGATCAATATCCATGAGAAACCCAAGACTTTTCACGCGCAGATCGGTTATATCCCACAGGTGATCTATCTGTCAGACGACACGATCCGCAATAATATTGCTTTCGGGGTCAAAGCGTCTGACATTGATGAGCAAGCGGTTCTGCAGGCCATGGAGAAGGCGCAGCTGACTGGATTTGTCAACAGTCTGCCGCATGGACTGGACACGATCGTTGGCGATAGAGGGGTGAGACTGTCGGGCGGACAGAGACAACGGATTGGTATTGCCAGAGCGCTCTACCATGATCCGGAGATCCTGGTGCTGGATGAAGCTACATCTGCGCTTGATAATGATACAGAGGCAGCAGTCATGGAGGCCGTTGAAAATCTGCAGGGTATGAAGACGATGATTATTATTGCGCACAGACTGACGACGATTCGGAATGTGGACATGATCTATGAAGTAGGGGATGGTAAGGTAGTGGAGAAGCGTAAGGATGAGGTGTTTGGCGAGCCGGCGGATTCGTAGAAGAAGCAGCGGCTGGATAGGTGAGGGAGAACTGTGCTGAAAAGAGAGAACCATCCTAAATTGAATAAAAAACAGTCAGAGTGGTTGTTCTATAGTTCACTGGTTTTGCTGGCTCTTTTCGTTTTTCTGTTTGTCGGTTCCAGGGAACCGGTACTGTTTGATGATAGTGGCTCTTATATGAGAGTAGAACGCTTTGAAGGAGTTATGCCGGTTTATCCGCTTTTTTTACTGTTGAATCAGGCGCTGTTTGGGAGTGACAGTTATCTCAAAATTGTTATTGTTGAACAGGCGCTGTTAGCGGCTGGGTGCGTTATTCTTTTTGTCAGGGAGATCAAAGAGAGATTTAAACTGCGGTTTTGGGAAGGCTATCTGCTCTTCTTCCTGTCGCTGCTCTCTTTTACAACGGAGATGCCAGCGGCGATGATTACGCAGACCATCCTTACGGAAGGTCTGGCGTATGCACTGTTCCACGTTCTGATGATCTTATATTTGCGTGCAGTCTGGAGAAACAGCTATAAGTTTCTGGCGGCTTCTTTCGGAATGGTATATTTTTTGGCATTGCTGCGTTCCCAGCTGCAGATTCTTTTCGGCGTATGCGGCATTTTATTTCTTTATCTGACATGGAAGCGATGTGATTCAATCAGGAAGAAGTTTGCCGGGTGTTTGGCTGGTATTGCCGGGTGTCTGGTGATCGGTGCGGTAGGAATTGGGATCACGGCAGCATCGGTGAATCAGTATAACGCACTTATCACAGGTAATGTCAGGGTGAATCTGCTGATCATGAAGATTCAGGACCCGGAGTACTACCAGGAATTTAGTATGGGGGAAGACGGCGAGGACAGAGAGCCTGGGGAAATCGAGGAAGCGGTAAAGGATAGACAAGACGTGCATGCTGCAAGAGGGGCTGATATCAGGATAAGTCAGTATACCTCCCTCCTGTTTTCAAGAGGTATGTATGAGGCAGATGCGGAGGATGCAGCTTGTTTTGAGGATGAGATGGTGCGGGGGCTGTATCAGTCTATATATGAAGTGGCAGACCAGGAACAGAAGCGCTATGCTTATGAAGAAAAGAGTCTATGGATCTGGAAAGATATTGTGGGAGGCATAGGGACTGTTGGAAAAATTGGCGTGGCTGTAGGAAGTGAATTTTATAAGGAAAAATATCCGGAGATTTATGCTGCTGATAACTTTAACGAAATCTGGAACCGCAGTCTGCAGACAATCGGCCTGACTTTGATCCGGGGGCATTTTGGAAGATTCCTATATCATACGCTTATGATGCTTCCCCAGGGATTTATCTGTACCGTCTTTTTCCAGATCAAACAGATTTACCTGCTGTGCCATATGATTACGTTGTTTTTATATCTGTCAGCATTTGCCTTGATGATCTGGGGATACGCAGATAAGAGAGTTCCAAATCAGTGTGCAGAGTTTATGGCGATCGTTCTTGGCAGTAATGTAGTCATGGTGTTGATTATTTCACTTGTATTTTTTGGACAGCAGAGGTATCTTGTATATAATTTCGGAATTTTCTATATAGCTTACTATCTGCTGTTAAGAATGCTGTGGAATACTTTTCTTCGTGTCAGAGTAGTGAGGCGGGCTTCCAGGAAAGATCAAAAGACTATAAGAATTCGGAAAGAACAGGCAGATTAGAGCGAGAGAAAATGAATGGCATGGAAAAGTGCGTTATGTGTAGTTGGATATGGCGGCTATAGAAGATATAGGAAAAGAGAAGATGAAACAAAAAGAACGGGTACTGGTTATCATACCAGCATACAATGAAGCCGAAAATATTGTAAAAGTGGTCAATCATATGAAAAAGCAGGCGCCGCAGTATGATTATCTGATTGTGAATGATGGCTCTACGGATAATACACTGAAGCTATGCCGGCAGGAAAAATTTCATTATCTGGATCTTCCAATTAACATGGGAATTGGCGGTGCGGTGCAGGCAGGCTATATTTACGCTTATAAGAATGATTATGATATTGCGGTCCAGATTGATGGGGATGGACAGCATGATATTACCTATCTTGACAGGCTCATAGAGCCGCTTGTCAGCAAAGAGGCGGACGTGGTGATTGGTTCCAGATTTCTGGAGAAGGAAGGTTTTCAGTCCTCTGCAGGCCGCAGAATGGGGATTATGATTCTGAGCAGATTGATCTGGATTGTAACCGGTAGAAAGATTATGGATGTAACCAGCGGATACCGTGCAGTCAACCGGATGTTTATAGAGATTTACAGCAAGGATTATCCGATGGATTATCCAGAGCCGGAGGCGATCGTGTCTGCGATCATGCATCTTGGAAGAGTCAGGGAAGTCCCGGTGCAGATGCGGGCGAGAGAAGGCGGGACAAGTTCTATCACATTCAAGAAATCAATTTACTATATGATTAAAGTAACGTTGGCAATATTACTCTGCCGTATCAGTTATGGGATACGCAGGGGCAGAAGAGAGGATATCTAGAAAAGATGCTTTTATCTGAGGTGACAAGAACGGTAGAAGGTACATTAATTCGGGACGGGGAATTCCAGACACTGGAATACTGCACAGGAAAACTGGAGATTCCCTTTCTGACCTTTATGGGAAATGCGAAGTTTATTGGGCAGATCAGTCCTTATGCGAGCTGTGTGCTGTGTAGTGAGGAGCTTGTGGAGGAGTTACCGGAAAGCGTTGCCGGTATCTTTCTGTCCCGTTCACCGAAAGAGGCGTTTCAGAGGATCCACAATGCACTGAGCGGGAGCGACGCCTATCGGCTGCCTGTCAGAGCCAATAAGATAGGGGCAGACTGCCGGATCAGTGAAAGGGCAAATATTTCACCAAACAGTGTGGAAATAGGCGACAGAGTCGTGATTGAAGCAAATGCCACCATATATGATCATGTAAAGATTGGAAATGACTGCATCATACGGAGCGGAGCTGTGATCGGCGGCAAGGCGTTTACCTTTGCCAGGACGCAAGAGTTGGGAATGCTGGGGATGGAAGACTTAGGCAAGGTGGTGATTGGCGACAGGGTGGAGGTGTTTTCACTGACACATATTGCCAAAGGGATTCTGCCTACAGATGTGACTTATATTGGGGATGATACGAAGATAGATGCTTTGGTGCAGATTGGGCACGGAAGTGTTGTCGGGGAAAGAACACTGATTGCTGAGGGTGCGGTCATTGCGGGCAATGTCTCTATAGGAGCAGACTGTTGGGTTGGGATCAATGCCACGATCTCTAACCGGATCACGGTTGGGAATCGTGCGAGGGTCAGTCTTGGCAGTGTGGTTACGAAGGACGTTATGGATGGACAGACTGTGACGGGTAATTTTGCAATAGAGCATGGGCGTTTTATCCAGAGTATGAAGAGACTTGTCGGCAGAAAATGACTTGACAATCAAAAATATAATTTTTAATTTATGAGATTTACGCTGTAAAATGGCATAGAAATGGAGTAGAAATGATACCTGCTACACTTAGATTGACGCTGATCATTGCGGTCGTCTGTTATTTCATTGTGATTCTTTATTTTTTAAAACAAAAGGCATTGAACCTGAAATATACATTGCTTTGGCTGGTGGCTGGTTTAGTCATGGGAATTCTTGTGATGGTGCCGGAGCTTTTGGTATCCATCATTCATATTTTCGGTATTCAGGATAATATGAACGGCCTGTTTATTTTTGCGATTGCCTTTATTATTATGATATTGTTATCTTTAACGTCTATTGCATCCAACCAGAACCGTAAGATCCGGACGCTGACGCAGGAGTTAAGTATTCTGGATAAGCGGGTGAGGGAACTGGAAAAAATAGAGGATCGGGAGAGGAAAGAGTAAACATCGGGAAAAGATATGAGGCATATAAAAAAACAGCGTTGGCCGCTTTGGGCTTTTATGATCCTGTTTCTTGTGCTGATTGGAATAGGGGAATGGTCAGAGCGTTATAGAATAGAAGATGTGGAAAACTGTATGGAAAGTCTTTCCTTCACAGTAAAGAACGGCAGATCGGAGCAGTGGATCCGTTGTTTTATAGATGAGGACGAACAGATTTCCTATCTGTTTTTACCTACGTATGCAAATATGAGCAGTGTAGCAGTGGATTTCGGAGGCGCCGACCGGGTGACGGTTGGACAAGGAGAAAATGCAGTATCGCTGAAACGTGGGGAGACGTTAGGCGCACTGGAAATAGGAAAACAATATGATCTGCGATTTATGAAACAGGGGGAGATGCTGTCTGAGGAACGATTGGTGATTATGCACTCAGCAAATCTCCCGGCAATGTTTCTGGAAACAGAAAGTGGATCAATGGAAAAGGTAGACGCTGATAAAGATTATGAAGAGCCGGGCAGAGTTATGCTGATCGATCTGGATGGCAGTGTTGTCTGTGCAGATAAATTACAGCATATTTCAGGACGGGGCAATTCAACTTGGGCATATGCGAAAAAGTCTTATGGTATCAAGCTTAAAGAAGCTGCGGACTTATTCCAGATGGGGAGTGCGAGGAACTGGATACTATTGAGCAACGTGGAGGATAATACTTATATAAGGAATAAGATTACTTATGATATGGCAATTGCAGCAGGCATGGAGGGAGCGCCAGAGTCAAGATATATAGATTTATATATCAATCACGAGTATCATGGCATGTACCAGCTGTGTGAAAAGATTGAAATTGACCAGCAGAGGATTCCAATCGAGGATCTTGGACTGCAGAACAAGAAACTTAACAAGGGAATAGAGTCAGCAGAACGGTTTCATACAGAAATGCAAAAGGGGGTTTTATTAGAGTACGAGCCTTATGACAGATCGGGAGGCTATTTGCTGGAGAGGGATGTCATGGCAAAATATGGGTCTGAGATTAGTGGATTTGTGACCCAGGTTTTGCATGACAATTATACAGTGAAAGAACCGAAATATGCGTCCAAGGGCGAAATGGATTATATCAGTAACTTTGTTTCAGAAATGGAGAAGGCAGTAGTAGCAGAAGATGGAATCAATGAAGATACGGGAATGAGCTATTTGGATTATCTTGATCTGAGATCATTCGCGCAAAAATACATGATAGAAGAATTATGCAAAAATAATGGTGGTGGGGCAACAAGTTCATTTTTTTATAAGCCACAGGATAGTATCAGCAAGAAACTGTTTGGTGGGCCGGTATGGGATTATGACAAGGCCTATGCAAAAATCTATGGCTTCGATGGAACGACCAGAAATCTGTGTTATCTGAGTCAGCGGGGAGAGAGTACGGTCTTCTTTTGGTATTTAAGCAGGCATCCTGAGTTTCAGCAGATGGTCTCTCAGTGTTATCAAGAATTTTTTTCGGATTATATACAGAGAATTTGTGATGAATTGATTATCGCCTATGCATCGGAGATCTATGCCGCAGAGGAGATGGACGGGATCAGATGGAAGAAGATTTATGGAGAAAGAGATTCTTATGGCCAGAGATCCCAAGTCATCAAAGAGTTTCTAACAGGGCGTAAAGAATTCCTGGATGAAGTATGGACTGGAAAGAAAGAGTTGTGTACGATACATTTTATTGCGGAAGAATATTCCAGAGATACTTATATGAGTGTAATCAAAGGGGAATGCCCAGGGGTGCTTCCAGTCGGGGAGCCACACAGCGTGTCAGACGGACGGGTATTTGATGGATGGTTTACACAGGATGGGGAGTTGTTCGATGGAACACAGCCGCTTAATGAAGACATTACGGTATATAGCAGCAGTCATGAATTGTCCGGCGCGGAGGAATAGAAATGTTAGAGATTGCAGTAGATTTATTATGGCTGCGCCCTGGAAAGGTAGGCGGCACAGAATTTTATATCAGAAATTTGTTGGATGGCTTCTTAAAACTTAAGGAGCCTTTTCACCTTTTCCTGCTGGTATCTAAGGATAACCGGGAATCGCTCAAACATTACGGAGAGGACGGCAGGATTATCCTTTTGGAGACGAAGGTGATTTCTGCAAACATTGCAGGCAGGATCCTGTGGCAGTTTTTCTGTCAGAACCAGTTTCTCAGGAGACATAACATACGCAAGTGCTTTATTCCGGTATACTGCCGCCCCTTGCTGAATGGCGGGATCACTTATGTGAATGTGATCCACGACTTACAGGCGGCGCATTATCCAGAATATCATCCCTTCCACGAAATCGCGTACTCTAAGCTGTGTTGGTGGCTTGACACTCATTTGTCCAGTCATATTGTGGCGATATCAGATTGGGTGAGAGAAGATATTATGACAAGATATCATGTAAGGCGTGGGCGGATCACAACGATCTATAATCCGATCACGGTGAGACGGGATGAAACGCTTCCTTTTCGGCAGCTTGCCGATAAATATCATGTTGAGGATAAGAAATTCTACTATACAGTAGCACAGCTGATCCCACACAAGAATCTGGATACCCTGATCGCAGTCATGGAACAAATCAAGTTACGAAAGATAGATCTTCCCTGTAAACTGTTGATTTCTGGAGTAAATGGAGAGAGCAGGAGTAAGCTGGAAGCGCAGATCAGGGAAAGAGGCTTAGAACAGGAGGTGGTCCTGACTGGCTTTGTGGAGAATGCAGAGAGAAATACATTATACCGGGACTGCAAGGCATTTCTCTTTCCCAGTGTGTTTGAAGGGTTTGGTATGCCAACGATTGAAGCGATGCTATTTGGCACAGTTGTGATTGCCACAGACCGGACATGTATTCCAGAGATCACACAGGGTAAAGCGAATTATGTGAGAGATCCTTACAATGTGGAGGAGTGGATCCGTGTGATGCTGCACCCAGTTAACCGGGTTGACGAAATGGATTTTAATGCATATGATCAGATGCGGCTGAGCAGGAAATACTATAAACTATTACTGGACAAATTAAGGTGATAGGGGGATTAGATGTCATACACTGCTTGTCAAACAGTATGGTGGAAGAATGGAAAGCAACAGATAGGGATAGGAAACTTATGAAACTGGCAGTTATTCTGGTAAATTATAATGGTAAAAAATATAATACCGCATGTATTGATTCTATCTTTGCCAATACAGGGATTGCTGCATTAAAGATTATTGTGGTGGATAATGCTTCACAGGATGATTCTGTGAGCCAGATAGAAGAGCGGTGTCACAAAGAGGAACGGTTGGAGTTAATCAGACTGGATAATAATTATGGATTTTCTTATGCGAACAATGTTGGCATAAGAAGTGCGCAGGAGTGGGGAGCTGATTATGTGCTGCTTCTCAACAATGACACGGAGATTGCATCGGATATGCTGTCCCATCTGCGGGAGTGTGCAAGAAGGCATCCAGGATGTATGGTCGTGCCGAAGATCTATTACAGTGATGACCGGCAAAGAATTTGGTCGGCGGGCGGGGCAGTCTCTCCTGTTGTAAGAAAAGTAAGACATATTGGTATCAACAAGATAGATGAGGGGCAGTATGATCAGGAGCGGGAGATCGGATTTGCGACAGGATGCTGCCTGTTAATCCCAATGGAAACCATTCAGAAAGCAGGGATGCTGGATGAGAGATTCTTTCTTTATTATGAGGATACGGAGTACAGCTTCCGCCTCCATAAATTAGGGATTTCCATCTATTATTGTCCGGAGGCAGTATTGTACCATAAGGTAGGGGCAAGCTCGAAAGGAGCTGACAGCGCACTTTGTGCCTACTATATTGCCCGCAACTGGCTTCTTTGCAGCAGGCAGCATCTGGCTTGGCGCTATCCTGTGTTCCTGCTGTACTATATAGTAAATCGTACAGCGTGCTGTTTCGTGTGGCTGATGCGGGGGAAGCGGGAACTTGTCCGTGCCACGATTAGGGGAATCAGGGATTACCAGAGAAGAAAGTTTGGGCGGGCAGCTGGTTATTGATTCGTTACATTTGCAATGAAAAAGGGAGTATGCTATGATGAGAAAAGGTTATTATATCCATTTTCAGGGCCGGCAGTCGATTGGAGTCAGCAAGAAGATTGATATGCAGATGGAAGAATTCCGTAAGTTCTATGATATGCAGGAGATTGAAGTTGAGACACCTGTCAGGTCGGTTGTGGGAAGGGTGTTCGGCCTGTTTCCAACAGCATCGATCCGAAGAAATTATGCGGAAGCCTTAGAACGGATGAAAGATCCAGATTTTGTTTATGTCAGGAGAGCGGTGGCGGACAGGGCGTATCTTACTTTCTGGAGGAATGTAAAAGAGCGGTATCCGCGATGCAGGATTGTGATCGAGCTATTTACCTATCCCTATGATAAGGATGATTTTGGCAAATGGAATGCATGGCCGTTTTATCTGAAAGAACTGCTGTACCGTCCGAAACTGAAGAAATATGTGGATCGGTTTGTGACTTACACAGAAGATAGGGAGATCTTTGGAATCCCGACGATTCGCTCGGCAAATGGGATCAATGTGGATTCGATTCCACAGATTGGCGGACAATTTCAGAATGACAGGATTAATCTGATTGGCGTAGCGTTTATGCAGAGGCATCATGGATATGAACGTATTATAGAGGGGCTGCATACTTATTATGGCAGCCGGGAGAAGCCACAGTACCGGGTA
Source organism: uncultured Lachnospiraceae bacterium (assembly GCA_951800685.1). GTDB lineage: Bacteria > Bacillota > Clostridia > Lachnospirales > Lachnospiraceae > UBA3282. The sequence continues at coordinate 105,327 of CATOJY010000002.1, forward strand.
GATCTGCGTCTGGTAGGCGATGGGCCTGAGAAACCGTATTATCAGGAGCTGGTACACAGATACCAGTTAGAGGAGTATGTACATTTCTATCCAACGCTGTCAGGGGAGGAGTTAGACAAGCTGTATGATTCCAGTGATATTGCGTTGGTATCGTTTGGGATGTATAAGGCGAAATTTTTCGGGAAAATGGGAGCGCTTAAGTCCCGTGAATGCCTTGCCAAAGGAATGCCATTGATTACAGGGTGTGCCATCGACGTCCTGACAGAGGATTACCCTTATGCCAGGGTATTTCCGAATGATGAAAGTACCGTGAAGATAGAAGATATTGTGGCTTTTTATGAGCAGGTCAGAAATAGGACGGGCAGTAAGAAAGCGCTGGCTGACGTGATCCGGAAATTTGCGCTAGAACATGTCAGTATGGAAGCTGTCATGAAGCCGGTCATTGAATATATAGAGTCTTAAGGACGATAGAGAGGTTGAAAAGAACAGTAAGAGACTCGGAGGGGCTTGGCAAATAGGAGAGGAACATGATAACGCATATTGTAGGAAACAGACCTCAATTTATTAAGTTAGCGCCGCTTTATCACGAATTGGAGCGGGGAGGATATGAGCAGAATATTATCCACAGCGGACAGCATTATGATGAAAATATGTCCGATGTTTTTTTTGAAGAATTAGGGATACCGGCGCCTTCGGTGAATTTGTCGGCGGGTGGGGGCAGCCATGCGCAGATGACGGCGAAGACGATGGTTGGTCTCGAAAAGGAACTGGTGAAGCGTAAGCCAGACCTGGTCATTTTGTATGGTGATACCAATACGACACTGGCGGGGGCAGTGACAGCGGCGAAGCTGTGTATTCCGATTGCGCATGTGGAAGCAGGCCCAAGAGTACATGATAAATCTAACCCAGAAGAATGCAACAGAATTGTAACAGATCATCTGTCAGATGTCCTATTCAGCCCGGACGCCATATCGTTCCAGAATCTGGAGCGTGAAGGATTGGGGAAGAAGGCATGTATCACAGGTGATATCATGTACGATACGTATCTGTCTATTGCGGCCAAATCGGTTGAGAACCGGGATGCAGGGCAGGAAGAGATTGTTGTAATGACATGGCACAGGCAGGAGAACACAGCGGACAGAGGACGTATGGAGAGTATTCTGGATCTGATAGAGAAGCTGGAAAGCAGAGTGGTTTGTCCGCTGCATCCACGTACCCGGAAATGTCTGAAACAGTTTGGACTGCTGGAGCGGGCTGAGACAATCCCTAATCTGGAGATCATAGAACCTGTAGGCTATACAGAGATGGTGAGACTCATGAACAGTGCGCGGCTGATCCTGACAGACTCTGGCGGTGTTTCTAAGGAGTCGTCTTATGCAGGCGCTAAATGTCTGTTTATGCTGGAACTGGATGTATGGGAAGATCTGGTGCGGGACAACTGGATCCATAAGTTTGATCCTGAGAATACAGCAAGTGCAGAGGAAGCGCTTGTTTTTGCAAAGAAAGCGCAAAGAGTGGCACAGGCAGATAGGCCGAGCTATTATGGAAACGGTCATGCAGCAGCTAAAATGGTGCAGGAATTGGAGAATAGAAGTTTTATCTAATTATAAAAGGATTTAGTAAAATTTTTTATTGGATCAGTTTGAAGAGAATAAAATTCCAGGAAAGCAGCCGGGATTTTGTGCGGTTTCTAAGAGTGTTTCTGCCGGGAAATGCGGCGGACAGTGATTCTGATTGGAGGTAATTATGAAATATGCGTTGATAGGCTGTGGGAGAATCTCTCCTAACCATATTGTGGCGGCACAGAAGAATAATCTGGAGATTGTTGCGATCTGCGATCTGAGTGAACGCAACATGAAGGATAAAATGTTAAAATTCAGGCTGCCAGATTCCGTGAATTGTTATACTGATTACAAAGAGATGCTTACCAAGGAGAAACCGGAATTGGTAGCCATTGCGACGGAAAGCGGCAAACACGCGCAGATCGCAGTTGACTGCATGACGATAGGGCATGCGAACCTGATCATTGAGAAACCGATTGCGTTATCTTTGGTGGATGCAGACAGGATCATAGAGACAGCCCATAAGGAAAACGTAGTAGTGTGTGCATGTCACCAGAACCGCTTTAACAAATCTATTCAGAAGATACGGGAAGCTGTGGAAATGGAGCGGTTCGGAAGAATGTTCCATGGGACGGCGCATGTCAGATGGACGAGGGATTATGAATATTATTCCAGGGCGAAGTGGCGCGGAACCTGGGAACAGGATGGCGGCGCTTTGATGAACCAGTGCATCCATAATATTGATCTTTTGCGGTGGATGATGGGAGATGAAATAGACTGTGTCGTAGGCATGACGGACAAGCTGAAACATAATTATATCGAAGCAGAGGATTTAGGAATTGCCCTGATCAAGTTTAAAAATGGGGCATACGGCATTGTAGAGGGAACTACCAACGTGTATCCTTCCAATCTGGAGGAGACTTTATATCTTTTTGGGGAAAAGGGAACCGTCAAAGCAGGGGGCAGTTCGGTGAATGTCATAGAAGAATGGCGGTTTGCGGATGTGCTGGATGATGCCGAACAGGTAAAGCAGCAGTTCCATGAGAATCCGCCGAATGTGTACGGATATGGGCATACGCCGCTTTATGAGGATGTTGTAAATGCCATCAAAAATGGCACACAGCCTTATGTGAATGCCGAGGCCGGCAGGCGGGCATTGGAGCTGGTATTGGCAATCTATCAGTCGGCGGCAACAGGAGAAGTAGTGAAATTCCCATTGAAGGATTGTGATACGATGCGTTTTCAGGGACGGTTTGACTGATGAAAAAGCGCATGAGTGCGATTAGGATTATCCTGAGAATGTATTGGAAAGAGCAGTTTAGTGATGTTGAAGGCAATCGGTAGCAGGAATGGGGAAAGAGGTCATTGATGGAATTTCGGGATTTAAAGACACAATATCTACAACATAAAGAAGAAATTGATTCTGCAATGCAGCGCGTTGTCTGTAATGCACAGTTTATAGGAGGAGAGCCCATACGGCAGCTGGAGGAAGAATTGGCGGCTTATGTTGGGGTGAAACACTGCATTTCCTGCGCTAATGGGACGGATGCACTGCAGCTTGCGCTGATGGCTTGGGGAGTAGGAGAAGGGGACGCTGTATTTGTTCCTGATTTCACCTTTTTCTCCACGGCGGAAGTAGTACCATGGGTTGGCACTGTCCCCATTTTTGTCGACGTGGACCGGGATACTTTTAATCTGTCGCCGAGTGCATTGGAAGAGGCTGTTAAGAGCGTACTCAAAGAAGGCAGATTGACGCCGAAAGTGGTTATTGCAGTGGATCTGTTCGGACAGCCAGCAGATTGTGATACGATCCGTAAGATTGCGGAGCAATACGGAATGTGGCTTTTGGAGGATGGCGCGCAGGGATTTGCTGGGCGGATTGGTGACCACATGGCGTGCAGCTTTGGCGATATCACGACAACCTCGTTTTTTCCAGCCAAGCCATTGGGGTGTTATGGGGATGGCGGCGCAGTCTTTACAGATCATGATGAGTGGGCAGAGCTGATCCGCTCTTATAAGGTGCATGGAAAAGGTGAGGATAAGTATGATAATATAAGAATCGGACTGAATTCCAGGCTGGATACCCTGCAGGCAGCAATCCTGATAGAGAAGCTGAAATTCCTGGATGAAGAAACAGAACGTTGTAATGAGGCGGCGAAGAGATACACTTCGTTTTTAAAGGAAATTGTGAAAACACCGATAGTGCTGCCGGATTATTATTCGAGCTGGGCACAATATACAGTGCAGTTTGATGGAAAAGAACAGCGGGAAAGGGCTATGGTTAAGCTGAAAGATGCGGGGATTCCAAGCATGATCTATTATAAGAAGCCTTTGCATAGACAGAAAGCGTTTGCTGGTTTATTGGCTGGACAGCCGGCATGTCCTATTACAGAGGAGATCTGTGATACCTGTTTATCCTTACCGATGCATCCCTATCTGAAAGCGGAAGAGATAGAGAGGGTTTGCGATATACTACAGGAGAACCTTTAGTACTGCTTAGGTGTGAATGTGAAGGCTGTGGGGTGTCAGTGTGCAGCCAGGGATGATGGAAGCAAGGTCTGGATAAGATGGCATGATGAATAAAAAAATGGAAACAATACATGGATTTTTAGCCGCCCGCAACATGGATATCAGCTGTCTTGGACAGTATGTAGAGATGGGCGAATGTAGACAATATAATAATCTTCTGGGCAAGTTTCCGAAGGATCAGGTGTTTTTGGAGGAAGAGGGTCAGATCAGTTTCCTGGATGGCTATGTGCATAACAAGAAGGAAGTGACCGCAGACAGCGGCAGGGAAGATTGGCCGCGTGCTTTTGCAGATGCCATGAAGCGGGATCCAGAGCAAACTTTGCAGAGACTGCGGGGTGGTTTCTGCGGTTATCTCTACCACAGTAAGGAATCCAGGCTGATCGCCTATACAGACCAGACCTCTGTGAAAGTATTGTATTACTATGTAGATGGTGAGCAGTGGATGATTTCCGACTGTCTTGTTTATATGACAGAAGTATTGCGGGAGAATGATGTCAAGTATGATCTAAACGAGATGGCAGTGAAGTATATGCTGACATATGGCTATATGCTGGATGGAAGTACTTTTGTAAAGCAGATCCACCGCCTGCTTCCGGGGCAGATTGTCCGTATTGCAGGAGGCGCTGTCGATGTCAGCAGATATTATGCGATCTGTGACAAAGAAGTGCAGATGTCTGAACAAGAAGCCGTCGAAAAGGTAGACGCGGCTTTCCGGGAGGCCGTCCGGCGTGAATTTGAAAAGGACCGGGAATATGGCTACCGGCATCTGGTAGATTTAAGCGGCGGCCTGGACAGCAGGATGGTGTGCTGGGTGGCACATAATCTTGGGTATACGGATCAGTTAAATATTGCATACAGCAAGTCTGGTTACCTGGATGATAAGATATCCAGACAGATTGCAGGCGATTTGAAACATGAATACTTGTTTAAGCCGCTAGATGATCTGAAATGGATGTATGACCTTGAACAGATTGTCAGGCAGAACAGCGGAGCGGCACTTTATTCCGGCATAACAGGGGGAGCACGGTTGTTGGGGCTGCTCAATAGGGACCAGTTTGGCATTGAGCATACAGGTATGATTGGAGACGCGGTCTTATCTACCTTTTACCATGATAAGAGCTTTAATTACGGGAAACCCAGGATGGGCTTCCACAGATATTCTGAAAGGCTGGCCTATGATTTTGAGGATACTGTGACAAAAGCGTATCCCTGCCAGGAAATGTTTGCTATTTATACAAGAGGAATCCTGGGAGCGCAGAGTTCCTATAGGATCAGGCAGCATTATGTGGAAACGGCATCTCCATTTATGGATGTGGATTTTCTGGATACCGTTTTCTCGATTCCTTTTGATTACAGGAATGACCACCGCCTCTATCTTATGTGGATTAAGGAAAAATATCCGGAAGCGGCTCATTACGGCTGGGAGAAATGGGGCGGAGTCAAGCCCATGGAATCACATATTTTCTTACGGAAGTTGAAGACGACGCAGGGGCTGCTTTGGCAGATGCTGTGCAATATACTGGGGATTAAGAACAGGGACTCGATGAATCCGTTGGATGCATGGTATTTAGAAGATAAAGAAGTGCAAAGATACTGTGAATCCTACTATGAGGAGCATATTGGGCATGAGATCTTTAGGGAACCGATTCGGAACGATATTACAGTGATGTTTGGGCAGGGGAGTGCGGCGGAGAAGAGTATGGCGCTTACGGTGCTGGCAGCAGCGGAGTTGTATTTTAACAAAAGGTAGTATATAAGCCGGAAGATAACAGGATCGTATGCACGAAAGGAACCAGAAGCGATGGTGAAATATAAAATAGAAGAACTTGATTTTATCTTCATTTACGAGCACAAGGTAAGAGAGCTGGAAAATTTGTGCCTGTTGAAATATGAATTAGACCGCAGAGGATATAAGAGCAAAATTGTCCATATCGAAGACGCGGAAGCGTTGAAAGCGATGCGCCCCATCTATCATGCGAAAGTAGTCGTGACAATGGCATGTTACCAGAACAGTTCAATTGAGTGGCATACGAAAAACTTTGTTAAGTTTGATAAACTGATTGATCTGCAGTGGGAGAATATTGTTTTCCCAATGGATGAAAAAGATAAGAAAGCGTTTAAAAACTATTCCGGCGTGGCGAAAGATGTGGTCAGGATCTCCTGGGGGGAAATGAACAAAAAGCGTATGCTGGAGGTGGCCGGGATGGATCCGAAAAAGGTGAAGATGATCGGCCACGTGGGTATGGATTTTCTGCGGGAAGAGCTGAAAGGCTACTATCGGACCAAAGAAGATGTCCTGCAGGAATATGGCATTCCGGCAGATAAAAAGATTTTCCTTTTCATCTCACCTTATTTTTCTGATAAGCATACGGAAGAATATCTGATAGAAATGTGTAAACGTTTTGGAGAAGGATGGAGATACTATTATCAGGACTGCATGCTCCCTTCTAAGAAGATTATTTTAGACTGGATGAGCAAAGTCTGTGAACAGAGAGAGGATATTGTATTTATTTACAGGCCGCATCCGGGGGAGGAGAGCAGACAGGCGGATGAAATGACGCGGAAATATGCCAATTTTAAAGTAATCGGCACACAGTCTGTAAAGCAGTGGATCTTGATCAGCGATAAGATTTATACGGGGAACAGTTCTACCTTTGTGGAGGCGTTTTTTGGCAGGAAAATGTGCTATCTGCTTTTTCCAGTCCCGGTTCCGGCAGACTATGAGCTGGCATTTCTCAAGGAGGCCGATAAGATACAGACCTTTGAGGAATTTGAGAAAACAACTCATGACGACGACAGACCTTTTCCGGTCAGCGAGAAGCTGATCGATGAAGTATATACCATTGACTGGGACAAGCCAAGTTATATCAAGTTTGCCGATATGGCTGAGGAAGTGATCAAGAATCCTTACTATAATCTGACCAGGGAACAGTTAAAGGCATATTATCACAAGATGGGTCCCGCGGAGAAGCTGACGAAGGCACTTACGAAGGTCACGCCTCTCTATAATGTATATCTGACAATGTTGGAATCTGACCGTCCCAGATGGAAATGGTTAGAGACAAAGCGGGAGGACAGAAGGAAGTTAGAGCGGATCGCGCATGATTTTGAGAAGACGAGTGAGGAAGAGATCACGGCCGTCATTGCAAAGATTGCGGGAGAACTGCAGGCGAAGTGATCTTATTATATGGATTGGTGAAGCATGAAGCCGTCCGTAGTATGGAAGTGGTGAATTGTATAGAGAGTTATATTATAGGATATACGATCGGTACAAAGTTACAGAAAGATGGGAAACAGACAGTACAGTTTAGAAACGGAGGAAGAGAAAATGGACAAAACAATTACAGCAGTGATACCGGTGAAAGGGAACAGCACACGTCTGCCAAATAAGAATATTCTGCCATTCGCAGATTCAAATCTTCTGATCCATAAGATCAGGCAGTTGAAACAGGTGGAAGAAATCACAGATATTATTGTGTCTTCTGACTGTGATGAGATGCTTAAAATGGGAGAAGAGGAAGGGGTGACAGCGATCAAGAGACCTACGAAATATGCGGATGAATCAGTGCCGTTCGGTATGTTCTTGGAGTATCTGAGCGATGAGATGCCAAATGAGCATATTATGTGGGCTTGCGTTACTTCTCCGCTGGTGGAACCTTATCTGTACCGGAAAGCGATCACAACTTACTTTGAAAAGCTTCAGGAAGGGTATGATTCTCTAATCACATGCTGCCCCTATCAGACCTATCTGATGGATGAGAAAGGACCACTTAATTTCAGCATGGGCTTAGCGCATAAGAATTCAGAGCTGCTTCCGATGCTGTATCACTTTACAAACGGAATCAATCTGGCGCCCAGAGTGAAGTTGAAAGAATGGCATTATAATTATGGTCCCAATGCATATAGACTGCTTGTGAATAAGAGAGAGGCAGCTGATATCGATGATGCCTATGATTATGAGTGCGCAAAGGCCATGTATGCTATGAAGGATCCCCATCCAACTGTTTAATGACGGGAAAAACAATATAAGGTGAAGGTTATGGCAGAGATTAAATTACTTGACTGTACCCTCCGCGACGGCGGGTATATTAATGACTGGAATTTCGGTGAATATACAATCAGGGAGATCATGGCTAAGCTGGTCGGGTCGGGCGTGGACTATATTGAGGTGGGATTCCTGCGGGATTGTGAATATGAAACGGGAAAGGCACTGTTTAATAATTGTGCCGAGATTGCGCAGATTCTTCCAGAAAACCGCGGAAACACGAAGTTTACCGCAATGTCTTTGCACAATAAATATGACATTGATAAACTGGAACCCTATGATGGAAAGACGATTGATGCGGTCCGAGTGACTTTTCACGATTATGATATTGATGAAGGGTTAGCTTATATCCGAAAGGTAAAGGAAAAGGGGTATAAGGTCTTCATCAATCCGATCAACATTATGGGCTATTCGGATGAGACGATCTTGCAGATTCTCCATAAAGTAAACGAGATCCAGCCGTATGCCTTTTCTATTGTTGATACCTTTGGCTCTATGATGAAAGATGATTTGCTGCGTATTTATTCCTTGGTGGAGCATAATCTGAGCAAGAATATTGTGATTGGGCTGCATCTTCATGAAAATCTGGCACTTTCTTATTCTCTCGCACAGGATTTCCTGAATATGAAAGCAAGTGACAGAGAGTGCGTGATCGATGCTTCCATGCTGGGAATGGGACGTTCTCCGGGAAATCTGTGTATGGAGCTGATCATGGATTATATGAACAAGTACCAGTCCGGACACTACGATGTCAATCCGGTATTAGATGGGATTGATGATCATATTGCCCAGCTCAAGCAGATTGAGCCTTGGGGGTATAATACTGCCTACTCGATCTCTGCGAAATATAATCTGCACCGTAATTACGCGGAATTTCTGTTGGATAAAGGACGTCTGCGGGCGAAGCAGATCAATCAGATTCTTGGAAGCATTGCGCAGGATAAGAAAACGGCCTATGACGAGTCCTATATTGAGGGACTGTATCAGGATTTCCAGAATAGGGATATCGATGATTCTGGCATGCTTAGAATGCTTCAACGACAGTTAGCTGGAAGAAAGTGCCTGGTTTTAGCGCCTGGATCAAGTATAGTAAGGGAAACGGAGAAAATTGAAGAATATATCAGAAAAGAGCAGCCAGTCGTAATTGCTGCGAATTTTGTTCCGGATTCTTACCAGCCAGATTTTGTGTTTTGCTGCAATGCTGTCCGGTTGGAAAGAATCCTGGGCAGCAAGGGACTGCCGAAGCTGATCTGCACGTCTAATCTGTTGGAGATGCTGCCAGAGAAGAAGCTGGGTGAGGATAAGCTTCTTGCAGTGAATTACAGCGATCTGCATTTTGGTGAGTCAGGACCATCTGATAACAGCGTGATTATGTTGCTGCGTCTGCTGAGAAAACTGGAGGTATCTGGTGCAGTATTGGCGGGATTTGACGGCTATCGCACAAATTCTGCGTTTGGCGCTAACTATGCTGCCAATTATATGGCAAGTCAGCATACCAAGGGAGACGAAGAAAACCGGAAGATCAGGGGCTGCATGAAACAACTTGCGAAGCATATGGATCTTATGTATTTGACAGAGTCTTTGTACCAAATTGAGGAAGAGAGATGAACTGGGAGAAGATCAGATATCTGATTATAGATGTGGACGGCACCATGACAGACGCAGGTATTTATTATGATGAGCATGGCAACGAACTTAAGAAGTTCTGCACGAAAGATGCGGCAGGCTTTTTTGCGGCGCGTAAGGCCGGAATACAGGTTATGGTATTGACTGGAAGAGAGTGCGCGGCAACGACCCGCAGAATGACCGAGATGAAGGTAGATTATTTGGTGCAGAATTGTAAGGACAAGGTTACCTATCTGGCCCGCTTCATGGAAGAAGAGCAGATTGGCAGAGAACAGATGGGATATCTTGGAGATGATTTGAATGATCTGCCAGCCATGGGGTTGTGCGGATTTGTGGGCTGCCCAGAGGATTCCTGCATAGAAGTGAAGGAAAGGGCGGATTATGTGTCTTCGGTTAAAGGAGGCCATGGCGCTGTGAGAGATATTATAGAGCATCTGTTGAGAAGCAGAGGAGAATGGGAAAAAGTCACTGCGGAGATTTATGGGATTGGGATATAGGAAGGAAAAGAACAGTTCATGGGGATAATGGATTTCTTAAGAAAATCAGAGAAACTTGTATTCTGGAACCGATGCAGATTACACAGAAATAAGGCTGATTTCAGAAGAATGGTATTGGAAGGGTATCACAGTCCGGATTTCCTGGAGCTGCATCATCTGGGAGATGCGTATCAAGGCTGCATTATCTATGCTGCAGAGGAGACGGGAAGCGGCGTAGGTTTCTTTGCAGAATTAGGAATGACGCTGATCAAATTGTATTATGCCGATGAACGAGGTATGGTGCCTTATGTCCATTGGGGTGAGAACTATGTGTATTATGAGCCAGATGGAATCCAGGGGGAAAAGAATGCATTTTTGCACTATTTCCAACCAGCATCAGAAGTGGGATCGATCGAACATGCCTGCCATGTCGTATATCAGGCTTCCTGGCACTGCAACCAGGTCAAGGCACTGTACGGCGCTGTCAGTTATGAGGTGTCAGATGACTATATTAATGCTATGGCGCGTATGTTGAAGAAATATATTCGGTATAATGATGAGACGAAGCGCTATCTGGAAGAGGAATATTATAGATTGCTGCAAGACAGGAAGACGCTGGCAGTTCATTATCGGGGAACAGACTTTAACAAAGGGTATAATAACCATCCAGTGCCTGTCCAGGTAGAACAGGAAATACAGAAGGTTAAAGAGCTGTTAAATGAAAAGGATTACGAACAGATTTTTCTGGCGACAGACGAAGCGTCTGTCGTAGAGAGATTTCAGAGGGAATTTGGCGGATTGGTCAGAGTGTACGAAGATACTTACAGGGACGATGGAAGCGGGGAGTCGATCGCTTTCAGCAAGTCGGAAAGAGAACACCACCATTACAGATTGGGATTAGAAGTCTTGCGGGACCAGTATACCCTGACAAACTGCGCGGGAATTGTCTGCGGATATTCGAATATTACGTTTATTGCCAGAGTGATGCGCAGAGCCTGGTTTGAACAGGAATGGGAAGACTATTGTCTGATTGATAATGGACTGTATCATAACGACAATAGTTTCAGTATGAGTGAGAATGCTAGAAAGAAGGCTTCACAATAAAAATTTGAGAATACATGGTGAATATACAGGCATGGTTTGTAATATTCACGAAGAGGATGCAGTAGACGTATGAGAATGAATGTATATCTTACGACGGGCAGGAAGAATTATAAGTATGCCTATGTGGCCATACAATCCCTGTTTGAAAATAATCCTGACGCTGAGATCTATCTGTACATTGTGTCAGAAGATCTTGAGGAAAGCGATCTGGTGTATGAGTATGCTTTGGCAAAACAGCATGGAAATCATATCGTTATCTTACGGTTTGACGAACAGGTGGCGGGGAAGCATATCCAGGTACATGCAGACGACCACTGGCCGATCGGGACGATGTCAAGCTATTGGCTGTTTCATGAACTGCTCCCCGAAGAGGTTGACAGGATTCTCGTGATCGAGTCAGATACCGTGATCGTAGGCAATTTGTCTGATATTTATGAGGTGGATTTTGAGGGGGCGTATGCTGTCTGTCCTGGGCCGGAACATAAGCCGAAGAATCATCGGGATTTTATGCAGAAGATCGGAGGGGACACGCTCACCTTCGTATTGTCCATGTATGACGTCAGAAAGATCAGAGAAGATTTCCGTCTGGAGGATATCCTTGCCAAAGATGAGATCGTCAAGAAACATGCCGGGAATTCCCAGATGGAGTTTACGTTTGGATTGTTGTTTAAGGATAGAATAAAATATGTCCCTGGAAAAACATCTTGTATTGATGAAAATGAGAGATATATGCAGGAATTGGGATATGACTATATCATTGAGTGCGAGAAGACGGCCAAGATCATACATTTCTCCTCTTACAAAGATTACAGCAAGCCGTGGAATCCAGTCTTCCTTGTGCCTGGCTACCATATCTGGTGGAAGTATGCTGTGAAGAGCCCATATTACAAAGAATATATAGAACGTCAGTGGAAGCTGTATGATGCGGCCAGGGAGAGACAGGCCGAGGTGCGAAAGAATGTGTCATACAGGAATATTCTGGGGTGTACGTTAGCGCTTATGGTATTGATCCTTTGTACCCTATGCCTGGTGACAGATGCCGGGCTGGCAGGAATAGCAGCAGTAGTGGGCGCAGCGGCCGGGGCTTTAGGAGCATCGATTTTTGTAAGATATCTGTCGATTAAATTTGGGTGAGATATGAAAAAGAAACTGATACTGGCAACAAACAGCTTTCCCTATGATACTGGCGAACAGGCCTTTATTGCGCCGGAGTTGATGAGGCTGCGGGAAACGTATGATATTACGGTGATATCTCATGCTGATGCAGAGCAGATGAAACGTGGTTATGTGGCGGAGCAGTACTTGAAAGGGTTACAGATTTTATGTTTTCCGCGGCCGGTTCTCACCACGCTCGATAAGCTGAAAGCCTTGTTTTCTTATCTGGGTTCCACAGATGGAAGGCAGGAAATCAGGGAAATTGCTAAGACAAGACAGTATATGGCGCAGCGTTTCTATCAGTCTTTATCTTTTTATGCACAGGCATTGGAAGATCAGAAAGAACTCAAGGCAAAAGGGGTTCTGTCGAAGGATGAGCCGGTTATCTATTATAGCTTCTGGAATACGTATTATTGTTACAGCATGATCCGGGAGAAGAAAAGGTATTCGAATATCAGGGTTATTTCAAGGCTGCATGGATTTGACTTGTATCACGAACGAGTACCGGGAAACAGACAGCCCTTAAAACATCAAATGGAGACAGGCTCTGACGGCCTTATCTTTTTGGGATCCTATGCACGCGCTTATTATCAGAAGCATGTACAGGGGGATGCATCAGGAAAGATACAGACGCATGTCTGTCCATTGGGAACAGAGAGACCAGGCAGACTTATGCCGCGCCAGAAGGGAGAAGAGTGGCAGCTGTTAAGCTGCTCTGACTTAATTCCCCTCAAAAGAGTAGAGAGGATTATTGATGGTCTTGCAGAGGTACAAAAAATAAAGATACACTGGACGCACATAGGAGGCGGCAGCGAGGCGCAAAAGATTCAGGTATATGCCGCGCAGAGGTTAGCTTGTAAAGAGAATATCAGATATTCCTTTGCAGGAAGAATGGAGCACCATCAGGTACTCCAATATTATGAAACCAATCAGGTAGATTGTTTTATTACGACATCGTCCACGGAAGGGGTTCCGGTTTCCATTATGGAGGCAATGTCCTATGGTATTCCAATCATAGGGACAGGAGTAGGCGGCATTCCAGAGATGATCCAGGGCAACGGTATTCTGCTTTCCAAAGATCCCTCCGCACAGGAAGTGGGGGATGCTCTGACTACGGTTTGTTCCATGAACGAACAGGAAACAGACACCTTTAAAGGCAAGAGTTATGAATTGTGGAAAAAAACCTATGAAATTCAGGCGGCTGTAGGGAAGCTGATAGATATTTTGGAAGAAACCGGGAAGGTTGTATAAGAATGGCAAAGAGAGTATTGCTACGCGCTGAAAGCATTTGGAAGCCGGAGGATAAGAGGGATTATTATGCGGATCATGTTTGCGGTTCCATGTTATTGGCCGTCGCAGGACGGCGTTACGATCATTACAAGTTACTTAGCGCAGGGGCTCGCCGCTAAAGGACATGAAGTGTCTGTTGTGACCAGTGCAGGAAATGGCGGTCTGCAGGAACTGCCTGAACATGATTTTCATGAAGGTGTAGAGATCAACAGGATGCGCGTTCAGACCAGATGGCCTCTTTTTCTCAGAGGACGCGACAACAAGAGTACCAAAAGAGCGTATAGAAAACAAGTAAAGGATTTTTCTCCAGATGTGCTGATCGTGGTATGCGCACAGACCTGGACGCTTGACTGGATTGTCCCTGACCTGAAGAAACTGGATTGTGTGAAAGTTTTCTATTCCCATGGGTATTCTGCATGGAAAGAGCAATATTCTTACAAGGAACAGCTCAGAAAACGGAATATTGTAGGAGCATGGTCTGTTTACAAAGCCAAACGATATTTTGATAGACTACATCAGCATATTCGGTTGTTTGACCGGGTGATCTATCTGTCAGAAGATAATAATGCCGCGGTATATGCCGACCAACATGGATTGCACAATGGAAAGATTCTTAAGAATGCGATCGACGATAGATTTTTTGGGGATGATATGAGACATCAGTATGAGGAAAAACAATGTCTGAGATATCTCTTCGTGGCAAATTATAATAGAAATAAGAATCAGGAGATGCTGATCCGCGCTTTTAGCGCTGCCAAAATAGAGAAGGGCCAGCTACTTCTGGTAGGATTTGAAGAAAATGCTTATTATGGACATCTTCAAGAAGTGATTCGAGAAGAATTAGCGGGGCGGAGACAGAAGGAAGTGTTGTTTTATACACATGTTGACCGGGAAACGGTGATCGAGCTGTACCGGACAAGCGATGTTTTTGTGTGTCCAAGCCTGTCAGAAAACTATCCGATCGTGGCCCATGAAGCGGCGGCGACAGGTATGCCGATCATCAGTACAGATGTCGGGATCTACAACAGGATCACGGGGGCCTATATTGTAGAGGATCAGCAAGGGATGCAGAAGGCCATGGAAGAGCTGTATTATAGCGCAGAGGAACGGAAGCGCAGAGGCAGAGCAGCGTATGACTGGGTATGCGGACAGGGATGCCGGATCCAGGATAAGGTGGATTGGCTGGAAGCGGATTTAAGGGATCATAGGGGAAAAAGGAATGGATATTAAAGATAAACTTTATGGAATGTATAAGATGCTTCAAAAGCTGATCAATTTAGAGGGTTACTATTTATGTAAAAGAATTAGAGCAAAATATTATATTATATACCGGGAAGAAGGAGGGGCAGGCTTTTTTTCGAATTATATGTGTGTCTTAGGTCATATAGTATTTGCACGTAAAATGGGTTATATTCCTATTGTTGATATGAAAAACTATCCGACTTTGTATAGTGAAGAGATTCCGGTAGAAGGTGTGGACAATGCATGGAATTATTATTTTCAAAATACGGATAGTACATCTCTTGAAGCAGCATATCAGAGTGGACGTTATGTGTTGTGTAATGGTAAGTATATGGAGAAATATTCAGATAAATATGTTATGCCAAAGTGGCGTTTTCCAACAGAGAGAACGATTGAATTTTATACACCTTTTATAGAGAAAGATATGCGTTTGCGTGATGATTTAGAGAATGAATTTGAAGCTGCATGGGCAAAACTGGTTGGAAAGGAAGACGTTGTATTGGGGCTTCACATCCGGGGAACGGATATGAAAAACCGTCTGGGACATCCAACACCTGCCCCCACACAGTTTTATTTACAGAAAACATACCAAATTTTGGAGCAACACCCAGAGATCACAAAGATTTTTTTGGCAACAGATGAGAACAATATTAAAGTGATTTATGAGAAGCAGTTTCAGAATTCTAAGTATAAGCTGTTTATGAATGAAGCTTTTCGTTTATGGGATGATGGAGGAACAAAAAGGACTGGAGTGCACGAAACTAAATTAGATAATCCAAGGAAGTATCATAAATACCTTATGGGTAAAGAAGTACTGCAGGATGCATGGTTTTTAAAGCAATGCGATTACTTGATCTGCGGGCATGATAATGTCGCCAATGTAGTCATTCTCTGGAAACAGAACCGCTATAAGGAGCTTGTATGTTTGGATCCAGTTGAGGATGATTAACCGGAGTTAAGAGAATTTTCTGCAACAGAAATAAAGGTGTCAACATCATCAAAGGCATGAATGTTTTCTTTGATCCATTCAATGTCTTTATTCCACCACTGTATTTCCAAGAGTTTTTGGATTTGTTCTGGAGTGAAGCGATATTTTATAACCTTAGCAGGGGTGCCAACTGCGATCGCATACGGAGGAATGTCACGGGTGACAAGGGATTTAGCGCCAATAATAGCACCATCGCCAATCGTAACGCCTTCTTTCACACAGACATTATATCCCATCCAGACATCATTGCCGATGATTACTTTGTAGTTTGTACCGTGAATGGTGGAATCTTCCATAGGAATACTCTCTGAAAGAAAATTTTCTGGAAGCAGAGAATGGGAACTATAGAAGAGCGGTGAGGAGGAAACCATGTTTAAAGCATGGTCACCTAACCCGATATGGCAGTTGGAAGCGATAGAACAAAAACGTCCGATTTTGCAGTCATGAATATAGCCATTCTCGCCAATGACATAGGTGCCATAGCCAATATAAGATTTATGGATGCGCCCGCCAACGTTATTGTTTCCTTCAAAGAAGTCGTTGTCTGATATGACACAAGATTTTTGAAAGATGACAGATTTTTCGTGTGCGTTTTTCCACTTAAAGTAGATAAGATACAATTTGTGAAGATATTTAGAAAGTAATCCCATATTTGTACTCCAGTTGTTCGCGAATTTATAGAAATAGTATAGCATAAATAACGAAAATGACAATTAAAAGCTTAGAGGGGAGATTTAAATATTTGCATATTTATTTGTCATAGATTATAATGTAGACCGTGAATTAGTGAATTAAGGGAAAGGAATAACATTGATGCTGAAGAGAGGTGTACTCTATAACGGGTTATCATATATATGGCGCAACACAGTATTAAAATTCTACCGGGGCCATGCAGAAAAAAAGCGGGAGCAATACTGGATGGAGAGAAAGGAATGCTTTGGCAAGGAGAATCCAGATCAAATTTTTTATGTGATTAGAAGACGAGACTGTTATTGTGGATTATTTTCGTTGTTTTTAACACATCTTCAGAGAATTGATACTGCTATAAAAGCAGGATATATTCCCGTGATCGATATGCAGAATGATTTTAATATTTATCTCACAGGGGATAAAGTCGGTAAGGAAAATGCTTGGGAATATTTTTTCAGACAACCATGTGGATATTCGTTAGAAAATATCAAAAAGAGCAGAAATATAATTATTGGTTCAGGTGCAGTACCTGAGATGTTTCCCTATCTAAATATAGATTTTCTATATGGAAGAACAGGGGAACTTGAATATTGGCGTAAAATTGTCAAAAAATATATGAAATTAAGCGATTTTGCAAAGAGGGAAGTGGAAAAGGAATACTGCAAGCTGTTTTCAGATGTGGGTGAGGGCAAAGTATTAGGAGTTAAATGCAGAGGAACTGATTATGCGAATGGAAAACCCAAAAATCATCCAATTCAACCGACACCAGAACAGGCACTTGTAAAGGCGGAGGAGATTTTCAAAGAGCAGCATTGTACGAAGATTTTTTTGGCGACAGAGGACGCAGTGTTCTATCAATTATTTTCAGATAAATTTGGGGATGCTTTAGTTACGAATAAGACAGTCTATGCAGAATATCATGGGGGATCAACAGGAAGAGAAGAATATGAGCGTGGGGGAGCTTATGCAAATGGAATGGAATATTTGATTACGACTATGCTGCTTACAAAATGTGATTGTTTGTGCGCAGGATGTGTTTCGGGAACGGTAGCAGCGTTACTTTTGAAAGAAGGCGAGTATGAGTATACATATTTATTCGACCTGGGTCTATATGAGTAAAACGACGAACAATTTAAATTAAGCATCATGTTAAGAAGCCATAGGAAGGATGCTGATGACTGGAGTGAGCACTATAAATGAGAAAAGTGAGAACATAATGATTTGGAGATCTCTTTCGTGCATTGGAGTATTAATATATCACATATTCCTTCAGTGTAAGATGGATTTTTCTTTTGGAAAGTATGGAGTGCTTTTCTTTTTTATTATTACTGGATATTTGGCATTTGTTTCTACAGATGTGCATGAAAATAGGGGACGTTATTGGAAAAAAAGAGTTGTAAGAATTATGCCAATGTATGCGTCTATCTTGTTGCTTTGGATGGTTATATTTGCAGTGCAGGAGAGAAGTATACAAAAAAGCTGGGAATTGCTTACCATAGATTTTGTTGGTGGTACTTGGACTATATGGGTAACGATTGTATTTTATCTGCTGGCCCCACTATTGGCGAAAGTCATTGGTTCCTATCGAAAGGGGATAATTTTCTTTTTGTTCTTTTGTAGTTTAAGATTTGCTTATAGTATTTATCGTGTGCAGATTTGGACAGGACCTGGCAATATTTTTGTTTTTGCATGGGAGGAGTATTAATATATTTTACGTTTAGAGAAGCAAAAATGAATCAAACATTATTTCTTTTGGGCATAATGATTACTTTATTCAAGCTATCTGGTATAAGAGATGATTATTTCTTTTTCTTTCTAGTCTTTATGATTATGTTTTTATCCTCAAATTATGTAAGGATTGGGGGGGGGGAGACAGTTAATAGCAACAATTGATAAATATTCTTACAATATTTATTTAGTTCATCCGCTTGTTTTATATTTTTTAAAAGAGTATCAATACTATGTACAGATTATAGTAGGATTACTTTGGACGTTTCTTTTTGCCTGGTTGAGTTATAAATGTATTGATGAGGGAATTGGAAAGAAACTAAAAAAACTTCTGCGTGTTTGAGGGAACATGCAGTAATCTAAGTTACGGTTGCATAAGGCGAAAGGAATGGAAACGATTATGAAAAAATTTGTCGGCAATGATATTGCTAGTCTAATTGATGTATTTAGCAGACTGAGATACGTTTTAAATAGAAGACAGAAGAATCTCAGCGTAATTGTTTTTATTATGACAATTATTGGAGCACTGCTGGAAACATTGGGTGTATCTATTATTGTACCTTTGGTACAGTCATTTCTATCAGCGGATCAGTTGTTACAGAATGTCTATATTGAGCCAATTGCAGAAGAATTTAATATTACGACAGCGCAGCAACTGATTGTTTTTATATCTATTATTGTGATTTTGATCTACATTCTTAAGAATATATATATGGTGCTGCTGTCTTATGTAAGAGTAAAATTCTCAGTGAAAGTAAAGAGGGAACTTTCCATAAAAATGATGCACGCTTATATGGAGAGGGAATATGCGTATTTTCTTGGAGTAAACACAGCAGATATTCTCCGAGGAGTCGGCTATGATGTGAGTGGAGTACAAGGGATTTTGTTCCAATTGTTCCGCATTTTGTCAGATGGGTTGACAGCGGTCTGTGTTTGTATATTTATTATAAAAACAGATTTATCGATGGCATTAAGTATAGTTATCCTTATGGGTCTTTCCTTATGTCTGCTCATTTTGATCTTTAGAAGTAAAATGAAAAAAATAGGTGATTATTATAGAGAGTGTACAGCTAGGGTAAATAAATATTTGTATGAATCTTTTCAGGGAATTAAAGATGTAATCGTATTTCACAAAGAAAACTATTTTATTAGTCAGTATGAAGTTAGCTTCAGCAACCAGCAGACAGCTGAAGTTATGAGAACTCTTGCAACAGAGAGCCCAGCTTATTTTATTGAAGCTGTATTTGTCAGTGGGTTGATTACTGTAGTAGGGATAAAAATTATAATAGGAAGTAATACTGCAGCGTTTATTCCACAATTAGCGGCGTTTGCTATAGCGGCATTCAGAATATTACCTTCCATTGGTAAAATATCTGCAGGATTTAACGAGTTAATTTGTGCGTATCCGGCATTAAATGCAACATATGAAAATCTGAAAGAAGTAGAGACCTTTAAGAAAGAAAGCAGAATACAAGAAAAAAATATCGATGTAGGAAAAGAGATTTTTAGCAGGGAAATAGAAATAAAGGATATGTATTGGAAATATCCTAATTTGCCAAATTATGTGATTCGAAATTTAGAATTGACAATTCCGAAAGGAAAATCTATTGCATTAATTGGAGAATCAGGTGCAGGGAAATCGACATTAGCCGATCTTCTATTGGGCTTGCTGGTGCCGGAACAGGGGGATGTGAAAGTTGATGGCGTAAGTATTTATCATATGATGGATTCTTGGAAAGAAACAATCGGATATGTGCCACAGACAGTCTTTTTAACAGATGACACAATTCGACATAATATTGCATTTGGAGTAGACGATAAAGATATTGATGAAACTAAGGTAATCAAAGCGGCAGAGAAAGCTCAACTGATGAATACGATCCAGCAGTTGCCGAATGGTTTCGATACAGTTCTTGGTGAAAGGGGCACACGTTTCTCTGGAGGGCAAAGACAGAGGGTGGCAATAGCCAGGGCGCTTTATAATGATCCGGAAATTTTGGTGATGGACGAAGCAACGGCGGCGCTTGACAGCGACACGGAAAATGCTGTTATGGAAGCAATTGATGCTCTACAGGGATATAAGACATTGGTAATCATAGCCCATCGATTAACAACAATACGTAATTGTGATGAAATTTATGAGAT
Organism: uncultured Lachnospiraceae bacterium; assembly: GCA_951800685.1. Taxonomy (GTDB): domain Bacteria; phylum Bacillota; class Clostridia; order Lachnospirales; family Lachnospiraceae; genus UBA3282. The sequence goes on from CATOJY010000002.1 coordinate 125,907, forward strand.
TAAAGACGGAAAAGCATATAAAAGGGAAAAAAAGGAGCTTTTTGCTAGTGAATAATGACATTGATTGTAAAGAAATATGTATGGCTGATGTATTTATTTAGGAAAATAGAGGGCATGTTTTGATATGATATTTAATTCAATAGATTTTTTATTATTTTTTCCAGTGGTAGTAATAGCGTATTACCTAATTCCTGTTAGGTTTAGATATGTTTGGTTATTGATAACCAGTTACTATTTTTATATAAGTAGTGACATAAGGTTTCTCCTGTATCTTATTCCGCTCACATTACTTACATATGGTGTTGGTATTTGTGTAGAATTGCAGCGGGGGGGGAAAACAGGAGTTAGAAATCATGTGGCCTATCTGTTAATAGCAGCTGCCGTATTTATAATATTGACGGCATTGGGAATTCTAAAATATGCGGATTTTTTTATCATCAATATTAACAGAGTTGTTTCTCGGTTTGGGGTTACAGTAAAGAAACCAGAATGGGGCTTGATCCTACCGCTTGGTTTTTCTTTCTACAGCCTTCAGGCGATAGGCTACTTATTGGATGTTTATCGGAAAAAAATATCCGCAGAGCGTAACTTCTTGAAGTTTGTGCTGTTCTTGTCATTTTTTCCGATTATTTTGTCAGGGCCGATTGAGAGAGCAGATCACTTTCTGAAACAGATCCATAATAGCATAAAATTTGATGTGCAAAATATCCGTAAGGGTTTGGTAACCTTTGCATGGGGATTATACTTAAAGTTAGTAGTTGCAGATCAACTGGCAGCCGGAGTTAATTCCGTAATCAGTGATTATCGGGATAATTATATGAAAGGTTGTGAAATAGCAGTTGCTACTATCTTGTTTGGCATAGAGATCTATTGTGATTTTAACGGATACTCGCAGATGGCGAGAGGTAGTGCCAGGATTTTGGGAATAGATGTTATTAATAATTTTAGGGCCCCCTATCTGGCCGCCAATATCAAAGAGTTTTGGCGTAGATGGCATGTTTCACTAACGAGTTGGTTTACAGATTATCTGTATATTCCATTAGGGGGAAACCGTAAAGGAGTGGTGCGTCAATATATCAATATACTTATAGTCTTCGGGCTGAGTGGGTTGTGGCATGGCGCAGCAATGAACTTTGTGGTGTGGGGCCTGCTTAATGGAGTGTATTTGATCTTATATGATATATATTCCAAATACGATAAGAAGAAAGCGGATAAAAGGGAATTGTTTGGGGATAAGGTAGCTAAAAGGATCATAACATTTCTGGTGGTAGATTTTGCTTGGTTCTTCTTCATGATGCCTGATCTAAAAGAAGCGTTATCAGCATTATGGTATGCCATAACCAATTTTAACGTTCCATGGATTTTTTCGGGATCAATATTCAGTATGATACCGGGAAAATGGGAGCTTTTTGTCTTGCTGATTGGTATTTTGATACTCTTTTTTGTGGATTATGTAGAAGATCGTGGACAAGATTGGGTAGAGAGCGTACTTAGACAGAGGCTTATGATCCGGTGGGGAATTTATCTCTTTTTGGTTTTTTCAATTATATTATGTGGAGTGTATGGAAATGACTACCAGCAGAAAGCTTTTATCTATTTTAATTTTTAAGTTACTCTTTTTGGCATCAATTCTCTTGCTGTTTTTCTTTAGTATTATGCCACAAAATGAGCATATGTATAATGCAGCCTTGATTGAGAAGGTAAAAAGGCTTGAGACGATTGATGATCCTAAAATTGTCCTTATTGGTAACTCAAATGCTGCATTCGGATTTGAATCGCAAATGATTGAAGAAAAGTTTGGAATGCCAGTGACTAATATGGGGATGCATGCAGCGCTAGGAAATGCTTTTCATGAGGAGATGGCAAAGATTAATGTGACTCCAGGAGACATTTATATTGTATGTCATACGGATTATGGTGACGAAGATGAAATTGGGGATGGAGTATTGGCTTGGAGTACTATTGAAAACCATGCAGAGCTGTGGCAACTGTTACGGGCCAAAGATATTCTACCTATGTTGCGGTCTTACCCTGCCTATTTAAATAAATCTTTGGATACATGGAGCAGAAATAAAGGAAACAGATATTATAGGGAATCGCCCTATAGTAGAGAGAGCTTTAATATCTATGGAGATGTCGAATATGATAGGAATTGTAAATGGAAGCAGAATGAAAGTGTAGAAGAGGTAATACCGACTATCAGTAATGCATGCGAAAATAGATTAAATTCGTTAAATTCCTATTTGGAGAAGAAAGGTGCGAAACTTGTTATAGCAGGATATCCGATCATAGTGGATGGAGAAGCATCAGAGGAGTTCAATGCACAGATAGAGGAATTTGAGAAGGAACTAGAGAAGCGTTTTGACTGTGAGGTGATTTCTGATTATAGAGACTATTTTTATGATAAGAGTTTCTTTTATGATACAGCCTACCACTTAACAAACGAAGGTGCTGCTGTGCGGACTGAACAGTTGATCAGGGATCTGGAAAACTATTTTAGCAAGTAATTTTATATGACGATTGCACATCCTATACAAATGGGCTATAATATAGTCTGTTCATTATTGGAAAGGAGCCATCAACAGATGAAAAAAATATTGTTACAAATATTCAAATTGACATACTTTGCTGGGTGCTTCTGGTATCTATTTACCATACCGGCCCAGGCCTATATTGATCCGTCTGCAGTGACCTATATTATCCAGGCAGTAGCAGGTGTCTTGATCGCACTGGGTGCAGCATTCACGATTTTCCGTCATAAGATTTTTGCATTCTTCAAGAAAAACAAAAAGAATGGAGAGACAGAAGGATCAGCGATCGAGTTTAAGGACGTAGATGATTAAGGGGCGGTTATGGGTACGATGATAGATGCTGTGGTCAATGGCTTACTTTGGCTCATTAATTTGTGCTATGGCTTTTGCCATAATTACTGGGTGGCGATCTTTCTCTTTACCTTCTTGACGAAGATCATATTGCTGCCCCTTTCGGTATGGGTGCAGAAGAATTCGATCAAGACGGTACGGATGTCACCGGAGATGAATCACATCAAAGCGACCTATTTTGGCAACCAGGATGCGATTTCCGAAGAACAGTATAAATTATTTAAGAGAGAAAAATACAGTCCTTTTGCGGATCTGATTCCACTGTTTGTGCAGCTTGCACTTTTGATGGGCGTGGTGGAAGCGGTCAAGAGAGGAACGAACCTGACGGATATCCCCGTGAAAACAGGAGGGGTTACTTTAGTGATTCCTCTGTTGGCGGCGTTATCCGCTTTTTTCATGTGTTATATGCAGAATAAGGCTAATGTGCTGCAGTCTGAACAGGGGTCTGCTAATAAGTATGGGACGATGGCTTTTTCGGTAGCTCTTTCCCTTTATCTGGGATTCTTCGTGTCGATTGGTGTGGGTTTCTATTGGAGCTGCAGCAATCTTCTGTCTGTTGTACAACTGATCCTGTTAAATATCTGGATCAACCCGAAGCATTATATTGATTATGAAGCGCTGGAAGCGAGTAAGGAAGAACTCAAGAAAGCCAGGGAACTTATGGCGGTCAAGCAGAAAGAAGACAGAGCGAATCCATATCGGGCAAAGGGAAAGGCGGATTACAAGAGGTTCCTTAAGACGCAGGACAAGAAGATCGTGTTCTATTCTGAAAAGAATGGTTTTTACAAATATTACAAAAATATCATAGAGGAGATCATACGGCGGACCAACATTGTTATTCACTATATCACGAGCGATCCGGAGGATGAGGTGTTTGGCATGGAGAGCGAGCAGTTTAAGCCATATTATATCAATGAAAACAGAATGATCGTGCTTATGATGAAGATGGAAACTAAGATTATGGTCATGACGACTCCAGATCTGGAGAATTTCCAGTTGAAGCGCTCTTATGTGCAGAAAGATATTGAGTATATCTATGTACCGCATGATGTTAACAGCGCTAACTTGACGTTTCATAAGAATGCGCTGGATCATTTTGACACCATCTTTACATCGGGACCGAAGAATAAAGCGGAGATCGCAGAACGGGAGCAAAAGTTTGGCTTGCCAGTCAAGAATCTGCTTGAATGGGGATCCTCTGTCATCGATAATATGACAGCGTCTTATGTGCAGATGATGAAAGAGGAGGACAAAGGCAGCGAGGAGCAAAAGACGGTTCTGATTGCGCCTTCCTGGCAGGAAGACAATATACTGGATTCCTGCATTGAGCAGATGCTGGACGAGCTTGTCCAGACCAGGCATCATATTATTGTCCGTCCGCATCCGCAGTATGTACGGCATTATGAGGCACGGATCGATGCCTTGGCAGCGAAGTATCAGGCATATGATGTAATATTCCAGAAAGATTTTTCGTCTAATAAGACTGTGTATATGGCGGATTTGTTGGTGACAGACTGGTCAAGTATTGCTTTTGAGTATGCCTTTTCCACGCTGAAACCGGTGTTGTTCATCAATACCCCGATGAAGGTCATCAACCCAGACTATAAAGAGCTTGAGACGGTTCCGATCGATATTGAATTGCGTGATAGGGTTGGGATATCGATCGAGGTGCCAAAGATCGGAAATGAGATCGTACCTGCGGTAGATAAGTTGTTAGCAGATGAACAGTTTTCACAGGATTCGATGCTGAGACTCAAGGAACAATATATCTATCATGTTGGAGAGAGCGGTAAAGTAGGGGCTAAGTATATCATTGAGAGACTGGTGAAGCGTTCAGGCGCATAATGAATATTGATATGTGACGGAACTCATATACTTTAATGCTGTCAGCCAAGGCGGCGGAATGGAGATTACGATGGTGAAGAGAAATGTATTATTGAATCCGGGACCTGCTACTACCACAGATACGGTAAAAATGGCACAGGTAGTTCCCGATATTTGTCCTCGTGAGAAAGAATTCGTATCGGTTATGCGGGAAGTAGAGGAGGGACTGCTTAAGATTGTTCATGCAGACTCTGCGGAATATACGGCGGTGCTGTTCTGCGGTTCCGGGACGATCAATATGGATATCTGCCTGAATTCTCTGTTGCCGAAGGATAAGAAGATCTTGATTATCAATAATGGTGCATACAGTAGCAGAGGGGCAGAAATCTGCGAATATTATGGTCTGCCGTATCTTAATTTAAAATTACCATTGAACAGACAGCCGGATCTGTCAGTGGTGGAACGGACGTTGCAGGAGAATCCTGATATTGCGCTGGTCTATACGACACACCATGAGACAGGGACGGGATTGCTTAATCCGATCAGGGAGATTGGCGCTTTGGTACATCGTTATCATGGCGTATTTGTGGTAGATACGACATCCACTTATGCGATGCGTCCTATTCATATGGCGGAAGATGAGATAGATTTCTGTATGGCTTCCGCGCAGAAGGGAATTATGGCGATGACGGGATTGTCCTTTATTATAGGAAGGAAATCCATGATTGAAGCATCAGCCGATTACCCGAAGCGTTCTTATTACTGTAATCTATACATGCAGTATGAATATGCGAAAGCGCACGGAGAGATGCATTTTACGCCGCCGGTGCAGGTGATTTATTCTGTCAGACAGGCTCTGGAAGAATACTTTGCAGAAGGCGAAGCGAATAAGTGGGCAAGACACTGCCGGGTTTTCCAGGCAATCAGGTCGGGGCTTACGGATTTGGGATTCAGGATTTATATTTCAGAGAATCAGGAGTCGAAGTTGGTAGCGGCGGCGTTGTATCCAGATGATGCACATTGGGATTTCGAGAAGATACATGATTACTGTTATGAGAGAGGATTTACGATCTATCCTGGCAAAGTTGAGAAGCTGGGAATGTTCAGATTATGTGCGCTGGGGGCGATAGACCAGAAGGATATTGAAGATTTCTTTGTGGTATTTAGGGAAGCGTTACAGAAATATGAGGTTGCTGTTCCGGTCAAATATGATGAGTGATCGTAAGTAGTCATTTTATGCATTTGCGATCTGTGTATCCTATGTCTGGTTTGCATGAAATGTCTGTGTAGGGGAAGAGAATAGGTGATATTGCCTTAGAAGAAACTGTAGCGACAGCATTGCTGAGAAGAACTTAGGATGAAACAGGACAGCGGGAGTAATATTGGGAAAGCAGGAATAGGATTTATGGGTAAGAAAGTTTATACGTGCTTCTGCACAGATGTGATACATGAAGGGCATAGGAATATCTTGAAACGAGCGGCCGAATACGGAGATGTCTATGTAGGGGTGCTGTCTGATGAGGCTATGGTGGGATTTAACCGGTTTCCGACCATATCGCTGGAAGAGCGCATGGAGATTGTCAGAGAGACGGGATTGGCCAAAGAAGTCCTGATCCAAAAAGACGTGATGTATGATCAGATTCTCGCAGAGTTGAAACCGGATTATGTTGTGCACGGAGATAACTGGACACAGGGACCGGAGGCAGTGATCCGGGAGAATGTGGTCAGCAATCTTGAGAGGCTGGGCGGCGAGCTGGTTGAGATTCCATATACCTATAATGACAGCGTAAAGCGGATTGACGATCAGATGAAGGAGAAGCTGGCCATGCCGGAGTTTCGGCGCAAAAGATTACGCCAGTTGATTGCGATGCGTCCGATTGTCAAGACATTGGAGGTTCATTCGGGTCTGACAGGTTTGATCGCGGAGAAAACAGTTGTGGAGAGTAATGGTAAGCTGGATCAGTTTGATGCCATGTGGATTTCATCCTTGTGTGATTCGACGGCGAAAGGCAAACCGGATATTGAGCTGGTGGACATGTCTTCCAGGATCCGTACCATTGATGACGTAATGGATGTGACAACGAAACCCATTATCCTGGATGGCGACACCGGCGGCCTGATCGAACATTTTGTATACAACGTGAGGACACTGGAGCGCATGGGCGTGTCTGCTGTGATTATAGAGGATAAGACAGGACTTAAGAAGAATTCCCTGTTTGGAACAGAGGTAGAGCAGACACAGGACAGTATAGAGAATTTCTGTGCTAAGATCCGTGCAGGGAAACAAGTGCTGCGTACAGAAGAGTTCATGATCATCGCCAGGATTGAAAGCCTGATTCTGGAACGGGGGATGGAAGATGCTTTGAAGAGGGCGTTTGCCTATATTGAGGCAGGTGCGGATGGTATCATGATTCATTCGCGCAGAAAAAAGCCTGATGAAATATTAGAGTTCTGCAGACTGTTCCGGGAGAGAGATAAGAAGACACCGATCGTTGTCGTGCCGACATCGTTTAACAGCATTACGGAAGAGGAGCTGGCGGCGGCAGGAGTAAATATTGTGATTTACGCCAACCAGTTGACAAGGAGTGCATTTCCAGCGATGCAGAGCACAGCAGTGGAGATTTTGAAGAATCACAGAGCGCTGGAAGTAGATTCCAGGTTGATGCCGTTTAAGGATATTATCCGGCTGATTGATGAGATATAATGTAAAATGCGAGGAAATATTAAAAAGTTCTGAAATGACATAGAACGCAGAAGGAAAGGCAGGCATTCTCTGTATGGGTCTGAGAGTTGCTTAAGCGGGATCATGAGAGTTAGGGAGAAGGGAAGTAAGAGTGTGAAGGAAATCGCAATTTTAATGGCAGCCGGGCTGGGCAGCCGCATGATGCCGCTGACTGAGAAAACGCCGAAGCCGTTGATAAAGGTTCACGGAAAGGCAATGATAGAGACAGTGATCGAGGGACTGCTGTTACGTCCTGTTGAGGAAATTTATATTGTGACAGGATACCTCGGAGAACAGTTTGCGTTTTTGTGTGAAAAATATCCGCAGGTGCATCTGCTGTATAACCCGGAATACCTTACGAAAAATAATATCTCTTCTGTCTATGCAGCCAGGGATGTGCTGGGAACTGCAGACTGCTTTATCTGTGAGTCGGATCTGTATGTAGCGGACACAGCAGTTTTCAGGAAACAGCTGGAGCATTCCTGCTACTATGGAAGGATGCAGCAGGGATATTCGGCGGATTGGGTGTTCGACTTACAGGATGGTTATATATCGCGGGTCGGCAAGGGCGGAAAGGATGCCTACAATATGGTTGGCGTCTCCTTCTTTAAGAGGGAGGATGCCGGAATTTTAAGGGAAGAGATTGAGAAGGCTTATGCGCTGGAGGAAAACAACAGTCTCTTCTGGGATGATGTGGTCAACCGGAATCTCGATCAACTGAAACTGACGATAGAACCAGTACAGGAAGGTCAGATTGTAGAAATAGATACCGTAGAAGAATTGGAGAAGGTCAATGAAAGCATCTAGACTATTGGAACAGTTAGAGAAAATGGGAATCCAGACGATCACAGGTGTGCCGGATTCTACCTTAAAGCAGTTCTGTGATGGCGTACAGACTTACAGTGGCAGCCTGCAGCACTATGTGACGGCTAATGAAGGGGCGGCAGTAGGATTTGCGATTGGAAGCTATCTCGGCACCGGAAAGCCAGCATGTGTGTACATGCAGAATTCAGGGATTGGGAATATGGTGAATCCTCTGGCATCTCTTGCTAACCGGGACGTATATGGTATTCCGATGCTTTTCATTGTGGGCTGGAGAGGAGAACCTGGTGTTAAAGACGAACCCCAGCATGTTTTTCAGGGAAAGATTACATGTGAGCTGTTTGAGACGCTGTCAGTGCCTTATTGCGTGATCGACCAGAATACGTCGGATGAGGAAATGGATGCGATTCTGTCAGAAGCTGAGAGGACCCTTTCGCAGGGTGATCAGTTTGCAGTGATTGTCAAGAAAGGGACCTTTGAGAAAGCGGCTCCTTTTGTGTGGTCAAATGGAAATCAGATGGTGCGGGAAGAAGTACTGGGCTGTATCTTGAGAGGATTGTCCAGAGAGACGATTATTGTCTCCACGACCGGTAAGATATCCAGGGAATTGTATGAACAGAGCCAGGCTGTTTACGGAGACCATGATAATATTTTCATGACAGTGGGCGGCATGGGACATGCATCCATGATCGCACTGGGGATTGCAAAGAGCCGACCGGACAAGAAGGTAGTATGTATTGATGGAGACGGGGCAGCTTTGATGCATATGGGAGCGCTGCCGTTTATTGCAGCGCAGGCGCCGGAGAACTTCTATCATATTGTGATCAATAATCAGGCGCATGAGTCGGTCGGAGCTATGCCTACAGGGTGCCAGCAGACTGAGTTTGCACAGGTTGCACGGGCAGCTGGGTATTGTGAGGCAGCAAAGCTGGAAACGATGGAGGCGGTAACGCAGATCGGGGAATGGCTTACGAAAAAGACAGGGCCATTGCTCTGGGAGATTCCGGTGTCTCTTGAGGTCAGGAATAATCTGGGACGGCCGAAAGAGAGCGCTAGGGAGAATAAGGAAGGGTTTATGAGGACTCTTGGGTTATGATAAATATTTTTGTCAAAGTTAAGGAAATAGCTGATGCCATATGGATTTCCACAGCGGTATGTTTTATGCTGTTTCTTTATGCACCGCTGGAGTTATTGCTCACAAATCAGGAAGAGTTTTGGTTTGATGGGTATCTTCTTACGCCGATTATGTTGGTTGTTTTCTTAATTACATGCTTGAGCAGTATATTGGTATTTGCCTTGCTTAGAAAATTGGACGGGAAGTTGTACCGAATCGGAGTTATGTTATACTTTGCAGGTTTTATTGGCCTGTATGTGCAGGGCAATTTTTTGGCAGCGGGGTTGCCATCGTTAGATGGGGAGCCAATAGACTGGAGTTTGTATACGGCTGAGAGATGGAAGTCAGTGGGGGTGTGGATAGCTGCGGCAGCAATCGTTGTGGCAGCTTTTTGTAAATGGAAGAGCGAGTATTTCAGTAATGCCGTGAAGGCGGTCAGCATAGGAATGACGATGATGTTGTGTATAACGTTATTGATACTTGCTATCACAAATCAGGGCTTTCATAGAAAACCAAGTATGAGTGTCACGACCAGGAATATGTTCCAAATGTCAAAAGACAGTAATTTCATTGTACTGTTGTTAGATGCTGTGGATGCGCAGGCTATGGAATCTTTGCTGGAAATGGATCCGGAGTATCAGGATATTTTCACGGATTTTACTTTTTATAATAATGTGATGGCGGCCTACCCCTACACACAGCATTCCATTCCCTATATCTTATCTGGGATATGGTATGAGAATGAGACAGAGTTTCGGGAATATGAAACAGAGGCGTATGCATCGTCTCGGTTCTTTGAGACTATGGAAGAAGCCGGCTACCAGATGGGATTCTATGAGGCGGAGCTGCTTTTGGACGATGCTGGAATGGGCCGGTTTGATAATATCCTCCCCAATAAGCGGGGAGTAAGTGATAAATGGGCGTTTGCAAGGTGGCAGATTTTAATGACAGGTTTTAAGTATGCACCGTATGATCTAAAAAGATTTTCCTTTGTGAATCCAAATGCGTTCAGTGAATTGAAGATGATTCCGGAGGGAGAGACGCTGTTTACGCCATCTAACATTGATTTTTATGATGGAGTTCTGTATAAGGAAATTGACAAAATAGAAGAGAAATGTTTCAGATTTATTCATCTGGATGGAGGACATGTTCCGTTTATCTATAATGAGAATGTGGAGCTTGTCCCGGAAGAGCAGGGAACGTATGAAGATAACCTTAAGGCTTGTCTGACGATTACGAGAACGTATCTGGAGAAGTTGAAAGAAAGTGATGTATATGACAACTCCGTTATCTTCGTGATGGCGGATCATGGATATAATTGGCTGGATCCGCATGGCAGACAGAATCCGATTCTCTTTGTCAAAGGAATTGGGGAGAGACATGGGTTTGGTGTGTCGGATGCACCGATTTCCTTTGAGGACCTGCAGGAGGCATACCAGAGGCTGCTACAGGGTAAAGATAGTACACAGATTTTTGATTGGAAGAGTGGCGATGAGAGGGAAAGAAGATATCTCTTTCACGAATATCTGAAAGAAGACCACATGGTTGAATACAGGCAGCCAGGACAGGCACATGATACGGATGCGATGTATGAGACGGGGAAGGTGTATGAGAGATGACAGAAAATAGGAAAGCAACGAGAGGATTTGGTAGGATCAGCAGCGGCGTATGGCTGTCAGTTGTGACATGTTTTATGTTATTTCTCTATGCACCGTTGGAATTATTATTTACGAATCAGGACGAATTTTGGTTTGATGTTTATACGCTCACTCCGGTCATGGCGGTGATCTTTGCAGCAGTTTGTATTGCAAGCATAGCAGTATTCTTTATTCTGAGAAAACTGAGTGAGAAGCTCTATGGGATTGGGTTAGCATTGTATTTTATTGCATTTCTCTGTCTTTATATACAAGGAAATCTGTTGACGGCAGGACTGCCTTCCCTGGATGGAAAGCCAATCGATTGGAGCCTGTATACTGCAAAAAAGGTGCAGTCAGCAATTCTTTGGTTAGTGGTGGCTGTATTTGTTGGTGTTGCTTTCTGGAAAATAAAGCAGGAGCTGTTTGAGAAAGCGATCAAAGGGATCAGCATTGCTATGACGCTGATGCTGTGCGTGACATTATTAACGCTTGCTGTGGCTGGTCAGGGATTTGAGAAGAAACCGGGTCTGGGTGTGACGACCAGAGATATGTTTCAAATGTCAGAGGATACGAACTTTGTGATTCTGCTGCTGGATGCCGTGAATGGACAGACGATGTATGATGTCATTGCCTCTGATGGGGATTATCAGAATATATTTACAGATTTTACCTTTTACAGTAATATGATGGGGGTATATCCGGCGACAAAATATTCAGTGCCCTATATTTTATCAGGGCAGTGGTTTGAGAATCAGACATCTTTCAGAGAGTATGAGGCGGAAGCGTATGCCGCTTCTCCGTTTTTTGCATCTATGGAGGAGGATGGTTATCAACTTGGTGTTTATGAAGCAGAACTGCAGGCGAACGACAGGGGGAAAGAACGGTTTGTAAATGTCCTGCCCAGCAGGAGAGGAATAGGCAATAAACTGATGTTTGCAAAATGGCAGATTCAGATGACGGGATTTAAGTATGCACCCTGGGGACTGAAGAAACATACATTTGTGAATCCAAATGACTTTAATAAAGCAAAGATTCCGCCTGAGGGGGAAGAGTTGTTCACATTATCGAACAGCGAGTTTTATAACAGTGTGCTTCATGAAGAGTTAGATTATACGGATCAGAAATGTTTTAGATTTATTCATATTATTGGTGGCCATCCGCCTTTCATTTATGATGAAGAGGTAGAAGAGATCCCAGAAGAGAAGGGAAGCTATGAGGAAAATATCAGGGCTTCTCTGACAATAACAAGGGCATATTTGGATAAGCTGAAGGATGGTGGGGTATATGATAATTCGGTTATTATTGTCATGTCAGACCATGGTTTTCATATGGGAGACTATTCTGAACGGCAGAACCCGATCTTCTTTGTAAAGGGAATCGACGAAAAACATGATTTTCGTGTGTCGGACGCACCCGTTTCCTATACAGATCTGCAGGAGGCTTATCAGAGATTGCTGAGTGGGGCAGAAAGCAGCCAGATTTTCGATTGGAAGAGCGGAGATGAGAGAGAAAGAAGATATCTGTTCTATGAATATTCGGAAGAGGAGCAGATGATCGAGTATATGCAGCCGGGACAGGCGCATGACACGGATGCGATGTATAAGACAGGCAATGTGTATAAGAAAGCGAAATAGAAGGTGACAGTATGAAATTGATTATTCAGATACCATGTTACAACGAAGCAGAGACATTGGAGGTTGCGTTAAATGATCTGCCCAAACACATTGATGGCATAGAGGAAATAGAGTATCTGATCATTAACGACGGCAGCAAGGATAACACAGTGGAAGTGGCACAGAAGTGGGGTGTCCACTATGTGGTCAACTTTAAGCAGAACAAAGGTCTCGCGAAAGGATTTATGGCAGGAATTGATGCATGCCTTCGTTATGGCGCGGATATCATAGTGAATACAGATGCAGACAATCAATATTGTGGGGACGATATAGAGACGATCGTGCGGCCTATTCTGGAGGGGAAAGCGGATATGGTGATCGGCGAGAGACCGATTGATGAGACAGCACATTTTTCTCCTATTAAGAAAAAACTACAGCATCTGGGAAGCTGGGCAGTGCGTAAAGCATCCCATACCAGTATTCCTGATGCGCCTAGTGGATTTCGAGCCTTTAGCAGGGAGGCGGCGCTGCGGCTGAACGTAATCAATGATTATACGTATACGTTAGAGACGATCGTGCAGGCTGGCAGGAGCAAAATGCCAATTATGAGCGTGCCGATCAGGACAAATCCAGAGCTGAGAAGTTCCAGGCTGTTTCATAGCATGTGGGGCTACGTGAAAAAATCCATGTTGACAATCCTCAGGGCTTTTATGTGGTACAAGCCACTGTATTGCTTTTCGATTGTGGCGCTGCTGCCCTCACTGATCGGTTTAGGCATAGGGATCAGATTCTTATGTTATTATTTCCGAGGTGCAGGCAACGGCCATGTGCAGTCGCTCATTCTGGCATGTACACTTCTTATCATAGGGTTTATTACGTTTGTGATAGGGTTATTGGCGGATACCATCGCAACGAACCGGAGAATTCTTGAAGATATACAGTATCATGTGAGAAAACTGGAGTACGATAGGGAGGAAGATAGGATAAATAACGACAGAAGCGCAGAATTGCGTGGAGAACAGGGAGGAGTATCATCGGAGGAAAGGGAATGAAGAAAAAGAAAATTCTAGTAACCGCGTCTACCTTTCCAAGATGGGAAAATGATACGGAACCAAGGTTTGTGCTTGATCTATGCAGGCATATGCAAAAATGGTTTGATATAACCGTTTTGGTCCCCAGTGCACCAGGAGCGAAAGCGAAAGAGACTTTGGAAGGAGTAAACGTTATACGTTACCATTATTTTCCAATTCATAAATGGGAGACGCTCTGTTATCCAGGGGCGATCGTCCCAAGGATCAAGGAGAAGAAAATCCGGATCCTGCTTGTGCCCTTTTTGCTTTTTTCGCTGTATTTGCAGTTATTCCGAATCTTAGGCGATTTTGATATGGTACATGTACATTGGCTGATCCCGCAGGGAATTGTCCAGATGCTGTTCCACAAACCTTACCTTGTGACAGGGCATGGGGGCGACGTCACTTCATTGAATACGGGAATCTTGAAAGCCATGAAGGTCCACTGCCTAAAGCGGGCGGAGCATGTGACGGTGGTTTCTAATGATTTGAAGGCACAGGTGGAAAATTTACTTCCAGGACTTGAATGTAGTGTGGTTTCCATGGGCGTTGATACTTCGAAATTTGGAAAGCAGTATGCTGTGAATGGCTATTTTGGTCAGCAAGAGAAGAAAGTTGTATTGTTTGTAGGGCGGCTTGCTGAGAAAAAGGGTGTGACGTATTTAATAGAAGCGATGCGGGAGATCGATGCAGTCTTAATCATTGCTGGAGATGGACCGTTGAAACAAACTTTGATGGAGCAGGCAAAGGAGCAGGGCGAGAAGATCAAGTTTGTCGGGGCACAGAAGCATGAGATACTGAAAATAATGTATGCGTCAGCAGATGTGTTTGCGGCCCCTTTTATTACTGCAGAAAATGGAGACAAAGAAGGATTGAGTGTGGTGATTTTGGAGGCATTGGCTTCTGGGCTGCCTATTGTGTCATGTAAGGTTGGGGGAGTGGGCGAACTGCTTCAGGATCGCAAGACAGCGCTTTTGTGTGAAGAGAAGAGTGTGTCCCAGCTGAGGGGGGCGATTGCGGCCTTGCTGGATAATCCTGAATTGGGAAAAGAGTTAAGCGCTAATGGCATGGAAGTAGTCAGGGAATACGACTATGAAGAAATTGCCAGGAAATATGCTATGCTAATGGAGAAGTAGGTGTTCGGAAGAGAACAGAGGAAGTATGGGGAGAAGAGAGTTGGTTCAAGTATCGTTTGTTGTGGCAATCTATAATGTCAGTCAGTATCTGGGAAGGTGTATCGAAAGCCTGATGGATCAGACAATGGATGATATAGAGATCCTTCTGGTCAATGACGGTTCATTAGATGACAGTCTGGAAATTTGTCATTCGTATGCTGCGCGTGATAAGCGGATCACAGTGATAGACCAGAAGAATCAGGGGGCGAATGCCGCGAGAAATAGCGGACTTCGTGCAGCGAAGGGGCAGTGGATCTATTTCGTGGATGGGGATGATTATGTGGATCGTGAAATATGTTTTCGTCTCACAGAATATATGTCGCAGGAATATGATGTGATCCTTTTTTCCAATGCAGTATGTACAGGTAGTAAAATCAAAGCAGTGCAGCATAGTGGAGAATTGATTGCGCTGGGGAGAGAGGACTTTACAGAGCTGCAGTTGAGTGCACTGAATCGACTTGGAAAGTACCGATATGAGATGAACAGAATAGAGCCAGCCTGTATCTGGAACAAAATATACCGGCGCGACTTTCTGGAGGAGCATCACATAGAATTCGTTCCCAATTTCCCTAAATTACAGGATATTTCCTTTAATTTGTTAGTATACGACAAGGCGGAAAAGGGAGTTTATGTACCCATCGTAGGGTATTACTATCAAATCAACCAGGAATCTGTAACGCGCAGATACCAAAATAATATTATTGAGAAATTTGAGACCGTCAATCAGTGGTTTGCACAATTTGCCTCACAAAAATCTGACGCAAGGTTTGAGAAAGCATATAAGGAACGGGTTGCTACCCATATACGTACATGTATCGTATTGTATCTTTGTAATGGCAATAATCCGGAAAAATACGCTGCCCGGAAAAGGAAATTTATGCAGTTACGACAAAGGGAGCCCTACAAAAGTGCAGTGGAAAGTACAAGCATGTCGGATTATAGAGGTTATAAAGAAAAAATATTATCATTGGCGATTAAAAAGAGACTGTTTTTTCTGTGTGACATTCTTTGTAAGATGAATGATCTGCGTATGAAAATGACGAAGGAGGTTTGAGAGAATGAAGAAGATAATGAGGGATAATTGGATGCTTTGGGTGTGTGCCATATCCATAGGGATTGTACTGCTCCCCATGTTGTATACGATCTTTTATAGTTTGCCATCAGCAGATGACTTTTCGATGGCATATGGATGTAGTAAGAATACACTTTTGGCCGATAGTATCCGCCATGCTAACAGCCGGTTCATGAATTGGTCAGGACTTTGGCCTTATATGTTTATTGAAACATTGCTTAATCCGATGCTTCACTTTTCTCTGGAAAGCTGTGGAATTGGCGTAGAAATGGTTTTGTTATTTCTGTTGTTCATGACTTCTCTTTTTATGTTGATCATCGTAGCGGCCAGGAGAATATTAGGAATAGAGAATAAGGGAACGATTGCATTCTATATTTTAGTTTTTTTATTTGTCTTCTTAAATACAAATATTTATAAAGAGATTTTTTATTGGTTTGTTGGTTCCAGCTATATGATGGCATTGACGCTTGGGTTGTTTACGAGTGCGTTATCCATAGAGTTTTTCTTTCGTCCCAAAATGAATATTGGGGGGGGGTATTTTACTTTCATTAAGTGGAGCGCTGGCTTGTAACTTTTTTCAGGAGGCAGTATTGCCTGGTATGATCTTCATCCTACTGTGGTGCATATTCAGCATAAAGGCGAAAAGACCATTGTGGAAAAAAACAATTCCTTTTTGGATCATGCTTCTAAGTGGTGTAGTAGCAGTTGCAGCACCGGGAAATTATGTGAGACATACACGTTTTGATTCGTCGCTTAATATTGTCAAGGCCTGTATAGACGCTAGCAAAATTACGGTAGTGATATTGAAGCATTTGATACAGCAGCCTCTTGTGGTTATACTAATTCTGTTTTGTATCTATGCCGGGCTAAGGTGTAAGAAGAAGCTTACAGGAAAATATCTGTTGCTAGCAGGTGCACTTTTTTCGATTACACTATACTGTAATTCATTTCCGATCGCCCTAGGATATGCGGGTACTTCTTATTTCCCAAATAGGATTTATTTTGCACTTGATTTTACTGCGTTGGCTGGAATTGCAGCAGTATTTGTCTGCGTCGGCATGTATTTGGGTGGTTTGGTGTACTATGAAAGATTCTGTGAGAGCAGATATGTAGAACCGGTCATGTTAGGCTATGCGTTTATGTTATTGTATGCTACCTTGGTTTATAATCAAAATATCAGTAAGCTGCCATGGTGTCAAACTGTGGCTGCAATGAAAGAGGTAGAAGAGCTCCACGATACCTGGCAGGAATGTTTGATTACGATCAGAGACGCGGAAGAAAAAGATGTCGAAATAGAAATTGAAAAACAATTTTTCAGCTCACGTGTTTTGTCATTGCCGCGCCTGTCTGATAATAGGGAAAACTGGATCAATGAGGCGGTGGCAAGATATTACAATAAAGACTCCGTGACAGTGAGCGAGAAAAGCGAGTAATTGATAGAGCGGTTACGGATCAAACAAGGGAGCGTATGGAGGAGATGGCGCAGGAGAAGAAAGAGGCATATGAGAAGATTGTTTTTATAGATATTCTTAAAGCGATAGCATGCTTATGTGTGTTGATTGGGCATGTTATCAATGGAATGATCAAGGATGGAATGGAAATTTCAGAATCACTACGCATGATCAACACTTACGTATATTTATTCCATGTTCCCTGTTTTTTCTTTGCCAGTGGTTATTTATATGCAAATAAGCGATTAGACACTTGGCATGCCTATCTGCAGTTTACACGGAAAAAACTAGTTACGCTTGCGGTGCCATATTTTGCCTGTAGTATAGCATACATTCTTTTCAGTTCTATTATGAGTGCTGATATGCATACAGCATATGCGGTAAGCGCTATCGTTGAATTGTGGAGAATGCCGGTGGCGCAATATTGGTACTTGTATGCGCTATTTGAGATGTTCTTGCTGGTTCCTATGATTGAACTGCTTTTGCCGGGGCTGGATAAGAAATGGATATTATTGTTCTTTGTGGGAAGTGCTCTATTGATCAGGAGCAATGTTGACAGCGTTACTTATGTGATATCATATACCTGTTTTTTCTGTCTGGGAATCTGTTTTAATCGTGCGGATCTACTTAACAGAAGATATATTAGATCGATGAATCCGTATAAGTTATTGGTATCTGGACTTAGTGTCAGCATGATCGTTTATTTGCTCTATCAATGGACTGTGGCCATAGATATTTTTACACCTGACATCAATGCTGGTTTGAAGTGCTTGACCAGATTGGCGTTGGTCGTTACGATAGTAGTGATATCAACTGCGGTTTCTAGGATGAATAACAAAGTAAATAAAGCATTGATCTGGTTGTCGCAGTATTCTTTGTATATATATTTGTTTCATACGTGGTTTACAGGAAGTTTAAGAATCATATTGCGGAAAACAGGGATCACGAATGACTGGGTGCAGACAGCATGTGGTATTGCGCTAGGGTTAGCAGGATCTCTGACCGCAGCGATGATTATTCACAAGGTGCCTTTTCTCCGTGTTTGGATTGAGCCATTGCAGGTAGTGGGGAAGAAGGAGAGATAGATGAGCGCTCCGGTTACTTTGATTTGAAGAACCATTTATAATTGACATAATAAGTATATAAGAATCTGAAACAATAGCCAGACATCACACTCGTATAATACGAACAGCCTCTCTATATTTTTCACTACCGAGAATATAGACCATTTTCGGAGCTATCTTTCAGTTTCCTATACAATCAGGGAACATAGGCTTGATCGTATAAGAAACTGAAAGAAGGACATCATCTGATGATACCGCATCTCCAGAGAGCTCATCCGGTCGTAAAAAAGGAACTTCTGCGCCATGCTCAATCGCAATAGCAGTGATTTTCTGGCTATCTGTTGATACAATTATTTTCGAAAATATATTCGCTGCAAAAGCCGCTTCTATCGTATATGGAGAGCGTTTCAAGTTTTGTGTAAACTCAAAAACTGATATAAGATAGGTTAATAGTTACTTAAGGGGCGGATGCCGGATTTCGGGCTCCGCCCCTTACCCTGTATTATACAGGCTGTTTCCATGCTG
>CATOJY010000003.1 GCA_951800685.1 uncultured Lachnospiraceae bacterium
AATAAATACCTTCACTTTCCATTCGGCCGGCGTTCTGCGGCGGCCTTTTTGTAGTGCTTATTTTTCAACCCGTATAAAATTTTCAAAGTTCTCTAATTTCTGCTTGACTTTCTATTTGCAGACTATTCTTATTTTTCAATTTCTTTCCTATTTTCCGGCAGAGAAGAAAGGATGCATACTCCCCTGCCAGAACAAATCACAATTTCACAATATCACGGCTAGTTGGCCCAGCTCCAATCTGCAATTCTGTAGTTAGTTCCTGGAATTGCCCGACACCCGGCCACATCATCGTTGAATGCCATGGTATTACAATCCTGATATAAGAATAGGAAGCGAGCATGTTCATTGATGATATCAAACATTTGTGCAAAAAGTTCCTGCCTTTTGGCATGGTCCATCTCTACCAGCGTTGCAAGACCCAGATCCGCCAGCTCTTCCTTATATTCAAAATTACTGTTCTCAAACATAGAGACACCCCGCATGAAATTCTGGTAGACCAGATTTGCATCATAGAGGGAAGGCAGCGTACTATAGACATTAATGTCATAATCTCCTTCTGACTGGTAGGTCATAAAAGTAGCGCCATCTACAGCCGCAAGTTCCGCATTGATACCGATATCGAGCAGATTTCCCTGAATGATCTTACAGAGATTCTCTTCTTTGGAACCCTGTGTACAGATGATATTAAAGGCACGTCCGTCATATGCAGAAGCTGCAAGATATGTTTTTGCTGCTTCTGTATCATATCCAAAGGGGGCAGTAAAAGTACCATCTTCTGGTCTGTCTGTGATTCCTGGTGCCAGCAGACAGGAGACAGATTTCGTATGCCCAAAATTAAGGACGTTGTTGATGGAATCATAGTCAATCGCGCAGGCAACAGCTTTTCTTAAATTTTCATCAGTGTCCAAGGTAGACTTCGCACCCCATCCCATGAAGCAGACTTTGAAGGAATCCGAATAGCTGACATTCAATCCTTCTTCCTTTTCTATGTTCGCGCAGCTCTGCAAAGAGGAATCCTGAAGAACATCAATCTCGCCTGTCTCCAGCGAAAGAACCTGTGCGCTGGAATCCGGCAGGATATTGATCCTGACATTCTTGATATCCGGCACGCCGTTCCAGTACGCCTCATTGGCAGACAATGTCATGGAACCGCCGATCACCCTGTCCTCAAATTTATAAGGGCCTGTGCCGATCGGGTGTTCTTCATAACCTTCCCATCCTACTTCGTTGTAATACTCTTCTGAGAGTACCAGAAGATGATAAGAAGCGAGGAAGTTTGGTACTGCTGCAAAAGGCTGTTCCATCACGATACGGCAATGGGTATCATCTATTACCTCAGCATAGTCAAATCCTGGAATATTTGCATCTGTAACAACCGGGTTTTCCGGGATCAGATTCAGTGTAAAGACAACGTCATTCACAGTCATCTTTGTACCATTATGAAAAGTAACATCATCTCTGATCGTAAGGATATATTCCAGACCATCTTCAGATGTTTCCCATTCCGTACAGATCCACGGTTTTAATTCTGCGGCTTCCGTGTCAAACCATAGAAGAGGATCATACAGAGCAAAAATCATTAGGCCATCCCGGTTCGCCAATGCAACGTTGTTAGACATAGGCACGATGTTGGAAAATTCGGAACCAATACCGATCTGTAACATTCGATCTGAAACAGCGCTGTCAGAACCGCCGTTCTCCCCGTCAGGAACTGCCTCTGAATCTTCTGTGTTTCCTGATGTATTTGCTGCATCTGCAGCACTGTTTGCCGTACCCCCTTCTCCTGTTGCCCTGTTTCCGCATCCAGCCAGCATGACTACTGTAGAAAAAGTCAATAATGACAATAAAAGTCTCTTCATTTAATACACCTCCATTACATCTTTCGTTAGTTTTTGACAATACTCATTGATTTGTAAACGTTTTCATTTTATGTTTTATATATATCACTTCTTTTTGTATTAGTCAACCTGTTTTTTGTCTTTTCTATTTTTTCCCGTTTTTTCTATTTTATAATTGACAGTAAAAAACATTTAGGTAAGAATAATACTATGATAAATGATTTTGTATGAAATACGTTCAATACACAGATAAAAGGGGTTTCCTATGTCAGAGATCACAATAAAAGACATTGCTAAACATGCGGGCGTATCTGTCGCGACAGTCTCTCGGGTCGTCAATGGTTTCATGGGTGTTAGTCCTGCTACGATGGATAAAGTGAATAAAGCGATTGCAGATTTAAACTACGTGCCTAATGCAACAGCCCGTAGTTTGAAGATTGACCGGACGAATTTACTGGCTATGCTGGTTTCCAATATATCTAACAGCCACTTTACTTCTATGGCCAAAACCATCGAATCCTGCTGTAGGCAGGAGCATTTTAATATCCTCCTTTGCAACACAGAAGACGACCCGGATATTGAATTAGAATATTTAAAGCGATTGACAGAACTGCGCGTTGACGGGATTATTCTAAATACAACAGGACTCAATGATGCTTACATCTGCAGCTTAAGCCATACAATCCCAATGGTATTAGTAGACAGAAGCATCGATGATCCGGATTTTGCAGGAGATTTCGTGGGTTCCAATGGTTTTGACGGGATGAAACTGTTAACTTCACATCTGATCGAACGGGGGCACCGCAGAATTGGCATCATCTCCTCTAACCAGCATGTGAGCACTGGCAGGGAGCGCTATGCCGGTTTTGTGGACACCATGAAACTGGCGGGGATCTCCATTGACGATCAGTATCCTTATAAGTATGCCGGCAAACTTTTTAATGAGGAGGATGGAATCTCTGGTGCCCGCTATCTGATGAATTTGGAAGTTCCTCCTACTGCGATTATAGCTGCCAATAACAATATGGCGATTGGCGTCTACAAGTATCTTGGTTCCCAAAATATTTCTGTACCCGATACCGTATCTGTCGTATCCTACGGCAATATCAGCAATTCAGATCTTTTTCCGGTCGTTCCTACCTTTACCACGTTGAATCCTACTTTCATCGGTGAAAAGACAGCTACTCTTCTGCTGTCCCGTATCCAGGACAATACCAGGAGCAAACGGGAAGTTATTTTCCAACCACTTCTTTTGGTCAACGAAAGTACGAAATCGATTTAATATTTGTACTTGACAATTCCATCAGATTCCTGTATATATAAAAATGTAAACGTTTTCATTTCATTTTTATCTGTTGCTTATTAACAAACTCTCTTTTTTAGGAGGGAGGAGATTGAAATACGATTTTCAATCACGGGATTTGTGCGGTGCGCTGCCTGCCACAAACTCGTTAATGCACTGTCTCAGTCTAGAGATCTGCACAGAGAGTTTATATCAACTTACTGCCAGAGACAGGACTTGAGACGCAGACAGCGCAGAAATGAGGGAAATCATGAAACAAAACGTTATCCATATGTGGGATATCCACGAGATCGTTCTCCAGGCAAGTCATTCTTATGAAAACCCTTATACGGATGTGACCGTATGGGCTGACCTTAAAGGGCCTGGATTCGACAAAAGAGTATACGGATTCTGGGACGGTGATACTACTTTCCGGATTAGAGTTACTGCAACTTGCCCTGGAACCTGGACTTATGTTACGGGTTCTTCTGTGGAAGATCCTGGTCTGTGCGGACACTCCGGCGGCTATTTTGCACTGGAATGGACGGAGGAAGAAAAGAAACAGAACGTCTGCCGTCGTGGTATCATTCGTGCTACTGCTAACGGCCATGCCATGGAATATGCTGATGGAACGCCCTATATCATGGTCGGGGATACTTGGTGGGGATTGGCCTCCTACCGCTATCCATGGGTAGACGACGAAGAAGAACGTCCAATCGGTCCTGATATGTCAATGAAAGATATGGCCAGAGTCAGACTTTCACAAGGATACAATACTGTCGGAATCATTGCCGGTTTTCCGACATGGGCCAATGATGGCAGACCGGCAGCCATCAAATTAGATGATGAACATAATACCTATGTGAGAGGTGCATGGGCCAGCTGCTCTGTTGAAGAATGGCTTCGGAACGCTAATGCACCTGCAAGAGATATGCATAATGAGGGTGGCCGTCCGTTCCTGTTTCCTGGCAAAATAGAAGGCTACGAAGACCTTGTGCCTGATTATGATAGGATCAACCCTGAATATTTTAAGGTTCTTGATAAAAAAATGAACTGGCTTAACCAGCATGGCATTACCGTGTTTATTGAAGCGCTGCGCCGTGATTCGTCCAAAACCTGGAAATATTATTACGACTGGCCAATGGTCTACACAAGATATATCCAGTATCTGTTTGCACGTTACCAAGCGAATAATATTCTTTACAGTCCGATTCATTTTGACGGTAAGCTTCAGAGTATTGACTCCAGAGAGTTCAATGAGCCGATCAATCTGATGATCGATCTTTATGGGCAGCCTCCTTTCGGGACCCTGTTTGGCACCAATGCGCCAGGCTCCACTAAGACTGCTTACGGCGGACCAGAAGAACAACACTGGAAGACGTTTGACCAGACAGGCAACTGGCGGGATCACCAGTTTCACTGGCTTCTCACAGACATCTTTAACGATGAGAATCCAGTTCCGGCGATCAATGGAGAACCTTATTACTCTGGTCATATTATTATTAACAGGGAAGAGGATGGCACGATGAAACGTCTTCTTTTCGGCAATATCGATAGCAAGGAAGATCATTTGAATTCCCGGTCCTCCTTCTTCGGCAGTGCTCTCTGCGGCGCATATGGCGGTATCCTTTCTGGCTATGAAGCGGGCTGGAGCGGCAATGTTGAGCCGGAAGAAACGCCTTACAAAATATGGGATACCATGACTTTCCCGGCTTCTATACAGTTCCCTTATTTCCGGGATTTCCTTCTTTCAGAAGGCAAAAGATACCAGGAATTGATACCAGATTCAGAATTGGCATCGCCCAACTTCTGCGGCCCTACTTTCGGCTGGAGAGGCTGGATTTCCGTATCTGCTACGAAAAAACGTGATCTGGTTATGGGATTTGCAGAGAAAGATTCTCCAAAAACAAGGATCAGAGGACTGCGTCCTTATGACACTTATGAACTGACTTGGTTCAGACCAGAAACCGGTGAATGGCTTCCGGAATCAGTCATGATAGAAGTAGATAATTATGGAATGATTGCTTTACCCGATTATCCGGACGAATTTGACTGGGCCTTCAAGTTGAAAAAGTGTAACACAGATCTTCCAATCCATATTGATTATGTTGACAAGGCAATTGAAAACAACAGAACCAGCAGCACTGGTATGGAAAACGTTAAATTTGAATATATAGAAACAGATTCTGTCAAATAGTCTTCTGCTTCTATCATCCCAACTTAACCACAGGACTGCCGTCAGTATTTTTAACCTGAAACGGCAGTCCTTTTTATTGTCTGTGATAGAGGATCCTTATCTAATCTGCCCGTTTCCACGGATCAGATATTTATAAGCCGTCAATTCCTTAAGCCCCATCGGCCCTCTCGCATGCAGCTTCTGGGTACTAATCCCGATTTCTGCACCGAATCCGAATTCAAACCCGTCTGTAAATCTGGTAGACGCGTTGACATACACGCAGGCAGAATCAACCTCCCGCAAAAACTGTTCGGCATGTTCCCTATTTTCGGTGAGAATGGCGTCGGAATGTTTCGTATTATAGCGGTTAATATGAAGAATCGCTTCCTCCACGGAGGCTACCGTCTTCATAGATAAAATATAGTCCAGATACTCTGTACCATAATCTTCCTCTGTCGCTTCCATGGCATCCGGGAGCAGTTCCCGCACCCGCGCGTCTCCACGCATCTCTACGTTTTTCTCCCGCAACGCACAACCCAGCGCAGGAAGCAGCCTGTCTGCAATCTTCTCATGGATCAATAAGGACTCGCAGGCATTACATACCCCAATCCGCTGTGTCTTGGCGTTGATGATGATTGGTACAGCCTTATCCAAGTCTGCATTCTCATCCACATAGATATGACAGTTGCCAGTTCCGGTCTCGATCACGGGAATGGTGCTGTTCTCCACCACTGCACGGATCAATCCTGCACCGCCTCTTGGGATCAGGACATCCACATACTCCTTCAATTTCATAAATGCTGTGGTAACTGCCCTGTCATTGTCCTCGATCAACTGCATGGCATCCGGCGTGATCTTCCTATCCGCCAGTGCCTTTCTGATGACTTCTGTGATGGCGGCATTCGAGTGCGTCGCATCCTTGCCGCCCTTTAAGATCACTGCATTGCCTGTCTTAAAGCATAATCCAAAGGCGTCTGCTGTCACATTGGGCCTGGCCTCATAAATGATTCCAATCACGCCCATCGGCACTCTGACTTTATCGATTTTAAGCCCATTCGGTCTTTCGAAGGATTCCATGAGCGTACCGACGGGATCTTCTAATTGTACGATCTGGAGCAGTCCCTCTGCCATTCCCTTAATTCGTTCCGGGGTCAGTTTCAGCCGGTCCAGCAAACCTTCAGACATGCCGTTCGCCGCGGCCATTTCACAGTCTGCATGGTTTGCTTCAAGAATCCGTTCCGCCTCATCTGTCAATGCTGCCGCTGCGGCCCGCAGTGCCGCATTTTTATCCTCTGTCGATAATTTCTGCAATGCATATTTTGCCATAGCGGCCTTTTGTCCTAAATTGTTTAAATATTCCATTCTGAACTCCTCAATTTGCATGCTGGTCTTTCCCTGGACATGCTATTCAAAAATTGTCTTAAAAACGGTTAACTGCTTTGGTACAATAATATATTAACAGTAATTTTCTGACTGTAGAAGTGACATACTATTATTCTAGTGGTTTTTGGAATATTTATCAATATTTTTGAGGCAACTTTCCCCAGATGGCTGACGCCTTCCCATAACAGATCTGTTTATGGGCTCCTATTCTCCTATGCCGCAAGTTTCACAAGTTCTGCAGCTGATAGGTAATAGAAACCCGCCCCATACGCCATAATTTGCCTTCTCCTAAATTGGAGCATATGTCTTCGCCTCTCTCTGGCCTCGTCAGGATCTGTTCCGCGCATTCTTCGTACATCTCTAGGTAATCCAGTCCCAAAGGCAGACTGTGATGACCAGGCCAGATTCTTTCAAAACGGGTTCTCCTCTCCTGCAGCGACCGTATACTCTTGAGATATTCCCTGACAGATGCCGAGTGCGTAAAGAAAAGCAGAATTCCCTGATCGCATACCGTGTCTGCTGAAAACAAATTTCTGCGTTCCCTGTCAAGGATGCATACACTTCCTATGGTATGGCCGGGAGTTGCAATCACCTCCAGGGTGCGGCTGCCAAGATCAAACACCTGTCCGTCCATAATCTGGAAAAAGAATGGCATATCTCCTAGTTTCGCAAGTTCCTCCAGTTCTTCTTTCTTGAATGGCAGTTGGAATTCCTGTGCGAATCCTTCCATCAGATGCTTTCGGAAAACAGGATCTGTGTGCTCCTGCAGGATTTCATGATCCGTCTGCATCATATAATACTTTTCAAACTGGCAATTTCCTCCCACATGATCCAGATGACCATGTGTGTTGATAACAATGACCGGTTTTTGGGTAAGCCTGCCCACATATTCCCTAAGCCCTGGTAATCCGATCCCTGAATCAATCAAAACTGCCTGGGTATCGCCTTCTAACAGGTACATATAACTTTGGAAGCAGTCTTTGATCATCCATGTGTGTGCGTCGATTTGAACGGTAGAATAGAATTCCATAGTAACCTCCACGATTAGGTTTAAACGATATCGCTAATCCATGCGTAAAATGCCCTGTTTTAACCAGGCTGCTTTATAAAATCCTGTGATCTGACCCGAATTGCCTCCGCCTCGTCATAGCGAAGTAATTTCACCTTATTCTCTTCACACATTCTCGCGTAGTCCTGGTTCGTCAGAAATCGGTAGTCCCTCTCCCGTGCCTGCGCAACGGTTTCCCCGCTGAAATGCTCATTGCCTGTCAAAAGCATTTCCTTTCCGTATTTGGCTGGATGCATCACAAGCAGATAGGATCCCTCTATCTGGGAAAGCGTTTGCTTAAACAGAGAAGCATCTGATGCAAACTGGTCATTTCCTGGTATGATCTTATTATACCACTTGTGGTCAACCAGTCCTTCCTCTTTGATCAGCCTGCTCATGGCCTCACGCAGACCTGGTATAAAATTTTCCGGAAACATATGGGAATCCATATACAGAATCTCAAATCCAACATTCCGCGCCCGTTCCAGCTGGTATTTGTATTCTGTAACGATTTCCTCCAGGATAGGATTTTGTGCGGCTAACTTTTCAGGCGACTGGAAGAAAACGCCTCTGTCGTCAATCAGACTTGGAACCTTCTCTCTCGGCGCGACAGGTCCCCATACTACCCTGTCCCATTCCGAATTGATGCAGCCATGCAGTCCGAAGCAGATTTCTTTCCTGCCTGACAGCATTTCAGCCGCTTCCTCCAGATACTCTCCGCATGCCATCACAGACACATTTTTGACAAATCCGGCATCCAATGCTTCTAGAATCGCTTGATTGGCTGCGTGGGAAGAACCACAGTCATCCGCTCTACTCAAAATTGCTCTCATATCTGCACCTTCTTTCTAAATCGCTCTTATACAGAAGACCTTCCACACTCATCCCTTCACAGCGCCGTCTGCCATCCCCTTGATGATCTGCTTCTGAAAAAGAAGAAAGAAGACAAGCGCCGGTAAGATTGATAGTACCAGTGCCGGCATGATCAGATCCCACCGGTTCAGATAGGTACCGTAAAATACGCTCATAGATAACTGGATGGTCTTTAACCTCTCTGAATTGATCATAATCAACGGCAGCATAAAGTCATTGAATACGCCAAGTATATTGATGATCGCCACTGTCGCCGTAATTGGTTTTAAGATTGGAAATACCACATAAAAGAAAGCCCTGAACTGACCACACCCATCGATCATCGCGGCCTCTTCCAGATCTTTGGGAACGCCTTTTATAAATCCGCAGTACAGAAAGACCGCCATTGGAAGAAGAAATCCCCAATACATGAAGATCATACCATATAGCGTATTTACAATATGCAGACTTCTTGCCACGATCACCACCGGCACCATCAATACCTGGAAAGGAATTGCCATCGTGAAGAGAATTCCATAATAGATCACATTGCTTATCCTGTTCTTGACTCTTGTCACTTTATAAGCTGCCATAGAGGCAAAGAGAACAATGCCTGCCACTGACAAAACGGAGACGAGTACGGTATTGCCGAATTTTAGCAAAAAGTTCATTTTTGCAATCGCTTCCCGATAGTTCCCGAAGCTTAATCCTGTTGGAAGTGCAAGCATATCTGACAGGATCTCTCCATTGCTCTTAAAGCTGTTGATCAAGATGAGCAGCATTGGAAATACTACAAAGCACGCTGCCAAGGTAAGGATAATTTCTATCATAAAAAGGCCCAGACCATATTTTTCTTTTGTTGTCGTTTGTTTTTTCATCACATCTCTACCTCTTTTCTTCTTGTTACCCTCACCTGTGCAATCGCTACGATTCCAATCACGATGGAGAAAATAACTGCTTTTGCGGAAGCATAGGATAATTGGTCTGCGTTAAACGCATCCAGAAAGATCTGGTAAGCGATCGTCTTTGTTGTGCCATACGGACCGCCGGTTGTGAGCGAATAGTTCAGGTCGAATGCTTTTAGGCTGTTTACGATACTCAAAAACAGACAGATCGTGATGGAAGGACGGATCAAAGGAAGAATGATCTTAAAAAAACACGCCTTTGCGCCTGCCCCATCGATCTTCGCCGCTTCCAGAATATCCGACGGAACGTTCTGTAAGCCGGCAAGATAAATGATCATATAGTAGCCCGTTCCCTGCCATAGGCTGACGATGACCAACGATAAAAATGCTGTAACAGGATAGGCCAGCCAGTTTTTCTCGAAGATTCCAATTCCAACAGTCTTACCCATATATGGCATAAAGGTACCGATGATAAAATTCCACAAATATCCTACTGTTGCAGTTCCGATCACAATCGGCATAAAGTAAACTGCCCGAAGAATCCCTTTCAGCTTCAGGTTCCTGTTTAGCAATATTGCCAGCATAAGACCTAAAATATTGTAACTTATGACCATAACCAACGCATACTTCAAGGTAAATCCAATGGTGCCCACAAATGCTTTATCCGATAATGCATTGCTGTAATTTCTGATCCCTACAAAATGAGAGCTGATACTGATACCATTCCAGTCACGGAAGGAATAATAGATTCCAATGAAAAGCGGCACAAATACAAAGAGTATGGTGAGCAGAATTGCCGGTGCCACAAATACAGTATAGATCAGATTGTTTTTTGTTTTAAGGGTGGTCCTGTCTGTATTCATTCTTTTCTCCTCGAATAGGAAAACTGCTATGATTTTTGCGCACAGCAGTCTTCCTGTTGCTGTATTTATTCGGTTACAGAAGAAGATGCTGCTCTGCTGTCCCACAACTGTTGCAGCGCTGTGCAGGTTGCTCCTCTGTCAGATGCGCCTGCCGCATAGGCCTGCAGTGGTTCCGCCTGGTCTGTATTAAATCCAGAAGGCCATTCCTCCACGCCAAATCCGTCAAAGGCCATCCCATCAGCCACATAACGGTTCATATCGATATTCAATGCACCAAGTTCTGACACATCCAGCGTATCATAGGGCGCAACAATGCTCATCTGTTCGATCATGTATTCCTGTGCGTGGTCTACAAACCACTGTAAAAAATCCTTAGCCGCTTCTTCCTGTTTGGAAGTATTGGAAATACTCAAAAATCTTGTGGTCGATACCTGAAGCTTCGTCTGGCTGGCATCATCTGTCAGCGGAACCGCGAACAATCCAATGTTCATATCGGGATTGATACTGGCGATCGTATCGGTATGCCAGGTTCCCTGTTTGATCATGGCGATTTCTCCCTTTGCGAAAGAATTTGCCTGATCGTCATAATGATATCCCACAGATTCAACGCCCCATCCATAATCCAGGGTCAGATCATAGAAATTAAAGAAATCATCCATATACTTCATATCAGAAAAGCTTTCTTCTTTAGCGGACAGCCTTTGTGCGGTTTCCGAAGCGCCTTCGTAGGTAAAGGGAATCCCCAGGATATGCATCAGAAATCCCCAATCGCCCCATGCCTCTCCAAATGGCTGGATCCCTGCACTCTGCAATTTCTCACATACCTCTTCCAGTTCGCTGATCGTCTGTGGAATCTCTGTGATTCCTGCCTGCTCGAATAGATCCTTATTATAAATGATCCCACTGCCCTCCATTGCATAGGGAAGGCCATATACTTTTCCTTCCCAGGATCCGCCGTTTAAAGAAGCTTCGTATACATGTTCTGTCCATGATTCTCCGGAAAGATCTACACATCTCTCATACCAGGTATCATAATCGCCACACTGCAGATCAATGATATCCGGCGCTTCTCCGGAGGCAAACCGTGCCTTTAATACCGTGTATGGCTCATCACCTGGAATCTCCCATTCCAGTGTGACTCCTGTCTCTTCTTTGTAATCCTGGCAGAGTTTCTCTACCATATCTGTATATTGTGCCGTTCCCTGGTACACAGTCAGTACAATATCCTCGTCTTTTTCTGTGCTGTTCCCAGCCGCTTCCTTCCCATCTCCCGGCTCTGTCGTCTCACCTTGTGCAGTGTTGCCGCATGCTGTAAGAAGTGATACGATCATCGTCATTGCTGTAAGATACGGCGCTATTTTTCTGGCTTTCATATTATTTCCTCCATCGTTCGAATATTTGTTCACAGGTCTTAGTATTTATCTCCTGTCTGATAATTTCATTCTAAGCTCTGTGCAGCAATCTCTCTACGGAAGATCCGAACCACTTTCCAGCACAATTTGAAACTTTATCTATTCAGAGCGTTCTCTTCTATACTGTGCAGGTGATTGACCAGTGTACTTCTTAAAGACTCTTCCGAAATAATTCTCATCTTCATAACCGACGATCTCTCCGACCTGGGCCACACTTTTTTCTCCGGCTTTAAGCAGCTCACATGCCTTTTCCATGCGTACTTCCATAATCGAATTGACAACCGTCTTATGATATTTCGCCTTAAAAATACGCGCCACATATTGAGGAGTCTGGTAGAAATCTGCTGCGATCGTAGAAAGCGTGATATTTTCAGCATAATGTTCTTTGATATAAGAATAAATTCTGTCTGCTGGTTCCTCTTTGCTCCTGAAACTGCTCATAAGGGTATCTAGGCGTTTCAACGTTTCCATTTCCCACAGATCAATATCATTGATCCACAAAGACAATGGTTCCAGTTTGTTGTCCTGTTCCTGCTGGGAGGCGATTCTGTGCAGCAGCAGATTCATATCTGCAGTACAGTTTTGCAGTTCCTGCAGCCTTAAGTCGGTACTCTTTAAAGAAAGACAGTAATCTTCTATGATTTCCCGTAGTCTATCGCCATCTTTCTGCCTCATTGCACTTACAATACGCAGCTCCAGAGTGAGTACACTATTTCTCTGTACAGTATCTGGTTCTATTACAGAAGCAGGCATACTGCAGCCCCAGACATTTCGCTGCCGCAAAAGCCCGTTCTGTTAATGGATTGTTCTTCCTAGATCTAATAAGGACACAGGCTCCAGGCTCACTACAAAGGTAATGTCAAGCCCGATCGTATTTTTGATCTTCTTCTCGAAGATTTTCATCTTTTCTGTCACTCTAAAAGGATTTGCCTCGTTCTCCTGCAGGAAAAACTGCCAATTAAAATCATCGATTGCAATCTCCTGTTTAAATAGATAAGTTTTGAAAACATCCCGCAAGACATTTCCTATTGTAAAAAAGAAGAGATCCTTGTCGCCTTCATACCGCTCTTCTATGATCGCTCCCGCATTCCGGTTTAGAACAGACACTAGTAAGAAACGCTCTTCTTTGGATGCTCCTAACTTCCCAAAAGCCGACAGTATCTGTTCTGATGCAACGTTTTCTTCTCTGCAGAAATTTTGCAGTACCTGAACTGCCATAGCAAGTCCCATCTGTTCATGCTGCCTGTTCTTGACAGCATCTTCCTTTTCCCCCTGGATTCTCATAATTGCTTTTTCTATTGCATTTACTAATGTCTCCCGGTTAAACGGTTTTAGAATATAGTCGACACCATTAGCCAGTAAGGCCGCGTGCACATACTGGAAATCACTGTAGCCGCTGATCGCGACCACCTGAATTCTGATTTGTCTTTCCACAATCTCATGCAGAAGTTCCCTGCCGCCCATTACCGGCATTTCCATATCACAGAGCAGAAGTTTCGGTTTCCTGTCTTCGATGATCTGCAGAGCCTCCTTTCCGTTTTGCGCATAGAAGACCTCTGTTACGCCATAATTCTCCCAATCGATCATGAATTCAATGGCTTCCCGCATGTGAATTTCATCATCAGCAATTATCACTCTCATGATGTTCCCTTTCTTTTCCTTTCAAAACCACAAGTTCAACCATCGTCTCCACTTCTGGAATACTTCTGATCTCCCAGCGGAATCTTTCCCCATAATAGATACTGCATCGCTGCAACACATTCAACAAGCCAATTCCATGATCTGAATTAGACAGAAACCCATAGTTGTCATAATCCTCTTTCAACTTTTGGATCTGCTCTGCACGCATGCCGGCTCCATTGTCAATAACACGGATCAGATATTGCTCTGCTTTCTCCACGATGGAGATCATGATATTTCCCATACCGTCTTTTTGGTCTATTCCGTGTTTAATACTGTTTTCTACGGGCGGTTGAAGGATCATCTTGGGGATCAGCAGACTGCCGGTTTTCTCTGAACAGTGTATGATAAAATGCAGCCGGCCGGCAAACCGCCCTTCCTGTAGTGCAATGTAATTCTCCAGATGTCTTAATTCTTTCTTGAGCGTAACAACATCATCTCCGGTGTTCATTGTATACTGGAACAGTTCTCCAAGTTGTGTCAGCTGCCTTGACACTTCCGGGCAATGTCCTTTTAAAGCGGTGGTACTGATATATTGCAGCATATTGTATAGAAAATGCGGATTGATCTGTGCCTGCAGCATATGAAACCGGGATCTTGTGACTTCTAATTGATAACGGTAATTCTTGTTAATTAATTCATCCAAGCTTGTCATCATCTCTGCATACTGATTTTCCAACATACCAAGTTCGTCTTTTCGGTTTGTCTCAGATTTGTATACAAATTCCGGTTTCTGTTTGACCATTTTCATATTGTGCAGCATCCTTCTGACTGGGGAAATGAACAGATTAAACACCAGAAAAAGAAATAAGACCGATACTGCCAGTAGACAGCCCTGTACTGCGATCGCTCCAAGCACCACCCGCTTTGCAGGATCCGCAAACCAGTGGTCATGCACGAACATAAGAAGCCGGATCTCTGTCCCCTTATAGAAATCCCTTTTCAGAAAAAACATGCCCTCTGCACCGTCAAGCCTGCCCTTCGCATATTGGTGATCTAGAAGCGCTTTTTCATCGTAGTCTGCCTCCAGAAAAGGAACGGATGTGTAAGCCAGTTCTTTCCCACCTTCTCCTAAGTATGCCATCACGGCGCTATCCTTATATTGCCCACATAGTGTCTCAGCTAAATCCTGCATCTCCTTGTTATCCACGTAGATGCGCATGCTTACTATCGTGTCATAAGCTGGTACGTTCTGGAGATCCGCATGGTAGATGAGAAATGCTGGTTTTTTGGCTTCATCTTTTCCCA
This sequence comes from uncultured Lachnospiraceae bacterium, assembly GCA_951800685.1. Taxonomy (GTDB): domain Bacteria; phylum Bacillota; class Clostridia; order Lachnospirales; family Lachnospiraceae; genus UBA3282. Next base: position 14,688 of record CATOJY010000003.1, read on the forward strand.
CCTGAAACATTTCTCCGTTTGGTTCCGGATCCTGGTATTGGCCAATTCTTTTTCTATTATGGTCATCGGCATAGATTCCTTCAATGATTTCTCCGTTTTGGCAGTACATGACAACACGAAATACGGAAGAATTCCTGTCGCTGACAGATTTTCCATAGTTACGGATCACATAACGCTCCATATCGGTAAAAGGCGTTTGGAGACTCAAGATCCTGACCACATCTGGATGTTCATATAAGTTCAGCGGCGCCTGTTCAATCTGCCTGATCTTCCCTTTGGCCTGCTCCATGCCAATCTCCATCCTGTTCTCATTCCAGTCAATGATCTGCTGCTGGATCATATAATAATTCTGCCGGTATGCTATCACATTGGATACAATACTCGGCAGAATGATAACCAGCATCACTAACAGGATTAGCTTCGAAAAAAGACTGTTTCTGATTTTCTCCATGGCAATACCCTCTGCATATCATAAATGATGTCCATTTTATCACATTACACACAAAAAACCAGGGACAATCTGAACCTGATTTCAGCACGATTTGAACCCTGGTAATATTTGTTCTATTCTATCGTTTCCTGCAGCGGGATCACCACAAACTCTGTCTTTTCCTTCCCTGTAAGCCCAGCCGCCAGCTTGCGTGTCACGCTTTCCTTGTACTCGCCGGATTCTAACATCGCTTCGGCAAACTCCGCGCGGATGCACAGATGGTCGGAACCATAATAGGTGTTCTGCAGATCCGCAAACTCATCTCCCGGTGTGATCATTCCTTCCACCACATCTGGACGATAATAGGAAGAGCGGAAATCAATATCGTTAAAGATGATCACTGACTTTTGTGGAACTCCCTGATAGGCCGTTTCCCACTGTTCTTCCAGCGCAAGATAATAATTATCTTTCCGGTCCATGCCGCCGTTTGCAAAGACAGACCAGACTGCAGCAAACACAAGCAATGTCACCATTCCTGCAAAGTAACGAAATCCCTTTGTGCCCCGGAGATAAGGGAGTAGGAGTCCAATCAAGGCAATGCACAACAGGAATGTTGCTGGTTCGAAGAAACGGAAATAGAAACTGTCCATGGAAGACACATACCGGATGCCGATAAAGACCACATCATAGACCACCGCCGTAACGATCAATACAGACTCTCTTGTAAAGCGCCTGCAGTTTGCAGCGATCAGCCAGCCAATCCCAGCCAGAATACCTACTACCGCAAACACCTTGATCTGATACGGGAATCCCTCTATCAACTCCGGAATCTGCATGGAAAAGATATTGAAAAATTCCGTCAACAGACTCTCGATCAGGTCGTCCGTCAGGATCCTGTAATCATCCCACCACATGGTACGGCTTACGCCGGATGCCATGCCGTTCTTCACTTTATTTACAAAAAGATAAGCTAGACTTAAGATACCGGATATAAAAGCGGTGGCCGTCAATCTGACAAGTTTGGACAAGTCGGCCTGCATTTTTTTGCGCCGGTAGGCGGCAAACAGGGCAAGCAGATAACATCCCACCACAATCCAAACGAAGACTCCGTAATATCTTGTCAAAAAACAACATAATCCCATAATGCCTAAAGAGATATACCAGCCAATCGATGACTGCTCTTCCCGCAGTATCTTTGCTAAAATCAGAGCAAAACAGAAGAGAAACAAAATAAAAGGAATTTCACTCCATGTATAGTAGCTCAGATTCAGATAACCGATATTGGTCAGGCACAGGCTATACAGCCAGGCGTCTTTGCCAAAGCATCTGCGCATCAGCAACAGAAGAAGGCCGGCAGTCAGCATTGCCACGATCTTGGATGCCAGATAAGCCTCTGTACCAGTGACAAGCATCACGGCTGCAATCAACACAGGATATAGGATGGGCCAGTTGGCGAACCAGGTATCATATCCTGCAAGTCCATCATAAGAGAATCCATTGCCTGCTGCAAGATTGACTGCTTCCCGCAGATATCCTGTAGAATCCGCAGAAATATAAGCGCCTTTCAGATAAGCCCTGGAATAGATACTGATACAGATAGTACCGAATAAAATCAGCAGAAAAAGATCACTGCCGTGTTTTTTGGCGAAGATATCAAATCTGCTTTGGGCATGACAGACCACTGTCCATATTCTCTGCCATCCTGCCCAGATACAGAGCAGACCCACAGCAGCAAACAGGAAAGAAAGAGGTACCGAATAATAAAAAATATCTCCATAGGTGATGCGGATTGGTTCTACCCGGTTAATTCCCATAGAAATACCACACTCCAGCACTTCCCCGTTCTTGATGACTTGTTCATAGAAAGGCAGCAAATCTCCTTTTTCGGCGGGCACCTGCATAAAATACGGGGAACTTCCGTCTGCAAAAACAGAGATCCGATATGTCTGTCCAGCTATAAAAGAGGCCTCTCCTGAAATTAGAAACCATTTCCCTGGAGTGATCGTCTCTACCGGAATCACCTGATTCATAAGAACATTGGACGAGTCATCCGTCAACGTAAAGCGCACGGTACCTCTGCTGTCCTGTGCAATATTTACCAGAAGAACCTGAAATCCGCTGCTTTGGAAATCCTCTTTTGCCGTCAGAGAGACTTCTAATGTCTCGCCTTTCTCACAAGTGACATATACCGGATCTGGGTTGATCTGTGGCAGAATCTCTGTTGTCGCCATTCCGTTCTGTGCTGTATGTGTCAGTACAAGCATAACTGCGCCCAACAAGATACACACAATAAAGCTATAGATTATTTTTCTAATGATTGCTTTTTTCATTTGAATAACCATGCCTTTCTATTCAACCTGCAAGGCTGCAGTTACAACACATAAGCCTGTAGTCTATCTTTTATCCAGGACACTTTCCAAAGTGCAGTCCTCATCAATACGAAATTCCCTGGAGTCACACATGTATGATCCTATCGGCAAGGCGCATCGCGAGATCCACTACCACATCGGAATTATAGTGGCAGTGTTCCCCCCAGCGTCCCAGCCCATAAATCTGTCTTGTCCTGCAGAAGGCAAGCAGCTTTGCCATTATTTCCGGCTTACCGACAGTATTCAACGGATATGCATACGAATTCAAATAATGATATTCTTCCTCTTGCCCTGTGTTCGTTATACCCAGATCACATGTATAGCGCTTCTCGTTCGCATATTCTGAGACACCTGGAAGTTTTAACGCAGCATCCTTGAACAAGTCCGTCCGCTCTTTTCTTGTTTCCAGCCAGTAGCCTCTGCTTCCTAGACAGAAATTATGCCTAACGAGGATCCTGTGCCATGGAAGACACAGATCCGGCTCATAAATCCACTGGGCCGCAGTATCCAGACGTTTTGGCACATACCGTATCTCTATGGCGTTGGATTTCAGGCTGGATATTAACGCTTTGATCTGTTCCGGCATACCGACGATCTGTTCGAAACTTTGCCAAGGAACTGTAGTGATCACAGTTTCCGCTTCGAATAGTTCTCCTGTCCTTGTCTTGACCCGGCGATTCTCACAATCCAGCATAACAACTTCCGCTCCGTATATTACTTTCGGCGAAAGCGCCTCTGCCATACGGAGCCACACTTCCCCATAGCCGTGTTTCCTTGGGTAATAGAAGGACGCATGTCCTGGCTGTGTTCCATAGGGTTTATGGGTCAGACAAGATAACAATGTCTCCTCGAAGTTTACATTCGGAAGTTTCTCCAGCCAGTATGTCCCCAATTCGTCCAATTCATCCGCAAACATCTTCTGATTATAGGGAATCATGTAGTGATCGGCGACCCGTTTCCCAAGCTTCCAGGTGATCCATTCCACAAAACGCTCCGGCATAGGCTGATCCAGATTACAGCCTGCCTTTGCAATCGAAGTCAGGTATGCTACCTGTTCCTGCAGGTCAAATTGCCAGATATTCGCTTCCAATGGGTGGCTGATTTCCCTTCCGCTCATCCAGATGCGGCTGTCCCGCTCAAAGAGCGACCACTCTTCCTTTGGCATAAACTGAAAGAGAAACGAAGTAACTTCCGGCCTTCTGACATCCAAAAAATGTCCGCCTCCCAGATCCAATGGGCTGCCATCTACACAAACGCAGCGGCACAAGCCGCCCGCTTCTTCTTCCTTTTCCAACAGCAGAAAAGACGTTTCTCCCCGCTCCTTTAACCGGTGCGCCAGCGTAAGTCCAGATGGCCCGGCCCCTAAAATCAGATACTTTATTTTTTCCATGTTGATAATCCTGTTTCTCTTTGCCCTTATTGAAACTCCTAATGTCGTCCAGACTGTGATGAAGTGATGCAGCGCTCGTTTTTCTTTAACTTAAATAGCAGACGAAGTGCTTCCAGAACAGAACTGCCTTTCAGACTGGATGCAGTTCCTACATAATGAATAGGCACTTCGATTGTCCGTAAATTCCTGCAGTAAAAACGCATTTCCGTCTGATACATATGTCCGGTAGACAAAAACGCATCTAAGTTCATGCGTTCTAACACGCTGCATTTAAAACACTCAAATCCACTGGTCATATCTTTGAGTCTGGTTCCCAACACAAAATTGGCAAGAAAAGTACCGCCCTGGCTTAGAATACGCCTGTAAAAAGGCTGTTCCCGCATGGATCCGCCTTTCATAAAGCGGGATCCCCACACACAGTCATAGCCTTCCTCCATCTTCTCAAGAAACTGCGGTATTTCAGATGGCATATGGCTTCCGCCACCGTCCATTTCCAGAATCTGTTCCGCCCCGTCTGCCAGTGCCTGGCGGAACCCTTCCAGATAACAGCTGATGACACCCTTTGATTCCTTATAAAAAATACATTTCACCCGGTCGCTTTCTGCCGCCTTCTTACGAATAATTTCTTCTGTCCTATCCTTGGAATAGCTGTCTACTACCGGGTAAATAAATAAATTGTCATAAGGAAGCGCCAAAATTTCCTCTAAGATCTGTTCCATAGTCGACTCTTCATTGGCTACCGGCATAACGATAATTGTTTTCTTCATAATATCCCCTCATATGTAATGGCTGATCAATCGAGAATGCCAAATCTTACAGACATTCACGCTAACACACAAATATCATTTCTACAAAAAATATGCGTAGTATCACGTCAAAATCTCTGTCTCTGTAATCACCAGATCTGGCAGTATATCATGACCTTCGTAAGGAAGTTGTGAAACCACCTGGCAGCTATAGGCAAGCGCCATTATAGTCAATGATACTTCCTCCCCATTTTCACCAGAAAACAGTTTTGCACGGTGGAACCATCTGGCAAGATACCGGTCATAGAATCCTTTTCCATAGCCAATCCGGTGTTTCTTTCTGTCAAATACCGCTCCTGGCATCCACATCATTGCCTGGCATAACGTCCGTTGCTGCTCTGGAATGTTCTCCTGCACCGTATGTGTCCAAATCCCCTGCTTTTCTATCCATTTTGGAAAAGAAATATCCGTTCTCGGTTCAGGAATCCCTTTATAGCCGCTGCACAAATCCTCTAACGACATGATCTGCCAGAATTCCATCTCCTCACCCACAACCTTTGGTACAAACACATACTTTCCGTCAGCCAATGCCTGCCTGATCAGTTCTGTTGTAGCTACCTCACTTCGGTAACTCGCATAGGCAAGCACAATCTGTGTTTTCTGGTAAGCAGGATGCCCAAAGACTCTCTTTCGTATTTCCCTATCATAACACGTTTTTATTTTTGGTTCCAGTTGGTCTCTTCTGGCTAGTATTTGCCTGCGGATCACGCTTTTACTCAGTGTATCTGCTTCTGTGGGCGGTGTCTGCCCACAGGTAAAATGACAATCTTCCATCTGCCCTTGCTCCAATAATCCTTTCCATTCAGAAACTTCCGCTGTCATCCCTTTTTTCCATGCTTTTTACCAAGATCAGTAATGGAACCATCCTTCTCTATAATAGAGATGTTGTCAAGCTGCCCTCTTAAGTTTGCCCGCACATTCGCTACATAGGCGCTGCGCAGCTGCTTCTGTTCCTCTTTCTCCGCATCGTTCAGTCCTTCCGCCTGTGATTTATGATATAATGCATTGATTCTTGCTGTCATCTGTTCTACGGTCATTTTTTGATTACTTTTCTCCATAATTCCTAACCATCCTCTACTCATGTGCCATCTGCTGTACATACAGCGGCAGATCAAACCCGTCCTCTTTATGGGCCAGGAACAACGTCCCGATGTTCTGTCCTGCCAGAATTCTGTGGATCACCTTAATGTCTGCGCTGTTTGCAATTACCATATCTACACCCATATTACCAGCGATTCTGGCCGCCTGCAGCTTCGTATTCATGCCGCCCGTACCAGAAGAACTCCCAGTAGATGCTTTTCCCATCTCCATCAGTTCATCTGTCAGTCCGTCCACTACTTCTATATAGCTCGCATCTGGGTTCTTTCTCGGATCGTCGGTGTAGAGTCCGTCAATATCCGATAACAGAATCAGCATATCAGCATCAATTAATGCTGCAACGATGGCAGATAACGTATCATTGTCTCCAATTCCCAACTCATAGGTAGCTACTGTATCATTTTCATTGACGATCGGCACCACGCCCAGCTTGAATAATTCCGCAAATGTATTGCGGGCGTTAAAACGGTTCAGATTATCGATAATCGTATTCTTCGTCATCAAGATTTGCGCTGCCACCTGGTTATATTCGGCAAAGATCTTCTGATAAGTCATCATCAGTCTAGCCTGACCAATGGCCGCACAGGCCTGTTTCACCGCGGTGGGATCATCCTGGTCGATTCCTTGCATCATTACTGCTTTTCTGCCTACCGCCACAGCGCCAGATGTCACTAATACCACATCCTTACCGCGGTTTCTGATATCGCACAGCTCACGCACCAGCACATCCAGTTTCGTGTAGTCCAGATCTCCCGTCTGCATATGCTGCAAGGACGATGAGCCGATCTTGATTACGATTCTTTTCTTATCTTTCATCATTTCTCTGATTTGTGTATTCTCTGACATACTGTCCTCTCCTGTTTCCGGATTTCCTGATCTTTATCGGATTTTAAGCTTGAAAATCCAATACATAAAATCACACAGGATAGTATACCATAAAAAAACATAATTCAACAGAGAAAACCACCGACAGTATGCAATCGGTGGTTTCCTTTCTTATCACTGCACTTTTTTAGTAGCCAGAATAGTATCATCTAACCCTTTACAGCACCCATGGCAATTCCCTGCGTGAAGTACTTCTGGAAGATAATAAATATCGTAATGATTGGTACTGCGGCCAACGATGCACCTGCCATGATCAGACCAAAGTCGGTAGAGTTCTCTGCCTGCAGTTTCGCAATACCAAGTGATATTGTCAGTTTGCCTGTACTGTTAAGCATGATCAACTGCATGAAATAATCGTTCCAACTGGTAATAAATGTAAAGATAGCCAGAGCACCAATTCCCGGTTTGATCATTGGTAATACGATCTCAATAAATGTCTTTGCCTCTCCTGCGCCATCGATCCTGGCAGCCTCAAGCATTTCTCCTGGAACGCCTTCTGAAAACTGCTTCATAAGAAATACACCAAAAGGCCATCCGACTGTCGGAAAGATAACTGCCCAAATCGTATTATAAAGCGACAGGGCCGACATTTCCCGCAATAGAGGAATCAGAATCACCTGTTTGGGTAATGCCATCGCACACACAATCAGCGTAAAAAGCAATGCACGGCCGCGGAAACGTTTCTTAGCTAGCGCATATCCAGCCATAGCGGATGTGATACAAGTCAGTATCATCGCCATCACAGCCATAAATACTGTATTGACCAGCCAACGAATGGCCGCCGGTACAACAGGGCCAGCAGTGAAGATGTAAGGTTTCCCATCTGCAGTAAATTTGCTGCTAAAGGGAACTGCCAGTTCCCATAAAGGTGCCGACTGCTTACTGAAAAGTTTAGTGAAATTATCCAATACCCATTCCTTTGGGAACCAATCTGGAGATGTTGCATTGATCGATGCATTTGTCTTGAAAGCGCCTGTAATAATCCAATACAGAGGGAAAGCAAACAGAATCGCCAGAATCACCAAAACAATGACCGATACGATCTTATACAAACTTGTACGTTTTATACCTGAATCTGAATTCATACTTTCACCTCCTACTTTTCCTTGGCCAGCTTAAACTGCACAGCAGAGAGAAGTGCGATAAAGATAGCAAGAACAACGCCCATCGCATTTCCGTAACCGTAACGGTACAGCTTGAATGCCGAATAATAGATATAGAACATGACCGTGTCTGTGCTGTGGTTCGGTCCACCTGAAGTTAAGAGCTGGATCAGCGTAAAGCACTGGAAACTATTGATCGTAGTGATGACCAAAATATACAGTGTTGTTGGCATGATTAACGGCCACTTGATCTTCCAGAATTTCTGAATATTGTTGGCTCCGTCTACTTCAGAAGCCTCTACCAACGAAGAATCCACATTTCCCAGCGCAGAGACATACAATACGATCGGCTGTCCTACAGAAGTGGTAAAGAGAATTAGTATGATACACCATAACGCAAATCTTTCATCCCCCAGCCAGTTAATATTGTTATCGATCAGGCCAAGACCTTTTCCTACATAGTTGAAAATACCGTAATAATTATTAAACATCCATTTCCATACTACAGTAACCGCTACTGAACCTGTAACCACCGGCAGATAGAAAATACAGCGGAACGTAGATAGAACAGCACCCTTCATCTTATAAATGAGAGCTGACACCCATAGAGAAAAGATACACACGCTAGGAACCGCAACAATCACGATGATAAAGGTATTCTTTAAAGCGCGCAAAAATACTGGATCTTTCCAAAGTTCTGTATAGTTTTTTAGACCGATAAAAATGTCCTCTGCGTCCTTGCCCATTGTGGAATCAAAAAAACTTGTATAGATACACAGGACCATCGGTATAATAACAAATCCCACGAAAAAAATTAAATTAGGCAGAAGAAAAAGATACGCCGAACGTGTTTCTCTTCTTACCAGCGCCTTACTTCTGCCTGTCACAACGGATGATTTAGCCATGAACACACCCCTCTCATTTACTAATACTGCACAGGATAAGGAACACGCGCCTCCTCATCCATTCCAGCCAGATCTTTTGCTGACTGAAAAACCTCTGATCTGTCTAGGGGCAGCTGCTGAAACCAGAGAACCTGGTTCCAGCCCGCTGACCATAACAGTCAAAACTCATTTTCCTTCAAAAATTTCCTGCTCAGTTGATTACTGTGCAGCCGCCGCATTTGCATTGGTCACAAAGGTCTCTACTTCTGTTGCAACATCTCCGCCTGTGCCTACACGCTGGAGCATATTCCACCATTCTGTACGAGCTTCTGCCCAGCCCGGAACTACCTGATAGTAGTCACCCATAGAAGGCATAAAGTGTGTAGAGAATGTATTCATAACCTCTGCTGTATCTGTTCCATCATAAATGCCTGTCAGGGTAGGACGTACCGGGAAGTATGTAGAAGCTTTAACGCTCTCATTTACCTGGTCGGGATCATTGCAGATAAAGTCGATAAATGTCTTAGCAGCATCAATTTTAGCCTGATCGCCGTTATCAAAAATACCAAATCCCCAGATACCGCCGCAAAGCTCTGTCTTACCATCATCGGAAGGGAATAACATCGGGATAATCGTATCGCCGTTGTTTGTCTTGCCAGCCTCTCCATTATCGGTGTTGGTCTGCTGTGCCGCATTCCAGCACAGGGACATTGCCAGAGTGCCGTTACGGAACAACGTAATTTCCTCGCCACCGTTGATGGAAGCGTCAAAGTTAATGCCATCCTGAGCATACAGTGTTTCTAAAGCCTTGATATTCTCTGGTGTGTTAGCTGTATACTCTGTATGATCTGCATTTGTGAAAGTACTGCTGTACAGATTATTGATCAACGCTCTTGTTCCCTGGTCTCCACCCTGTCCAGAGCAGTAGACCGCTGCAACGTTCTGCTGTCCAGAATCATATACTGCCTGTACAGCTTTCAGGAAATCATCTGTTGTCCAGGTGTGTGTTTCAAGATCCAGATACTGCATAGCATCTGCTGCTTCAAACATTGTCTGGTTAATCGCCATACAATGTGCTACCATACAAAGCGGATACTCGTAGTACGCTCCATCAGTTGACTTACATGCCGACTCAACGGAGTCATAGATCTCGCCACCAGCCTCTGTCGCAAACAGCTCTGCCAAATCTACCATCAAACCACGTGCACCCCAGTTAGCCACAAGACGCTCCGGTCCTTCCATTACAATATCAGGAGCCTGGCCACCTTCGATGGCTGTATTTACCTGATCATCACCATTGGTGTAGTCAAGATACTCCACTGCTACGGTAACTCCAGGATATTTTGCGTTGAAGCTGGCAATCAGGCTGTCAACCGTTGCAGAATCACCCCAGTTTCCAATCGGATAAGTCCACAGTGTAATGGATGCATTCAGGTCTGAAGCCGCGCCATCCTCAGCAGGCGTTTCTGTTTCGGCCGCATCCTCAGCAGGTGCTTCCTCAGGTGTCTCAGCGGGTGCCTCTTCTGTCGCTGTTTCCTGTGTTGCTGGCTCGGCTGCGCTATTGCCACAGGCTGTCAATGACAGCAGCATGGTCATTGACAGACCAAGTGCAAATAACTTTTTCATCGTTTTTTTCATTCTTTTTTCTCCTTTTCTTCTCCCTTAATATTTATTTTTTCAGACAACAAGATGGAATACCCTGCTATCTGTCAAAACCTATAATTTCTTCCGGTGGTTCTGCCCGGTCCCCCAAAAGCGCTTTTTCCTCCTCATTCAGATATTTGGAGAAAATACGTTCAAGAAACAACGACAATAGAAGCATTGTGACCACTGGCACGACCAGAACCGGCCACCACCATTGTATCGTAAAAATTACCATCTCTACCGTTAACATCACCATGACCACAGTGGATGGCAGATGCTTAAATGTCAAGATAAACGCTGTTCGCAGCACGTCCCGTACCTGGAACGTAAATCTTCCCATCAACGGAAATAGATAACACAGAATACCAGCCGGTATCAAAAGCAGTACATAGTATGTCATATACATGACCGCACCGGCCGAAGTGGCTGTATTACTGTCCATAACATGATAACCCCATGCCAGAAAAGTCAACACTGGTATACAAATGCAGCTAACCGGTATTCCAATTTTCAGGTTATCACGAAACGCTCTAAAATACATTCCGAAAGCGCCCTCTTTTCTATTGCGAAAGGTCTTCACGACTGTATAATATAATGCCGCAGTTGCCGGTCCGGCTGTGATAAGCGGCATGCAAAGCAATAGCCAAAGCAGAGAAAGCCCTACCAGATCCACTCCTTTTGCCATCATCCGAAAGAACAGATTCTCCGGATCAAAAATATCCTGCCCCATTGGCATCATTCCTTTCCCAGCAGTATCAAATCCTAAATGATACGGGAATCATATTCAATTCCCGATTTTAACGCCCGCAGTGTGTCGTCGTACATATCAGCCTTCTCGTAGCTTTCATGACGGATGTAATAGTTGTAAATAATATCGATCATGACGAGGATTGGGTACTGGGGAGATATCATATTACCATGATTTAAATGCTGTAAAGATGCCAGAAGCACCACTTCACTACAGAAATCGGTATAGATATCCTTATCATTGGCAGTAAAGATTACTGTCCTGGCCCCTTTTTTGTGTGCCTCGCGAAGCAGATAAAGTACCCCTTTCGTCTCCCCGCTTAAAGAAAAACCACATACCAGACTTCTCTTATTCTGGAACACTGCCTGCATACGCATTCTGTCTGTATCCTGAAGCGAATCAATATCTACACCGATCCGCATGAATCTGCTTTCCATCTCGCTTGCCGCCAGACCAGAACTGCCAATCCCACACGCTACTACCCTGTCCGCCTCAAAAAGATACTGGACAATCCTTGCAATCTGTGCCTCATCCATGAGACTGTAGGTTTTATTCAGCAGATCCTGATAGGTATTCAGCACCATTCTGGTACTGTCCGCTGTTACTTCTCCTCTTCTCATGAAAGTTCTTTCATATTGATAAATAAATTCCCTGTACCCGTGAAAGCCACATTTCTTTGCAAACCTTGAAAGAGACGCTTCGGATACAAATACTTCCTTCGCAATATTCTGCGCTGAAAAATCAGTGTTGTTTTTATTATTGATAAAAAAATCAGCTATATTTTTTTCTACATTTGTTAGACTGTCATATTTTGCTTCTATGATCGGTATGATCGATTTATTGTAACTATTCATCCTCTGTTACTCTTTAAGTCAATGATTGCTCTTTCATTTCATTTAATGCTATGATATAAAAAAATCTAAAGGAGGGATTTCTATGACCACTACATCCAAAACCATCGTCTGTTACGGTGACTCCAACACCCACGGCTACAATTCTGCAACTTTAGGACGCTTTAGCGAGAAAGAACGCTGGACTTGCCTGCTGGCGGATCTGCTGGGTACAGACTATCTTGTCCGTGAGGAGGGATTAAGCGGAAGAACTACTTCTTTTGACGATCCTCTCTTTGAGGGCTTAAATGGTTTCGCTTATCTCCATTCCTGTATGATGACCCATGAGCCATTGGATCTTCTGATCATCATGCTTGGCACCAACGATGTGAAGATACGATTCAGCGCTACACCTGGCAATATTGCCAAGGGAATGGAGCGTCTTGTGACTAAGGCTCTGCATACGCCGGAAGCATGGAGGAATCATCCCAATATCCTGATTATTGCACCGCCTCCTATCGAAGAAGGTTATTATGAAACCAGCATTGGTCCTGAAATGGGTCCAGATTGTATTGAAAAATCAAAAAAACTTGCACCTCTGTTTCAGGAGATCGCTGGAAGGCTAAACTGCCATTTCTTAGATGCCGCATCCATCCCAGGTGTAGGTATGTACCCTCACGACCATATGCATCTGAGCCTTAATTCCCACAGGCTTTTGGCAGAAAAACTTGCGGTACTGATCCCTACACTTTGTTAATTGAGTTCTGACCTTGCCTCCCGGATCATTCTCGCTGCCTCTTCCGCGATTGGCATATCTTCTTTAGTCAGATTGGTCAAGGGCCTGCGTACACCACCGATGTCCAGGCCTTCATTGATCCGAAGGACTTCTTTGATGACAGCATACATATTGCCGTGTGCTTCACACATCTTATAGATGACCGCATCTGCCTGACACTGTATTGCATAAGCGCTCTTTAAATCTCCTGCTTCTACCAACTCATTCATCTTGAGAAACAGCTCCGGCATAACACCATAAGTTCCACCGATACCGCCTTCTGCACCAATCACACGACCACTGATGAACTGCTCATCGGGACCATTGAAGATGATATAATCTTCTCCACCTGCCTGCTTGAACTGCTGGATATCCTGTACCGGCATGGAAGAATTCTTGACGCCGATCACCCTTGGATTCTCCCGCATCCTGGCAAAGAGACTCAACGTCAAAGAAACACCGGCCAACTGTGGTATATTATAGATAATAAAATCTGTATCTGGTGCTGCATCACTGATGTCGTTCCAATATTCCGCAATAGCGTATTCTGGTAAATGGAAATAGATTGGCGGAATACAGGCGATAGCATCGACACCAAGTTTCTGCGCATGGGATGCCAGCTCTCTGCTGTCCTTCGTATTATTGCAGGCCACGTGGGCAATTACAGTCAATTTACTCTTTGCTGCTTCCATCACATTCTCCAGAACAATCTTGCGATCTTCTACACTCTGGTAAATACATTCGCCGGAAGAACCGTTGACATAGATTCCTTTCACGCCTTTTCTGATAAAATATTCTGTCAATGCACGAACCCTATCCGGGCTGATATTTCCTTCCTTATCATAACAGGCATAAAATGCAGGGATGATTCCCTTATATTTATCCAGATTTCTCATATTTTATATTTCTCCCCCTTCTCTGAATTGCACCTTGTACTTTTGATACTCTTATTCCAAAGCTTCTGCAAAAGACTTTGTGATCAGCTGCGGCCTGGTAATGATCGAACCGACTACAACACTGAATACGCCCAATTCCACTACCCGTTTTGCCTTCTCTGGCGTATTGATATTGCCTTCCGCAATCACTTTATGTTTAGCTTTTGCAATAATTTTACGGATAATCTCGAAATCATTGGTTTCTATCTTGTCATTCTGGCTTTGTTCTGTGTACCCGACCATCGTGGTTCCTATAAAGTCAAACCCAAGTTCATCTGCATGAAGCGCCTCTTCCACGGTAGAGCAGTCAGCCATCAGAAGTTGATCTGGATATTTCTCCTTGATCTGATGAAAAAATTCATCGAGCGTCAATCCCTCCGGCCGCAGGGCACCTGTAGCATCCAGTGCTATAATCTCCGGCCTAACTTCCATGAGTTCGTCAATCTCTTTCATAGTTGGTGTTATGTAAACTCCGCTTCCTTCATAATCACGTTTTACGATACCAATAATTGGCAAATCAACCTGTGATTGGATCTCCCTGATATCCTCTTTGGTATTTGCGCGGATTCCACGTGCGCCACCCTCTCTTGCTGCCACAGCCATTCTCCCCATGATAAAGGAAGAATGCAGCGGTTCATGCGGAAGCGCCTGGCAGGATACAATCAGCTTGCCTTTTAGTTGTTCTACTCTACTCTCTACCACTTATTCATCGCCTCTTTTCTCATCACAATATTTATATCTGTAGTTTACATTATATCTATCAAAGAAATTAATTTCAACACATTATATTTTTATGAAAGTTCTTTCATATTATTTGTGCACTACGCCCTGAAATACGTTTCTCAAACATATTTTTTGTCATATCCATACAAAATCTTGTTTATGATTTCATTATTATGCCTTATACACACAAAAAACCTGCCTATCATACAATCGGCAGGTTCTGTCTTCAACATAGTGTTTTTCTTTTCTGATATTCTTTATGTGCCGCCCATGCTGCTCCAAGCATGCCGGCTCGATTGCCAAGTCCGGCTTGTACCACACGGACATTTCTAAATGAAGGAATCAGCTGCTCCTGCAGCAGTTCCTGTATCTTCTGGATTACATATTCCTGTTCCATAATGCCCCCTCCCAGAACAGCAAGGGCAGGATTAAAAATATGTACAAGAGTAACCAGTCCATAAACAATCTCACTGATCCATTGATCAACCAGCTGTCCCACCTCTGGTTTCTCTATCTGCGCAAAGATGTCACGACCGTTTTGTAGTTTTGGAAAACGTGCACTGACTTGCTTCACCAGAGCTGTTGTTGACGCATACCGTTCATAACATCCGCTGAACATATCTACCTTTGGATCCCGGCATTCAGGATGTATTACGATGCCGCCGAATTCTCCTGCTGAGTAACTGGAGCCGGTATAAACTTCTCCATTCACGACAATGGCGCCTCCAACACCAGTTCCGTAAGTCAGACACAGAAAATCTTTTGCACCTATTCCTGCCCCGTAGTGGGCCTCTCCAATCGCCGCACTGTTTACATCATTCTGAACAGCTACCGGCACGGGAAACCGCTCTTCGATCCGCTCTCGGATCTTCATACCAGTATAGCCTGGAATATTTTCATTGGCATACAGGATTGACCCCTGTTCTACATTCACCTGCCCCGCCGTGCTGACCCCAACTGCCTGAAACTCTTCATACTCATCAAGAATGCCCAATACTTTCTGCATCACGTACTCTCCACCTGATCGGGCATTCGTGTCCGTCTCACGGATTTCAACGATTTGTCCATCCTGCCAGATGCCGGATTTGATACTAGTTCCTCCAATGTCTACTACCGCTATTCTCATCTTTATAACTTTACTCCTTCCTGCCAACTATATCCCGGTCAGCATCCTTTCCGTACTTTGATCACAGCTTTACGAATCCTCTCTTCCTGCCCCTCAGCCGCAACACCTGGCATATGTGGTTCCAATGGTACACAGACAGCAAACATCCCCGGTGCCAGATGACAGACAGTCTCACATCTGCAGAGCCCCATACCAATATCTCCATCCTTGCAGTATGGTTTCGTCGTCTCGTGCAGTTCTTGTGAAAAAAGAATATCTTCTTTTCCTGAAAGATCAATTTGAATATCATAATAATTTTCATGAAACTCATATTCTGTCTTATCCGCCTTTGTATCTGCATGCATTACATTCACAAAAACAGCGTCCCCGTCAATTTCATGCCTGCCATCCTCCAGCAAAGATAAGTCCGTTTCCATCATATAACGCAAAGCCTGGTCCAGATTCCTGCTGATACCCATATACCGTTGTGCATTTCCTATTTTGTCATAAATCATACCCCTCTCTCCTTTCTTTCTACGATCCCAATTACCGGTCCTCTTCTTCTGCTGTCCTTGCAGACGGGATAAATTCTGATGCAATCCTCTCCGCAGCCACCATGCCGTCCATCGCCGCAGAAGTAATACCTCCCGCATACCCAGCGCCTTCTCCACATGGATATAATCCGCGAAGAGAAGACTGCCCTGTCTCATCCCGCAGGATTCTCACAGGAGAAGAAGTTCTGCTCTCTACGCCGGACAGATACGCGTCACCATCCGAAAAACCATGCAGGGTTTGACCGACCAGGTCGATTCCTTCTACCAACGCACGGTTAAGTTCCATCGGCAGAATATCATGTACTGGCGCCATACAGTAATTTCCTTTCACTGCCGGCGCGAACGAAGAATAGCATTTTCTGATAGCTGCCTGCTTTTCTGACCGGCCGTCCTCCTCCTCTTCCTTTGTCACAAAGCGTTTGAACGCTCCATAAGTCTCCACCGGGACAGCCCCCATTCCAATTCGGTACGCCCGCTCCTCCAGTTCCCGCTGAAAAGCAATCCCGCCAAGCGGCGTCTTATCTGCAAAGTCTTTTGGTGTTACTGTGACAATCATGGCGCTGTTGCTGTTATCTCCATTTCGTCCACTATAACTCATGCCGTTTACTGCCAGTCGTCCAGACTCGGAAGACGCATTGACCACATAGCCGCCAGGACACATGCAGAAAGAATAGACGCCTCTGCCCGAAGAAGTCTGTGCTGTCACCTTGTAACTGGCGGCGGGAAGGGATGGATGATCTACACTGCCATACTGGATCTGGTCAATCATCCTGCGCGGATGTTCCATACGCAGCCCAACGGCAAACGCCTTCGCTTCCATAGGCACCTGTTTTTGGTACAACATCTCAAAAGTATCTCTTGCGCTGTGTCCGATTGCCAGCACAATCGTTTCACTCTCTATGACATAATCGCTTTCCTTCTCCCTGACAACAACACCTCTTACTTGTTCTTCCTGGGAAAGCAGATCCACCACCTGTGCGCTGAATCTCACCTCGCCACCCCAGGAAATGATATGTTCCCGTATGTTTTTGACTACCGAAACCAGAATATCTGTACCAATATGTGGTTTCGCCTCGTACAGGATCTGTTCCGGTGCACCGGCTTCCACAAAGATCCGAAGAACTTCTTTGTTTCTTCCAAATTTATCTTTTACCAAGGTATTCAACTTACCATCTGAGAAGGTGCCCGCGCCTCCTTCTCCAAACTGTACATTGGAAGCTGGATCAAGCACCCCCTCCTGCCAAAACTTTTCCACATCCGTGATCCGTCTTTCCACACAGTTTCCCCGCTCTAAAAGAAGCGGTTTGTAACCATGTTTTGCCAGTAGATAGCCGCAAAACAGGCCCGCTGGTCCCGTACCTACAATAACAGGCCTGCTGTGGAGCTGCCGGCTGCCCGGCATTGGAAACTTGTATGTTTTCTCTTCTACTGCTTGCACCTGTTTACTTCTGCATTTGGCAAGCACTTTTTTGGGTGACATAACAGATACGTCCAGAGAATAGTTGATCCAGATCTCTGGCTTTTTTCTGGCATCGATCGACTTTTTTACAATTTGCCAGTCCAGAATCTCTGAGGGCGCAATGCGCAGCACAGCCGCCGCCTTTCGTTCAATATCCTGTCTGGTATGTTCCAGTGGAACTTTAATCTGATTGATTCGAATCATTTTCCCGTCTTCTCTCCTGTAAGGGCAAAGGCAGCTTTATACACCCTGCTTTTTATGTGCTGTAATGATCGTATAGCTGTACGCGTTGACTGTAATCACACAGCCATCAACTTCAATATACCAGTTCTTCCCCTGTCTCGTGATCATTGCCTGTCCAGAGGCAATCTTTGCCCTGCACCATGCTACAACGTCTTCTGTCTTCAGGGCAAGATTCTTTCTGATCCTAATACCACCCAGCTCCGTCGTATGTAATCTGTCCAGATGGTCAGCCAGCGAATCCTGTCCTGGTTTTATCGTGTTTTCTTCCTTCTTCTTTGCTTCTGTCTTCCCATCTGTATCTGCATTCTTTTCGGATCCTGCGGCCGCAAAGCCGGCTACAGCCCCACTGCTCCATGCCCACTGCAGGTTATATCCGCCGCAGATTCCATCGATATCCAACAATTCCCCTGCAAAGAAGACTCCTGGTACCCTGACTGACTGCAGGCTCTCTGTAACTTCCCTAAAATCAACGCCGCCGGCACATACCTGCGCTTGCTCATAAGAATTCGTCTCTGCTACCGTCACTTTAAGAGAACGGAAAAGTTTCTCGAACTTCTCTCTTCGGGAAACAGAAATCTCACACGCCCGCTCTGTCTCATTGATGCCAGCCAGTTTTAATAACAGCAATCCTACCTTCTTGTTGACGATCCCCGTTACAAACTGCTCCATTGACTGTTTGCCCTGCTGTGTCCATCTCTTCGTCCAAAATGCAGCGTTGCTATCCGGCATAAAATCGATCTCTGCCGTAACGCATCTCTTTTCCAGCAGTGCATAGGCAGCAATTCTGCTGAACTGGAAAACCGGAATTCCTGAGATTCCATACTCTGTCAGCTGCAGCTCTCCATACACTTGGCTTGCAGCGATTCCATCTATGTACAGTGTTATGCCTGCCTCGCAGCGTACCCCCGCTGTCTGTTTTAGAAAAGCTTCCTTGCACCGAAGCGCTGTAAGCGCCGGTACCGTCGGTATAATCTGGTGTCCCAGTCTCTTAGCAAGCGCGAATCCATTACCATCTGATCCTGTCTTCGGAGCCGCCCTGCCGCCACAGGCCAGGATTACCGCATCATAAGTCCGCCTTCTGGGTTTGAAAGACTCTGTCTCTACCACTAACAGGCGTGCCTGCCCGCCTTCACTGCCCATAGTACCCTCATTTACCGTCTTATCCTGTGATAAAGAGCTGACTGCGGCGACACGGCATCCAAGGAGGAGTGTGATTCCAAGTCTTTCCATCTCATACCGCAGCACATCCAGCACCGTCGCCGCCTGCTCACTGGCCGGATACAGATAACCATTCTTATCTTTGATCCTCATTCCCAGCTTCTGGAAAAAGACTTTTGTTTCCGCCAACCCAAAACGACTATAAATCCTGTCCACACAGGCCGCTCCGCCTCCATAATAACAGTTTGCGTCCATGAATTCATTGGAGAAGTTACACTTACCGTTTCCTGTAGAGAGAATCTTCTTCCCAACTCTTTCATTCCGCTCATATACGGTCACGTGAGCCCCTGCGTAGGTAGCACAAATGGCCGCCATCATGCCGGCTGCTCCTCCCCCGACCACGGCAATCTCTTTACCCATATTTTCTATGTGTACCTTTCTTCAATTTCCAACGTCTGCGATTCTCTGCGTAGCCTATTCAACAGCAGACATTCTTCTGATTTCTACCTGAGCGTTCGCTTTGCGTTGCGTTACACCTTTTTATCTTATTCTCAACTGGAATAAGATTCAAGGAAATTATACAATTCCTCATCATTTTCTATATATTTTCCCTGTATGATCTCCGCTTTTAAACTGTCATTCAGATCATTCAATAGAATATCTGTATTCATATGCAGACGCTGTTTATCTTCTTTATATACGACGATAAAGTGGTCTTCTACCATGAGATAATAGCCTTTCTGCGTCTCTTCCTTATAATACTTACAGATTACGACCCTGTCCTTAGAAAAGGCAGTCAGTTCGATCGTCTCAAACCCAAGTTCCAATTCGCGCAGCGGCGGATTTTTGTCATAAGATTCCAATTCTTTGATCAGACTCTCACGGTCCAGCCCGATATATTTCACTGGAACCTCTTCCTGTTTCTCCTGGATCGATCCATCGATCAGGTTAATCTCCTCGATCAGATAGGTGGTATCCGCCGTAACCACAGGAACTTTCTCCACCGCCGTCTCTATCACTTGTTCATGCAATATTTCTTCCGCTGGCTGTCTTTGCTGCTCTATTTGATTCTTAACCTCTTTTTCCTGATATCTGTTTGGATAAAAGAACTGCTCTGCCTTCAGCGCAGCATACCCTCCTGTTCCCAGTAAAAGAACTGATATTACAAGAAAAAGACTGACACGTCTTACAAACTTCATCCTTCCTCAGGCCCTTCTTATCGGATTCTCTGTAATCAGTATCAGTCAATTCACAAATTTTATACAGCCAGATTCTATATTTTATAGAACACCAATATTTTTGCCAAACATAATAAAGAAAAAACCAAGCGGCATCCTGGACAGCTCCTCTTCACCGATCACCCGTAAGATCATCAGCATAGTCAGATAGACAAACAGTCCGGTAATAATTCCGGTCAGGACAGTCACTGCCGCACCTGCCGGTTCTAACAGGAACCTGCCAATCAGCATGACCACAATGCCTGACACACCAGCCGCCACTGCTGGAAAAGCTACACCAGCCAGCCAGTTCTGTCTATATTTCAGGTTTCTGCTGATAAACAAGAAATTCAATGCACCAAAAACTGCAAAATACGCGATCAACGCATAGATAATACCATCCGCTCCAAGCAGAGCCTTCTGTACAAACAAATACGCCACTACTACATGTGTCAGCGTGGATGCAAGCACAGACAAAAACAACTCCTTAAGCATATGCATCCTGAAGAGAAGCTGTGCCAGGAAAAAACTGAAACTGCATAACACAATAATGACCGCTCCCTCTCTCATCCATAACGCTGCCGCCTCTGTCTCCCCCTGATACAGACATTTAACGATCGCTTCCGCAAGCGCTGCCATATACACAGTGACTGGAAACGCCACGATAGACAATCGTTGGACTGCACGTTCCATCCGCTCCCTCATCATATGGTATTCTTTCCTGTCATAAGAACCCTTGATCCTTCCTGTCATAGCAGATACACTAAGCAGGCTGAACGCTGCTCCTATACCAATCAACACTGCAAATTTACTGTAATAGGCCCCCCACGTAGCCGTACGGATTTCTCCCAGCTCTTCCACTCTCTTGTTCATACAGTAGTTGAAGATGCGCTGGTCTGCCAACATAAACAAATTCGTAAAAACTGCAACAATCGCCATCGGCAGCGCGTTGAGCAGCACCGTTCTTTGTATTGAATACTGTGACTCCCCGCGTTTGCCGCTATCTGCCTTTATTTTCCCCCGCAGCGTGCCAGAATAAAACACATAAATGACCAAAAGATAAAGCGTGGTGAGTACCTGTGACAGCATGACACCAAGCATTGCTCCCAGGGCACCATACGCATAACTGTATTCTGTTTTCTGCAACAAGTCGGAAACCTTAACGCCATAGGTATAGAAGACCCTGCCACATCCCAAAGAAAAAAAGATCATGGATATTTTTTCTATGTATTGGGAATGTGCCGTAAGCGTGCCCAGGCCATATCCATTGAAATATCCGCGGAAAGTTCCTATAACCGCAGCAAAAACGATCGCTGGCGCGACAGGAAACAACACCATTTTGCTCAAAGCTTCCAGTATCCAGAATTCCGCAATTCTGGTGGATGCGAGAACCAGAACCGTTGCAACAACCGCGCTGATCAGAAGATCCATCCAAAATACCGCGCTAAATACTCTCTTCGCATTTCCATGCTGTTCACGTTTTACTCTGTAACGTACCACACCGCTCATAGCGCCAGTCACACTATACGATGTGATCAAAGTGATGACGATAAATATCTCGAAAGCCGGTGCGAACAGTCCCATACCTGCATCACCGATCGCTTTTGACAGCGGAATCCGCATCAAAAGTAAGATCACATAGGACAAAACTCCCGCAGACTGGATTAAGGGCGTCCTGACTGCCGTTACCACAGAAGTTCTCTGGGATTTTTCTCTCTTTCGTAATTTCATAAGCTCATCCTTACCTCTTTATCCTTCCTGTTTTCTCAGAAGGCTTTTACGCATCACGCCTGATGTCAAGCTGCTGCAGCGTATCTTCCTGTTTCCGCTCCATAACCGCTGCCTCCTCAGGTGTCATATGATCGTAACCGCACAGGTGGTACATGCTGTGCGCAGTCAAAAAAGCAAATTCACGCAATACTGAATGCCCATATTCCTTTGCCTGCATCATGATCCGGTCAACTGAAAGAATGATATCCCCCAAAAGCAGCTCACCGCTGTCTGGATCAAAATAGTCGGCCTCGTCCTTTTCCACAACAGTGAAATCACCCGCTTCCTCAAAAGAGATATTCGGAAAAGACAGTACATCTGTTTCTTGATCTAGTCCCCGGTAATCCCTGTTATATTCCCGGATTCCTGCATTATCTGTGAGAAGAAGGTTCACTGAAGTTTCATAAAGACAGTTCTCCAATTCCATAACTTTCCCCATGATCTTGTCCAGAATCTCTTTCATATCAAAAGGAAGTGTCACATCTGTTTCATTCTCAACGTAAGAAGTCATAGTATAATTTCTCCTCGACGAATATCTTTTTCATCTCCCAGAGCTGTGCCAATGAGATCTCATTTTCCCACAGTTCTTCCGTTTCCAGTTTCTTTTTGAACACTGTATCGATCAGCTGTCTGTAATCTAATTGCGCCTTTGGATCTTTCTCAAATAAATAGAGAATAGACGATACAATACAATCAGCAAACAATACGATGATCGTTTCCTTTGACACCACTTTCTCCGACCCATCTACATACTCTTTCAAGATTCTTTTCGTACTTGCTGGAAAATGATATTCCTCGCAGATTGCCGATACATTTTCCCAGGTGTTTTCTCCTCTGAGTTTACCGATTCTGTGGTAATAACCGCATGCCTTCACCGCTGCATCGTCAAGCTGCAGGCGTTTGGCAATCCGGTCTCCCAGATATGCTGTATGGATTGCGTGGTAATATTCTTCTTTAGACAGATTCTTAAGCTGTACCAGCAGGGGACACTCTGGATCATTAATCTCCATATATTTTTCCTGGTCCTTATGGATGACCGAGGAGCTGAACGCCTTAAGAATAATTAGCAGAAGAACACAACACACCATTAAATTAAGTGCTGGAATTGTAAATTGGTCTAATTTAAGCGGCTCTTTGGAAAACAAAACGATATTGGCAGTTAGGCATAAAAGTAACACCAGCAGGGAAATGATAACCGGCATCCCCACCAGAAAATCATCGTTCAGGTTAGAGAATACTAGAATCCCGGTCAAACCACTAATAAAATAAAGCCAAAAGATTGTCATGTCTCCGCCTGAAAAATTGACTGCCAGAAGCAGACATACACTGCCAGCCGCCATGCCTGTCACACTGTTACTGAACACTCCAAGAAGAACAAAGAGTACTAGAAATGGCCAGCCTGTCA
This sequence comes from uncultured Lachnospiraceae bacterium, assembly GCA_951800685.1. GTDB lineage: Bacteria > Bacillota > Clostridia > Lachnospirales > Lachnospiraceae > UBA3282. The sequence goes on from CATOJY010000003.1 coordinate 38,219, forward strand.
CCGGCAATACCGGAAAGAAAACCGCCGCTGCCAGGCTTACCAGATATACAAAAGCGAATTTACCATATTTTCCTTCATTACGATACAGAAATAGCCCCATCGCCTCACTGACCAGATAGGCATAAATCACAATCCCTGTACCTGCCAATACCATGATCGTATTGCGTATCAAAGTCTCCTCTTCCGGCTGGTACAGCATGCTTCCTCCGAAGGCTGTTCCTCCAGCGAACAGAAACATCATACCAAAAATCAATATTCTCTTTACATGAATTGTCCTATTTTTTTCCACGGTCATATTTCCTGCTTCTTTGTTTTAATTCACTGCGTCTTGTTTCTTTGGCTTCATAATCCTCATATGCCTTCACAATCTTCTGCACAAGAGGATGACGCACCACATCTTTACTGGTCAGTTTACAAAACGCGATATCATCAATTCTCGACAACACCCGCGCCGCCACATCTAATCCTGATCGCATATCCGGCGCAAGATCTTTCTGGGAGGCGTCGCCAGTCACCACCACCTTGGAGCCAAATCCAATACGGGTCAGAAACATCTTCATCTGTGCCGGCGTCGTATTCTGCGCCTCATCCAGAATAATATAAGCGTTGTCCAAAGTCCGTCCGCGCATATAGGCCAGGGGCGCAACCTCGATCAACCCCTTCTCCATATTCTTTGTAAAACTATCCGCCCCCATAATCTGATAAAGGGCATCGTATAATGGACGCAAGTATGGATCTACCTTGCTCTGGAGGTCACCAGGCAAAAAGCCTAGTTTCTCTCCGGCCTCGATTGCTGGCCTTGTCAGGATAATGCGGCTCACCTCGTTATTCTTAAAGGCAGTAATTGCCATCGCCATAGCCAGATACGTCTTGCCAGTTCCTGCCGGGCCAATGCCAAATACGATCATATGATCCCTGATCGCATCCACATACTTCTTCTGTCCCATTGTCTTTGGCTTGATCGGTTTCCCATTAACCGTGTGACAGATGCAGTCACTGTCTATCTCCAGAAGAATGTCCTCCCCACTTTCTTTTTCGATCTCCAGCGCATAATCTACGTTCTGTTCTTCCAAAAGATTGCCTCTCTCCGACAAAGTTAACAGTTCACGCACAATATGCGAAGCTTTCATGACTGATTCCCGCTCTCCACTGATCTTTACTGCCCCATCACGATCCACAATCATCACATGAAGATCATCTTCTATTTTCTTAATATGGGCATCGCTCCTGCCAAAAAGATTCTGCATATGCTCCATTGGCATATCCATACTGACTGTAAATTGTTCCATCTATCTTCTGCCTCTCCGTCCTAAAAGTCATCTTGCAGCAGTTCAGAGTTCATCTCTGCTGCATCGATTTCACTGGCTGCCTTCCGTACATGGACCTCATTCGGTTACTTCTTCTATAGACGTCTCTTCCTCATCAGATACCACTGGTTTTGTCTCTGTCGGCACTGACCGCACGGCTTCCTCCTCTAACTGCATACGGGCATTCAGCACCCAGCTATCATCATTCTTTTTTATTGTAACATTTTTTTGTGTAATTTGTACCCCTTTTTCCTCTAAAGTTGTTATAATTTTATGCCACTCCTCCTGCATGATTGCATTCATTTCTTCCTCTGTATAGTTCTGTTGTACTGTTTCATATTCCTGAATCGTCTTACTGCCATAAAAAACAGGCAGATAGAGGCCATCCAACAGACAAACCTGCTTCTTCTCCCCACTGATATCATACTCGTCATAGGGAATTTTACCAAGCCTGAGATTCCACTCTTTGTCACGGACACCAAACAAGATCATCTTCTTTTGTCTTCCGGAATATCTTTTTTCTTCATAGAGAAGATCCCTCTTCACCGAAACCGATTCTGTGTAGCGCAGCATGATATCTGCATCTGATTCTACAAACTGATATTTTCTGACCGTAGTATCTTCATTGTAAACTGGCACCGCGCCGCTGACAAGAACATCCCCTTTCTCTACAGTATCTCCCAATGCCACCTGCGGCACTCCTTTCCTTGTAATAATATAGGATACGACACCGGATCTGTCTGCAACAAGATCCACCCCACTTTCCCCATTTGATTGACTGGTTTGGTCATAAACAGGCATCTCATTTTCCTTGATGTAGATCTGCAAAGTAGTGCCTTTCACCTGAACAGATGTCCAGGTGATAATATCGTAATCCTCCCGCAGCGCTTTCTCCAACTCCTCAATCTGCAGCTTGTTCTTTTTCATCGCTACATGTACCTTTTTCTCTTCAAGATAGTCCAGCAGCACATCTTCTGTCAGGACGTAGTTTCCTTCAATCCGGATATTCCATATGTATCCAGCTGTAAGCATCCAAAACAGAAGACAACAGAATAGACCTGCAACGAACACCTTGCGCCGCTGCATTTTAGACATAAAAAAAGGCAGTCCATATTTTTTTAAAATAACTGCCCTGGTTCCAGTCTTTTTTAACAGTGGTTTCAACGCAAAGAACCCTCGTACACTGATATTCATGGTATTATAGTCCCCATGATCTGTAATGTCCCACACTAAAATATCGTGATTCCCGCACAGATTCAACAGTCTTTCTGTGGAGTACCCCCACACTTTAATTGTCACATACCCCCGAATATACTGTACCCAATGAAGCATTCCAACCTCCAAAGATTCCAAAAGTCATTCTTCACTTTACTCACGCTATAAGTAGCGTACAGCATCAATATTCCCGCTGATTTTCATGTCTTCATTGGTATAATAGTCAATCGACAACTGTCTTCCTTCGAAACAGATCCTGCAGTTTTTGCCTTGCAGCACAATAGATTCCTTCGTATATTCCAGGATTCCTTTATAATTTTCTATGAAGGCCTCCCTGTTTCCGGTAAGCGTAACAATCGATGCCCCAAGCATCGTGTCTTTTGGAAGCTTCAAGGATTCCACAATTAGCTCTTTGGAACCAGATAGAGTTGGTATGGATAATTTTCTGCTATTCCTTTTCATAGTTTACTATATGTTGCAGTCTATAAAATCATGCCTGGATTCCCTTTTATTCACAAATCCTTTGCTCTGTCTTATTTATGATAAGGTTCCCTATGAATGATACGATATCCTCTATAGATCTGCTCTAACAGAATCACTCTCATCAACTGGTGCGGAAATGTCATTTTAGAAAAGCTGACCGCCTGGTCAGCTTTCTTCTTTATTTCTTCATGCAGTCCGAGAGAACCGCCTATGATGAACTGTATATGGCTGATCCCCTGGATTGCCATCCTCTCTAATTCGGAGGCAAATTGTTCAGAATCGTATTCTTTGCCCAAAATCTCCAAGGTGATCACACAGGCGTCTTCTCTGATATGCTTCAGGATTCTTTCAGCCTCCTTCTTACGGATCAGCTGTTCAACTGCTGCACCTGCCCTATCTGGTGTCTTCTCATCCTCTACTTCCACGATCTCCAATTTACAATAGCGTCCAAGGCGTTTGGCATATTCTGCCAAGGCTTCCCGGTAGAATTTCTCCTTTACCCTGCCAACTGCAATTACTGTTATCTTCATTCGCCCTCAAATAACCTCTGATAATACTCGTCCACAAAATGTTCCAGAAACGCTTCGTCCAGATTCATGAACTTATTGTTAATGATCTTCCGCATTCTGTCCGTGCGCATGAAATATTTCTGTTCCTCTCTGGTCCCATCCTCGAAAAGATTTGTATCTACCTGCTCTGCAGACAGATTATTTTCACACCATTTCGTCAATTCACTTAGCAGGGAATCCTCTGACTTCGCCTTTATGAGCAAAATTTTAGAATTACGCATGGAAACAACGCCAAATACAATAAATAATACAAACATCGCCCCCATAACACCACACACCAGATATTTCGTAGTACTTTCACTCTGATAGAGGGGGATAATACCAGTAAAGATTAGAAGTACAGCAAGAAATCCTATGATGCCCATAAACAATAATATGTAGGCAGAGGACCTGTTATCTTCTGCTCTGGAGGCACTGTTCTGATAAGGATGATAGACCGGTCTCTCTTCTTCCTCCTGTCCGCCATCACCGTTATCCTCATACTCTTGTTTCTGAAGCTCAGCGTATATAGCGCGTAAACGCGCGATATTCTCCTGCTCTTTTCGTGTGTCGTCCGCTCTTTCGTCTGTCTCGTCAAGACATTCTACCAGTTCGACCTTACACTCCGCACAGCGTTCTATTCCTTCCCTGTACTCATTCTTACACACCGGACACCAAGGCATATCTTTCACACTCCTTATTGCAATTCGGCTTTTCTCTTATGTGAAAATCTCCACATATTGTCTAAAATTCCCATTTCACAAGTTTATTTTATAATCATTTTGCACGAATTGCAATATAAACCTATATTTTACCGCCATTTTTCTCGATTCAGAACAAAACAGACGAACTTCTGACTCCTTATGGCGCATCTATAGATTCAGACACAGTACATATAGGCACTATTTTGATTCAAGCTTTAACAGTTCACGGATTCCCTGGTTCTTATTCTCAGACTGATCGATATCCATACACAGAGAATGATCATCATTTTTCCGCCATACAGAACATTCACCAATTGCACTCATGTCTCTCCACAGTGTGAACACCCCTTTGGTGGTAACACCGCTCCATTCCTCTACATTTCCTGTATAATCCACCGTATTGGCATACAGCTCACCATCATATAAGCCATCGCTGAAATTGCCCACAATATTCTGCAAAATCCGTTCCCGTACCTGCAGTTTTGAGACATCTACGTCATAGTGCTCAGCTCCTTGTCCATTAGGCATATCATTTGCCCAGTTTCCAGAATAGCTATGCGCCATATATTTTCCCATGGCATTGTCCTTATCCTTCTGCCCGATATAAAACCGGAACCAGGATCCTTCGCCGTTCCTTTTTCCGTCAGTCCAGCTGCCGTAATAGTAACTATTCTTCTCATAAATTGCAAGGCCCTTGCCTTCCGGTCTGCCGCTGCTGTTGACATCTCCCATATAATAATACTGATTAGTACCCTCCAGCTGGGAAGAGAGCTTCACGTACCGTTTTAAGTGTGCCAGATCCCAGATTGCATCCTGGTTATTATCTGCAAAATATGGCAGCGCCTCATTCAGAATGAATTCCTTCGTGTATGCCACGTCATTTTCATCCTCAATGTCAACTACAACCGCTGTCTTGTCCCCGTCTGCGGAAACGAACTGATCACTTTCCGGCATTTTCTCTTGCTGCGGTTTCTTTCCCGTCTGTGATTCCTGCCCGCTGATCGTGCCAGGCTTCTTCTTGCCATCCTCCTCATCTGGGATTTTAACAACATTATCCTCTCCCGATCCATTCTGTCCATCGTTCTGCTTCTGTTCCTGCGCATATTCTGTTATATTCTGCTGCAGATTGCCATTGACATCGGATACCTCTTTCCGTCTCGGCATCAGGACCAACAAAATAATGATGCAAAGCAAAAGCAATACGATCACACCTAACAGCACGGTTGTCATATAAGGACGTTGCAGCAGACCATTTATACCGGACTCTCTTTCCTCCAACTCCTCATTCTCTTCTTCGTCCAGATCTTCCACCACAAGGTCACTGTCCTCTTCTTCCTGCTCTTTCATCTGGTTGGATCTGATATCGTCCCTCCAGTCTTGTTTCTTTGAACGGTCATTTCTTTCCATCAAATTCATATCACACACCTCATCTTTCCCGGTCTTTGCAAATTATATCCGTCTCCTACATCCTCATTATTCTATAGTATACTTGTCAATCCTTAATAAACTACTATCCAAATTATTAAGATTTTCCTAAAGAAAAGAGTCCACCGCCCGGCAGACTCTTTCTCTCTTCTATTTACTCAAATACGCATCAATTCCCCTCGCTGCCGCTTTTCCTGCACCCATAGCCAGAATCACTGTCGCCGCACCCGTAACTGCGTCGCCGCCAGCATAAACGCCTTCCTTGGAAGTACGGCCAAATTCTTCTTCCGCCACAATGCACTTATATTTGTTGATTTCAAGTCCTTTCGTTGTAGAAGAAATCAGTGGATTCGGAGATGTTCCCAGAGACATGATGACTGTATCTACTTCCATCATAAACTCAGAACCTTCAATCACAACAGGCCTTCTTCTTCCAGAAGCATCCGGTTCCCCAAGCTCCATTCTGACGCATCTAATTCCGGAAACCCAGCCATCATCATCCGCCAGGATTTCTGTAGGATTGGTCAACAGATCAAAAATGATCCCTTCCTCCTTCGCATGATGCACTTCTTCCACACGGGCAGGCAGCTCTTCTTCACTCCTGCGGTATACAATATGTACCTCAGCGCCAAGACGCAGCGCCGTTCTGGCAGCATCCATTGCAACATTGCCGCCACCTACAACAGCTACCTTTCTGCCTTTCATAATGGGTGTATTGGATTCCTCATCAAAGGCTTTCATCAGATTGCTTCTTGTCAGATATTCATTGGCAGAAAATACACCGTTCGCCTGTTCACCCGGAATTCCCATAAATTTGGGAAGTCCTGCTCCTGAGCCGATAAAGACTGCCTCAAATCCTTCTTCCTCCATCAGCTCATCGATTGTCACAGATTTTCCCACGACTACATTGGTCTCAATCTTAACTCCAAGAGCGCGTACATTTTCAATCTCTTTCGCAACTACCTCCTGCTTTGGAAGACGAAATTCAGGGATCCCATATACAAGTACACCGCCCGGCTCATGCAATGCTTCGAAAATCGTGACATCGTATCCCATCTTAGCCAGATCACCAGCACAAGTCAAACCTGACGGACCTGACCCGATTACCGCTACTTTCTTCCCTTTCTTCTCCTTAGCGCCTTCCGGCTTAATATTATTCTCTCTCGCCCAATCTGCAACAAAGCGCTCCAATTTACCGATCGATACCGGTTCGCCCTTGATTCCGCGGATACACTTTCCTTCACACTGGCTTTCCTGTGGACAGACCCGACCACATACGGCAGGAAGCGCGGAATCTTCACTGATAATCTGGTAAGCCGCTGCAATATCCCCTTCTTTTACTTTCTCTATAAATCCTGGAATGTTAATAGCCACGGGACATCCCTTGATACACTGTGCATTTTTACAGTTGATACAGCGGGTTGCCTCACACATCGCTTCTTCTTTATCATAACCAAGGCATACCTCTTCAAAGTTCGTTGCACGCACCTTTGCATCCTGCTCCCGGACAGGCACCTTCTTTAATACATCTGCTGTCATTCTATAACCATGCTCCTTTCTCGATCCGTAAGCTTATTGACCTGGCCACTGGCCATCACACTGGCCTTGTATGACCTATTTGTAATGAAGATAGATTACTCTGTCTCATCGCCGCAGTTGCCGCATCCACCATGATGCGTGTTGCCTTCCTGCGCCTTTAAGTATGCTCTTCCTTCTTTTGTCTTATACATCTGCTGACGCTTCATGGCCTGATCAAAGTCCACTTTATGCCCATCGAACTCCGGACCGTCAACACAGGCAAATTTCACTTCCCCGTCCACCGTCAGGCGGCACGCGCCACACATACCAGTACCGTCTACCATAATCGGATTCATACTGACTGTCGTCGGCAGATCATATTTCTTTGTTGTAAGACAGACGAACTTCATCATGATCATTGGTCCAATCGCAACGCAAAGATCATATGTTTTTCCTTCTTGTGTCAACAAGTCGTCGATCACCTTAGTTACCATACCACTTCTGCCATAGGATCCGTCATCCGTAGTAATATAAAGATTTCCAGCAACAGCTTGCATCTCCTCCTCCATGATTAGGAGATCTTTCGTTTTCGCACCAACAATCACGTCTGCAGCAACACCATGCTCATGAAGCCATTTCACCTGCGGATAGACCGGCGCAGTACCAAGCCCGCCTGCCACAAAAAGAATCTTTTTCTGGCGAAGATTTTCAATCTCATCCAACACAAATTCAGAAGGACAGCCCAGCGGTCCGACAAAATCATGGAAACTGTCGCCTGCTCTAAGATTTCTCATCATTTCTGTGGCGGCGCCAACTACCTGAAACACAATGGTGATCGTTCCAAGGTCTCTGTTATAATCGCAAATCGTAAGCGGTATACGCTCTCCCTCTTCGCCCATTCTGACGATCACAAATTGTCCTGGCTGACAAGACTTGGCAACGCGCGGTGCTTCAACGTCCATAAGATAAATGTTCGTTGTAAGTTCTTCTGCTTTTACTATCTTGTACATCGCTGTTTCTCCTCCTAGATTCTTTTCTACTGTTATGTAAACCGCCTGTATCTCCCGATCCATGCGGTTATTCACTGGTCTTTCCATGTATCTTACTAATCATAATGGAACTCTTTTCATTTTGCAACTGTTTTTCTTTTCCTGTTTTCATAAGGGCACCGCTACAAAGTCGCCATTCTCATCATATCCAAGCTGTGCTGCTTCACCTGTATAGATCTGGACAAGAAAAACTTTATCTGTCCGGTTCAGAATTCCTGTACCATCATCATAATACTCGTTGATCGTATAATAGCCCACGCCACTAATTCCAAGCACGGAACTGAACTGATAACTCAACATCCCGCTTAGCCGCTTGCTGTTACCAGCCGTATCTTCGAGATACTCTGTCTCCACCAGGCGTTCTACTAGCTTTATAACCGCTTGGTCTGTTGGAATCGCATCCCTAAGGCGTAAAGTATAGGTACGCATCGTCACCTCACTGGACACCCCTTCTTCACTGATATTGACAAATTTAAACAAAGTCCTGCCAAGCGGCATAGGAATCGGACCCGTATAGGGAACGCTGTCGGCCGTCGGCTCTGACTCATCCGTCGTATAAAAAATCTTACAGCCTTCTACACCTTCCGCAACGATCATCATAGGCTCCGTATACTCTCCGCTGTACAATTCCACTTCTGGAGCATTCGGCACAGACAGATTAATCATATATTCCTTTGTGACGATGTCGCTCTCTATACCGTAATCATTCACAAAAAAGGCACTGATCGTATGCTCTCCATCTTCTAGAAACAATGGCGCTGTATAAATCTCACTATGTTTATTTGGTTTTGAACCATCTGTTGTATAATAGATCGTACCTGATGTGTTGGAACTAAGCTTTAAGGGGATCACCTCGGCATAACTGCCCTCCACGTAACTGAATTCCGGCTCCATAGCCAGATAACTTTGAAACATATTCACGATATTATCTTCAGGGCAACTTCTTAGAAGTTCATTGATCTGTCCGTACTGCTCCTGATTCGCATAGATCGTAATGATCTTGTTATAGGCTTCTTCTACCTCCTCATATGAAAAAATAGTATTCTCTATGATCCTGAATAGTACTTGAAGAGCTGCTTCGTTATCTTGCTGTACATAATAATAGTCTGCTTCCTGAAAAAGAAGTTCTGCCCTGGAAGGATTCTTTTCATATGCTGTTTCCAGACAGGCAATTGCTTCTGTATAAAATCCGTTCGCGGCATATTCCCTAGCTTTATCAATCTGATAATCTACTGTACCGATATGATAAGCGTATGCGCTGTAAGTCACTAGCGCAACGATAAAGAATAGGACAAGACTGGCAATAACCCATACTTTCCTGCCGTCCGCCGCCGTATCTTCCGCTTCTATGAATTCCTCATCTGTTTTTGTATCTGCCTGCTCCTGTGTGCTGTCTTCTCCATCCTGTCCTGCAACCAGTGTCGATAAAGTTTCCGTTATACTGTTTTCTATTTCCGGCTCAAAATCTGGAACGATTCTGATCTCTTCTCCACATGTTTCACAGATCAGATGCCCATCTAACATTTCATTGCCGCAATGTGGACACTTCATAAACAGTTCCTTTCTATCATTCTAACCTGACGGTTCCTGCTTCAACACAATTATGCATCAGCATGGCGATCGTCATTGGACCCACCCCGCCTGGTACGGGAGTGATCGCACTGCAGACCGGTGCAACATCATCGTAATCCACATCGCCGCATAACTTATTATCCTCATTCCTATGAATACCCACGTCTATTACGACAGCGCCTTCTTTGACATACTCCCGTGTGATCATCTTAGGTTTCCCGACTGCCACTACAAGAATATCCGCCCGTTTTGTTACTTCTTTCAGATCTTCTGTCCTGGAATGAGCAACCGTCACCGTTGCATTCTCCCTGATCAGAAGAAGTGCCATAGGTTTTCCAACAATGTTGCTTCTGCCAATAACAACGCATTCTTTACCAGCAATCTTTATGCCGGAACGTTTCAGAAGCTGTATGATGCCTGCCGGCGTGCAGGAAACAAAACCTGGCTGTCCAATACAGAGTGCACCGACACTTTGTGGATGAAACCCATCCACATCCTTCTTCGGGTCAATTGCACGTATCACTTCATCCTCATGAATCTGGTCTGGTAGTGGTAATTGTACCAAAATACCGTTCACCTTATCATTATGGTTTAATGCATCGATCAGCGCAAGCAGTTCCTCCTGCGTCGTTTCCTCCGGCAGCTCATAAGCAAGGGATTCAATCCCGATATAAGCGCATGCCTTTTTTTTATTTCCTACGTAAACTGTGGATGCAGGATCACTGCCAACCTGAATCACTGCCAGACAGATTTCCGTTTTCTGTGTTTTTTTAAGCATTGCGACTTTACGCTGCAATTCTTCCTTGATCTGTGCTGAAATTGCCTTTCCATCTATTATCTGCGGCATAATACCTCCATTCTGAAACACTTTCCTACAAACGGCTTGCGCGCTTCTTAGTTCTCCCATTGTCAAAACAAGCCGGTTATTTTACCATCTTCCTCCACATCAATCAAGTAAGCTGCTGGTTTCTTTGGTAGTCCCGGCATCGTCATGACTGCTCCAGTCAAAACTACTACAAATCCCGCACCGGCAGATACATACACTTCCCGGACATTCATCTGGAATCCTACTGGTCTACCTAAGAGCGTAGGATCATCCGATAAGGAATACTGTGTCTTAGCCATACAGACTGGAAGCTTCCCAAATCCTAGTTTTTCCAGATTTTGCAGTTGTTTTAAAGCCGCTGCAGAATAGGTCACTCCACCTGCGCCATAAATCTGATCCGCGATTGTCTCTATTTTTTCCTGTAAGGATAACGAATCCTCATATAATACCCGGAAATGACTTTTCTTGTGCTCCAGCGTCTCTAGAACTTTCGAAGCAAGTTCTATTCCGCCTTCCCCGCCCTTTTCCCATACTTGTGAGATGGCAAACGCACAATTTCTTTCCTGGCAGAACCGCTCAACGAAAGCAATCTCCTCCGCTGTATCCGTCACAAAGGAATTCAAGGTAACTACGATCGGCACACCATATTTATGTAGATTCTCAATATGTTTTTCCAGATTGACGATTCCTGTCTGTAATGCCTGCAGATTCTCTACAGATAATTTTTCTTTCGCAATACCGCCATTATACTTCAATGCACGGATCGTAGCCACGAGTACCACTGCATCCGGCTTTAAGCCGGCCATACGGCATTTGATGTCAAAGAACTTCTCCGCGCCAAGATCAGCGCCAAATCCTGCCTCTGTTACAACGTAATCCGCCATCTTGAGCGCCGCTTTTGTGGCGCGTACGGAATTACATCCGTGCGCGATATTGGCAAAGGGCCCGCCATGTACCAACGCAGGCGTATGTTCTAGCGTCTGGATTAGATTCGGTTTCATTGCATCCTTTAATAGTGCCGCCATAGCGCCTACCGCTTTCAGATCAGATGCGGTCACCGGCTCGCCTTTTCCATTGTAGGCAACAATAATCCGGCCAAGTCGCTCCTTTAAGTCTTTCAGATCAGATGCCAGGCATAAGATCGCCATAATTTCTGATGCCACTGTGATGACGAAATGATCTTCCCGCACCACCCCGTCAGCCTTTGCCCCAAGTCCAACAACAATATTCCTGAGAACACGGTCATTCATATCCAGACATCTTTTCCAAACAATTTGTCTTGTATCAATTCCCAACTCATTCCCCTGTTGGATATGGTTATCCAAAATTGCTGCCAGCAGATTGTTAGCCGAAGTGATTGCATGGAAATCCCCTGTAAAATGCAGATTTAAATCTTCCATTGGCACCACCTGTGCATAGCCGCCTCCTGCAGCGCCGCCCTTAATTCCAAAACATGGTCCAAGAGATGGCTCCCTGAGCGCAATAAGAGATCTTAATCCCAATTTACCAAAAGCCTGTCCCAATCCTACGCTTGTAGTTGTCTTCCCCTCTCCCGCAGGTGTCGGGTTGATCGCTGTCACAAGAATCAGCTTTCCATCGGGATTTTTCTGAATGCGGCCCATATACTCATCTGAAATCTTTGCCTTATATTTTCCGTACAATTCAAGATCATCAGGCGCTATTCCTATCTTACCGGCAACATCCACAATACTCTCCAGTTTTGCTTCCTGTGCGATTTCAATATCTGATTTCATGCTCATGCATTCCCTGCCTTTCCTTATTTATTGAGATCTGTTTCATACCAACAGACAACATACTATACTGCCCCACAGGATGACTTCCCCTTCACCATATGGTTACTTGACCATCTTCGCTATCTTAAATTGTTTCTTCTACAAACTGTTCGAACTCCTCCGCACTCATCAATACTTTACGCGGTTTCGTACCCTCTTCTTCCCCAACGACGCCAGCTTCACACAACTGATCCATAATGCGGGCCGCCCTGTTGAATCCGATTTTAAAGACCCTTTGGAGCATGCCGATGGAAGCTTTGTCTTTATCGATGATAAAGCGTCCTGCCTCCGCAAAATACTGATCATATTCCGAACCGCTCTCACCATTGCCAGCACTGCCAGATCCTCCTGTGCCTGCACCGATATTCTTAATTTTCTCCTCAATATCGTCGCTATAAACATTGCCAATCGCCTGATTCTTCAGGAAATCTACAACATCTGATACTTCCTTATCTGACACAAAAGCGCCCTGCATACGCGCTGGTTTTGGATAGCCCTGAGGATAGAAAAGCATATCACCTTTACCCAGCAGTTTCTCAGCGCCCACCATATCCAAAATTGTACGGGAATCCACACCACTTGATACCGCAAACGCGACCCGGCTTGGCATATTCGCCTTAATCAATCCGGTAATAACATCCACCGACGGACGCTGTGTTGCTATGATCAGATGGATACCGCATGCGCGGGCAAGTTGTGCCAGTCGGCAGATCGATTCCTCCACCTCACCTGGCGACACCATCATCAAATCTGCAAGCTCGTCCACAATGATCAGAATCTGCGGCAGCTTCGCAGGCGCCTCAGGATCCCCAGCTTCCCGCATACTTTCTACTTTCTTATTATATCCTTTCAGATCGCGCACATTATAATCTGCAAATTTCTTATAGCGGTCCGTCATCTCTGCAACACCCCAATGGAGCGCACCCGCCGCCTTCTTTGGATCCGTCACGACTGGAATCAACAAATGTGGAATGCCATTATAGACGCTTAATTCTACCACCTTCGGATCAATCATAATCATCTTTACATCTTCCGGTTTCGCTTTATACAATATTCCCATGATGATCGTATTGATGCAGACTGATTTGCCAGATCCAGTGGCTCCAGCAATAAGCATATGAGGCATTTTGGCAATATCTGTTACTACGATCTTACCACCGATATCCTTACCCACAGCAAAAGCCAGGTTAGATGGAAATTCCCGAAACTCTTTAGACTCCACCAGCTCCCTGAAAGACACAGCCGTATTTTCCTTATTTGGCACCTCAATGCCGACAGCTGCCTTGCCTGGAATCGGCGCCTCAATCCGGATATCCGTGGCCGCCAAATTCAGTTTAATATCATCTGCCAATCCCACGATCTTACTGACTTTAACCCCTTGTTCTGGCTGCAATTCATACCGTGTAACAGACGGTCCCTGGCTGATGTCCGTGATTGTCACCTTGACACCAAATGTAGCAAGCGTCTGTTGCAAATGCATAGCAGTTTCCTTCAACTCCCGTGCAGAATCTCCGCCTCCTTTATTCTTTGCCTTAATCAGCAAATCATAGGACGGGAATTTGTATGGTTTTGGAAGTGCAGGCTTCTTGTCAGCTGCCTCCTTCTGCGTAGATGTCCCTGCATTATCCGTTATTTGGGATGCTGTTTGTCCCGTCTGCTCTCCCCCTCTGCCTGTAAAAGCAGGAACACGCTTTTCGTTGGGTGTCTGCCCCATGGTATTGACGGGCAAACTGGCCTGACTTGCTGCAATTGTTGTTCCATTCTGATGAATCGAAGGCTCTTCAATGGCTTCTTCCTGATCAAATCCCACAGATGGTTCAAAACCAGGCTGCTCTTCTAGCTCCAATATTTCCTGTGCAACTCCATGTATGCGGATTTCACTCAGATCATCTGATTCATTCTCTATGTAATGCCGTGAATAGGATTCTTTCACTGTAGCTGGCGCTATCCATTCCTCTTCTTCTGGTATCTGCAGCGTGATCTCATGAATATCATCCCGGATCTTTTCTACCGGTTCCTTCTTCTTGTCCATATCCAGCGCAGTATTGATCATGACACCAGCCACCTTCTTGTCCATGCGCAGAATCTTTTCATTCTCGATCTCTTCTTCCTTAAGTCTGCGTTCCTCAGCGGCTCTGGCCCGTTTCTCTTCCGCCTTCGCCCGTTTCTCCTCCATGGCAAGGCGTCTTTCCTTCGCCCGTTCTCTGCGGTACTCAGCATCTTCTACTGACCTTTCATACATCCTGCGTCCCTGCTTCGTAACACCACCGATAAAGGATTTCTCTGTAACAATTACCATACAGATCACACCCAGAACGAGAATAGCCAGTACCGTCCCCACCATACCCAAAAATTTATGGGACGCATACAGAAGAGAGCCTGCTATGACACCTCCTCCATTATGGTGCTCACTGCACCGCTCATAGATCTCCTTGATCTGGTAGCTCTCTACAAGCGCCAGCTCGATGCTAAACAGTTCACATACCATACCGATCAGCAAAAATAATATGCCTCCCGCAATCAGTTTTCTGGCGGCAATGGTACTTCCCATATTGATCATACCGAAAGCAATCGCCAGAAAAATGATCACTGGTGCAATATATGCCAACAATCCAAAAATGCCAAACATCACGTCGCTGACAACATCTCCTGCTTTGCCAACTACTCCGAAATTACAAAGAAAAAGGATGATCGCAAGCGCAAGAAACACGATCAGTAATATCTCATTGCGGATTGCCACATCCATTGGTTCTGCTTTGGTATTCCTACTGCCGGTACTTTTCCTTCTCGTCTGTACATTTCTATTTTTAGCCGTACTTCTGCTTGAAGTACCTGTTTTTTTCTTTGCGGAAGAACGATTTCCTCCTTGTCCTGATGCCATTACTATGCCTCCTGACCAAAATAAGACTTCATATAGTATAGCATTTTCGTTTTCTGTTGTCATCCTTTATTTTGTCTCTGTCCTATCAGCTTTGGTCAGCTTTTCTCTTATCTACCATTTCGTGAAGTTTTGCTACCGCGTCTTTGATCCCTCCTACTTCACAGATGATCCCTTCCTCTACTGCTTCTTGACCAACGAGTATTGTACCCACATCTTTCGTCAACACTCCCGTCTCCATCATCAGCTCTTCAATTCTGGATTTCGATACTTTACAATGTTCACATACAAATCCTGTGATTCTATTCTGGATCTGCCTGAAATAGTCAAAAGTCTGCTGTACACCAATCACCATTCCCGTCAAACGCACCGGATGAATCACCATTGTCCCTGTCGGCACGATATAAGAATAATCTGTACTGACAGCGATCGGTACACCGATGGAGTGACTGCCGCCCAGAACAAGAGATACCGTAGGCTTGCTCAAAGATGCAATCATCTCAGCGATTGCCAGTCCTGCTTCCACATCCCCGCCCATGGTGTTTAACAAGATCAGCACACCATCGATTTCCTTGCTGTCCTCAATCGCTGCCAGCTGTGGCAGCACATGTTCATATTTCGTTGTCTTAGAAGAGCTGCTCAGATTGTCATGTCCCTCAATCTCTCCGATGATCGTAATCAGGTGGATCTTATGGTTTTTGTCATTTTCATCCAACGTAATCTGTCCGTTTTCTTCAATCCGCTCATCCTTGTGCTTTTCTTTCTCCCGCTGTTTTTCCTGTTCCTCACATTTTTCCTCTCTTGCATTCTTGTCAGTTTTGTTTTCTTTCCCATTGTGTTTATGGTTCTCTTTATTCCCCATCATGTACCTCCGCTTCTTCTTTCCTATAGTTCGTTCTGACCTCCATGATGCCTCACGATCTTTCACACCCATATAATGAGTGCCTGTTTTCACACATTCTATCCATAAAAAAAGAGGACCACAGCTTATCTGTGATTCTCTCATAGTTTGTGTTATCTTCTAATATTTATACACATTCCTGTCTGCTCTTCAAAAATTTTAAATCAGATATCGAAATCGTCATCCTCTCTGACTTCCACATCATACTTCATGTCCTCATCTTCCACACTGTGCTGGTAATCCATCTGGCGAGGCACATGTTTCTTAGGCAGTGGAAGCGGATTTTCTAAAAAACGCGGCTTTGAGAAAACGACCGTCTCCTCATCTTGTGAACTCACTTCTGCACTCTCGGTTTCCGTCCCCTGCACATCCCCTTCCACATTCTCAGTGTCTGTTGTCCCTGTATTCTCTTCCAGCCTCTTATCTTCTATTCTTTGTACATTCTCTTCTTCTGGAGATTGCTCTTCCTTCTTCTGCAAAATTTCTTCTGCGGTTTGGTTGATCTGCTCTACCATCGTTTTCACCAGCTTGGCCTTACCACCAAAAATACAATTCTGCAGACCGAGGCCAGCAAGAACACCCCAAAAATACATGGATAGCAGTCCAAATGGCTGTACGCCAAATACCGCCAGAGGTGTAGGCGCTGTCACAATGCAAAACAGTATCCACAGCATATAATTCTGTTCCCTGCCGCTGCGAAAAAACTCAAACACAAGAAACGTCGCCATAACTGTCAGTGCACCAAACAAAAGCATATCCAAAGAATACGGATAAAAAGGCTGGAAACCAAACGTATGGTTGTTCCCAATCTGCAGATTTACCCAGTTACCAATTTCCTCTGGGAAAGTTGTCCCTCTGACCAGAGAAAAAATGCGCAGTGTCCCACACAAACCTGCCACACAGGACAATAAAACCAGTAGGATCACCGAGACGCTAATCCCTGGTGAATTACTGACTTCTGTACCAGCCAAACGTTTTTTCTTTCCAACTGCTACCGCTGTCATGACTAGCAGGAGCGTAAATGCTGTCAGATCCAGATAAGCCAGCATACCGATCAACCCACCTGCAGCTAAAGCGCCCGCGTACGAAAGAACTTTCGTAAGCCGGTTACCACAATATGCTTTTACATAACTGGCTGCCACCAGCATAATGAGCAGGTACAAATCAAAAAAGAAGCATTCCGGCCCAAGAACCTTAAGCATTTCCAGATAAGCCGGAGAACAAGATAAATAAAGCAGTATCATTCCCGCTGGAAGCCTTCCAGCAAGTTTTCTGGTCACACCATATGCAAGAACCAGTCCTGCCACCTGCAAAAATACCTGGAATATGACAGCTGAAGCCACTTTATTACCCAAAAAGGACAATAGAAAAGACAGACAGCCTACATAACAATAAGCTCCTCCATAAGAGATTGGTTCTACTAAGCCGCCTGCTGTTACAACTGCCCTTTCAAAATACTCTATTCCATTAACATAATTCTGCGCACTGTTCTCCGCTGTTTTCTGAAGCTGGATATAGTTCAGCGCACACATAACTCTTAAGAATACGCCCAGTGTAAAGAAAGCCCATACTATGACACATTCCAGAATCTTTCTGGCCCTCTCTCCACCAATATGCTGCTTCTTTCTGATCTTGGCCGCTGTTCCTCTTATAATCCAATACACCGCTACAGTAGCCGGAAGCATCAGGAACCCGAACCACTGCACAGCAAGATTTTCTACCGGTACCAAAAGACTGCTGCTCCAAAAGCTGTCTGAGAGATAACTGATACAGACATAATTTCCCGCAAAGACAAGAAATATGATACACAGCATCGTATAGATCACCCAGAGCACGTAGCTAAACCATGTTTTACGATAAGTCATAATCTATGTACCCTTCTCATGAAACTTTTGAAACTGCCTGCTCCAAATCCGCAATAATGTCCTCTACATGCTCAAGTCCCACTGACAAACGGATTAGATCTGGTGCAACCCCAGCTTCTCTTAACTGTTCATCGTTCATCTGTCTATGGGTATGGCTTGCCGGGTGCAGCACACTGGTTCTTGCATCTGCCACATGAGTAACAATTGCTGCCAGCTTAAGATGATCCATCATCTGTGCCGCAGCGTTGCGCCCTCCTTTCAATCCAAAGGAAATAACACCACAGGTTCCATTCGGCATATACTTTTGCGCGAGTTCATAATACCGGTTATCTTTCAGACCTGGATAATTTACCCAGGCTACCTTATCATTTTCTTGAAGCCATTCTGCCACTTTAAGTGCATTGTAGCAATGCCTCTCCATACGCAATGGCAGTGTTTCCAAGCCAACATTTAATAGGAATGCGTTCTGTGGCGATTGTATGGAACCCAAATCCCGCATCAGCTGGCTTGTGGCCTTAGTAATGTATGCCGCCTTACCGAATTTCTCTGTGTAAGTGATACCATGGTAGGATTCGTCCGGGGTACATAATCCTGGAAATTTCTCTGGATAAGCTGTCCAATCAAAATTGCCGGAATCTATAATACAGCCGCCTACCGCCATAGCATGGCCATCCATATATTTTGTTGTGGAGTGGATCACAATATCTGCTCCCCATACAAAAGGATTACAGTTGATTGGCGTCGCAAAAGTGTTGTCAACAATCAAAGGCACCTGATGTTCATGGGCGAGACTGGCAAATTTCCCAATATCCAGAACAACCAGCGCCGGATTAGCAATCGTCTCCGCGAAAACGCATTTGGTGTTCGGTCTAAAAGCCCTCGCAATGTCCTCTGCGGATGCGTCAGGATCTACTACTGTACAACTGATGCCCATTTTCTTCATCGTACATGTAATCAGATTAAATGTGCCGCCATAAACAGTAGAAGACAATACCACGTGGTCCCCTGCTTCACAGATATTAAACACCGCGTAATGACAGGCTGCCTGGCCCGATGCGGTCAGCATTGCCGCCACACCACCCTCCAATTCACAGATCTTCGCTGCAACATGATCGTTGGTAGGATTCTGCAGCCTGCTGTAAAAGTAACCGCTTTCCTCCAGATCAAACAGCCGTCCCATCTGCTCCGAAGACTCATATTTAAAAGTTGTACTCTGATAGATCGGCAGCACGCGTGGTTCCCCATTCTTCGGCTGCCACCCCGACTGGACACATATCGTTTCTTTCTTATACTGTCTGCTCATCAGTCTATGCCCCTTTCACGTTTTCTCATAGGTCATCTTCATGCGGCTGTTATAATCATGCACTAACCTGCCGTTTCCTCTCCCGCATATCCGTCACCATATATTCCTGCCTTAATTCGGTCATCATAGCCTTGTATAACTGGCTGCACTGATCGTTCTGTCCAAGCTCGATAAGGTCAACACATTTCTTAATATATGTATTCCACAAATACAGATATTTTGTCTCTGGCTCCGTCTCTCTAGCAATTCTCTTTACAATCGTAGGCGCAATATCATAATACTCCTGGATTAGCTTCTTTCCCTCTTCACTTTTCGAAAAATAAACATCACGAAACTGTTTCATCAAGGTGATCTCTTTACAGTCCTGGGATTTCTGCAGCCCCCGGCATACCGCTGTCGTGACAAAACAAAGCTTCTGTTTGAATCCTGCCTGAATCGATTCGTGATCAGACGCCTGTATGCGCGCTCCAAAAGCAGTCTGCCATCTGCTGCATATAGCATCTAACAGCTCCTTTATTTCCTCTTCTCTCCTGCCACACCGTCTCTGCCATGCCAAAAGTGCTGGCAGAACATAAGATACCATATACAGATTCAGGTTATACTGCATTGTCTCTCTTTGGCCTCGGCCCTTAACAGCCCCCACTCGATCTTGTGCTACTTGAACCAGGGTATCTGCAATTTGTTCCACTACCTGCCCATGCTCCTGTAACAGCATGGAATCTGCCGTAGCTTCCCCGATCCTGTCCCACAATGCCATATTACTTTCCAAATAATCGCGAAAAGACGCCGCATAGGTCTCCTTCTTAAATTCAGCAATCCTTGCTTCTGCCTGATCAAATAATCCTGAAATCTGTCCCGGTTCCATCTTAAACCTCCATTACTCGGCTATAAACTCATCCCTCGTCCCAGTTATGGTACACTGCCTGAACATCATCATCATCTTCCAGCATATCCAAGGTCTTCTGCAAATTCTTGACAGCAGTTTCATCTGTCAGGGAAACCCAATTCTGAGGAATCATTGTAACTTCTGAAGAAACCGGTATAATGCCAGCTTCCTTAAGAGCAGCATCAACTTCCCCCCATTGATCGGGGTCTGTATACACTTCATAGCTATCTTCTTCTTCTGAAAAATCTTCCGCTCCCGCATCCAGTGCCATCATCATTAAGTCATCTGCATCCATATCATACTCTTCTTTATCAATGATGATTAACCCTTTCTTGTCAAACATAAAGGAAACACAACCTGGAGTTCCCACATTTCCCTGTCCTTTTGTGAAAGCGCTTCTCACATTGGCGGCAGTCCTGTTAGCATTATCGGTCAGAGCATCCACAATAATGGCAATACCATTAGGCCCATACCCCTCATAGGTGACATATTTATAATTGACATTGCCGCCTTCGCCGGCCGCCTTTTTGATTCCCCTGTCAATTGTGTCATTCGGCATATTATTGGCCTTCGCTTTTGCGATCACCTGCGCCAACTTGAAATTATTGGCCGGATCCGGGCCGCCTTCCTTTACCGCTACCGCAATCTCCCGGCCTATAATCGTAAAGATTTTTCCTTTAGCCGCATCGTTTTTCTCTTTCTTATGTTTGATATTTGCAAATTTTGAATGTCCTGACATCGTATGCTCTCCTTTGCTTTCTCTGTTTTCTCCCTATTTGGATCGTAGATTCACAGATAAGAATCCACCAAATAATTATCATATCATTTGCTGTGGAAGGATTCAACCTCCCCCTTCTTCTTTGTCCTGCTCTTGCCCTGTACGCGGTACAGCAAGCACACTCTGGATCATGCGGTCTTTTACTTCCAGAATCCGGAATGTATACCCTTCATATTCAAACTCAAAATCCTCGCCTTCTTCCGGTATGCGCTCCAATCTGGAAATCACAAATCCATTAACCGTGTCAAAAGGTTCCTCTTCAAAACTGATTTGCAGTTGTTCCTCCAGTTCTTCCAACGGCATCTTACCTTGGATCACATACCCATCCGTATCATTCTTAGCGATGTAGCTGGCCTCCTCATCATACTCATCTTCTATGTTGCCGACGATTTCTTCCAGGATATCTTCCAATGCAACTAAGCCTGCTGTCTGTCCGTATTCATCTACAACAATAACCATCTGGATTTTCTCTGCCCGCATCACCCGAAACAAATCGTCTATTTTTCTCTTTTCTGTAATAAATCTGGGTTCTCGAAGCAGCCCTTTGATCTTCCCAAGTGGACGGTTCTTCATCCTATTGTTCATCTGCATACGCATCACATCTTTAAGATGCAGAATGCCAATGATGTGATCGATTGTCCCATCATACACAGGAAATCTGCTGTTATGGGCATCTACTATAAAAGCCGCCGCTTCCTGCAGCGTCATGGTAGACTCTATACCTACCATATTATTGCGGTTGATCATGATATCTTTCGCTTCCTTATCTCCAAACTCAAAGATATTGCTGATCATTTCCGCCTCATTGGCTTCCAGGATCCCCTGCTCATGCCCTACACTGACCATAGAGAGTATCTTCTCTTCTGTCACATCAGCCTGCCTGCCTGCACCCTTGATCCCAAAAAGCCGCAGGATTGTTCCTGCAGTTGCAGAGATCAAAGCAGTGAGTGGAGATGTAAGACGTACATAGAAATAGATTGGTGTGACAAAGACCCTAAACCATTTCTCCGGATTACGCGATGTGACTTTCTTAGGAATCGAAATACCAAACGTCACAATTATGTACAACAGCACAAAAGTAACCAAAACAGCTGTCCCAATGGCAAACAATTTGATATGCCATCCATAAAGATGGTCGATGTTTCCAGTGGCCATCCGATAGACCATGTAGCCAAAATAACTGTTCAACCGATACAAGTACAATGCACCGAACAAAATATTGACTGTTACAATCCCCAGCTGGACAGCGCTGGTATATTGCGGCAGATGACACAACAGATAGGCGATTCTCGCCTGCTTCTTATCCATCCTGCCCGATTCATCTTTCTCTTCTTCGCTCCGTTTTTCTTCCTTTCTGTATTGGAATGCAGAATCAAAGCTGTAAAATAACATCTCCAACAACAACAAAACAATAAACCACACTATACTGCTACTACTCGCGACACCATCGTCCATACGGTTTCATCCTCTCCCTTGCCATTTTCTACAATTTTTGAACAGTCTGTTATATTAATATAGCAAGGAATAGAATCGGTGTCAAATAGATGACAAAGATGCTCTTCTTATGTATTTAATTCAAGGCTGACCATCAAGCCCACATTGACGGTTTTCATAATATCCTGGTCAAGATGGCAGATTCTGTCTTTCAGCCGCTTCTTATCAATCGTCCTAAGCTGTTCCAGCAGGATCACAGAATCTTTAACCATATCATATTTACTTGCGTTTAATTCAATATGGGTAGGCAGTTTTGCCTTATTCATCTTTGATGTAATTGCTGCACAGATTACGGTCGGGCTGTGTTTATTGCCGATATCATTCTGTATGATCAGAACTGGCCGGATCCCTCCCTGCTCAGAACCAATCACAGGTCTTAAATCTGCGTAGTAAATATCTCCTCTTCTCATCACCATACACTTCCTTACACTCATTTTCGTATCTGCATAGATACTATGCTCCGCTTGAAGCAGATCCTGCAGTTACCTGACAACCATATTATTGTCAGTTTATCTTAAGGATATACAATATGGGAAGAATTCTTTCGGAACCGGTCCGCATACTAGCGATAATCGTTGTAATAGTCTTTTGTGGCCACAATCTGGCCGTTTTTGACATAGACGCGGGGAATCCTTTTTCCCAAATCACAGGCAAGCTCGTAGTTAAATCTTCCCGATAGTTCACCAAGCTCCTCCATCGTGATCTTTTCCCTGCCATCTGTACCAATTAGAGTCACCTCATCTCCTTCTTCCGCTTCTGGAACGTCCTCCAGGCTGACCATGAACTGATCCATGCAGATTCTGCCGATGACAGGTGCCTTTCTACCACGTATGAGTACATACCCCCGGTTGGACAATCCCCTTGGATAGCCATCGCCATAGCCAATGGGTATGGTTGCGATCTTCATTTTTGTCGTCGTCACGTATGTACCACCATAGCTGACAGCAGTTCCGGCCTCTGCTTCTTTTATGTAGACAATACGGCTCTTGAGGGACAATACTGGCTGCAGCGGCACAATATCCCTGGATACTTCCGCCGACGGCCAAAGCCCATAGATTGTAATGCCGGCTCTGACTGCATCCAGATTTGCTTCAGGAAATTCTACGATTCCTGCACTGTTAGAGCAGTGTTTCACTGGAATGTGATAGCTAAATTTCTGCTCTACCCTCGCCATAAAATCCTGCAGAAGCATAAGCTGACGCCTGGAGGCAGACTTATCTGTCTCATCTGCTCTCGCAAAATGGGTGAACATCCCTTCCAGCTTGAGTCCTTCACTGTGCAGTACTTTCTCAACAAAAGCAAGCCCGCTTTCATCCGGACGAATGCCAATCCTTGTCATTCCGGTTTCCACTTTAATATGCACGCAAGCCGTTTTTCCCATCCTGCGTGCGCATGCTGCCAGCTCTTCGATACTGTCCTCCCTAAAGACCGTGGAGCGTATGTTGTACCGGATCAGATCTTCAAAACAATAGGGAAACGTATATCCAAGGATCAGGATAGGTTTTTGCAGACCTGCATGCCGCAGGATCACAGCCTCCTCTGCCGTGGCTACTGCATAACCAGACACGTAGGGAAGAGCCTCCAGTTCCCGTCCAATCTGTACTGCGCCATGCCCATAGGCATCTGTCTTGATTACGCCAATCATCTTTGTTCCCGGTGATAGATTCTGGTGCATCTGCTCCATATTATAATGAATGGCATCCAAATCGATCAAAGCATACCCTCTCTGATAGTTTTCGTTAATCTTGAGCATGTGATCCTCCCCTCCTTATGGCTTCCCCAATCCAATCAATGATATCTGTTGCCATCATGGACGTCTCTGTCTTCTGTTCTGCTGCCAAATCCCCAGCCAGTCCATGCAGGTAAACGCCAGACACAGCCGCCTCCATCCCTGTCACTCCCTGGGCAAGCAGCCCTGTGACCATACCAGCCAGCACATCACCAGATCCCGCCGTAGCCATACCGGAATTGCCGGTCGTATTGAGATAACCCTGTCTTTCTTCCCACTGCTCCACGATAGTCCTTGCATCTTTGCAGACCACTGTGCAGTGCAGTTTCCCGCTAAGTTGTCTGGGATATTCGGTCAAATGTGTCTTCACCTGTGCTGTCGTACATCCATACAGCCTTGCGAATTCTCTCAGGTGAGGCGTCAAAATAACCGGTCTATCCTGTGCTTTCCTATCCGCCAGAGCAGTCTGCAGCTCTTTATTCTGCGCCAGTAGATTGAGCCCATCCGCATCGATGACGAGTGGCAGATCGCTCTCCATGATACAAAAACGAAGCAGTCGCAGCGCTGTCTGCTCCATACCGATGCCTGGCCCAACTAAAATACAATCTGCCCATGTTTCTGCCTTTCTAAGAGATGTCATAAACTGTTCTCTTTCCCTGTCAATATCCTCCTCAGTGTAGGTCAGAAGCATCGTTTCCGGTAGAAACTGTTGCAATGCTGTCCTGTTCTTCTCTGCTGTGACCACCTTTACCATACCAGCTCCCGTTCGGAATACGCTCTTGGCAGCCAGCATGGCAGCTCCAGCAATTTCTTCATTTCCTGCGACCACCAGTACCTTTCCAAAACTTCCTTTGTTCCCATCTGCTGGACGTGCTGGAAGCATCCCGTATTTCCTTCCATGATAAGTATACCAATGCGGCGGTTTCTCGAAAAAGCTATGCTCATCAATTCCCATCTGCCTGCAAACGAGCTTCCCCTGATACAATACACCTGGATATAACATCTGTCCGATCTTTCGAAATCCGTAAGTGACCGTCAGATCTGCCCAGACACCACACCCCATCACTTCTCCCGTGTCTGCATGAACTCCGGAAGGGATATCCACACTGCACACAAAGGCATTGCTGCGTCCGATCCACTCGACCGCTTCCCGCAAACGCCCCTCTACCGACTTGGATAATCCGATCCCCAAAAGAGCATCCACTACTATATCATATTCATCTTCCTGTATCATGCTAAAAATCTGTACCTGATATCCATGAAGAATATCGATCTGACATCTCGTTTCCTCCGTGCACCGGTCGTAGAAATCCTCCATGGGGATCACATAAGTTACCTCATAACCCTGCAGCATGAGCAGACGTCCCACTGCCAACCCGTCGCCCCCATTGTTTCCACATCCTGCCAGCACCAGCACCTTGCAAGGCGTACTGCCATACAGCCGCTGGATCTCTTCTACCGTAACTAATGCTGCCCGCTCCATAAGAAGCAGTGCTGGCATATGCAGCTTCTCAATGGTATTTGCATCATACCGCTTCATCTCCGCTGCTGTAACCAGATATTGTTTCATATCTTACCATACTCCCTTTCAGATTTCTTCCCTGCTACATCAAAGAAGCATCCAAATCCTAGGATTTGGACGCCTCTGTCCCATTCTCCTTCTGTGTTTCTTCCAGTTCCTTCTGCTCCTGCACTGTATCCTTCTTTGCACCGCGACCTTCTTCCGGATCATACTTCATGTCAAAGATTTCTATCACATCTGCCCCAAAAATGTCATGCATATAAGAATAAAGCTGATGGTTCATCATCTCTTTTTCTTGCTTACGGACCACCTTCTTCTTCAGCTCTTTACGGATTGTTTTGATCCACTCTTCTATCTCTTCAAGTTCTTCTGTATTCTTGTGCAGCCTCTGATAGCAGATTTCCATCGTTGCTAACATCAGTCTGTTGTTCAACGCTACGATCTGTCTTGGAAGTTCAAGCATCTCTTCCTCGCAGGCTTCCAGTTTCTCATTGCACTCGGTGACCAGACGTTTATGTGTCTCCATTTCATTTTCCAGCCGTAACGTGGCTCCACGCTCCATTTCATCTGCCAGAATTACGATCTCATCCATCAGCTTCTTTTTCAGCTTGCGGATTTCCCGATTCTTCGTATTCACTTTGCCCTGACGTTTCAACAGGCCATTAAGCTCACACTCCATGTCCCTAATCTCAGTAGAACACTCTCCCAATGTAAAAAGCTGATGCCATTTATGATCCAATGTAAGAATCGGAATTTTTTTATCTGCTAATGCCGACTGAAATACTTCATCTGTTCTTTCCATATCTTATTATACCTCGATCTGCCCATCATAAGACGATAAATTATAAGACAATTTCATCAGGCTATCCGAAAGATGCACACTTTCTACTTGTATTCCTTTTGGGACATGCAGATCTACATGCGCAAAATTCCAGATTCCTTTAATGCCATAGGATACAAGCTGTTCCGCCACTCCAACCGCTACATTCTTAGGTACCGTAAGCACTGCAATGTCAATTTCCTGCTCTTTGACAAAACGTTCCATCTCCTGCATCGGACGTACTGTGATCCCATGGATTTTCGTTCCATGGATGCGCTGGTTGATATCAAAGATTCCTCTGAAAAGAAATCCCCGACGCTCAAAATCCATATAATTGACAAGAGCCTGTCCCAAATGCCCTGCTCCCACGATAATCAGATTATGTTCTTTGTCGAGTCCCAATATCTTACCGATCTCTTCATAGAGATATTCTACATTGTATCCATATCCCTGCTGGCCGAAGCCGCCGAAATTATTCAGATCCTGTCTGATCTGGGATGCTGTAACCTGCATGATATCACTCAACTCCTGAGACGAAACTCTCTCAATCCCCTCATCCTTCAATTCGCCCAAATACCTGAAATATCTGGGTAATCGGCCGATCACAGCCTGTGAAATTCCCTTTGCTTCCACCTTGCTGCCTCCTAAGAACATTAATATTAATAGTATACAACTGTGTTAAAAAACTGTCAAACTATCCGTTGACAGTTTTGGAAACTGATTGTAAACTGTTGATATTATTTTAGTAGCTATATGTCTGTAACGAGAAATACTATGGCGCAGTCATAAACACTGCCAGTAAATGTGATGTAGGAGTTAATCATGATACTTTCCGTAAGCAATATTCATAAATCTTTTAATGAAATCCCTGTTCTGAAGAATGTTTCTTTCCATATAGAAGATTATGACAAGACGGCCATTGTAGGCATCAATGGAGCCGGTAAAACGACTTTGCTTCGTATTATTATGGGAGAATTATCCGCCGATGAAGGAATTGTTACAGTTTCCCGCGATAAAACGATCGGTTACCTCTCCCAGCATGAAGCGGTTTCCGGAGAAAATACCATATATGATGAACTTCTGTCTGTCAAACAGGAGATCATCACCCTGGAACAAAAAATACGTTCCATAGAATTGCAGATGAAGTCAGCCTCCGAAGATACGCTGCAGCAGCTCATGGACTCTTATGCTACTCTTACGCATGCCTTTGAATCAGCGAACGGTTACGCCTACAAGAGTGAGCTGACGGGTGTCTTGAAAGGCCTTGGGTTTACAGAAGAGGAATTTAAGCGCTCTGTATCTACCCTCTCTGGTGGTCAGAAAACCCGCGTGGCATTGGGCAAACTGCTCCTACTAAAACCGGATCTGATCATCCTAGACGAGCCGACAAACCACCTTGACCTGTCTTCTATTACGTGGTTGGAAACGTATCTGCTTAATTACAAAGGGGCGGTAATCCTTGTCTCTCATGACCGGTATTTTCTGGATCGTATCGCCAATAAAGTGGTGGAAATCGACCAGACAAAAGCCACTGTTTTTACGGGCAATTACTCTGCTTATGCTGTTAAAAAAGAAGCCTTGCGCGCGACAGAATATAAAGCCTACCTAAAACAGCAGCATGAGATCAAACATCAGGAAGCAGTCATCGAGAAACTTCGTTCCTTCAATCGTGAGAAATCCATCCGCCGCGCCGAGAGCCGCGTGAAAATGCTTGACAAAATCGAAGTATTGGATAAACCAACGGAAGCCCACACAGATATGCATTTAAAGCTGGAGCCTAAATATACAAGTGGCAACGACGTCTTACATGTGGAAGATCTCTCAAAGTCTTTCGGTTCCTTAATTTTGTTTGAACACCTTTCTTTCGAACTGAAAAAGGGGGAACACGTAGCTATTATCGGGGACAATGGCACTGGCAAGACCACAATCCTCAAAATCATCAACGAACTTATTGCCCCCGATACTGGCAAGATCCGTCTTGGAAGTAATGTAGCGATTGGCTATTACGATCAGGAACACCATGTCTTACATATGGATAAGACGCTGTTTGAGGAAATTTCAGATGATTATCCGGCACTTACCAATACAGAGATCCGTAACACACTTGCCGCCTTCCTTTTTACGGGGGAAGATGTATTCAAACAAGTCAAAGCTTTAAGCGGCGGCGAACGTGGGCGGGTCTCACTGGCGAAACTAATGTTATCAGAAGCTAATTTCCTGATCTTGGACGAGCCGACAAACCATCTGGATATTATGTCCAAAGAGATCCTGGAGGACGCTTTGAACGCTTATACCGGCACAGTGCTGTATGTGTCCCATGATCGTTATTTTATCAACAAGACAGCCTCCCGCATTCTTGATCTAAGTGGCCGGAAGCTGACAAATTATCTGGGCAACTATGAATATTACCTTGAAAAGAAAGAAACCCTAAACACTACCCTTTCTCCGGATGAGATTTCACTTGCCATCCCTTCCGTTTCCGATACGAAACAAAACTGGAAAGCGCAGAAAGAACAACTTGCTGCACAGCGAAAAAAAGAAAATGAACTCAAGAAATGCGAGGAAATAATCGAACAGTTAGAACAGCGGAACGCTGAGATCGATCTGCTCATGGCGTCCCCACAGATCTGTACTGACGTAGCCAAACTGCAGTCACTAAATCAAGAAAAAGAGGCAAATGCTACCTCTTTAATCGAACTCTATGAAAAATGGGAACTGCTCTCAGAATGAGTGCAGTTCCCATTTTCTTTACAGAGATTCAAAAGTCTCCCGAACCGCCTTGATAAAGCCTTCACTGTTCAAAACGGTCACATCCGCAAGGGAAGTAATCAACGCCAGATCCTTCGTCATTTTGCCTGCTTCGATCGTCCTGACTGTTGCCTTCTCAAGCTTGTCCGCAAAGGTCATCAACGCCTCAATGCCGTCCAGTTCTCCACGCTTGCGAAGTGCCCCCGTCCATGCAAAAATCGTCGCGACGGAATTTGTGGACGTCTCCTCTCCTTTCAGATGTTTGTAGTAGTGTTTTTGTACCGTTCCATGAGCCGCTTCATATTCATAAACACCACTTGGAGATACCAGTACAGAAGTCATCATAGCAAGAGAGCCAAACGCGGAAGATACCATATCGCTCATCACATCGCCATCATAATTCTTGCAAGCCCAGATAAAGCCACCTTTCGCCTTCATCACGCGCGCCACCGCGTCATCGATCAGTGTGTAAAAATATTCAATCCCTGCCGCCTCAAATTTCTCTTTATACGATTCGTCATAGATCTCCTGGAAAATATCTTTGAAATTATGGTCATATTTCTTAGAGATGGTATCCTTGGTCGCAAACCAGAGATCCTGCTTCGTATCCAGCGCAAAATTGAAACATGCTTTAGCAAAACTGGTGATGGATTCATCTGTATTATGAATTCCCTGAAGAATCCCAGAACCTGTAAAGTTATGTATGGTTTCCTTTATCTGCGTACCGTCCTTAGCTGTAAAGACAAGCTCCGCTTTCCCTGGGCCAGGTACTTTGATTTCTGTGTTCTTATACACATCCCCATACGCATGACGTGCCAACGTGATCGGCTTCTCCCAGTTCCTGACACAGGGTTCTATCCCCTTCACAACGATAGGTGCGCGGAATACGGTACCATCCAGCGCTGCCCTGATTGTACCGTTAGGGCTTTTCCACATTTCCTTTAGGTTGTACTCTGTCATCCTGGCCGCATTGGGTGTAATCGTTGCACATTTCACTGCTACACCGTATTTCTTTGTAGCTTCTGCAGAATCCATAGTCACTTGATCCCCAGTCTCATTGCGGTGCTCCAGTCCAAGATCATAATATTCCGTTTTCAAATCAATATAAGGCATAAGCAGCTCATCTTTTATCATTCTCCAGAGAATTCTGGTCATTTCATCTCCGTCCATTTCCACCAGAGGGGTTGTCATTTTAATCTTTTCCATATTTTTCTTCCTTTCTTATTCTGCCATACGATCGTTACTTGTCTTCTGCCATTATACCATACTTTTTCTATTTCAAAATATCCATTCGCAGTCCTTTCTAATCATAAACAATGTTATGTGAATCTTTACTGCTTTTGGATAGCATTCTATACTTCGTCCCCATAAATCTCATGCAGACCATTTTTTACCATATTATCATATGCATTCAACATATGCTTATTTGCAAGCTTCTCTGCCTGGTCTGCATCTCCTGCCTTGATCGCCTCCATAATCTGTCTGTGCTCATCATTAGAAGCCCGTCCACGCATATTGGTGGAGAGCGTCTTCTGTCTGACACGTAGTACATACTGATGATAATCCCGGAGTGTATGCTCCAACATCTTGGAATCACACGCTTCGTATAGAATATCATGGAAACGGTTGTCCAGTTCCGCCATCTGGTCCATATGTCCTTTAGACGCATGGAATTCCGCCAGATAAATATTTTCTTCCATCTCTTCCATCTGTTCCTTTGTGATCTTCTCTGTAGCCAGCCTAGCACATAATCCTTCTAACAGGGAACGGATCATGTAAATATCTTTCACATCCTTGGCCGTGATTCCTGTCACGTAAGCGCCTCTATTAGGCACAATCTGAATCAATCCCTCCAGTTCCAACTGCCGAAATGCTTCTCTGACCGGCGTGCGGCTGACACCAAGCTCTTCTCCAATCGCCACTTCCTTCAGTTCTTCATGTTCCTTGTACTTGCCGCTCAGAATATCTTCTCGCAGCTTCTGAAACACCCTGCCGCGCAGGGAATATTTATCGTTTACCTCATTTTTCAAATCATAATGCCCCATCGCAATTTCTTACGCTCCACTTCTTTCATAAACTTTCATCCTACAGCCAGGATCGTAGTCCGGCTGCAACAGCACAAGACCTCTATCCAGCCTGCACTGTCCCTGTGCTGTGTGCACCTGGCATTGGAATCTCAAGTTCCCCACAGGTCTTCTCAATCTGCACTATTAACTCTTCATCGGTGAGTACAGTCACACGGCCGGCCGCATACGCCTCATCTACCCAAACTTTCAGGGCTCTCACCAGATCACAGTTCTTGTCGAGATGATCTTCTTCTTTCAACCTGTAATAGGTATTGATCCAGTGTGCAATTCCGGCCAGACCAGAAGTATTCGACACCGCACACAGGACTGGCCGATTTAAGAATTTTTCTGTGTCAAAGATATTGTAAATCTCCTCATTTTTCAATAACCCATCTGCATGGATCCCTGCCCTTGTCACATTAAAATTCTTTCCCACAAAAGGGGTTCGCGGCGGAATCTCATAACCGATCTCTTTCTCATAATACTCCGCAAGCTCCGTAATCACCGTGGTATCCATACCATTAAGATCACCCCGAAGCTGCGCATACTCAAAGACCATTGCCTCCAGCGGCGTATTCCCTGTCCGTTCGCCAATGCCAAACAACGAGGTATTGATGCCGGAACAACCATAGAGCCATGCGGTAGTAGAATTTGCCACCGCCTTATAGAAATCATTGTGCCCATGCCATTCAATCAACGCATGTGGAACACCCGCATGCGTATGCAGCGCATAGATGATTCCTTGAACACTTCTTGGGATAACTGCTCCTGGATAGTTGACGCCATATCCCATCGTATCACATGCACGTACCTTAATCGGGATCTGGTATTCTTCCATCAATTTCATAAGCTCCATACAAAACGGTACTACATAACCATAAATATCTGCTCTGGTAATATCTTCCAGATGACATCGTGGACTGATACCCTCTTCCAGACAATCCCGAATTACGCTCAGATAATGATCCATCGCCTGTCGTCTGGTCATTTTCAGTTTCAGAAAAATATGATAATCGGAACAGCTTACCAGAATTCCTGTCTCTTTCATCCCAATTTCTTTGACCAGTTTAAAATCTTCCTTGCTGGCACGGATCCAGCTTGTAACCTCTGGATAGCGGTAACCGCGCTCCATACATTTATAGACTGCATCCCTGTCCTTCTTGCTGTACAAAAAAAACTCACTGGCACGGATCATACCATTTGGACCGCCCAGCCTATGCAGATAATCATAAATCATGACGATCTGCTCTGTCGTATAAGGTGCTCTGGATTGCTGTCCATCCCGAAAAGTTGTATCTGTGATCCAGATATCTTTTGGCATATTATGCGGTACTGTCCTGTCATTGAACGGGATCTTCGGTATCTCAGAATAAGGAAACATATTTCTGAACACGTTAGGCTTCTTCACATCATCCAGTATGTACATATGTTCTTCTATTTCCAGAAGGTTATTATGGTCATTCATCGTTACTGGTCGATTCGTGAAAGTTCTCTCATCATACATAGAGGTCATCACACCTTTCCTGCCTGTATTTGACACTTACTTCTGTATGTCACGTATAATTGTATACAATCATACTATTTGTGTCAACCCTATTCTGTACACATCCTTTCTATGTCTAGCATGCCCCATCCTTGTTTGTTCCAGTCATCCCCCATATCATATGCGCTGTAAATCATCTTCCGCTTGACCTGATCATTATTCATCTGAGGATATTTTTGCAGATAAAGAGCCGCTGCACCAGAAACAATGGGTGTTGCCATAGAAGTGCCGCTTTTCTTTGTATAAGCATTGCGGTACCCAGCCCATGTACTCCCCTTCCACGAAACATTACAGGAAACAATATCTGTTCCAGGAGCGACCACATCAGGCTTACGATATAGCACACTACGGCTTCCTCTGCCAGAAAAATTCTCACACAGATCCTTACGGGATCCAAAATAGCCCCCTTCATGACAACCCACCGTAATCACCTTGCGACTGCACCCTAAAGGGGAAATCGTTCCTTCTTTTGGACCATTATTCCCTGCTGCGCAGACCACCACGATTCCCTGTTCCCATGCTGTATCCAAAAGTTCCACCAGTTCTTCCATTCTCTCCATCTCACCGCTCTTGCCGATCCCAAGGGATACATTCAAGACACGAATCTGATACCGGCTCTGATTATCTAATACCCAGCTAAGTCCCTGTCGCATACTCTCAATACATCCTTCGCCATTTTGATCCAATACTTTGCCAATACAAAACCGACAGGACGGAGCTACCCCTCTATAGTAGCCACGTGAGGCATACCCATTTCCTCCCACACACCCCGCCACATGAGTGCCATGACCACTGTCATCATATCCCGCCTGCCGTCCATTGACAAAATCGGCAAAAGCGATCACCCGGCTTCCGAAATCAGGATGTCTGCCGATCCCTGTATCCAGGATCGCCACTGTAATTTCTTCCTTTACAATATTTTGTTGTGTATTTTCGCTACATCTTATTTGTCTTCTTACACGATTCACGATAGTTCTCCAGACTATAATAAACCGCCGAAAGTATACAAAAAACTCCCGGCCTATAGATTTATTCTATGTCGGGAGTTCTTCCATGTTCAGTATTCTATTTTAGAGATTTCCTTCTGCGCCCACCGTTACGGTAAAAGAATACAGAAAGCGCTGCAAAAAGCAAACCAACACTCAAAAACCACTTTGGATGAATGCTGTGATCTCCTGTATCAGGAGAATCATCTTTATTCCCCAGAGACGTAAACACGGCCTGACCGTCTTTCACATCCGCCGTTGCACCACCGGATCCATAGTTGTAAATACCATACGCAGAAAAGTGTTTCGCCGTAAAGGTGATCGCATTCAACCCATCCGCAGACACCACCCTGCTTTCCACCTCTTCTAGCTGTCCGTCCGCATCCAGACATACTACATGCAGATTTTCTTCTGAAACGCCATTTGGCATCGGAAGCGTCACATCCACACTCATTTTACCCAGCCCTGTGATCGGCACGCCAGTAGCAGTTTCCGTCATACCAACTTCATAAGCACAGAGATTGCTGGGTAAAGTATTCCCATAAAGGTTTTTATACACATCGCTGATTCTAAGTTTTGCCGCATCGCTGTCTTCGATCTTCAGAAGATAATTTTCTTCGGAGCCAGCCAGCACAGCACTCGCCATAGCGCTTTCAGGTAATGTAGAGCTGTTAACCTGTACTGTAATGCCTGAAGGGGAAGCAAACGCAGCAGAAGCATCGTCATCTGAGCCGCCAAGCATCTGTTTTCCTTCCTCCAGCGTATATTTTCTGCCATCGACCGTACAGACATCACCAGCTTTCAGAAGCGAACCATTTCCCTTTTTTGCAACTATTTGAAGCACGCCATCCCCGTCTTCTTTGCAGACAACACCCACAAAACCTGCTTTCTCATCTTCTAACACAGTGCCTGTCAGATCGCTGACTGTCTCTGGAACTATCGCTATGCAGCTCCCTTTCAGGGCAAGATCACGGTACGTATCTCTGTACAGTCTCGTCGCCATAGATTCATAAGATAATTTCGGCAGACTCTCTCCCTCAAAAACAATCACACCAGTTCCTGCTTCTCTTACGGCATCCGATCCATCAAACGCCCGAAGACCAATCTGCTCTACCGTTGCTGGGATATGTACTGTAGCAAGTGGACAACCCGCGAATGCCCTGTCACTGATTGTCTTTACCTGATCTCCACCTTCTGTCTCTGTAAGCGCACTACATCCTGCAAATGCCGCCTCACCGATCTTTTCTAAGCTGTCCGGCAGGATCACCTTACTGATATCTCCACGTTCCTTAAACGCCTCAGCGCCAATCTGTTTGACTCCCTCCGGAACAGAGACAACGCCGCCTTCTCCCCGATACGCCAGCAAAATACCGTCCCCAACGATCAGGAAACCACCATCTCCTTTCTCTCTCCACTCGGTAAGCCAAGGTGTCTGCGCAAAAGCTGACGCCTCAATCTCCCGGACACTTTCTGGGATTGTCACATCCTGCAGATCGTCACAGTGGTAGAAGGCAGCATATCCGATTTCTTCCACACCGTCTGGAATTACGATAGAAGTAAGCCCGGATCTGGCAAAAGAAAACTCACCAATTCTCTTTACATTCTCTGGGATCGTATAAGTAGTCCGCGCGTCATCATAGTAAGCCTGTGCCGCAACCACCACTTTACCATCACTATTCTTTACAATCGTATACTTCGGGAAAGAACCGCCCTTCGCGTCCTCGGAACCCGCCATGCCAGGCACTGTCTCTGTATTCTCCGGCATACTATCCTCTGCCGGTTCGCCGCCGATTGTTCCGCCAGTGCTCCCTACATTGATCGTAGCTGTAGCATTATCGATAATGACATAGGCCTCCTGTCCGATCACTCTCGTCTTGCCTTTAACAGAAGAATCTTCTGCCTCAGCCATCGCATTCATACGCGACACTTCATGATAATAATCGGCTGGCGCAGGAGTCTGCTTCGTCTCTGAACTAGGAACCGTTTCCTCTTTTGCCTCCTCAGCTGGGTCATGCTCTGACGCCTCAGACTGCTCTTCCCCACCCTGGGCATCAGAAACCGGTGCTTCCTCATATTCTGAGACTTCGATATCCTCTAACTCCAATGATTGTGCATAAGTATATGCCATAGACCCTGGTTCTGCCTTAATTTCCAGCTTTGTACAGCCGTCAAATGCTGTGCTGTGGATCATGCTGACAGAAGGCGGAATTGTAATCTTCCGCAGCCTTACACAATCCTCAAAAGCTTTCATATCAATATTTTTGACAGAAAAGGGCACTTCCACATCTTTCAGATTCCGGCAGTTAGAAAACGCATACGCCGGTATCTCCTTCGCATTGCTGCTAATCTTCACCTTTTCCAGATTGTAGTCTCCCCAGAAAGCATGAGGTTTGATCGTCTTGATCTCAGAAGGCATCTCATAACTATTACCCTTTCTGCCAGCAAGAAACTGATATAGAGTATCCCGTCCGTCTTTGTTCAGGATCGCTCCATCATCACAGGTAAATTTCGGATTACTGCTGCTGAAGCGGACTTCCTGCAGACTATGGTTCCCTGCAAAGGCGCCGTTGCCCAGACTCGTAAGTCCCGTTCCTACCGTAACTTCCTTTAAAGAAGGACAGCCGCTGAATGCCGCAGTACCCACTGACTGTACCGAGTCTGGAATTATAACACTCTCCAAATTCTTACATTCTGAAAAAGCACTCGCACCAATAACTTTAACTGCATCTCCTATTGTGACGCTCCTGATCTCGTTATTACCCGCAAATGCTTCCGCCTCTATTTTTTCTACATAATTGGAAATAGACACGTCCTGCGCCGTGCCATTATATTTCACTAATGTTGACCCATCCATCTGAAAATCAGATGCAGAAGCGGTCGGAGCCGCTTCCACATCTGATACAGGGATCTGTGTCACTGCCACTGCTATTGCAAGAAGCAGTATACCGATCAGATTTCTTATTATTTTACTCATAGACTACCCTTTATGCTGTTTTCACTTTGGTTCTCTTATCTTTCTTCATAAACAGAATAATCGATAAGCAAGCCAAGCCGATAGATAAGAACCACTTCGGATGAATCGGATCGCCTGTCTTCGGCGTCGTATCCAGCATACCCTCCGTCAAATTACCTGTATCGACATAAATCGTATATGGCGAGAAGTGTGATGCTGTAAATCTGATACAAGGAACACCGTTAATGGTCGTGAAGTTCTCATTCAGCTTCTCCAACTGGTTACCATTGACCACCGCACCAGCCATATTGTTACCACCATAAGCGATCAGGGCATCAGGGATCGGTATTGTGATATCCACGGAAATCCCCGATGTATCGGTGATCTTCGTTGTTCCAGTAGCGTCATACAAACTAATATCCATTGCATAATACAAAATATTATCTAAGCTACTGTATTCATTCGTCAACGCATCCGCCACTGCTTTCGTTGCCTCATCCGTCTCAGAAATCTTAATAATAAAGTTATCCGTAGCACCATTTACATTTGCTGTTGCAAGATCTTTATTCGAGATCCCTGGTTTCGTGATATCCACACGGGTATTGCCAGTATCATTACTCGGCTTTGAACTGCTACCTGTGCTATTGCTGTTGGTTGTAGGCGCTGGCTGTGTCGGTGCTGTTCCTTCCGTATACTCAGCCGTAATTGTTACATTGTTACCCGGCATAGTAAAGGTGGTAGGCGTTGTACTTACGCTTGCAAGTGAAACACCTGGAGACTCTGTCACCCATTTACTGAATACAGATCCCGCTGCCGGGGTACTCGCTGTAATTACCACTGGTGCCCCCTTTGCATAGCTTCCACTTCCGCTTCCGCCAATAACTGTCACAGAATACATCTCTACACTACCAGTTGTGGAAGTAGTCGATGTAGACGCCGTCGAAGAAGACGTGGTACTCGTACTGGACGATGTCTTAGACGAAGTCTTATTTGACGATGTATTACGGCTGGAATTCGTCGAACCACCATTGTTTGTGCTGCCGCCGCTGGTCGTAGCCTTATACAAAGCCACAATAGACTTATTCGCCTGTATATTCGTATAACTGTCACTCCACTTGTCAAATGCATAACCGGCATGTACAGGCTGGGACGGTGCAATCGCATCACTTCCCGGTTCAATATACTGTGTTGGCCCAATCTTCTTGCCATCTACACCGTCGTAGAATTCCACCATATACTTTCCGTTGATCATACCATCGTCAGAATGACCCTGCGCATAGAAAATCGTGTCTTCATGAATCTTCTCATCCACAGCAGTGTTGTTCATTCCAGACCACTGTTCAAAGGTCCATCCCTCTCGCTCCGGCGGCTGAGGAACCGTCGCATAAGCACCATCTTCCACGTACTGCGGATTACTTATAACATTTCCTTCTTTGTCAAGAGGCTCCTGCATCAGTACATGATCATAATCTAAGAAGGAAACAAGCCATTGCTCACCCAAAGGATTCTGCTCGTCAAGTTCCAATAAGTATGCGTCACCATACTCTTTTACATATCTGACTACTGCAGAATCTTTATATGTTCTGACTGTAGTCTTGACTTTCTGGTTCTCATCGCTGTTTTCAAATGCGCTTCCAGATATCTTGACTTCCTTACCATATATTGTAAGATTTGTTAAATTATTTGATCCTACAAAAACACCCTTCCCAATATCGTTTGTCGTAATCGGCAAGATTACCGACTGCAGTTTATCACAGTTCTTAAAGCAGTCTTCCGGTATAATAGACAGTCCCTTCGTATCCTCTCTCCCGAAGCTTATAGACGTAATATCATCACAGTCTTCAAAAGCGCCTGGTTTGATCGTGCTGACATTCGCAAGATCAGGATCCGATGCAACACTGACAGATGCCTGCCCTGTCAATCTTCCTCTCGCAGACAGACACTCTTCAATCGTATAAGAACCATCTGTGTTTTTAGAATAGATAATACCATTGACCGTTGTATAGTAATCATTGTCTCCTACCATAGTCATTGAATAACAACCTCTAAACGGCGCTTTACCTATGTCTGCACAGGTAGGACCCAAGATAACATATCTCAAATTTTCGCAGCTGTCGAATGCATAATCCGGCAGATAATCTACGCTGTTGAGTGTAACTGACTCAATCAAGTCATTACCACGCACATATTTCTCACGGTCAGTTGTATCTGCAAAATCTTTAAAATAACCGCTGAACAACCCTGGTACGATCTCTGTTGTATCTTCTTCATCCTCATCTTTGGTCGTACTCTCATACATACGTCTGATTTCGGGTGACCATTTGTTTCTCAGATACGTATTATAGTTGCCTGTATTTCTCTCAACTCCGGTTGTAGGCTCCCCATCTACGGTATAGTTCCTGATATATCCATATACGTCGATTGAGTCTACCCCTTCCGGTACCACAATATTCTTCGTCGCATAAACCAGACCCTGCTCTTCTGCTGTAGGAGCTCTGTAAGGGTCGTTTGCGTCCACAATATCGATTACATTATAAGGCCTTACAGTGTAGTACGGCTGCGGCCTGCTGTCCATTGCATGAACCGTAATCGGCTCAAAAAGCCAATCAGTCAAAGTATTGGATGCCGTGTCACCGCCCTCTGGTGTATCAGGTTCTGTTGGCACATCTGGATCCGGATTTCCATTAAACCATTCATCCCATCTTGCACAGAACTCCGCATTGATCCAGGGTCCAAACAAATCTGTACTATACACTGCATCCGGCTCTTCTGCTGTCTGCCATGCAAGGGCAAAGTTCTTCCGATCCTCATCATATTTCCGATCACGATACCGGTCATACCACTCGGCAACTTTCATCTCCTCATAGGAGGAAAATCCTTTTCTTTTGATCTCATCTTCATGCGCATCGTTTAAGATCTCGCTCACTTCGCTGTACTTCGGATAATCCAACAACGTAATCTTCTCTGTAATCGGATTATACATCACTGTCAAATAAGTAGGAGAAAGACTCTTATAGCATACACGGATTCCATCTTGCGTCTGAATCACATTATTTGGATCTGTTGCCCATTCAAACGGCGCATATCCCTGTACAATATCTCCATGGAAAGTCAGTTCTCCACTCTCCGTTTTAAACGCATCTGTTCCGATCTTAAATGCCTCATGTCCTCCCAATGGAGAGCTAAACGTAACATCTACAAGGCTGATACAGTCTTTGAAAGCATTATCACCGATCGCTGTGACAGAATTGCCGATATAAACTTTCTCTAACTTCTGCCAATCTTTATTATTGGTTCCTCCTCCGCCTTGGAATACACCCTTAGCAATCTCAGAAATAGATTCGTCTGTGATCGTAAGTGAAATTACATTTTCATTCAACTCGGAATCACTAAAACATCCTGATGCAATGCCGACTACTTTTGTGTGTCCCACTACAGCCGGAATTACCAGTCTTACATTTTTCTTCTTAGAAGCATCCAATCCTGGCTTAAACGTACAAGATGTCAAAACTCCCTTATCATTGATACAGAGCAGATACGTTCCATCGCTGACTTCATAATATTCCACTCCATTCTCAATATACAGATAAGGTACTGTATCTGATACGGCAGTCTTAGCGTCCCATGTATTTTCCCGTGGATATGCCGGATCCCCCTGCGTATTCGTCTTGGGTCCTTTTACATAAAAATCAAGATTAATTACATCTGCGAACAGTTTCTCTGGTGTATACTGTACAAAACCGCAGGCCTGCGGATCATTCCGCTGATCCGTAGGAAACTCTACATACTGCAGATTCACACATCGATGGAAAATCGAATCGGGAATCTTCGTCGCAGGCGTCATCGAACGTCCATAATTCTGTGGAAATACAACATATTCCAAGCTGGATCTTCCTGCAAACATGTAATTGCCTATACTCTTTGCATCAGACATTCCCTTTGGCAGAGTAATTCCCATCGGAAGAGATCCGCCTTCTACTGCAAAAGCGCCTGCACCGATCGATACGATCGCAGAATCTGCCATTGCAATATCAGATAATGCCGTACAATTATAGAAAGCATAATCCTTTACCTCACAGGGAGATTTCATATTATTCAGATTGATTGTCGCCAGGTTCTGGCATTTGGAAAAAGCGCCATACCCAATCGTTGTAATAGAGGTAGGTAGATTGATCTCCGTGATTGCTGTACCGCTGAAACAGTCCGCACCAATCATTTCCGTACCTTGTGCAATCTTTACGGTTGCTAACTTAACACATCCTTTGAATGCCCTGTTACCAATCTTCGCCACATTATCGATCTGAATACTTTCCATTAATGCGGCATCTGCAAAAGCTTCATCGCCTATGTAACCGATCATAGACGGAATTACAAGATTGACAACCTTGGATACTCCTTTAAATGCCTGATTACCAATAGCACACATCAGATACGGGCTTGTTTCTGTCGCAAGGAATCCATTCTGATCGTTAGAAGCTCCCATCGCCTCGATAGGAGTTCCGCCCTGTGCCATATAAACTGCGTTCGATTTACTGTCAAGTCTGCTGTCGCTGACACGACGAAGTGTATAACCAGACCCATACTTTGCCA
Organism: uncultured Lachnospiraceae bacterium; assembly: GCA_951800685.1. Classification (GTDB taxonomy): domain Bacteria; phylum Bacillota; class Clostridia; order Lachnospirales; family Lachnospiraceae; genus UBA3282. The sequence continues at coordinate 79,721 of CATOJY010000003.1, forward strand.
ACGCTGTATCCTGATCGCAATAAAATTTTAATTTCTGCTCTGTGCTTAATTTGTTGGATGGAACCACTTCCAAAGGCTGTGGTTTCACCGGCTCTGCACTCCCGCTGTCCGGTTTATAATTATCCAACTCCTTCTGATACTGCTGAAATTCTTTCACTTTATTATCATAGTCTGTTTTGCAATAATTCTGTAAAAATTCAAGCTCATAAGGCTCCATATTACCAGCATGGAATACATCATACGTAAAGATAATGGGCAAAGTTGGATCCATGTCTTTACGCATTTTATCCATTGCTTTATCATGGTTCATCACGACTTTACCGTCAACGATCTCCTCATAGTCAGCATCAAAATATGCCTCAAACTTATTCTCAGCAACCGTATAATAGTTCGTGATAGGTGCCATACCCAGCGCAAGATTGTCTGTCGAATACTGGTTGTTATATTTGCAGATCACTCCTCTGGGCGCATTACTCTCCGGCTCTGTAACCTGGTAAAACATAAACTGCCAGCACAAGTCAAAAATACCGCCGCCTACATCAGTAGTCGCCAATGAACACAGGACATCGCCGCCCAGATCATTCTTTATCTCGTCAATCTCTTTATTCTCATACTTGCTCAGATTGATTCTTTTGCCACTGGTACTGGTTGCCGTCAATTCATCATATGATTTATCCCGCACCTCTTCTTCAATCATAATCTGATTGCCGTTTTCATCCAAAACCGGGTCGCCATTCTCATCCACCTTTGGAATCAATTCCCCAGTTTTTCGCAAGGTATCAACATACCCATAATCCTTTAAATCCTCTTCATGAACATCCGCTGCTCTTGTCACGCTTCTGGCCGCGTCCCCGTTGTCCGCATAGTTTTCCGGTACAGGAACAGCCGCAACCCCAATCGCCGTGATCATAAGCACTGCTGCAAGGCTGCGTCTGACGCTTCTTTTCAACCTTCTTTTCGATTTTTTAGCTGCCTTTTTCATAGCCATTGTTCTCTCCTCAATTCCCCTGTATATTTTATGTTATTTTCCAATGATCAGGAAAAGAAAAAATCAATTGATAGCTTCTATTTGATTCGTTTCGCAACCACGACAAATCTCCCATCCTGCTCGGAATTATCGCACGTTGATAAAGTCAATAGTTCATCCCCATAACTAGCTGTAACGCCGGTATCATATAACGATAACGCCGCCATCTCCTGCATATTGGAGCTAAACTCCTTCTCCGAAGCCGCATCAAAAAACTGGTAATATTTAAATACGATTTCTTCCTCATTATAAATCCTGGAACGAAACACGTACATTACCTCATAAGTCCCTTTTTCATAGATCGTATCAAACTGGATCGTTGCGTGTTTCTTGGCATATTCTTCACTACTATACTTATTCAGATTGCCAAACATTTTACCGGATTTCATATGATGACCATATATGATCAAATTCGTATTCCTATGTACAATGTCACAATCTTTATCCAAAAAAAGACTTCCATTCTTGTCATATTCCTGTGTATAGTTGTGATCCAGGTAATACTCATTGTTCGCTGTCTGCATGACAGGGTAATCTATATTAGTATCGTCAATTTTGAGCCATCCGATTAGGCTTTTATTCTTATTATATAAAGTCTGGTATTCTTCGAGAACATTAAGCTCCACCTCTTCTTCATCTGTCCGGTGGATCGTCACCGCAGGTGCACCTGCCGCCAGAGTCGAGCTTCCTTTCAATTCAGCAAGCATCTCATAATCTGATTCGGTCCTGTCAGCAAAATAACAATATACACCAAAATATCCAAAACATACCAGTGCAACAGCAGAACACAGGACAACCGTCAGCCTGCGGCGTTTCTCTCGTTTCTCTAATTCGGAAAGGATTTCCCGCCGCATCACTTCATCATATGCATCCAAAGAATGTACTTCCGGCGTTGCTCTGGCCGAGCTATCCTGCCCTGACAGGTTTAAAGCCTTCTGTCGTGGCTGCATGGAAGCCTTGTTTTTTGCCGGCTTCTTCGCCGCTTTAAACAAGGGCTTCTTCTTCACCTCAGGGGACAGAACACTATCCTTCGTGTAGCCTTTGTTTTTGTACTCCTGTGCCAGCTCATAGATCTCATCATCAAAATCATTTCCAACAGCTGTTTCAAACCGATATTTACCAGACTGCAGATCTATGTACAGCTTAATAACTTCTCCCGGCTGCTCCATATTGACCCTGGCCCTGATTTTCTCAATCTTAGCCAGATCCCGTAAGGCTGCTTTATAGTCTGCCTCCGTTCGGAACCTTCTGCCGGCAACCTCTAATCCCGCCATATGGGGACCGCTCCTTTTCTGCTTAATTTACATATAATATAATTTTACTATATCTTGAGATTTATGCAAGTGTTTTGTCGAGAAAATACAACTTCTAGAGGTTAGAGCTACTGTAAACCACCTATTCTGCCCACTATATTTTCCAAATCTGTCCCTATTCTAAAAACTTTACCTTTCAAAGTAACACATATTCCTCTCCCACATAAGATAAACCATAACTAACATTTGGAGGCACAAAAACATGAGTGATTTATCAGCAACTCACTGCGGATGCAATAATAACAACGGCGGATTTTTCGGCGGTGGATGTGGTTCCTGGATCTGGATCCTTATCCTTTTGGCATGCTGCAACAACAATAACGACGGATGCGGGTGTGACGGCAATGGCTTTGGTCTTTTCGGTAACTCCGACAACAACTGCTGCAATACTCTGATCTGGTTACTGATCCTCTCTAGCTGCTGTGGCTGACGGATAGGCAGATCATCCCTTTCACATCTATTATTTCACATCTGGGAAGTAGGCTCTGGCACCATCAGAGCCTATTTTCTCACATATGTCCTATCGCAAGCAGGCTTACGATTTAAGCAGTATCGCAAACAGGCTTGCGATATGCACGGAATTAGATTAAATACACAATAAGAAACATATATTCTATATCGTACACATAGGCTTAGTATAGACATACAGGGTGTGATCACAGGCATCGGAAAGGCACACGATTCTATGGAAAACAATCATGAAGAAGCAGCAAACGTTATGGCATTTGATGCCTTATACACCACAAACCAAATACAGAAACTAAAGGTTCTTCTTCCTTACATAGAACCTCCCATGCAGAAAAATATGGCTGTGTACATTAAATATATGGAACTGCAGTACACCATGCGTTACGTCCGAAAACATCCCTTTCAAATTAGCGGCTGCAGCATTTCTAACGATCAGAAACCAGATCTGCAGTCCTTATGTCTGCAGTTAAGCCTCTACTCTTCTCCGGAAGAGATCAAACAGCTGGAACAATTTCGCAGTATGATCCAAACAATGGAAACCATGCAGGAAATGTCACAGACTTTTTCTGCCCTGCAGGAAATATTCCCTGATATGTCCACAGCAACGCCTTTCGAAGCAACCGATTCCAGCGAAGGAAAGAATGCCTTTTCCATGATGGATATGCTTATGAACATGCTTACACCAGAACAAAAAGAAATGTTTGAAATGTTTCAGCAGCAAAGTAGCGAACCACCAATTGGATAACTGATCTTCTTGCTCTCTAAAAACAGCTCGCAGAATATGCTGTTTGATCTAAAAATAATTTCTATCAAAAAATGTATCACAAAAAGGAGCGAACCTATGTCTGGAAACTGGATGGATGATCCTGCTGTATCACAGATTGACAAAACAAAACTTAATTTTCTGCAGGCTCTCGTTTTCGAAAGCCAATCTCTGCGGAAAGAACAAATGATGCCTTTCCTGATGTCCATTGCCAAAAGAGGCGCCGACCAACACATCTCCTTTAACAGTGAGGAAATAGAAACGATCACTACCACGATCCGTAAGTATTCCTCTTCTGAGGAGTTAGATAAGATAGACAAACTGATGAAACTGTGGCAAAGGCAAAGCCGCTAACAAGAAAGTAACGTACCGCCAGGCAGGAACCCCTGCCTGGCGGTATGCTACCACTTCATTATACTGCTCTCTCCAACTAAAGAACTGTGTATTCAGCCCTTTCTTCGCACTATTCTTCACTTTTGTACTATATTTACGATTCTGCCAGGAACATAGATTTCTTTCACAACAGTTCCTGTCAGCTTATCCGCAATAACATCCTTCGCCTTTAAGATCACTTCTTCTTTCGGGTCATCTTTGCCGATCATAAGCGTAGCTCTTGTCTTACCATTAATTTGGACTGCAATCTCCACTGTGGATTCTACTGTCTTAGCTTCCTCATAGGCAGGCCATGACGCCAGGTACAACCTTCCTTCAAACCCTGCCTTTTGCCACAATTCTTCTGTAATATGCGGCGCTACAGGATTTAGCATGGTAAGAAGGGTTTTAAATTCCCCTTTGGTCACCGAATTCTTTTTATAGAACTCGTTGATCAGCGCCATCATCGCCGCGATTGCTGTATTGTATTTCAAGTTCTCGAAATCATTGCTGACTTTCTTGATCGTCTGATGCATCTTGATTTCCAGATCTGTGGAATATCCCGTCTCTTCTGTCATGAGATCCTGCAGCTTCCAGACTCTCTCAAGGAATCTACGGCATCCCTTCACCCCATCCTCACTCCAGCCTGCACTCAGCTCAAAAGCGCCGATAAACATTTCATAAGTTCTGAGCGTATCTGCACCATATTCTGTCACAATGTCATCCGGATTCACCACATTTCCCAGGGATTTTGACATCTTGACAACCGGGTGTTCTGCCATCTCGCCATACTTTTCTTTGAGTGCTGCTCTTGCCTCCTTCTCGCTACCATACTCTGCCAGTAGCTTTTCCTGCTCTTCAGCTGGCAGATTTGCGAAATTATGCGGATTCAAGCCCAGGATCATGCCATGGGAAGTTCTCTTAGCATAAGGTTCCGGACAAGGTACCACCTTCTGGTCATATAAGAATTTATGCCAAAATCTGGAATACAAAAGATGCAGCGTCGTGTGCTCCATTCCGCCGTTATACCAGTCTACAGGCATCCAGTAATCTAACGCTTCCTTGCTTGCCAGCGCCTCCGTATTGTTGGGATCCGTATACCTGAGGAAATACCAGGAAGATCCTGCCCACTGCGGCATAGTGTCCGTCTCTCTCTTCGCCGGACCACCACAGCAGGGGCACTCCGTGTTGACCCAATCAGTCATAAGCGCCAGCGGAGACTCACCATTATCTGTAGGCATATAGCTGTCCACCTCTGGCAGCTCTAAAGGCAGCTCGCTCTCATCAATCGGCACATAACCACATTTCTCACAGAATACGATTGGAATAGGCTCTCCCCAATAGCGCTGTCTGGAGAAAACCCAATCTCTCAATTTAAAATTCGTTTTAGCACTGCCAATGCCCTTTTCCTCCAGAAAGCCCACCATCCGGGCCTGTGCCTCTTTCACACTCAATCCATCTATAAAGCCCGAATTGACAAGAGTGCCTTCCGCTACATCTGTATAGACTTCTTCCTGCACATTCTTACCGCCTGCCACGACTTCTATAATCGGCAGATCAAATTTCTTCGCAAAATCCCAGTCTCTTTCATCGTGTGCTGGTACGCCCATGATCGCGCCGGTTCCATAGCTCATCAAAACATAGTCGGAAATAAAGATCGGTATCTCCTTCTCATTGACAGGATTAACTGCTGACAGACCTTCAAGCCTGACACCTGTCTTTTCCTTTGCCAGCTCTGCACGCTCAAAATCGGATTTTCTGGCTGCCTGTTCCCTATAGGCCGCAATCTCTTCCCAGTTACGCAGTTCTTCTTTATATTTATCGATCAACGGATGCTCTGGGGACAATACCATATAGGTTGCTCCAAATAAAGTATCACACCTTGTCGTGTACACGCGAAGCTTATCTTCTTTACCTTTGATCGCAAAATCTACTTCTGCTCCAGCCGACTTACCAATCCAATTCTTCTGGGATACCTTAACACGCTCTACATAGTCTACACTATCCAATCCCTGAATCAGCTTGTCTGCATACTCTGTGATCTTGAGCATCCATTGGCTCTTCACCTTGCGGACTACCTCTGAGCCGCACCGCTCACAGACACCATTTACAACCTCTTCATTGGCAAGACCAACTTTACAGGAAGTACACCAGTTGATTGGCATCTCAGACTTATAAGCAAGCCCTGCCTTAAACAATTTCAGGAAGATCCACTGTGTCCATTTATAATAATCAGAATCTGTGGTATTGATCTCCCGGTCCCAATCAAAAGAATATCCTAAAGAATGGAGCTGGCTCTTAAAGCGTTCCACGTTGTTCTGTGTCACGATCTTCGGATGAATGTGATTCTGGATCGCATAGTTCTCCGTCGGCAGACCAAAGGCATCCCACCCCATCGGATAAAGTACATTATAGCCCTGCATCCTTCTCTTCCTGGCCACAATATCCAATGCCGTGTACGGTCTCGGATGTCCCACATGAAGTCCCTGTCCTGAGGGATAGGGAAACTCCACCAGTGCATAATATTTTGGTTTGGAATAGTCGTCAGATGTCTTAAACGCCTTCTCGTCGTCCCACACTTTCTGCCATTTCGCTTCCACTTCTCTGTGATTGTATACTTCTGCCATAATGCCTCCATTCTGATTGGTTCCCGGCATCTCTTCTCATTAAGGAACCACATGAATTATCGTATTATTTTATCCACGTTTTATATTGTAGTATACTTGATAGATTTGTCAACCTTTTTGCGAGAGAAAAGCACCCACGCAAAGTGGATGCTTCCCCAAACCTGTCAAGACAGACTGTTGCTTATGCGTCGCTGCCAGACTCAGCAACCTTGCCTGCCCTTGCCGCTACTTCCTTCGCCTGTACATCACTAGGCGCTTGTTCATATCTTGCAAACTCGTACATATAAGTGCCACGGCCGCCAGTCATGGAACGAAGATCTGTACAGTAACCATTCAAACATGCCATTGGAATGTCTGCCTCGATCACGGTCTTGCCTTCTCCAGCCGGATTCATACCAAGTACACGGCCTCTCTTCTTATTCAGATCACCCATAACGTCACCTGTATAAGAATCGGGTACTGTTACCTTCAGATTCGCGATCGGCTCAAGCAGAACCGGACCTGCTTCCATAAAGCCTTTCTTGAATGCCTGGATTGTTGCCATCTTAAATGCCATTTCAGAGGAATCTACCGGATGATAGGATCCATCATAGAGAACAGCCTTTACGCCAACAACAGGATACGCCGCCAACGGTCCACTAATTACAGAATCCTGTAATCCCTTTTCTACTGCTGGGAAGAAATTCTTCGGAACTGCGCCGCCTACAACCTCCTGGTCGAAAGTATACGCCGTATCCAGATCGCCCGATGCCTCAAAACGCATCTTTACATGGCCATATTGTCCATGTCCACCAGACTGCTTCTTATACTTGTACTCAACGTCTGATTTCTTCCGTATCGTCTCTCTGTATGCAATCTTAGGCTCTTCCAGTTCAATCTCTACTTTATATTCATTCAATAGTCTGCTGGCAACTACTTCCAGATGCAGATCTCCCATACCATAGATAAGTGTCTGTCTGTTTTCTCCATCATTCACCACCCACAGCGTTTGGTCTTCATGCCTCATCTTCTGCAACGCCTGCGATACCTTATCTACATCTCCCTTATTCTTAGCTCTGTATCTCTTGTATGTATACGGGGTAGAAATCTCAGCTTTGCCATAGCGGATGATCCTTGCCTTAGTGGAAAGCGTATTACTGGTCCTGGCTGCTGTCAGTTTCGCGATCGCTCCGATATCTCCAGCATGCAGCTCCTTAACTTCGATCGGCTTACTGCCCTGCATCACATATAATTTATTGATCTTCTCTTCCACTTCTTTCTCATCATTATAGATCACATCGTCATTCTTGAAAACGCCTGAGCACACCTTGATCAGAGAGTACTTACCGATGAACGGGTCTACGATGGTCTTAAAGATGTACGCGGACTTCGGTTTCGAGAAATCATAGTTAGCGTGGAAAATCTCATTACTCTTAAGATCGATACCCGCCAGTTCACGATTCTCAGGACTTGGCATATATTTCACAATATCATCAAGCAGCGTATAGATGCCCTGGCATAATATATTGGATCCCATGGACATCGGCACAATACTGCCATCCATAACATTGCTGCGAAGCGCTGCTCTGATCTCTGCTTCCGAAAAGCTTTCACCATTAAAATAGCGCTCCATAAACTCCTCGCTAGTCTCAGCCACAGCCTCCATCAGCGTATCACGGCAAAGCTGCAGATTGTCCTTGCTGTATTCCGGCATGTCACACTCTACAACTTCCTTACCCTCCCAGCGGTAAGCCTGTTCTGTGATGACATTGATATATCCAACGAATTTCTCGTTCTCACGGATTGGCAGATGGAACGGAGCCATTTTCTTACCATACTTACCAGTCATATCCGCCACAACCTGCCGGAACGAAGCATTATCGATATCCATATCCGTCACAAATACGAATCTAGGCAGCTTGTACTTCTCACAAAGCTCCCATGCCTTCTCTGTGCCCACTTCCATGCCGGCTTTACCAGATACAACAATGATCGCAGCATCGGCCGTAGAAACAGCCTCTTCCACTTCTCCTACGAAATCGAAAAAGCCAGGCGTATCAAGCACATTAATCTTCACACCCTCCCACTCGATCGGAATAACAGATGTCGCAATGGATATATGGCGCTTCTGTTCTTCTTTTCCAAAATCACTCACTGTGTTCCCGTCATCTACCTTGCCCATTCTGGAAGTGATACCGGAAAGGTAAGCCATCGCCTCCACCAGGCTGGTTTTACCGCAACCGCCGTGTCCCAGTAAAACCACATTACGAATCTTATCCGTTGTGTAAATGTTCATTTCTCGCAATCCTCCAGTTCTGTTATTCACTCATGATTGGGCTGTTCCTTGATCCCCAAACACAAATATAAGTATATTTTACTAAATTACGCAAAAAATTTCAACAACAATTATACATTCTGCACACGATTTTTTCGTCAATTTTCTGTTTTATTGTAACAGTTCAGATACCTTACCTGCTACAATGCGTATAATTTACACGTTCCTGACCAAAGAAGGTCCTTATGCTATGCCTGCAGCGGTTCAAGCTTTTTCTCTTGTAGCAGAATCTTCTAAATGCTATACTGGATATGATTTTAAACATCAGAAAGAAGGATACAGAGCTATGAAAACTCCTATTTGTGGCTTTATTGGCCTGGGATTGATCGGTGGGTCCATCGCCAGAGCTATCCGTGCTGCGTTCCCGGATGCCCACATAATCGCATATGATATCCAAGTCTCCTCCCTGCAGCTGGCCCTGAAAGAAGGGGTGATCGATTTGATCTGCCCTGCCATCGATGTCTCTTTCAAAGACTGTGACTATATTTTCCTATGTGCCCCTGTTTCCCACAATGACGACAATCTACTCAGCTTAAAACAATTTCTGTCGCCGCAGACGATCCTGACAGATGTAGGAAGCGTCAAAACAGGCATCCACAAACATGTAGCGGCCCTCGGCCTGGAAGAACAGTTCATCGGCGGCCATCCCATGACCGGTTCTGAACGCTTCGGATATCAGAATTCCAAAGCATCTCTTCTGGAAAATGCTTACTATATCCTGACTCCTTCCGATGCAGTCCCGGAAAACAAGCTGAATGACTATCGGACATTAGTTGAGTCCATCGGCGCGATCCCTCTCATCCTGCATTATGAGGAACATGACTATGTGACTGCAGCTATTTCCCACCTGCCCCATGTAATAGCTGCTTCTCTGGTAAATCTTGTTAAAAACACAGACTCTAAGGCTGGTACCATGAAGATGATTGCGGCTGGAGGATTTAAAGATATCACGAGAATCGCCTCATCTTCTCCTACTATGTGGCAGCAAATCTGCCTGACTAACACAGAGAATATTTCAAAGCTTTTGCATGAATATATCCGATATCTCAACGAAATCGCTTTGCAGATCGACACCCAGTCCGAAGAAATACTTTACGAGTTCTTCGACTCCGCAAGAATATACAGGGAGTCTTTCATCAACGTTTCCAGCGGACCAATCAAGACAGAATATGTCCTGACAGTCGATATTGCGGATAAGGCTGGATCTATTGCCGCCATCGCTTCCCTGCTCGCCGCGCATGATGTAAGTATCAAAAATATCGGTATCAACCACAACAGAGAATTGGCGGAAGGTGCCCTGCGCATCGAATTTTACGAGTCTGGCGCCGTTGAAAGAGCCGTCAGCGCTCTGACAGAAAAGGGATACGCAATCCATACCAGATGTCCTTCCTGATCTTTCCCATAGATCTGATCCATAATTACAAAACTAACTGCATCGGAGGCATATACCATGATTATACGTAAAGCACATCACCTCAAGGGAGAAGTAACCATTCCTGGAGATAAGTCGATTTCCCATCGGGCCATAATGCTCGGTTCCCTGGCACAAGGAACAACACAGATCACGAATTTCCTGCAAGGAGCAGACTGTCTCTCCACGATTGACTGTTTCCGCAGGATGGGAATCTCCATCGAAAACGCAGCGGATAAGATCCTGGTCCACGGAAAAGGACTGCACGGACTGCGCGAACCTGACAACATTCTTGACACCGGTAACAGTGGTACCACTACAAGGCTGATCTCTGGTATTTTGGCGGCACAGCCTTTCGAAACGACTCTCACCGGTGATGCTTCTATCCAAAAGCGACCTATGCGCCGCATTATAGAGCCTCTTTCCATGATGGGGGCAGACATTACAAGCATAAATGGTAACGGATGCGCACCCTTACACATTACAGGCGCGCCCCTGCATGGCATCCATTATCATTCTAAAGTTGCTTCCGCCCAAGTGAAGTCTGCCGTTCTTCTGGCAGGTTTATATGCAGATGGCATTACCAAAGTTACAGAACCCGCGATCAGCCGCAACCATTCAGAGATTATGCTGGGTTACTTCGGTGCCTCTGTACAGTCAGAAGACTACACTGTCATGATCCAGCCGGAACCAGTCTTATATGCCCAGGAAATATGTGTTCCTGGCGATATTTCTTCCGCGGCTTATTTTATTGCTGCCGGTCTGCTCGTCCCAGGTGCAGAGGTGCTGATCCGAAATGTCGGAATCAATCCGACCAGAAATGGTATCCTCAAAGTTGCACAGGCCATGGGCGGTGATATCACCTATCTGAACATCAGGCAGGAAGGCGAACCTACCGCAGACCTCCTGGTAAGACACAGCACACTGCACGGCATTACAATAGAAGGGGATATCATTCCAACTTTGATCGATGAGCTTCCGATTATCAACGTCATGGCCGCATACGCAGAGGGAACAACGCTCATCAGGAATGCTGCCGAATTGAAAGTAAAAGAATCAAACCGTATTGACGTCATGGTCAGTCATCTAAGCGGCATGGGCTGTGATATTACCGGCACCGAGGACGGCATGATTATAAATGGTGGAAAACCTCTTCATGGAACGATCGTGGATTCCCATATGGATCATCGAATCGCCATGAGCTTTGCTATTGCTGCCCTGATTGCCGACGGTGAAACCAACATTCAGGGAAGTGATGCAGTTAGCATAAGCTATCCCAGTTTCTATGAAGATTTGATAAGACTCACCCATTGACTTTCCGTACAGAGAAGCTGCGTTTTCTGTACATTGCAAAAAGAGCAGGTGCCGATATGCCATATCGTCCTGCTCTTCTTAAATATACGTATTTATTTGTTCCCATCCGCTCTGCAGACATTCAGATCTACACAAACACCTCTTATCTGCTTTAGCCTGACAGCTTCACTAACAGCCGGTTCATAAAATAAGATATCACCATACAGGCGATTCCTGCCAGGCCGCCATACCAATTCAACTGCACATCCGTCATCTGAAAGTGCCTGCCATCTATGTACTGCTTAAAATACTCCGTATAGTATGCCATCAGATAACACGCCACACCCGACAGCAGCACACCCATGATCCGGAAATATCCCCTGAATATAACCATGCTGACAAATGCTGTGACCAATCCTACTACAAAAAACAATGCTAAATGTGCCTCATAACGAATCATTAGACTGACTGTCTTAATCTGCTCCTGTCCCGGATCATCGAAAACTGCAGTAGTCACCCTTTCTGCAAGCTGCATTGTTATACTCATGGAACTTGCACCGTTCTGAAAGGAAACAACCATTACAAAATATACCAATAGCATCAATGCAAGAATTGAAGCAACGATCACCGCCAGCTCCACCATCAGATTTCTATGTTTTTTCTGCTTCATGCTGATCGTACTATCCTAAGCGTTCATGTTCTTGATTGTACTGTATGTCTCGATCCTGCTGGCATCCATCTCAGACATACCGATAAAGATCGCTCCATATTCAAGCATGCTGTTCTGTTTGTTCTCAACACGCACAATCTCAAGAAAAACGTGAAGGACTTCTTTGGTCCAAATTGTCAGGAAAGCTTCATAGACAGCACCCATATCCAACTTCTCCATACAGGAAAACCCAACTCCTGTTTTAGAACAATCAGTGATCGTGATGCTTATTTTCTCTGCCTTGCCGCCCTGGTCCATTCTTCTTACTAACAGCTTGCCTTCCAGTTCTATCCGTTGATTTTTTCTTCTTTCCTGCATAATCTTTACCTTCCTCTTACCTATAAGTAACTTCTTCTATTCAAGTACCCTATTCGCATAAACACTTCTTGCTACCATAACAAAACAGTACTTTGTTATTATTCTACTCTATTTATTATCTTTTGTAAAGGAATCCGTGAGGAACATTGCATCCCCAAAACTAAAAAAACGATACTGTTCCCCTATAGCTTCTTCATACGCATGTAGTACATTTTCTCTTCCTGCCAGCGCAGACACAAGCATGACCAAGGTAGATTCCGGCAGATGAAAATTCGTGATCAGACAGTCCATCACCTTAAACTGATACCCCGGATAAATAAAAATACTGGTATCATTACTGCCAGACTCCACCCTGCCATCTTCTCTTGCCGCGCTCTCAACAGTCCGGCAGCTTGTCGTGCCCACACAGATCACACGGCCGCCGCGCGCTTTGGCCCGATTGATCTTCTCTGCCGCTTCCTCTGTCACCTGATAAGATTCTGAGTGCATATGATGCTCCAGAATCTTATCTGCCTTGACAGGACGGAAAGTTCCAAGGCCGACATGCAGTGTCACATAGGCGGTTTCAATTCCCTTCTCTTCTATCTGCTGTAGCAGCTTCCTCGTAAAATGCAGACCTGCTGTCGGCGCTGCCGCAGATCCATCATGTTTAGCATATACAGTCTGATACCGGTTCTTATCCTGCAGTTTATGGGTAATATAAGGCGGCAGAGGCATTTCCCCTAGGCGGTCCAGCACTTCTTCAAAGATACCATCATAAGTAAATCGGATCAGACGGTTTCCTTCCTCCACAACTTCCAAAACCTCAGCCCTCAGACATCCATCCCCAAAGAGAATCTGTGTGCCTGGCTTTGCTTTTCTTCCCGGTTTCACTAAAGTTTCCCATACATCATGCTCTCTTCTTTTGAGAAGAAGAACCTCTATGCCAGCGCCTGTATCTTCTTTAACTCCTAAAAGTCTGGCTGGCAGTACCTTAGTGTTATTTAAGACCAGGCAGTCACCCGGTCTTAAATAGTCAATAATGTCTTTAAAAATATGATGTTCAATCCTGCCATTTGACTTATCTAACAGCAGGAGTCTGGAATTCGAACGATCTTCCAGTGGATCTTGTGCGATCAGCTCTTCTGGCAGATCGAAATAAAAATCCGACTTTCTTAATTCTTCCATATTTTGTTTCCTCAAATCATTTGCTGCCATGGAGAACCATAACAGTTTTTGGGTATATCTCCTTGCCTGAACTTACAGATCTGCATTCTCTAGAAAAGCAACATAACCTCTCTTCGTCTCATAAACATCTATCTTACTGGTTGCCTCCCACGGTGCATGCATATTCAGTACAGCAACACCACAGTCGATTACATTCATACCGTACAGTGCAAGGATATAAGCAATCGTTCCACCGCCTCCTAAATCTACTCTGCCAAGCTCCGCTGTCTGGAAATTAACATCCTCTTTCTCAAAAATCGCCCTGATATGTCCAAGATACTCCGCATTTGCGTCATTGGAACCAGACTTGCCTCTAGCCCCTGTAAACTTGTTAAATACCATACCACCGCCCAAGTAAGCTACATTCTTCTTATCGAAACTGGATGCATAAGACGGATCAAAGGCGCTGCTTACATCGGAAGAAAGCATACAGGAATGTGCCAGGCATCTTCGCAGATTCAGTTCACTGTATTCTCCTGTCAGATTCATCACTTCTGCCACTGCATTCTCGAAGAATTTAGACTGCATACCAGTAGCTCCTACACTGCCGATCTCTTCTTTGTCTACCAGAATACAACATGCTGTACGCGCAGTCTGTTCAATCTCCAACATCGCTTTCAAAGAAGTGAATGCACATACTCTGTCATCCTGTCCGTAGGATAAGATCATGCTGCGGTCAAATCCCGCCTCACGTGCCTTGCCAGCCGGAACTACCTCCAGCTCCGCTGAAATGAAATCTTCCTCCTCCAGATCATAGGATTGCTGTAAGATCGAAAGAATCCCTTTCTTTACTGCCTCTTTCTCTGTCTGGTCATCAGCCTCATCTTCTTTCTTTTCGATCACAAGAGGCTTATTGCCGATAATGATATCGAGCGCTTCTCCTTCGATCACCTTATTCGCCTTTTTCTCCAACTGTTCCTGTGCCAGGTGAATCAGAAGATCTGATACAAAGAACACAGGATCGTCTTCCTTTTCCCCAATATTGATCTCAACAGTTGTGCCGTCTTTCTTTACGACCACGCCATGGATCGCAAGCGGTATTGTCACCCACTGATACTTCTTCACGCCGCCGTAATAATGAGTGTCCAGATAAGCAAAACCACCCTCTTCGTACAGCGGATTCTGCTTAATATCCAGACGGGGCGAGTCGATATGCGCACCGAGAATATTGATTCCATCTGCCATCTTCTCTTTTCCGATCTGGAACAGAACGATCGACTTATTCATCCAGACGGAGTAGACTTTGTCGCCAGCTTTCAACTGATCGCCAGACGCGATCACGGCATCCAGTTCCCGGTAGCCTTCTTCTTCAATCATGTTTACGATCTGGTCGATACATTCACGCTCTGTTTTACCATGATCTAAAAAGCTCATATACTCCTGCGCAAAAACATCTACTTCCTTCAACTGCTCTTCCTTATACCGTTCCCATGTGTTTTTGTGTTCCATACTTCCAAACCATTCCTTTCTCTGTATATACAGTCATATACTATAACCTTTGTGCATTCTGCTTATCTATACAAAGATAAGCATCAGCTTCTCAACTCAATCCCCATGCCTTCAAGACCGTTCAGGATCTTCTTCATCACCGCTGTGATATCCGCTTCCTCCAGCGTTCTGTCCTTCGCCCGGAACGTTATAGAATAAGCCACAGACTTATAGCCTTCCTTGATCTGGTCGCCCTCATAGATATCAAACAGCCGGTAATCCTCCAGAATCTTGCCGCCTCGCTGTAGAATCACTGTCTCAATCTGTCCAGCAAGAATCTCTTTAGGCACTACCATGCTGATATCCCTAGTCACTGCCGGGTACTTTGCAATCCCTTCATATTTGCGGTCAAATGTCGCATAGGGTATGATATTTGGCATATCTAACACTGCCACATAGGCTTTCGTCTTCATATTATAATTGTCGCACACTTCCGGATGTACTTCTCCAAGGTAACCGAGTACACATCCCTCATAGATCACATTGGCCTGCCTTCCTGGGTGCAGGAAATTCCTGCCCGCATTCGGATCATAGGTAAGCCGCTTATGCAGACCGATGCTTTCGAAGAATTCCTCAACAACACCCTTCATCGTGAAGAAATCCCCCTCGCCATACATGCCCAGCGTGAACTGCATTCTCTCCTCCGGCAACTTTGTCAGCGGAAGCGATTCCGGCACATAAATATTGCCGAGTTCATAAAGCCGTACATCCTTGTTCCTTCTATTGTAGTTAGTGGCAAGACTGGTCAGCATGCCGTTTAAGGAGATTGT
Source organism: uncultured Lachnospiraceae bacterium (assembly GCA_951800685.1). GTDB lineage: Bacteria > Bacillota > Clostridia > Lachnospirales > Lachnospiraceae > UBA3282. The sequence continues at coordinate 95,800 of CATOJY010000003.1, forward strand.
CCTCATAATAGAGAAATCTTCTCCCAGCGGATTAGCGATACTGATCGCACGGCGCAGCGGGTCGTCTGCGTCTAACAGCAGCTTGTCAAACACCTTTGGACTTTCAAAGGAATAGCACATTCCCTGGGAAAAACCACAATACTCCGCAATATCTCTTGCCTTCTGCTCGATCCGAAGTTTGAACGGCAGTTTGCCAGTAGTCGCCTCGCCCTTCGGCAGCGTTGACGGTATCTTATCATAACCATAGAAACGGGCCACTTCCTCAGCAATATCGCACTGTCTCAGCAAATCCTGCCGGAATGTCGGTATGATCAGCTCGTTGGCCGCCTGGTCATAACGTACTTCTATCATCTTAAAGATATCCAGCATTTCTTCTTTTGATACCTCAGTCCCCAACAGCTTATTATAATTATCTGGTTCAAAAGGAAGCGTCACTTCCGCTTTGAACTCACCACACACGTCCACCATGCCGTCTACGACTTCACCGCAGCCCAGTTCCTCAATCAGCTGGCATGCCCTGTTGATTGCCGCTTCTGCGTTGTGGGGATCCAATCCCTTTTCAAATTTGCCAGACGCGTCAGTCCTAAGACCAACTCTCTTGGCTGATTTACGGATATTCGCACCATTGAAAGAAGCTGCTTCAAACAATACCGTCTTCACCTCATCCGTAATCATGGAATTCTCACCGCCCATGATACCAGCGATGCCGACTTCTTTCTCAGCGTCACAGATCATCAGCACATCAGCATCCAGATTTCTCTCCTGACCATCCAATGTACGGAATACATCGCCATCTTTAGCGCGGCGTACAATAATCTTATGTCCTGCGATCGTATCAAGGTCATAGGCATGCATAGGCTGCCCATATTCTTCCATCACGTAGTTAGTGATATCCACCAGATTGTTGATCGGACGGATCCCGCTGGCTGCCAGACGGCGCTGCATCCATTTCGGAGAAGGCCCGATCTGAATATTAGTACATACCCTCGCACAATAACGCGGGCAAAGTTCCTGGTCCTCCACTGCAACAGAAATATAGTCCTCTACCTTACCGCCATTCCCCGTCACAACTACCTGTGGTGGATAAAAAGGCTTGCGGAATGTTGCCGCCGCTTCCCTCGCGATACCGATCACGCTGTAGCAGTCTACCCGATTGGACGTCACTTCATATTCGAATACCGTATCGTGAAGTCCAAGTACCTCAATGGCATCTGCACCGACTTCCACGTCCTCCTCAAAAATATAGATGCCAAATTCCGGCGCTTCCGGATACATATTCCTATCGGAACCAAGCTCTTCAATAGAGCACATCATTCCATTGGACGGTACGCCCCGCAGTTTCCCCGCCTTGATCACAATACCTTCCTCCGGCATCGGACCACCATCATGGCCTCCTGCCACTTTACCGCCGTCTAATACGACGGGCACCTTATCACCTTCTTTTACATTCGGCGCACCCGTCACGATCTGGATCACTTCAGAGCCGATATTAACCTGGCAGACAATCAGTTTATCAGCATCAGGATGCCTCTCGATCTTCTCGATCTGTCCGACCACGATCTTCTCCAGGTTATGGTCCCGTCTGCTGTAACCTTCTACTTTAGTGCCTGATAATGTCATAGCATCCATGTACTCCTGATCTGTACACTCCAGATCAGGTACATATGCCTTGATCCATGATAATGCTGTATTCATATTTTCCTCCATTCTATCATAAACAATCCGTATCTGCATCTCTCTTCCGATGCAGTTCCGCCGTCATCCATTAGAGATAACAGTTCGGCTTCCTTTCCTGTTATCTTCCACCTCTTTGCAAAACCTCTGTACACTGGCAAAGAACAGCCGTTTACCGCGTATGGCAGCTCTTTGTGCACAGACAAACACACGCGATCAGAACTGCTTCAAAAAGCGAACGTCGTTCTCATACAGCAGACGCATGTCATCAATTTCATACTTTAAAAGCGCAATCCGCTCCAATCCTACCCCAAAGGCAAACCCGGAATACTTCTCCGGATCGATGCCGCTCATCTCAAGTACATGGGGATGTACCATACCACAACCCAAGATCTCGATCCAGCCTTCTCCTTTGCAGAAACGGCAGCCCTTGCCACCGCATTTAAAGCAAGTCACATCCATCTCCGCGGAGGGCTCGGTAAATGGGAAATGATGCGGTCTGAACTTAACCTTTGTTTCTTCCCCGAACAATTCCTTTGCAAACTCCGCCAGCGTCCCTTTTAAATCTGCCAAGGTAATATTCTTGTCGATCACCAGTCCTTCGATCTGATGGAAAGAAGGGGAATGGGTGGCATCCACCTCATCGGACCGGAACACACGGCCAGGAGCAATCATACGGATCGGCAGTCTACCCTTTTCCATTTCGTGAACCTGCGTCGAGGAAGTCTGCGTCCGCAACAAAATATCTCCTGTGATATAGAAAGTATCCTGTTCATCCTTCGCCGGATGGTCGGCCGGAATATTCAATGCCTCGAAATTGTAATAATCCCTCTCAATCTCCGGCCCTTCCACAACTTCATATCCCATGCCGATGAAGATCCTCTCCACTTCTTCTAAGGCGATTGTACTTGGATGACGATGCCCAACATTGTTCTTCTTTGCCGGCAGTGTGACGTCGATGACTTCCTTCTTCATCCTCGCCTCTCTAAGCGCCCTCTCCATCTTCTTGACAGACTCTTCTAAGACTCTCTCGATCTCTTCCCTCGTCTCATTGACAAGCTGTCCCACTTTAGGACGGTCCTCTGGCGCAACTTCTTTCATCCCTTTAAGCACCGCTGTCAATTCCCCTTTCTTACCCAGGTAATTGACCCGTACTTCATTCAACTTCTCCAATGCGTCGCTGGACTCAATCTGACGCAGTGCTTCCGCCTTAATCTGTTCCAACTTCTCTCTCATTATCCTTCTCCTTTTCCCACATCTCTTTACATACCTGTCTGCATCATAAGATGTGTCTGTCCATAAAACAAAAATCCCACGTGTATTTCTACACATGGGACGAATTTTCTCCGCGGTACCACCCAGCTTCCTGCCTGATTCTTCCTAAATACGCTTCTACAGGCAGACTCTTCATTCGACGTAACGTGTCAAGACGTCCCATACTACTGCTACACACGCTCTGCATGTCATAGCCTCTTCATACAGGCAACTCCAGTGGGAAATTCGAAAGATTATTTGAACCGCAGGACGCTTCCAGCCGATGACGTCCCCTCTCTGTCGGAAAATAACTTTCTACTGACACCTTCACCGTTTTTCACTATTGACATTCTAGTGGCTTTTCGGCGACTTGTCAAGCCATCCAAAGAGAAATTTGTACACTGGCCCAAAATATCGGTTAATATGTGCCCCGATCAGCAGAATATACATCAACAGATAAAACCACAACATCAATATAACCACTGTCGTCAATCCTCCATAGGTGCCAAATCCATTGAAACTGTCCACATATACCGAAAAGGCATAGGAAGCAGCGCCCCACATAACCGCTGAAAAAGCGGCACCAGGAATCTGGCCCTTAAACCGCATCTTATTGTTCGGCACATAAGCATAGATCAGGGCAAAGATAAGCGTCAGCACTGCCCAGGAAAAAAGAAACCGGAACCGCATCGCAAAATGCACCACGATATGCAGTGGCGGAATATCAGCTAAAAGGAAATCTACAATCAAATTTCCAAACACCATGACAAGCAGCGCCAGGGTCATCGCTGCCAAAATAATTACCGTATAAATACAGGCAATAAACCGGAGCACAAAATAATTACGCCGCTCCTCGAAATCGTTCACAGCATTTAACCCCCGGATTAACGCAAGCATGGCTTTGGATGCTGACCAGACCGTGACGATCGCAAAGATCGTAATCGTTCCTGCAGATCTTGCATACACCTCAGACACAACACTGATGACCAATCCATCCATTGCATCCGGTGTAAATCTTGTGATGGCACTGATCAAATTACCCTCCGTAAGTCTCGTATAAGGTAAAATAGCACATAGTGCCATCAATAACGGAATCATCGACAGAAACAGGAAAAAAGAAGTACTCGCTGCAAAGGCACTGATATTCTTTTTTGTCATCTGCCAATTAAAATCACGCATTATGTAATAAAGTCTGTAGAGCGTTCTCATCATCAAACCATACCCTTCTCTCAATCCACACTTCTATCCCCGTAAGACTTGCAGCAGCCTTTACTAATTCATGATTCTGTCAGCTCGCACCCTGGAAAGAAATATTCCAGGATACTACGATAAGAAATTCCTTCTGCTCCCAACGCTTTCGCACCATTCTGCGACATCCCCACACCATGTCCGTATCCGCCGCCAACCAACGTATATCCTATCACATCTCTTTCTCTTTTTCCACATTCCAACACGAAAAATCCACTTGGAAGCAAGGTCCCTGGCACAAGAGCGCTGTCATCCTGCCTTATGACTTCACTCTCTCCATCACACAGTACACTACGAATATTATATTCCGACAAGATCTTATAACTGCCTTTTTCAGTCTCAATGAGCAGTTCTTCCGCCACCCCGCCTGCTCCCCGTCGAACAATCTCCAGATTTTTAATGTTTCCTGCTTCTTCTGGCGGCTCGGAGACATAGTATCCACCTTCACTCTTTGTCAGCACTGAAGCCGGTGTTTTATTATACTGTTCCTGCATACGTGCAAACAATGCCTGCTCATCTAATTCCTCCACCATATATCTCCATCGGTACCAAGGTTCTTCCCTCTCCAGATCTGCTTCGCCTTTTGAAGTAATGAATTGATAAAATATCTCTTCCTGACTCAGATCTTTTGCCAGATCTTTTGCCGCATCCTTGGTACTGTCCGCATCTGCCGCATACTGGTAGGCATCCCAATCCAGCACCAGCGGCTGTAGATAAGAAATCGACTGTGCCTCTTTGGACTGCCAGATTCCTGCATCCGTGCCAACGCCGCAGGATGTAGAATAGTAATAATTCTGCGCCGGTTCTCCCTGGTAGGTCAACAATATACCGTTTGTCTCCTTTACCGCTTTGGTTGTCGCCGCATTTTCACTGCTGTTGTGATAAACCTGGTAACTGGTCGTATCATCTACATGCGCTCCAAACTCTGGAAGCCCCGCGCGCAGAATATAGCGGTAAGCATATGTTCTTGCACAGACTGCCTGTGACTTCAAGGATTCTATTGGATAGGAAGCCGGCATTTCACTAGGTACCACCGCATACAAATACTCCTCCAGGGGAAGCTCATTGATAACCACCAGCCCTTCCGCAGCGCGGCTGCATTCTATAATCCCACGGTAAGCATTGTCTTTCTTCGAACTTCCTTCCGTCTGCACCAATACCTTATCTGTCAATGCCTTACACTGATAACTCCTTCTCTCTCCAATCTGTAGTTCCTCCGCACGTATCTGGATAACCTCATCATCTACCGTCAATTGCAGTTCATCATAATAATTGCTGTTTTTGGGCGTATTTTTCAACAAGACTCGAATCCTGTCTGCCGCTTCCTGCTCTGAAATCAATGCCGCACAGATCTTCCCCTTGTGGACCACATAATCCGTATCGGCATAACCAATCCTAAGATCCACCCGTGACATACTCTCCAGACTGCCATAAAGCTTATATACTTCCATCCCTTCTGCGATCTGAAAGATACCGCTGCCCTCTATCTCTATCTCCTCTTCTGTCATCCGAAGCAGCCTGCCATGTATCTTTTCATTCTTTTCCTTTGCATCGATGATCGTTCCATCCTGAAAGGTAAGATCTGCCACTCTTTCTCTCTCAACAGGCCGCTTTGCCCCTGCCGCAAATTCAATCTGATGATAGAAACACGTCAGTGCACCGTCCGTGGATTCCATCACCCATACATTATTCAGTGCATATGCTTCTGGCAGCACCTCAACTACCGTCAATAATTCGCTGCCTTTTACGTAAGCTTTCAGTCTTTGTAAATTGTTTTTCTCAAAAGCATCCGAACTATACTGATAGGGCGTTTGCATCCCACCATTTTCTGTATACGCCGTTTTTGTCTCTGTATCGACCTTCAACAAAAAAAGGGTGGTTTCCCAAATTGAGGATTCTACATCCAAATATGCCAGCATCAACCGGTAACTGGCATACCAGTCCTCCTTTAACAATGCGTGTTCTTCCTTATATTTATCTCCATAATCGGGAATCCCTATCTCTTCCCCATCCACCAATTCATAAATCTGTATGTATTGTCCATAGGTCAGACTGTCTGCAGCATCCATTTTGTCTTCCTGCAAAAAAGACGTCTTCTCATCGGATATATCCAAAGCATGCAGCAATGTCACCACATCCGCCACAGTAATCTTTTCTCCTTCTAAAGGTTTTTTTTCTTCTTTCTTCCTTCCCAGCCAAATACAGACGAAAAACAACATTCCCAAAAAAATAAGTGCCAGTTTCATAAGCATCTTTGCGTCATATTTCATTCCCGTTCTGATTTTTGATCCCTGCCTTCTCTACTAAAATTATTTTTACAAAATTGCTTTCATAGCAAAAGCAGCCGCATAAAGCGACTGCCTTTTATCTTGCGTATACCCCGAAATGCCGAATCTTGTATTTTGACTCCTAGCAAAGCTAGGTGGGTAACCGCAACCATACTTCTGTCTTCCACTGCATAAGGCCATAAAGCCGGAGGCCTGACATCTATATGGCAATATAAGAATCCCGTTTAAAGTATCTGTAGGTTCAAAATAACAAGACTTTCTCGCACATTCCAGGTTATTTCTATTATATCCGAGATAGTGACATATTACAACCAGATTTTATTGTTTTTCACCTCTTTTTGTGGCAAGCAGTAAAACTCAATTTTACGTAACCTTTCTTCCAAATAGTGTGCTATAATAAAAAAACGAGCATAGCTCGTTTACGAGATTCGCTTCGCGAACTCGAATAAGCGTAGGAATCTCCTATACCATAAAAAACATGGATTTTATTCCATTTGAAAATAAACGTAAACTCTTATAAAAATAAAGGAGTCATTGAATTATGATCAGCAAAACTCTGTTAGCCGGCTATTTTGTTTGGGGCATTCTTCTGCTTCTTTTATTCTGCCTAAGGCCCAAGTCCCGGCTGCATACAATAACATTGGAATCAGCAAACAGCATTTTTTCCCTTAGATGGATCTGTCTGGCAGTTTCTGCTGCGACGATCCTTGTATGCATTCTTCCTATGGGACTGTCGCCATCCTATAATGGGGAAACTCCTGACTACACAAACCAGTACGAACTCATGGCCGAATCTCTTCTCGATGGTCATCTCTATTTAGACTATGACGATATTGATCCTGAGCTTTTGGCCATGGAAAATCCCTACGATTTTGAAGCAAGAAAAGCAAATGAAGTATCCTATCATTGGGATCATGCCTTTTACAAAGGCCATTACTATATGTATTTTGGCGTAGTTCCTGTTTTTCTTGTGTTCCTTCCCTATCGCATAATTACCGGTATGAACCTGACTACCTACCATGCCACCCAAATTTTTATTGCCCTCTTTATCTGCGGCACTTTTTCACTTTTTTCCCTGCTGGCCAGAACCTTTTTCCAAAAAATGTCTCTGTCCATGTACCTGATGCTTTCTGCTGCCTTTTCAGTCATGAGTGTCTGGTATAGTGTCGATGCGCCTGCTCTGTACTGCACCGCCATTTCCGCTGCAATCTGTCTGGAGATCTGGAGCATTTTCTGCTTTATTTATGCTGTATTTCAAAGCGAATCAGAAAAAAAGAGCATCCTGTATGCTTTTTTCGGCAGTTTGTCCGGTGCGCTGGCTTTTGGATGCCGGCCGCCGATCGCCCTGGCTAATATTATTGTGATTCCGCTGTTGATAGAATTTTTGCGTAGAAGAACCATTACCTGGAAGCTACTAAAACAGCTTATCCTTGCTGCACTGCCTTATCTCGTCATCGGCATCTTGCTCATGCTCTATAACAATATGCGATTTGACTCTCCTTTTGAGTTTGGGCAGTCATATCAATTAACCATTACTGATCAAAGTAACTATGGCAGCTTTTTCTCACAGTTTAGTCTTCGCAAAATACTAAACGGTTTGTCTTCTTTCTTTATCCAGTCAAACCCCTTAAGTGATGCGTTTCCCTACGTCACTTTTAACGGAATTCTTGTGAATTTCCCCATTTTGTGCTTTTCTATATTCGCAATGGCTTCTGAAGGTGTCCGCCGCAAAATCCGGGAAGAACATATGCAGTATTGCATTTTCTCCTTGTTCTGCATCCCTCTGCTCATTGCTGCCGCTGATATACTCTGGGCGCCCACAGTATTAGAAAGATACCGAATGGATATTTACTGGATTACAGGCATCCTCTGTTTCCTCATAATTGGCTGTTATCACAGTTGTCTATCTGCGCAATGCCCCAGAAGATTCAGCAGTCTAATCTCCATCTGGGCCTTGCTGACAATCTGTAAATGTTTTCTTCTATATCTTTTGCCGTATGATTACAATTTTACCATGCATTTTCCGGAAAAACTGGAAAAAATCCGCAAAATTATCATGCTTGGCAAAGGTGTTGGCCTTATGTAAAACATGCAAAATTGCTATTAAGGTAAGCAGAGACAAAACATCCCCAATTTTCCAATACCAAGGTTCATAAAACTTTACATTGATTTCCCCTGAAAATCCTGCTGGAATAGATACGGAAATCCGATAAGACGTTCCAGGTACGACCTGCAGCGTTTCTCCCTCTTGAGTCAATGCCTTATACCCTTTATACAAGAGTAGAGGAACTTCCACCTGCTGAACTTCGCCTGTCATGTTCCGGACAGAGAAAGCAACGGTGTTTCTACCATGTTCCCATTCTTCCACATTCACACAATTGCTGTCATAGATCAGTTTATCCTCATACTTTGAGACATACTCTGCCAGCACATAACCTTCCGACCAGTTAAGCGGAAGATACTCCCCTCCCAGAACACTTGGCTGTATCTCTTTAGAAGCATTATGCGCTACCATTGTTGACAGATTGCCACCCTGATATACGCGATACACCTCTGCGCTCTGTAAACACTGACTCATGTACATTATTCCCTGCCAGAAAGATATGCCCACCAGGATGCCTGCGAAGATTCGCCTTTTGTTTAATGCAATCCATTCTTTTTGCAGGATCAGACACAGCAGACAGGTAAGCATAACCGCCGCAATAGATAGAATCCTCCACAAAAACTGAATGCTCACGATCGGAAGTCTGATAAATGGCAGCCACTCTGCCAGCCGGGTATAGGGAAACAAATAGGTCGCCATAAAGAGACTGAGCAGACACATAAGCGCTGTAAAAGTTTCCTTCCTTCTTTCTTCTGCACTTCCTTCTTTTCGAAACATGCATAAGAAAAACCAACCAACCAGTACAAGCAGCATGGTAATCCCGACAGTCAGCGGCATCTCTGCCGCACTTCCGTCAAAGACCGCAGATGAATGTCCAAAAACCGTATACTCTGTCATGAACAACTGTGCCACAGATATCCCGCTCTTCTCAATCTGATAAGGCGTATATTTGTCAGCATTATTAATCACATAAGTGCCATTCAACATATAGTCTGAAAACGGCACCAAAAACCATGCATTTAATAAAACAGTTGCTATGACTGCTTTCATGACCACAAGCAGGGTCCCCTTGCGCATGATCTTCTTCCACAAGATCATTGCAGATAGAATCACAAAAAGAGCCGTTATTTCCGTAGTAATCATATGAGAAAGAAAAATACCAGTACATCCGGCAGTGATCGTAATCCAGCTCTCCTTATGTTCCCTTGTCTCCTCCTGAAACGTATATAATTTCCAAAGTCCATACAAAACAAGGGGTATAAAAGCCATTGCAGTGTACTCTCCTACTGCCGCCCTCGTATAAATGCATGTCAAACGATACAGATTCAAAGAATACACTGCAGCACAAACCAGTCCGATTCTCTGATTGCTCATTTTGGTAAAACAATGATAAGCAATTCCCACAGTCAGTAAATTAATGAAAACAACATAACACTTATAGGCTGCCTGCACAGAGACACCAAAATACCTGAGTATCGCAGGAAAATACAAAAACATATCTCCATAAAATACAGAAGACGCATAACCATGTCCAGAAAGCCAGCCTGGTTGAATCCTGACAGGAAACATACCACCTTCTAGTCCTGCTTTGAGTCCCTCAATCCGCATTAAGTGAAAGTACAGATCATGGGAATTCAGGAACAGATAATCCACCATCAACGGAATACTGCTGAAAGCCACAAGAACTGCCAAGGCTTTGTAAGTTGCTGAAATCACTCTGCGCTCTCTTCTTCCTGATAGAACAAGATACAACAGACCATCGAAAATAAACAGAAAAGCTGCCATCCTGAAAACAAAGTTTCTTACAGCATTGTCCGCATAAGTAATATGGATATTCCTGAGCAGAAGATATTCCCCCTCCTGCGCAGGATCCGGAAAAATCCCTCTGACCTGTATCTGCCGGTCCGCATCTTTGATCCTAAAATCACAACTGACCTCATTCTTTTCTGACAGAGGAATCTCTCCACTAATTTCACTGTTATACTGCCCGCCAGGATGCACTACTTTCAGCTGTGCCTCTCCTTCATATTCATACTGGACTTCCAGTTTATACAGTCCCTTCGGTAAAGTAAAGGAAGGGGTTGCTATATAGTTTCCCTCTGAGGAACGATCCAGGTAAAACTCATTTTCCCCAAGATCATTGAGCAGTTCTTCCTGCGGGTACATTAGCTCTATGCTCTCTCTTCTGCCATAAATATATCCGGAAATGATAAGAACAAATACTTCCAGTACAATCATGCAGAATACTATTTTTTTATTTAATTTCATGGCCACTCTTCTTATGCATTTCCGATCTGTTCTTCCAGCACCTTAACGCTCTGTTCGATCGCAGCGTCAATTCCCGCCGGATTTTTACCGCCTGCCTGCGCCATGTTCGGTCGTCCACCACCACCGCCGCCTACAAGCGCCGCAATCCCCTTGATCAGATTGCCTGCGTGGGCTCCCTGTCCCATAGCACCTTGGGTAGCCATAGCAATCATATTCACCTTGGCATCTTTCTCTGAGATCAACACCACAACGCCTTCGCCCAGCTTTTCTTTCAACTGGTCACCCAGCTCCCGCAGACCATTCATATCCACTCCGGCAACCTTTGATGCCAGCAGTTTCACTCCTTTGATCTCCTGCACTTGATCCATCACATCACCCAAGGCATCTTTCGCCGCCTTGCTCTTTAACGCCTCATTCTCGCTCTGCAGTGCCTTCATCTCTGCCATCAGGTGTTCACACCGCTCTACCAGACTGGCCGGTGAAGTCTTAAGTACCCTGGCAGCTTCCTGCAGCTCTCCTTCCAGCTTTTGGTAGTAAGCGGTCACATTGCTTCCCGTCACCGCCTCAATCCTGCGTACACCTGCCGCCACGCCGGATTCAGACAGAATTTTGAAGGAACCAATCATCCCTGTAGCTTTCACATGCGTACCACCGCACAACTCTTTCGAGAAGTCGCCCATCTGCACGACTCTTACGGTCTCGCCGTATTTCTCACCAAAAAGCGCCATAGCGCCAGACTGCTTCGCCTCCTCGATCGTCATCACTTTCGTCTCAACCGCCAGATTCTCCGCGATCTGCTCATTGACAATCTGCTCAACCTTGCGGATCTCTTCTGCCGTCATCGCTGCAGAATGAGAGAAATCAAAACGGGTTCTCTCCCCATCCTGATAGGACCCTGCCTGCTCCACGTGGTCGCCCAGCACCTCCCGGAGCGCTTTCTGCAACAGATGCGTCGCACTATGATTCTTACAGGTACTGCCTCTTCTCACCGGATCCACTGACAAGGTAACAGCATCGCCAACCTTGAACATACCTCTGGTCATCTTGCCTACATGACCTATCTTGCCGCCCAAAAGCTTGATCGTATTCTCAACCTGAAACTCACCATCCGGCGTCGTAATTGTGCCGATATCGCCTTCCTGTCCACCCATAGTCGCATAGAAAGGCGTCTGAGCAACGATCACCGTACCAATTTCACCGTCCGTCAGCGCTTCTACCAGCTCTGTTTCCGTGGTGAGAACCGTCACTTCCGAACCAACACTCAGATTGTCGTACCCGACAAACTCTGTCGTGATGGCCGGATCGATAGATTCATATACCGTCACGTCCGCTCCCATATAATTGGTTGTCTTCCGGGCTTTGCGTGCCTTATCCTTCTGTTCCTGCATGCATGCCCTGAATCCTTCCTCATCTACCGTAAAGCTCTTTTCTTCCAAAATTTCCTTCGTTAAATCGAGCGGGAATCCATAAGTGTCATATAACTTGAAAGCATCTGCACCGCCCAGCTCTTTGCTGCCTTGCGCCGCTACAGCCTGCGTCATCTCACTCAGAATAGTTAATCCCTGATCAATCGTCTTATTAAACTTATTCTCTTCCTGCGTCAGCACGTTAAAGATAAATACCTTCTTTTCCTCCAGCTCTGGATAACCATCCTTCGAACCCTCAATGACCGTGCCAGCCAGATCAGACAGAAAAGTTCCCTGGATACCCAGCTTTCTGCCCTGACGCGCCGCACGCCGGATGATTCTGCGCAGCACATATCCTCTTCCCTCGTTAGAAGGCATAATACCATCAGAGATCATAAAAGTAGCCGAACGGATATGGTCTGTAATAATGCGGATCGATACATCCGTATTATAGTCCTTCTTATACTCTACACCGGCAATCTCGCACACCCTTGTGCGCAACGCCAATACTGTGTCCACGTCAAAAATGGAATCCACATCCTGTACTGCAGACGCCAATCGCTCTAATCCCATACCAGTATCAATATTCTTCTGTACGAGCTCTGTATAATTGCCCTTGCCGTCATTGTCAAACTGGGTAAACACGTTGTTCCATATCTCCATATAACGGTCACACTCACACCCTACGGTGCAGTCCGGTTTACCACAACCATATTTCTCCCCACGGTCATAATAAATCTCCGAACAGGGACCGCAAGGACCAGAACCATGCTCCCAGAAATTATCTTCCTTGCCGAAACGGTAAATCCGCTCCGCCGGAATACCAATCTCCTTATTCCAGATCTCGAAAGCTTCCTCGTCATTCTCATAGATCGAAGGATAGAGTCTGTCCGCATCCAATCCTACTACCTCTGTGAGAAATTCCCAGCTCCACGCGATTGCCTCATGCTTAAAGTAATCCCCAAAAGAGAAGTTACCAAGCATCTCGAAGAATGTGCCATGTCTTGCCGTCTTACCCACATTCTCCAAATCTCCTGTGCGGATACATTTCTGACAGGTAGTAACCCGTCTTCTGGGTGGAATTTCCTGCCCTGTAAAATAAGGCTTTAGCGGCGCCATACCTGAATTAATCAATAACAGACTATTGTCATTGTGAGGCACCAGTGAAAAGCTTTTCATCTTTAAATGTTCTTTACTTTCAAAAAAATCAAGGAACATTCTTCGTAAATCATTCACACCATATGGTTTCATCGTAGTTCTCTATCCTTTCTTTCACGCCTGTAGCAGCAAAAATACAAATTATTACATCCGTTATTTTTCGTGTATGAGCCCTATTTTCAGAAGGTAAACTTATCTGCAAAATACACATCCAACTGGTCGATTGCAATTCGCTCCTGTTCCATGGAATCCCGGAAACGCACAGTCACACAGCCGTCCGTCTCAGAATCGAAATCATAAGTAACACAAAACGGCGTCCCGATTTCATCCTGTCTGCGGTATCTCTTACCAATGTTGCCTCTGTCGTCAAATTCACAGTTATATTTTTTGGATAACTGTGCGAATACTTTCTCCGCACCTTCATTTAACTTCTTGGAAAGCGGCAGCACACCAATCTTTACAGGTGCCAGAGCCGGATGGAAATGCAGTACAGTACGTACATCTCCCTCCCCGATCTCCTCCTCGTCATAAGCGCCACAAAGCACTGCCAGGAAAAGTCTCTCCACTCCCAGCGAAGGTTCTATGACATAAGGAATATATTTCTCATTCTTCGAATCATCAAAGTAAGACATATCTTCGCCAGAAGTATTCTGGTGCTGCGTCAGATCATAGTTCGTTCTGTCAGCGATACCCCACAGCTCACCCCAGCCGAAGGGGAACAGGAATTCAATATCCGTAGTCGCTTTAGAATAGAAGGAAAGCTCCTCCTTATCATGGTCACGGACACGCATCTCCTCTTCCTTCATACCAAGACTCTTCAAGAAATCAATACAATACTGTTTCCAGTATGCAAACCATTCCAAATCCGTATCCGGCTCACAGAAAAATTCCATTTCCATCTGCTCGAACTCTCTCACCCGGAAGATAAAGTTTCCTGGCGTAATCTCATTTCGGAAAGACTTACCAACCTGACAGATCCCGAAAGGAATCTTCTTGCGGGAAGTTCTCTGTACATTCTTAAAATTGACGAAGATACCCTGCGCTGTCTCAGGACGCAGATACACCGTATTCTTAGCATCCTCCGTAACACCCTGGAAAGTCTTGAACATCAGGTTAAACTGCCTGATATCTGTAAAATTATGTTTGCCGCAGGTCGGGCAGGGAATGTTATGTTCTTCGATAAAATCTTTCATCTCCTGCTGGCTCCAGCCGTCCACAGAGCTGTCTAGAGTCATACCCTGTTCTGCCACGTAGTCCTCAATGATCTTATCTGCACGAAATCTCTCATGACATTCCTTACAATCCATCAGTGGATCGGAGAAGCTGCCTAAATGGCCGCTTGCTACCCAAGTCTGCGGATTCATCAGAATCGCACAGTCCACACCCACATTATATGGACTCTCCATCACGAACTTCTGCCACCATGCCTTCTTAATATTATTCTTCAACTCTACACCTAGATTACCGAAATCCCATGTATTCGCCAATCCACCATAAATCTCGGAACCAGGATAAACAAATCCCCTCGCTTTCGATAACGCTACTATTTTTTCCATTGTTTTTTCCATCGCTTCTGTCCTTTCTATTCCCACCGCTCACACTGCGGCTTGTGATCCATCTTGTCTTAACTGGTTAAACTTTCATGACTTTATAAATAATAATCGTTATGTAACCAAAGTATATAGCATGTGTAATTAATTATCGTTATCCTTTATATCGTTTTGATAACACATGTATTTACCTTGTTCGCCATCATTCAAAAATAATATATGACAGCATACTTTCCTGCTCCCCTGACGACGATGACGGATAATCAAGGCTGACGCCGCTTTTACCTGCAAAGGAAACCTTAAGATCACTGGCAGCACTTTGGTTTACATACAGCACTTTTCCATAAGTATTTACCACCAACTCTTCTTCCGGTTTCATACCAATAATTACAATCTGTTTCTTCTCTGGATCTTCGATCTCACTGATCTCCATCGGTTGTCCTTTGGTGGAAGTGAACGCAACGTATCCTAGATTGTATCCTTTCTCATCCGCTTCTTCCAGTGTTCCCACAAATAACTCTCTACTGTTAAAAGCACTGTAATCCGCACCAGATGCATAATCAAAATGAAGCAGAATTCTACCGTCTTTCTCTTCCACTTCACCCAGGATAACGCGATCGGCCCCATTGTCCAAACAGTATTCCGCGACTCTCTCCTCTGCTAATGATATAAGTCCATCTTTCTCGTAGTAATTCTGTTCAAACTGCCCGACAATCTGATGGCTTATTTTTCCATCCTTGTCTATAGAAACAGAACTGACTTCCGGTGCCCTACCATCCCCACAGCCGGCAAGAACACAGGCCAATGCCAGAACCGGCATCACACTCTTTCCTCTTCGCATACACGTTCCTCTCTGTTCCCTTCTTCTTAACCACTTACATACTGCATTTCATTATATTAAAGATTATCCACAATTTCAAGACTTTTAAACGTCCTGTCCAGATATCGTCTGCGATAATCGCCTGCGATCGTACAAAGTTCTTCCAACACATTTTCTTTTACCGTGAACGTATACAGCTTTTCAATACCCGCCTGCATAATGTATGAAACCGCATAGGCAGTAGAAGCATCCCACACTCCCTGCGTCGGCATTCCCGGAAATTCTCCGTTCACTATCATTGCCTTCATCTCGAAAACACAGCGGACCAACCGGTTAGAGATTCCCTTATGTAAAAGCGCCCGCAAAGACTGATATACCAGCTTTAACATCTCTTTCTCGTCATTATTCTCTCTGGTGTAATAATCTGACACCTCCAGAAAATACATACCGTAATAAGCACCCTCGAAATCTTCCCGCAGACCCTCAAAATAATTGCTGATCACAGCATCCATGATATTGTAAGAACTTCGGCCCACATAGAGTTTAAACTCTCCGAAAGAGAAAGGATTCGTCGCTGCGAGCAGCCTGTTTCCCGGCTTACGTGCCCCCCTCGCAAAGGCAGAAATCTTTCCCTTCTCTTTTGTAAGTATCACAACTCTTTTGTCATATTCACCGATGGGTTCAGCCTTTAAGACCATTCCCGTAATCTGTGTATATTCCTGCATGAGAATGTTCTCCTGCCCTTTCTTCCTTCCCTTCCTGCTTTTCAAGTCCCTCGTCTTGTGCCGCATCTTTGTATGCCAGAAAATCGTCAATCTTCCCTGTTATCATAAACTTATCCCAGTAATTTATCGCTTTCATCTTACGCCCCCTGATCCTGTCTGACTGCATATTTTTAGGGTTCGCAGATTTACTCTTTTCTATTCTGTTTCTTTCGGATTATAGCCGAAATTTTTCAACAGGTAATCACTGTCACGCCAATCTTTCTTCACCTTGACCCAAAGCTTCAGATTCACCTGGCACTCTACCAGTTCTTCTATATCCGGCCTGGCCATGGATCCGATCTTCTTAAGCATGCTCCCCTGCTTTCCAATAATGATCCCTTTATGGGATTCTCTCTCGCAAACGATTGTAGCATCGATATCCGCGATCCTTTTCCGAAACTTCATCTGTTCAATCGTTACGGCAATGCCATGGGGAATCTCATCTTCCAGACATCTAAGCGCTTTCTCCCTGATCAGTTCCGCCACGATCTGTCTCATTGGCTGGTCCGTGACAGTATCCTCATCATAAAACGGCTCTCCATAAGGCAGATATTTCATAATACAATCGATCAGTATCTCCGTACCATCGTTTTTCAGCGCGGATACAGGAACGATCTCTACGAAATCAAGCTGCTTTCTATATGCGTCAATAGACGCCAGAATCTTTTCCTTTTGTATTGTGTCAATCTTGTTGATGACAAGTATAACCGGTGTTTTTGTTTTCTTAAGCTGTTCAATTATATGCTGTTCTCCAGCGCCTATATAGTCTGTTGGCTCCACCAGCCAGAGAATTACATCTACATCTTCTATCGTCCTTCGCGCAACATTGACCATATAATCCCCTAGCTTATTTTTGGCTTTGTGGATCCCTGGAGTGTCCAGGAATACAATCTGGCCTTCCTCTGACGTATATACTGTCTGGATCCGATTTCTAGTGGTCTGTGGTTTCTTGGATGTGATGGCAATCTTCTGGCCGATCAAGGCATTCATCAAGGTTGATTTCCCGACATTTGGTCTACCGATCAACGTGGCAAATCCTACTTTCATCTGTCTGCTATTGTTCTCCTGCATAATCCCTATCTACTTTCTGTTTCGTTTCATAATTAACTGCTTTCCTTATTGTTCGTCTTTCTTATCCTGCTCTGTCTGTTCATCCTCCTGGATTTTATGCTGCTCTCCTGCCATCTTCTGCTCTTCTGCGGGCTTTGCATGTGTCGGTGTATATGGATTGTATGGATTCTCACGCTGCCTTTTACGGCCAGCATTTTTCTTTTCCTGCCGTTTCATAATAAACCGTACTGCCACGGTTATGACCACAATCACCACTGCCCACACAAACAGATATGGAATATTAATCACAAACCAAATTGCGGTATTTTGGATCCCCTTTCCAACTCCTTCCATACTCTTAAAAAAGCCGCTTCGGATCCGCTCACCCATCGCAGTGGCTTCTGTCGGGGAATAATGTTCCACTTCATCCACACTCAAATATACGGTACTATAATCGATCTTATTGTCATAGGTACGGAGCTGCGCTTCCATACTCTCGATCTGATACCGCACTTCTGAAAGGCGTCCTTCGATTGTCACGATGTCTTCCACAGACTCAGCCTGTTCTAACAGTTCCAGAAGCCTATCCTGTTCTGTAAGGAGCGCCTTCTTGTGGCTTTCCAGGTCTACATACTGCAGCGTCACATCCGTCACGCTCTCAGAGCGGCTTGTCACGTTAGTCTGCTGTCCAACCTCTTCCAGAAATAGCTCCAGATTCTCCCGTGGAATCCTCACTGTCATGCTGGCACAGCGCAAATACTTCGTGCCTTGGTAGTCTTTAGCGTATTCATTGCTCCTGCTGAAACTAGACAATTCCTCTATGTAACCGCCAAGTGCTGTCACCTTCTGCTCAATCGTAGGCAACAACACATCAAATTGTTCCGTTTCTACGTTCAACGTCACATTTTTGATCAACTTGCGGTCAGAGACTGCCTCCTCAGGCACCTCTGGATTGGCGTTCTCCTCCTGTGCTACTGTTTCATCCTCGTAGACCTTTTCCTCTACAGCCTCATTCGTATAAATTCCACCGCCGGATTCATAAGCTGCCGTATCTGTTGCGGCCATCTCATAAGCCGCCATCCCTTTATCTTCGGCGCCACCGCAGCCCCCAAGGGCTGCAGCCAGCAAACCTGCTGTCAACACAGCATACACATGATTTATCGTTTTCCTGTTCACGATCATAGCAATCTCCATTTCTATCCCGCAGACCGGACTACCTCCAGCCAATACACGACCCTAGGTCATTTTTCACACCACACTGTTAATGGAACAGATACACGATCTCTTCAAATCTTTCTTCATTTTCTTTAATCTTCTCTTCATTCCCAACAACACATAAACAATCGTCTTCAATAAAGGCACGGATATAAGCCGCCAGTCCCCGGATCGTATCCACATCTGCCATAAGCACCTCATCCCTGGCCTTTTGCATCTGTTCATAACTATAATGCGTCATATAACCGGTCAGAGAATAAATTCCCTTTGCTGCCGGCGTCAACGGCATATCCATCTCGCTGACCGCACCGATAACATACTGCGTCATTGTCCTCTCATCCGCCTCGAAATGGGCAATATACTCCGCCGCTTTCTCGTACACGTCAATCGTTTTCTCCAGATTCGGATCCCGATAGGAGACGAAGTAACTTTCGCCCGACTTGCCGAAGTTACACATACACCCGTAAGCGCCGCCCTTCACACGCACCTGTGTCCATAGATAATCGTACCCCATCAACACACGCAGCACGCGCAGCGCACCATGGTAAGACAACCCCTTTTTCTCAAAATTACCTGCACGGCAAACATATTGGATCTGCGCTGAAGACATAAAGCCTTCGTTTTTCTTGACCGGTACCGGATCATATCCAGCATTCTTCACCGGCTCTTGATACAGTTTCTCCTTAAAGTTTTCGATCAGCGTCTCGATACCCGCCAGACCTTCCGCTTGCGCCGTATAGTCCACCAACAGATTCTCCGGGCGGAAAATATAACGTACCACCTGCTGCAGGTTCGCCATCAGCTCGCCTTTTCTTCCTTCAAAATCTTTCTCAAGGTTTTCTAACAACCTATAGAAAGGAATCCCGTTTATGTGTTCTAATACCATCGCCGGCTTCGAGAAATAAGCCATCGCCCTGCCTGCCGCCAGCGAATGCCCTGCCGACATCATGCTCGCCTGCTTGCAGGAACGTGCCTCCGCCACCAGCTCATAGAGACGCTTCTCATCCGTATAGTCGGATTTTGTCATAATCTCCTCTGCCAATGCAAAAGCCTTGGGAAGATTCTCATATAAAACCTTTATTTTCAGGTCAAAAGTCGCCGTATAACGTTCCAGATCCCGTGCATCCGTGTAAGTATTTACCGCAGGAGCAACCCCGCCTGTCTGCAGGTTGATCTCATTATACAAGTCGCTGTAACTGTAATTCTCTGTATTGACCAATCCCAGCACCGTCTTGAGAATGCCCACATAAGGGAACAATTCTTCCGGCACCTGCCGCAGATCAAACAAAAAGCGAAGATAACCAATTCCATTGGTGTAGGTCTCATGATATAAGAGCACCGTATCGCCTACTCGTTTCTCCTCGTTGATATAAGGCATGGCCTCTTTCTTCAAGTCTTCTCTCTCAAGCAGCGGAATCTTCTCCAGATCCTCCTTCGCGCTCAGCTCTTCTTGATACTGTCTGAGCTCTTCTGTCTCCCGAACGATCTGTGCAATCATATCACTGTTCATAGCGGCTTTCTTCTTCGCTAATTCCTCCGCAAGCGCCTTTTCTTTCCTTCCGGTCAATCCTTTAACAGGTTTCACCACCACCACGCTCTTGTGTGGATTCTTAAGCAGGCTTTCTCTGATCAGATCCTCATAATAAGAAGTCCTTGTCTCTTTCTTTAATTCCTGATAAACATGCAGCAGCTCTACTGCTGTAAAAGGCTTGCTGTCATCATACAGCCACGTCTCTAACATCTGCAGCCCATACATAAGTCCTTTCGGATAGGAGCCAAAATCTGCTTCCCTGTACTTAAATTCACTGCTGTTTAGGCTGGCCTTGATCGCCTTCCGGTTCAGTCCTCTTTCCGACATCTCCTGAAGCGTTTCTTCTATGATGCGGATAAACGCTTCCTTCTGCTCTGCATTGGCATTCTTCGCAATCACAGAAAAATAAGGCTGTTTCACACCTGTATCATACAGACAACTCAGATCGGTTCCGATGCCTGCATCAAGAAGGGCCTGTTTGACAGGTGCTCCCGGTACCGAACAGAGCACGTCCGCCAGAACGCCAAAACCATTGCAGAATTTGGGATCCGGCATTTCTCCCAGAGAGACATTATAAGCCAGATACGTATTATCCTGTTCCGACTCGCTTTCCATGATCGAATATTCTTTCTCTACATATCTCATACCCTGGAAAGGCGCTTCTGTCTCCAATACAGAATCTACTGCCAGTTCATCATACTTGGAAAGATACTCTTCATCAATATACCGGAGTTTCTCCTCCATATCCATATTTCCATACAGATAGAGGTAACTGTTAGATGGATGGTAATATCTCTTATGAAAAGCCAGAAACTCCTCATACGTAAGCTGCGGGATTACATCTGGGTCACCGCCTGACTCCACGGCATAAGCTGTATGCGGATACAGCGAGTTCATAATCTCCCTCTCCAGCACATCATCTGGTGAGGAATAGGCCCCCTTCATCTCACTGTATACAACGCCGTTGATCGTTAACGCATCCTCAGCGTCTTCCATCTCATAATGCCAGGCCTCCTGTTTAAAGATCTTCTCTTCATGGTAAATATTCGGATGAAAAACTGCATCCAAATAAACATCCATCAGATTCTGGAAATCCTTATCATTGCAGCTTGCCACAGGATACACTGTCTTGTCAGGATAGGTCATCGCATTCAAAAATGTATTCAAAGACCCCTTCGCCAGCTCAATAAATGGATCCTTCACGGGAAACTTGTCCGATCCACACAGCACCGTATGTTCCACGATATGCGCTACTCCCGTACTATCCTTCGGCGGCGTTCGAAACCCAATATAAAATACCTTATTCTCGTCATCATTCGACAAAAGCGCCACCCTTGCTCCCGTCTTATTATGTCTCAGCAGATAACTGACCGAATTGAGATCTCTGATGTCTCTTCTCTCGATCACCGTATAAGCCTGTAATTGTTCTAACTGCATAACCTGTGTAAACTCCTTTCGTTTGCATATACCATATAGTATACCACCCAATCCTGAAATTAGTAAAGTAAACCCGTTATGAAAATACCCTGCAAAGCTGCAGGGTATTTCTCAAACACTAAATGACATCAAAGCCAGTTTCGACAACATCAATTCCTGTACAATAATCCCTAATTTCTTCTTCTGTGCAAGATTCATCCCAACCAGCTCATCCAACTTCAATACCTTATTCACGTAAATCACTTCGGACCTTCCAAAAATCCGCTTCTTCTCTTCCAGCATACTCACTTTAACTCTGGCCTTAAGCTGCTTATAAGTCTTATAAGAAAACTGTTCCGGCGTCATATAATATAACTGGCTCTCTAAAGTCGTCTCTTTATCGGTATCTTTCAGAATATAGTGTTCCACTATACTCTTGTATTTGAAAGTTACCATCTCATCCTCTAAAATCTCCTGGTAGCTGTATTTCGTCCCCAGGTACAAAGAACCTGTGTCCTGCATAAAATATTTAAAATCCCTGTTCTGATCCTCCACCGCGCCACCACCTTACCTGTTGTATATCTTCCACCAAATGACATGTTATAAGATCTAATACCGTTAGTGAGACAAAGAGTCGATCCTATCCCCGCTCATACGAATGGCATCCTCGATGGCACGCCTGCTCAGTCCAGATTCCTGCATCACTTCCTCGACTGTCACTTTCCTGTGCAGCTCCTCATACAATTCATCTGCCGCTTTGGCCACTTTATTGACCTTATCAAGGATCTTCTGATCCTTCCTGACCTCTTCCGCATTCTGTGCGATATATTCTTCCATGGCATCCATGATCATCTTACCAAGCATGCCCTGGGCTTCAGATGCATGTTCCAGTGCGCCCAGCATCGTGACACCCGCCGCTACTGCCACATTGCCTTCCCCAATCAGATCTTCCAGGAAAACACCCTGTCCTGCGTAAAGCTTTGCAATTTCTGCCACCTCAGGAAGATACAGCTGGATCAACCTGTTTCTCGCATCCACATCCCCAGCCATCGCCGACAGTGTAATTGCTTCCTGCTCTCCACCAGATACCTCTGGCAATTCCTGCAGTGCTTCTAAATAAGCAGACAGGTAATCCAGATCCTCCGGCTCCAGATAAGCATCCAAATCCACCGGCTCACCGACTCCGATCCTGCGCTGATGCAGATAGTCATATACCATATTCATCTGTTCCTCGCCGAAAGCAAGAGGTGCAAACATTTCTTCCACCTGCTCCTTTAAGATACAGTTGCCCTGTTCCTTTGCTTTCTTCCTAACCTGCTCCAGGGTCTTCGCAAATAGGATCTCCTTGTTTCCTGTACTCACGCTTCCTCCTTATGACCTGTGTACATGCGTATGCGTATATAAATGTTCTTCACAATACTCATAGTTTCCATCACACTTAGAACAAAAACGAAACTGCAATTCCGGGTGGTCTACTTCCGTCCGTCCACAGACCGCACATTTATGCCTTGTGCCCCCTGTACTACGTTTCACATCCCGCTTGAATTCCTGTCTCCTATGAATCTGTTTCGGATTCAGATGCGCCATATGACGCGATGTCACAAAGAACACCATAAAATTAAGCAGGGAAGCAACAATCGCAAACTTACCGACTACACCCACCTGTAAGAACATAAACACCAGCATAACACCATCTATGATCCCCAGCCACTTCACCTTGACCGGCAGAAACAACATCAGCAGTACTTCCACCTCCGGGAAGGTAGCAGCAAAGGCAAGGAAGATCGACATATTGATGTAATAGGTATTGAAACTTAAGGAACTTGTCAGGAAAAAAATCTCCGGTCCAACGGAAGCGATCCCGTCAGGATAAAAAATATAATGATATCCCATCATCAAAAAACTGCCCACTATGGTAAAAAGCATTCCCTGAAACATATAGACATTATACCGGTAAGTCCCCCAGGCCCGCTCTAACGTAGTGCCAACCCAGTAATAGAAGTACAGCATAATCAAGGTAAGAAAGAGATTACCACTTTCCATCGGGATCATAATCCACGTAAAAAGTCTCCAGATCTGTCCATGCAGGATCGCATAAGGATCCAATGTCATATATAAGAGCAACGTGCCGCCTCCGCCAAACCTTGACAGCACATAGCCCAAAGCATAACACAACACCAACACCAAAGAGAGATTTTTAATTGCATATTTCCCAAATTTACGTTCAAAAGAACTCATTTTCATTTTATGACCACGCCTTTCATCACGCAACGTATTTTCAGTTACAAAACTGAATACATTTTATCATTCCTCTTTTTAAAAGTAAACGTTGCAGCTTTCAAAAATGCAGAAGTAATAAAAATTTTATAAATGTAACCCAAAAATCTTAACACTTTACCAACAATTAGCCGATTGCTTTTTACAAAACAGTGTCGTATAATGACAGAGTCCGTCGGGACGGTCCTTCTTATTATTATGTATTGTTACAGACATTCAATCACTTTAAGGAAACCTAAAAGATAAGGAGTGAAATCTGAAATGAGTGAGATGCAGTATACTCTTGGTATTGATATCGGTTCCACAACCGTGAAGATCGCGATTCTTGATCAGAGGCAGCAAATACTCTTCTCCGACTATCGAAGACACTTTGCAAACATAAGAGAGACACTTGCTGATCTGTTACAAAAAGCTTACAACAAGCTGGGAAATCTGGTGATCCATCCGATGATCACCGGCTCTGGCGGCTTAACACTGGCTAACCATCTGCAGATTCCTTTCATACAAGAAGTCATCGCCGTTTCCACTTCTCTGCAGACCTTTGCCCCCGTCACCGATGTGGCCATTGAACTAGGGGGAGAAGATGCCAAAATCATCTATTTTGAAGATGGTAATGTGGAACAGCGCATGAACGGTATCTGCGCCGGAGGCACAGGTTCTTTTATCGACCAGATGGCTTCCCTTTTGCAGACAGATGCCCCTGGACTGAATGAATATGCCAGAAACTACCATTCCCTGTACACCATTGCGGCAAGATGCGGCGTTTTCGCCAAGTCCGATATCCAACCGTTGATCAACGAAGGGGCTACGAAAGAAGACTTATCCGCCTCCATTTTCCAGGCTGTCGTAAACCAGACAATCAGCGGCCTTGCCTGCGGCAAGCCGATCCGCGGTCATGTCGCCTTTCTTGGCGGTCCCTTACATTTTCTGTCGGAATTAAAACAATCTTTTATCCGCACACTGAAATTGGATGAGGAACACATTATTGATCTGGATAATTCTCATCTGTTTGCTGCTATCGGTTCGGCCCTGAATGCAAAAGAGGACACTTTCTACAGTATGGAAGAAATGACCAACAAACTTTCTTCCGATATAAAAATGGAATTTGAAGTAGAACGCATGGAACCACTGTTTGCTTCTCAGAAAGAATACTCTGCTTTCCGAAACCGGCATTCCAGCCATCATGTGTCTACTGCCGACCTATCTACCTACAACGGCAAATGTTTCCTGGGAATCGATGCTGGTTCCACCACAACGAAGGTAGCGTTGGTAGGTGAAGACGGTTCCCTGCTCTATTCCTTTTACAGCAGTAATGACGGCAGTCCTTTAAAGACCGCCATCCGCTCCTTAAAGGAAATCTATGCTCTTCTGCCAGAGAATGTGACTATTGTCCGCTCCTGTTCTACCGGTTATGGAGAAGCGTTAATGAAAGCCGCTTTTCTCTTAGACGACGGGGAAGTGGAGACGGTAGCCCACTACTATGCTGCCGCTTTCTTTGACCCGCAAGTAGACTGCATTCTGGATATCGGCGGCCAGGATATGAAATGCATTAAAATCAAAAATCAGACTGTAGACAGCGTACAGCTCAACGAAGCTTGTTCTTCCGGCTGCGGCTCTTTTATTGAAACCTTCGCTAAATCTCTGAATTACAGCGTGGACGACTTTGCCAAGGCGGCTCTTTTCGCGGAACATCCTATCGACTTAGGTACCCGCTGTACCGTGTTCATGAACTCTAAGGTAAAGCAGGCCCAGAAGGAAGGTGCATCCGTGTCCGATATCTCCGCCGGCCTTGCCTACTCAGTGATCAAGAATGCTCTTTTTAAAGTGATCAAAGTATCCGACGCTTCGGAATTGGGTAAGAATATTGTCGTACAAGGTGGCACTTTCTACAATGATGCTGTTCTGCGAAGTTTCGAAAAGATTGCGGACTGTCAGGCAATCCGTCCCGATATCGCCGGCATCATGGGCGCATTCGGTTCTGCCTTAATCGCCAGAGAACGTTATCAGGAAGGTTCCCATACCTCCATGCTAAGCATCGAACAGATCATGAATCTGCAGTTCGAAACCAGTATGGCGAAATGCAAAGGCTGTACCAACAACTGTCGTCTCACCATTAATAAATTTACGGGTGGACGTCAGTACATCTCCGGTAACCGCTGTGAACGTGGTATTGGCAAACCCCGCAATGAAAACGGCATGCCAAATCTTTACGAATATAAGCTCAAAAGACTCTTTTCCTATGAACCACTATCGCCAGACCAGGCACCAAGAGGAACCGTCGGCATTCCACGTGTTCTGAATATGTACGAAAACTATCCCTTCTGGTTCACCTTCTTCACGAAGCTGGGCTTCCGGGTTGTGCTTTCTCCCAGCTCCAACCGCAAGATTTACGAACTGGGAATCGAATCCATCCCCAGTGAATCAGAATGCTATCCTGCTAAACTGGCCCATGGCCATGTTTCCTGGCTGATCAACCAGAAAGTAGATTTCATCTTCTATCCGGCTCTCTTTTATGAACGTGATGAATTTCACGAGGCAAACAACCATTACAACTGCCCGATCGTTACCTCCTATTCAGAGAATATCAAGAATAACGTGGAGGAGATTGGACGCGGTGAGGTCGTATTCCGCAACCCTTTTCTATCCTTTCGTGATCTGCAGACAGTCACATCTGCACTCACCAGAGAATTCCGTGAACTGCCTGTCACTGCAGTGATGGACGCTGCCTTGGCCGCCTGGAACGAACTGGAACAGGCCAGGCAGGACATGCGCACGAAAGGTGAAGAGGTTCTGCACTTTCTAAAAGAAAACCATAAGCGCGGTATCGTGCTTGCCGGCCGGCCTTACCATATTGATCCAGAGATCAACCACGGCATCCCAGAATTGATCAATTCTTATGGTCTTGCCGTATTAACCGAAGATTCTGTATCCCATCTGGCGAAACCAGAACGTCCCCTGATCGTCTCTGATCAATGGATGTATCATTCCCGGCTGTATGCCGCCGCCAGTTATGTAAAGACGAGAGACGACCTGGATCTGATCCAGCTCAACTCCTTCGGCTGTGGTCTGGATGCCGTAACTACGGACCAGGTGAACGATATTTTGTCAGGCTCTGATAAAATCTATACCTGTCTTAAGATCGATGAAGTCAACAATCTTGGAGCCGCCAGGATCCGGATCCGTTCATTACTCTCTGCTATCAAAGTCAAAGAACAGAAGAACAAACAGCGGACGATCCGTTCCAGCGCCATCACGAAGGTGCCTTTTACTGAAGAAATGCGCAAAGAATATACCATTCTCTGCCCCCAGATGTCTCCAATCCACTTCGAAATCTTACAGGCTGGATTTGAAGCCTGTGGTTATCATTTTGAAGTACTCAACAACGACAACCGGCACGCTGTAGATGTGGGACTGAAATATGTAAATAATGACGCATGTTATCCTTCTCTTATTGTTGTAGGACAGATTATGGACGCTCTGCTCTCCGGCAGGTATGACCTGAACAAGGTTGCAGTCGTTATGACGCAGACTGGCGGTGGGTGCCGCGCTACCAACTATATTGGATTCATCAGACGTGCATTGGAGAAAGCTGGCATGCCGCAGATTCCTGTCATTTCGCTGAATCTCGCAGGAATAGAGAGTAATCCTGGTTTCCATTTGAATGCCGAGCTGCTTCTGCGTGCTGCCTACAGCGTACTCTTCGGGGATATCTTCATGCGCTGCGTCTACCGCATGCGCCCTTACGAGAAGGAACCCGGTTCCGTGGATCGGCTTCATCAGGAATGGGTCGCAAAATGCCGTCAATTTGTAACCAGAAAACACATGTGTTATTTTACTTTCTGTAAGATGTGCAGACAGATTATACGCGACTTTGACGCTATTCCCATCCATACAGATATAGTCAAACCAAGAGTTGGTATTGTAGGCGAGATTCTGGTGAAGTTCGCCCCTGCCGCCAACAATCATCTTGTGGAATTACTGGAATCTGAAGGTGCAGAAGCTGTGGTTCCTGACCTGTTGGATTTTATGCTCTACTGCTTTTACAACCAGATCTACAAGGCAGATTATTTGGGAACTTCCAAGAAAGCTGCTCTGCTTTCCAGGTTTGGCATCTATACGCTGGAAAAGATGCGCAGCTCTGCCGCAAAGGCTTTTGAAAAGAGCAGACATTTTGCCCCACCGGTAAGTATTTACCAGCTTGTCAAATATGCTGAACCTATCGTCAATATCGGTAATCAGACCGGAGAAGGCTGGTTCCTGACCGGAGAGATGGTAGAGCTGATCCACAGCGATGTCAACAATATCGTCTGCACACAGCCTTTTGGTTGTCTGCCCAATCATGTTGTTGGCAAAGGTGTGATCAAGGAACTGCGAAAACGCTTTCCTCTCTCCAACATTGTGGCTATTGATTACGATCCAGGCGCCAGCGAAGTCAATCAGCTTAACCGAATCAAATTGATGCTTTCCACCGCCCAAAAAAATTTAAAAAAGAAAAAACAGGAACAATAAAAATATCCTCAGAATGCTGGATCCAAAAAGATCCACATTCTGAGGATATTCTTTTCTTCTATTGATAAATGTGCTTACATCTGTTTTCTGACGATCAGATATTCGTTATCCAGCTGATAAAAGGAACAGGAAAAATTACCGCCCTGCAGAAAACGCCCCATATCATCTTCATCCAAATCTACCATGCAGACATAACATTCATAGTCCTCATCATACTGATAGTTACTACAGCTATCACAACTACTCATCTTTCCTTACACTTCTTTCTAATTCTAGTAAAAAGTCTTGTCCACTCTGCGGTTGACAAACTTAATCTTGTCTCTAATCTCATCTGCCAGTTCCTGGATCGCCTCCTCTGCAGTTTCCTTCTGCAGTTGATTGACACAAAAAATGCATGCGCCGAATTTATCGTTTGAAAAAAGCTTCGGCTTCTCCCACTTTACAAAATAAGAAACTCTGTGTTTGAGCAGCAACTTCTCTATCTTTTCCTTCGTAGAAAGATCGGTCACCTGACACCACTCCAGTTCATTATGTACTTTCACTTTCTGATATGCCGTCTCCATGATCGCCCTCCGTATCTTTCCGGTCAAAACCGTAATCCTTATTTATTATAGCTTATTTTGTATCATTGTGCAATTATTGCACGACAGGTTTTTTTGTGGTATATATAGTAAATAAAATATAATGAAAATGCGAGGAATAAACATCATGCCAATCAAAGTAGCTGACTCTTTACCGGCAACCACCACACTGGAGAAAGAAAATATTTTCGTCATGACGGAATACCGTGCTATGCATCAGGACATCCGTCCCTTAAATGTGCTGATTCTCAATCTGATGCCAACCAAGATCGTGACGGAGACACAGCTTCTTCGCAAGCTTTCCAATACCCCGCTTCAAGTAAATGTAGAATTCCTGCAGACTGCCAGCTACATACCACAGCACACTGATTCCAACCATTTAGAATCCTTTTACACCACTTTCGACCAGGTAAAAGACCGCAAATATGACGGCATGATCATCACCGGCGCTCCATTAGACTATGTGAGATTCGAGGATGTCACCTATTGGGATGAACTTTGTACTATTATGGCATGGGGCAAGAAACACGTCCACTGTACGCTGCATTTGTGCTGGGGTGCCTTTGCGGGCCTCTACTATCTCTATGGCCTGGACCGTTATGATTTGGATGCCAAACTCTCCGGCGTGTATGCCCACAGAATTATCAAGAAGAACTCTCCTCTTTTCCGGGGATTCGATGATATCTTCTATGCACCGCAATCCCGTGCGATGGGAATCACGGCTGAGAAGATCGCCTCCGTCCCCGACCTAGAGTTGATGGCCGTCTCTGATGAAGCAGGCGTTGCTATCGTCAAAACAACCGACAGCCGCCACTTTTTCGTCACATGTCATCCAGAATACGATGCCGATACCCTGGCGCAGGAATACTTTAGAGACCTGAATAAAGGCATGAATCCTTCAATCCCAGTCAATTATTTCCCAGATGACAATCCAGAGAATCCTCCGATCGTCAACTGGCGTTCCACCGGACAGTTACTGTATTCCAACTGGCTGAATTACTATGTGTATCAGACGACACCCTATGATATCAGGACGATCGAATAGATGCATGAGAATTTTATTTACAAGCGTTAATGAAGTGCCACGACCATGGCTGGTCGTGGTTCTCTTACAGTATTTCCTGTTTTTGCCCATTCATTCCCCATAATATTTCTTAGCAATTTCCTCAATCGTTGGCTCTTTGATCCTGATATCCTCTACCAGATAACTTTTTAACACTGCTTCAATGATCTTTAGCAGGCACAATCTCTTCATTCCTGTATAAAGCTGTAAAACTGCCTTCCTCTGATTTCCATTTTCCACTCCTGTCAGCTCTATATTGCCTTCAGACGAAACCTTACAGAAAAATTCTACTACATGGACCCTTCAATATAATTCAATTTCAAAAACACATTCTTCTTTACAGATATTCTTCCATAAAGCTTTCTTCTGAAAGAATCGGAACACCAAGTTCTTTCGCCTTTTTATTTTTAGATGACTGTGATGTGGTATCATTATTGATCAGGCAGACGGTCTTACCAGTAACGCTCCCCGTCACTTTACCACCTTTAGCTTCGATCTCTGCCTTAAGCGCATTGCGGTTTTCATAGTGCTTCAGACTTCCTGTGATCACGAAAGACATTCCCGCTAGGGTCTGGTTCCCCTCCTCCACCGTTTCTTCCGCTAATTGCAGCTCCTGCAGCAGACGATCCAGCTGCTCCATCTTATCCTGTCGATGGAAAAATTCATATATACCGGCTGCAATCACTTCTCCAACCCCGTCTACTTCACTTAACTCTTCTTCCTTTGCCTGTCGAAGCCTCTCTAAAGAGAACTGAAAGTGTCTGCACAAAAGCTTCGCATTGGCTACACCCACATTTTCAATCCCCAAGCCGTAAAGAACTCTTGCCAGCGTCGTCTTCCTTGCCTTCTCAAGACTTTCCAACAGATTTCTGTAGGATTTCTCTCCAAAACCATCCATCTGCAGGATCTCTTCTTCATAGCGGTTCAATTTAAAAAGATCAGCAAACTCATGCAGAAATCCTCGTGCAAGAAATTTCTCTAAAGTCGATTCCGACAGACCATCCACATTCAAAGCATCTCTGCTCACAAACAGCGTAAATGCCTTGATCTTCTTTGCATCACATTCTGGATTACCGCAGTACAAGGACTGCACATCATTAACCTGTCTGACTTGCGTTGCCTGCCCGCACACCGGACAAACAGAAGGAATCTCAAGCGTATCGCTCTGTGTCAGATTCTCCGCAATCTGTGGAATAATCATATTTGCCTTATAGACCGTAATACGGTCTCCGATCCCAAGCTTAAGCCCTCTCACAATGCTGATATTATGCACTGAAGCCCGGCTGACAGTCGTTCCTTCCAATTCCACCGGTTCAAAAATCGCCACCGGATTGATCAGTCCTGTGCGGCTGGCGCTCCATTCCATCTCTTTCAGTACAGTTTCACGCAACTCATCCGCCCATTTAAAAGCAATGGAATCCCGTGGGAATTTGGCAGTCCTGCCCAGAGACTGTCCATAAGCAATATCATTATAAGTTAATACCAATCCATCCGACGGTATCTCATAAGTCTGGATTTTCTTCTCAAAAAAATCTATTTCCTCTATGATCGTATCCGGATGCACAATTCTATATTCTACTACGTCAAAACCCTGTTCTTCCAAAAAAGCAAACTGTTCTGAACGAAGCAAAAAGCCGTCTGCCCTTTCTGCTTTTACAAGGCTAAAAGCATAGAATCTAACATTACGGTTAGCTGTAATCTCATTATTTAACTGCCGTACAGAACCACTGCACAAATTTCTGGGATTCT
The DNA here is from genome assembly GCA_951800685.1 of uncultured Lachnospiraceae bacterium. GTDB lineage: Bacteria > Bacillota > Clostridia > Lachnospirales > Lachnospiraceae > UBA3282. The sequence continues at coordinate 127,725 of CATOJY010000003.1, forward strand.
TGTATCTTGCATCGGCATCTTCAATCTCACCATTAATCCGCTCAAATTCCCTGTAACTGATCACGGCCTCCCCACGAAGAATTAACTCTCCCTGATAAGGGATCGATAAAGGAACATTCTCAAACACTCGCGCATTATTTGTGATCACTTCGCCAACTTCCCCATTACCTCTCGTAACAGCCTTAAATAATTTCCCCTCCTTGTAAGTGAGAACGATCGTCAAGCCATCTAATTTCCAGGAAAGCAATCCTTCTTTCCCATCCAGCCACTCCTGCAGCTCCTCTCTGCTTTTGGTCTTCGCCAAAGAAAGCATGGGACTTTCATGTCTTTCTTTTGGAAGCTCATCTACAGCCTCATATCCGACCCTTACTGTAGGACTGTTTGCAAGTGTTACACCTGTTATTTTCTCCAATTCCGACAACTCATCATATAAGCGGTCATACTCATAGTTGCTCATAATCTCTGTATCTTGTGCATAGTACGCTCTTGCTGCACGATTTAATACCTCAACCAGTTCTTTCATGCGGTTTCTACTTGTTTCTTCCATAATAATGCCAAAAATCCCCCTTTATATTCCTAACGCATGTACTTTGCCAGAATCTACTCAATCCGTCCTCTTGACATTGCACCTGATATATAATTCTTCTATCTCATCCTGCTCCAATTCTCTGGATTCTCCAGGTTTTAATCCATGCAAACCAATATTTATAACACGTGTTCTTTTCAAAGATAACACCTTGTACCCCTGTGTCTTACACATACGTCTGATCTGTCTGTTGATTCCCTGTGTCAACACTATACGAATCGTCTTTGGCCCCAATTGTTCTATCTCACACGGCCTTGTCATAACATTAAGCTCTTCCAGATAAACCCCTTCCCGCAGACACCTCAATGCCTCCTCTGTCCACGGTTTAGAAACTTTGACAATATACTCCTTCTCGTGGCCATTAGCGCCTCGCATCATGGCATCAATCAGCATACCGTCATTGGTCATCAGCAGCAGTCCTTCCGACTCTTTATCCAGTCTGCCGGCATAAGTAACCCTCACAGGACATACAACTTCCTGTGTCACAATCCGTTCTGCATGGATATCCCGGTTTGTACAGACAACACCGACCGGTTTGTAATACGCCAACACCACTTTCTGGTCGCGCTCCCTGATTGTCCTGCCACGGACACAAATACACTCCTGCCCAGTCACTTTCATACCCATTACAGCCGCTGCACCATTAACGGTTACGGCTCCCTGGCTAATCAGTGCATCTGCATCTCTTCTGGAACAGACGCCGCAAGCCGCCAGATATCTATTCAACCGGATCTCTTCCATTTCTGTATACTCCTTCTCCTGTCCAGACCAGTTTTATTCAATAACATACGTTTCTGATTCTATTCTGTTCCAACAAATGTCACTTGATCGTCACCATGACTTACTTCTTTAGGTTCCACCGCATGTTCCAATAGAAATTCGCGCCATACATCATAGTGTTTTGCATACAGATGTACACCGTCGAACGTCAGTTCAGCATTCAAAAAACCTTCTTCATCCGTAAACAATGGATTCGCATCCAGATAAAAAACATCTGTTCCGTTTGCCAGGGAAGCCGCAGCGGCATTCTTATCATTGATGTTGATATTATTGAACTCTGATTCAAAATTATTCTTTTCCCTGCTGACATGGAGATTCGCCATAACATAAACTACTGCCTCTGGCTGCCATTCTTTGATTTTCTGCAATACCTCCTGATATTTATCCAGATACATTTGGGTGTTTCCATAGCCCAGCTCATTCATTCCCAGCATGATATAAATTTTACCATATTGCTTCTCCTGCAGCACTTGTGTCAGATCAACTTTATTTCCTGTCTTCTGGTAAGTAATCTCTTCCTCCAACAATTTGAAAATCATCATGCCGCTGTCACAATAGAAATCCGCTCCTTCCAGCTCTGCGTAATCCGATATGCCTAAAGTTCTGGAATCCCCCAGAAATGCGGCGTCATTAAAATAACTCACGTTTTCTTTTGCGTATGGATACTCTGTTGTCAATGCAATTTTTCCTGCATCCTTGTAATAAGGAGAATCAATCTGTATTGGATCATAATACTCAAAATTTGTGATCCCTTTTGGTATTTCTTCCGTATTTTCAAGATTTTTCTTAATTTGATTGTCTGTATTCAAATCTATATCATCCGAAATTTCCTCTTCTTTTTCCTTGCAGCTTCCTGCATTTTCTTCTTTACTTCCTGCAGCTGATGCAAGCTCTGTCGGCATACCCTCCTCCTGTATAGTATGAACCTCCCCGACATCTTCTCCTGTTTCCGAAACAGGTTCACTCGAAACCATCGCCGCCTCCTGCTTACCAGGCATTTTCGCATAGGCATCCGAAGCGAAAATCTGCACCTCCTTTGCCACTGAACCAAACCCGATCTCGTCAGAAAAGGCCATTACAACCACAGTAGTAAGAAAGATTAAAATTAAATATGGACTGTTATATATATTTTCTTTCAACTGCAGGCTCCTTCGCTGCTTTTTCTTTTTCTTCATATGCATCTTCCTATCTTTTTCTCTCTTGTGACCTTTTTCATCACATCCACGCTATGGAACCCCACGATACCACCACATGTCCCCAGTTTCTTAAACATATACAGGCAATAATCCTCTTCTTGCTATCCTCTGAGCCGTTGGAGCGCCCTTAAAACCGGAAATACAGGAACGGATTATTATTCCCCACCATAATCTCATAGACGGAAAACCAGAATACCACACCCAAGAGCAACACCACAAACCACCTGTCTTTCCATTTATTGTACCATCTGATTGGAAAAGGCGTTATAAACAACACGCAGGCTGCCAACAAAATACCATATTGTTCCAAATAGCGCAAAAACTGCGGTATGCCTACCAAAACGCTATTTTCATGAATACCAAACAGATTTGCCAGATAGGCGGTCAGTTGCTGCCAATCTGTAATTGCAAAAATAACCCACGTTATCGGAATGATAATAAGCGTATACAAATGTCCAAGCACTTTGGATTTTTCCAGTTTCTTGCCATAGGTGTTCTTCTCTATCGTGAGAAGTACGAAAAAGCAAAGCCCCCATAACACAAAATTCCAATCGGCTCCATGCCAGAGCCCAGTAAGCGCCCACACAACAAAAAGATTACACATCGTCCTACGCTTTCCCTTGTGGCTGCCTCCCATCGGAATATAGACATATTCCCGAAACCATCTTCCCAGCGTAATATGCCATCTTCTCCAGAATTCCGAAACAGATCTGGATATATAGGGGTGATCAAAGTTCTCCGGAATCCTAAAACCCAGCATCCTGCCAAGTCCCATCGCCATCAGAGAATATCCCCAGAAATCAAAATAAATCTGAAAAGAATAAGCACATGCACCCAACCATGCTACTGCCGCATGAAGATTACCTGCTCCTGCTGACATGATTGTATTCCAAAGAGTTCCTATCTGATTCGCTAACAAAACTTTAAGTCCAAGCCCCAAGGTAAACAACTTTAGGCCATTCTCCAGATACCGGAGCCGTATTCTCCTGTTCCGCATCCGGTCAGCCACTTCATCATACCGTACAATTGGTCCAGCAATCAATTGTGGAAACATACTCACGTAGGCAGCAAACGGTACGAATCCCGGTAAATCCTGGATTGTTCCCCTATAGCAGTCAACCTGATAGGAAATCATCTGAAACGTATAAAAACTGATTCCAAGGGGAAGCACCAATTCAAGCACTGGTACCAAATGCTGTCCTGTCAGTTGATTGACCGTCCCTGCTGCAAAATCCCAATATTTAAAAAGAAATAAAATCCCCAGATCAAAAAAAAGAGCTGATACCAGCGCGACCCGGCGTCTTCGCTTCCTTTTCTGCCGCCGGTTCTGCTGCGGAGTGGATGGCTCCCAGAACATATATTTGCTGATACCATAATTGACTGCAACGGAAAAAATAAGCAGTAGAACAAAATACGGTTCTCCCACTCCATAAAATACAAGACTTCCTGCCAGCAGTACCAGATTACGGTACTTAGCAGGAATCATCAGATAGCATAACATAAAAACCGGTAAAAACCGGAACAAAAATTCCACACTGGAAAACAACATAAACAGCACTCCTAAATACTATATTCAGGTGCTTCTAAAACAACACCTTCACGTAGTTTACTGCCAAAATACAGACCGCGTACAAATCCCTATTTAGTATATTCCAGCCAGATTTTTTTTACAAGGGACAAACCCTTCCTTTTTCGACATTTTCTGCATCATTTTTGCATCCAAATTGCATCATTTTTGCATCATACCAATTATTTTCTTAACCCTCTTGGATAATGATTCTTCATCTGCCCATTAATCGCTTTACCGAATCCAAGTACGAATCCTTTATAACTCATCAACATCCATCCTTTCTGTGCTCCACAAGGCAGACTTTCCCCGTGAAGATAACGGACAGCATCCTCCTGGGACAGCTCCATGGTTCTATCCGTCTCATGGACATGCAGCGCCAAAGCCAAAGAATGCGAAGGTTCCAGACGGTTTTTCTTACATGTCACAAGATGCAGGCCTGGCCGAATCACTTTCATTCCCTGCATCCCAATCATAAACTCAGGTACCAGATAAATCTGATCACCAAACCGCTCAAGCCTTCCTCTCTGTTGTGCCATCCAGCCAGAGAAAATTCCCAGCTCCTTTGTGAGAAAGTCGCTCATCACAATATCATCAATACCGTTTCTGCCATGTGCAGTTCTGTCAGTCTGCATCCTATCCTTTTTGTTTTTCTGCTTTATTCGGCCGTTTGACTGGCTTGTAGGCTCCATACCCTCTGCCCGTTCTGAATCGGGTTCTTGGGCAAACGCTGAGCAGATCATCATTCCACGCCGTCGTAACCTCGCAATATAATGTCCTTCCCCCTTCAACTTGTGAGGCCATAGCCGCATTGTATGTTCTATTCCCTGGGCAGGCGCCTCAATCCATTCGGCCTGGCCTGTTGCAAACGTCCTGTCATGCGGCCTTTCTTCTATCATAAACTCCTCATGCTCCTGCAGGAATCTGCTAATCGTTCCTTCATTCTCTTCTGGCGCAAAAGTACAGGTAGAATATACGAGCACCCCTTCTGGCTTCAACATTCTGGCCGCCTTATCCAGAATCTTTAACTGTCTGTCAGCACACATATGTACATGCTGCCCGCTCCACTCCCTGACAGCTGTGTCATCTTTGCGAAACATTCCTTCTCCAGAACATGGTGCATCTACTACTATCCTGTCAAAAAAAGCTGGAAATAATTCTGCCATACGCTCCGGCGTCTCATTGCTCACCACGCAGTTTTTAACCCCCATGCGTTCCACATTTTGAGACAATATTTTAGCCCTGCTGAGAATCAGTTCATTTGCAACAAGCAGCCCCTCTCCCTTCATCCTGCCCGCAATCTGCGTCGTCTTACCACCCGGAGCGGCACATAGATCCAGAATCCGTTCACCTGGTCTGGGATCTAAGATCTCAACCACTGCCATCGCCGAAGGTTCCTGAATGTAATAGGCGCCTGCTTCATGCAAAATATCTTTCCCCGGCTGGTCTTCTTCCTGATAATAAAACCCTTCTGCCGCCCAACTAACTGGCGTAAGCAAATACGGCATCCGCGCAATAAACTCTGCAGCGGAGGTCTTCAACGGGTTCCACCGCAATCCATAATACCGTTCACATTCATAACTTGCCAGAAACGCTTCATACTCTGTTCCAAGAAGTTTCTCCATTCTCTCGCAAAATGCTTCTGGAAGTTTCTTTGTCTCTTCCATGCTGTTCCTCCATTGTCTCGTCTCTTTTCCAGTATAACTGATTCCTGCCCCAGAAACAATGCTGTAATTTCTCCCGTTTTGTGAATCGATACAGCCAAAAAGATTTCTTTTTCATCATTTATAATAAATTACTTTAACCTCATAATATTTATATAATATTCTAAATTAATTTATTTTTATTTAGTTTTTTCTTATTTTTACTTTATTACATCTATAACATACTCATATAAAAAATTTATTTTTATTTTTGTTAAATTTTTTTACACTTAATTGACGAATTCAAGTTTTATGTCTATAATTGAAACATGAAATAAGGTCGTTGATTTGTCTGTTCCACAGATGTTCCAATCACTACAGTAAATATCCGATTTATCAACCATATTTTTCTTTAAAAAGGGGGAAACCACTTTGCTGCATATCACTTCACTAAGCGAAGGGCTTGATGTTTTTAAGGCTCTTGGATCTGACGTCAGAATTGAAATACTCAATATATTGTTGGAGAATAATAATATGAGTATGAATGAACTGGCTTCCCGTCTGAACATTACCAACGGAGCACTGACCAGTCATATCAAAAAACTGGAAAATTGTGGTCTAATCGGCATATCCAGTGAATCTGCCGGACACGGAAATCAGAAGATCTGTTCAGTCCATCTGGATAAGATCCTGATCGATCTGGAGAAACAAGAAGATTTCCAGAATATTTATAGTACCGATTTAAAAGTAGGACACTATTCCAACTATCGTGTATGTCCCACCTGCGGCCTGGCATCTGACAAGGCTTTGATCGGCGAAGTGGACGATCCCAGGTATTTCGATCATCCTAACCGCTATAATGCTGACATTCTCTGGTTTTCAAAGGGATTTGTGGAATATAACATCCCCAACTTTATTCCCAGTTTTCAGAAGATCACTCAGATTACTCTCTCTGCGGAACTTTGTTCCGAGGCACCCGGCGTCAACAATGTATGGCCTTCGGATATTTCTTTTTACCTGAATGATGTCTGTGTGGGAAGCTGGCTTTCTCCTGGTGATTTCGGCGATTCCCGCGGTATGTTCACACCGGATTGGTGGTTTCCTAACTGGAATCAGTACGGCCTGCTGAAATTACTGGTGATCAATAAGAAAGGGACATACATCGATGGGCTTAAGATCTCCGATGTGAAGATAGACAGTCTTCAGTTAGACTACCGCAGCAGCATCCGCTTCCGTATGGCAGTGGAAGACAATGCCCCTCATGTAGGCGGCTTGACTATCTTCGGTAAGACTTTCGGCAACTATGGACAAGACATTAAAGTCAGTCTCCACTACGCTCCCATGGAGGATCCCACAACTTAATTTGATTTAGAATCTTTTACAGAGGGTGCCGTAAAACCATCTTATTTGATATTTCACGGCACCCCTTCTGTAATATTATTCATTAATTGCTATATCTATTCTGCTTAATTTCTCCAATAAGATCTCTTCCTCTGTCGGAATATCCTCAGATTTCTCAATCTGTTGACGCACCTGCCACATCTGCTGGTCCACAGATGCGATTTGCTCAGCACATTCACTCAACTGCCGCACGATCTGCGTCTGGTTTGGAATCTCCTGTTTATATTTCAGCTGATGCTCTAGGCTCGCCCAAAAGTCCATCGCAATCGTACGAATCTGCACTTCAACGGCCATATTTTTGGTCCGGTCCGAAAAGAAAACAGGAACACTCACGATCATATGATAGCTTCGATAACCGTTTGGTTTCGGGTTCTTAATATAGTCTTTCTCTTTCAACACTGTAATATCATCCTGTTTCGCAAGCGCCTGCGCCAGCATATAGATATCGTCCACGTAAGAGCACACCACTCGGATACCAGCCACATCAAATAGATTATTTTCCACGTTCTCCAGCGTAAAACTCAGATCCTTGTCGTCCAGTTTTCTCATAATGCTTGCACTGCTCTTCAGCCGGGAATTGATCGATGTAATCGGATTACGCTGATATCGTACATTGAACTCTGAATTAAGTACATCAAATTTCGTGCGTACTTCCTTAATTGCGCAGCTATAGCGCATCCTCATTTCCTTATAATCCACCACTGTGTCCACCATCTGCCTGCGTCTCTCATAAATTGACTGGTCCACCTGTGGAAATATCATCATTTCCGCCTGCTCAGATTCCATGCCCATCTCATCCAATGGGAAAAAGGGATTTGTCATCGTCTGTACCTCCTTTTACTCCTTGTTACTATAGCGCAGATACTTTGGAAAAACAATAAACCACAGGTAAAATTTGTATAAAACAAAGGAGTGTGTCAATAGTTCTTTCTATCAACACGCTCCTTTTCCTTTATTTTCCAAACATGCTGTACTGCCTCTTCTTATCCCGCGTTCTGCTGTGCAGATCCACGCCGCCCTCCGATTTTCCATAACATTACGTAAGCAATATTACAACTCTATGCAGAGAACAGCCTATTTGTACTAGCCAAAAAAATTGAAATAATTTCCGCTGCTTCCGTAATTATTGAACAGTTTACTGTAGCTGGTGCTGGACTGCGCCTCCATGTTTCTCTCCGCGCTGGTCTCCACAGAATCTGCCCAAATCGTCACCCTTCCGGAAAAACCACCCTTGCCGCCCCATACTTTCTGTAATGTTGCAAGATCAGTCTGTGCCAGCTTTTTATCGTCGATTGTAAGCGTTCCATCAAGATTTCTGTTTACGCCGCAGGAGGCCAGTTCCGAACTATTCATCCCGGAAATACTGTTTAATTGCGACAGATAATTATTATCTGTCCTAGACCCCGATTCCCTTAAGTTTCCCAGCATACTATTGTATTGACTGACAAACCCTTTGACCAAAGCTGCAATCTCATCAGTGCTGCCACTTTCCTTCGCCTTTTCATAAACGGATGTCTTGCCATCATCCGCCAGCTTATCCCCATATTCACATACCTGCTGCGCATGATATTTCATGTTATAATATAATTTCTGTGTATTCCCTGTATTGTTCAATATACCAGCATACACATTATTCTTCTGTTTCAGCCCGCTCAACAACTGCGCATTCCGGCTCAAACGCTTCCCCCTGCCCGTCCGGCTGAGAGCACTCTGCAACAATGAGTAACTACCCCCGGTTCTGTTTCTTCCATTCAGCAAGGCACTGGAATAATTTCTTGGAATTCTCATAAGTCTTCTCCTTTCTGTCTTCCCCTATAAAGAGAGTTCTTTCTCTATGAAATATATCGTTTACTATCTCACAAAATAAAGAGAATTGTAACCAACAACACTATTTTCGTCACAAACAGCTACTGTGTTATTTCATAAGCACATACGCCGCATCTCGTATATAGCACCCTAACAATTACACTTCCCCTGCAGCATAATCGTCAGCGTAAAATATACGCTCCCTGCCTCGTACTGCATCGTTCCATAGTACTTTTCCACACAGCTGCGCATATTACGCATCCCCAGACCATGTATCTTTCTGTCTGCCTTGGTCGTCTGCAGCCTGTCAGCTGTCTCTGTCACCACTTCACCATCATACGTATTCTCTACCACAACAAAGAACATCCTTCCTTTGCTGTAGCCCTGGAAACGGATTCTCCTTTCGTGGTTCTCTGGCAGCTTCCTGCACGCTTCTATTGCATTGTCCAATGCGTTGTTGAGCAGAATCCCCAAATCAAAAGCTTCTATGCCAAATTGCGCTGGATAGACAAGATCCCCTTCCAGCAAGATCTGTTCCTGCGCACAAATCTGCGCTTTCCGATTCAGAATCACATCCGCCACCGGATTGCCCGTGCAAAAACGTAATGATAGTCTGGCCGCCGCCTGCTGCATACTCTGTAGATATCCTTCAGCCTCCTCAAGTATCTGCTCCGTCATATGCCCTTCCTTCGTACTCTCCTCCAGAAGCTGTTCCATATCTGCTACACAATTATTCACATCGTGCCTCATCCCACGTATCCCATCATATAACTGTTCCAATTCCCTGACATGTGCAGTCATATCTGCAAGCTGCTGTTTATAGAACATAAGTCCATTTTTCTGCATCTCAGAAGCCATCAGTTCGCTGTAAATCTTTCGACTGAAGACCGTACACACAAGACACAGTATTGCAATCGTTGGTACGATCACATACATACTGCTATGTTTTTCATAGAAAAATTCTATCTCCTCTCCCCGCTGTCTGTAAAAAGAGATCCTCCACAGTACGTCAAAAGCCATACCGATCACCGGCGCCAGCATCAAAAACCACAATCCCTGCCTGTCAATCTCCTCCACAGGCTCTGTCAGATACCGCCGGTACATCCTTAGCACAAGATACATAATCAAAAGATAGCCCGCTGTGTATAACCACATACTGTATTCCTGCAGATATCCGGCGACTGTCGTAAAATACTCCGGCTCTATCTTCTCTTCCATAACCAAGTCACACAGATGATCGATCCATCCGATCATGACAAACGACCATACACTATGCAACATGAACCGGGACATCTCCTGGACTGTATAATAAACAAGTAAAAGATAGAGTTTCGCAAGCTTTCTTCCCTGATAGAAAAGATCCAACGCTACAAAGCTGCAGCACACAACACAAAGCAGCTTTATGATGCTGTAACTGCTGTCCATGACCTCCCCGTTTTCCGTTCTGTACAAAACCCTATTCACCCAGACAGAATAGGAGAGACAACAGTTGATGAGAAACGACTGTAAGAAAAAAAGTATCTTCCCTGTGGAACGATACTTCTCTTTCTCTACAACACTGCCTTTACAGAAATACAACAAAAACCATGCTCTCACCAGATATTCGCCAAGACCCATCCAGTCTATCATCATAGCACTACTCCTTCAGATATCTGCAGTACAGTTTTACAAATTCACTATATTTTTGTTTGGACAGATAGACTTTATCCCCCTGTCCAACAGTAATGCTCTCGTGATCATATCCACTGATCGCAGACAACGCAACCAGATACCCCCTATGGCAGCGGTAGAATCCATCTCCCAGCACTTCCTGCAGATGGTTCATCCGCTCATAGTATTCCAAACATTCCTTCTTCGTATGCAGAATCACCTTACGCCCGCTGTTTTCCACATAGAGAATATCTTCCACCGGAATCCGGCGGTGTTTCCCCTCTATCTTGACCAGAAGATATTTCGGGCTAGGCTGTCTCTTCTCTACCTCCTGCGCAGCACGCCGCAAAACATCCACCATCTTCTCCTGATCTACCGGTTTCATAAGGTAATGAAACGCTCCCACATCAAAGGCTTCGAAAACCTGCTCTTTCACTCCCGTCACAAAGATCAGTATCGCATCAGCTGTCTCCCTTAAACGTCTGGCAGTCTCCATACCATCCATGCCCTCCATGGCGATATCTAACAGGACAATATCCGGACGATAACCCTCTTCTACTCTTTCTACCAATTTCATCCCTGAATCAAATTCACATATCTGTGCCTGAGAAAACTCTCTCTCAAGTAAGGTTAGAATCCTTTCTCTCCCTCTTACTTCATCATCGCAAACTGCAATATTCATGTTTCCCCTCGTAGCCTAACTCTCTTCGTCTATTATACTGCCCTTCAGATCTTCTTCTAATAATTTCATCTCGTGCAGCATCTTCTTGACATCCAGCTGAACATCAGATAGGCTTCCAGTGCCTCCTCTTCCATTCTCCATGATGCCTTCCAACAAAACCGCATCTTCTCTGGAACGTTCCTCTGCCTCTCTGCGCAGCTCTTCCTGCTCCTCATTCTTTATGTGTGCCTCATCGATCCGGTTTTCCAGCTCTACCGTATCTTCCTTTCTATCTTCAATCTTCTCTTCCTGCTCCGCTTCTGCTTCCGCTTTCTCCTCGGCCTCTTCTTTCTTCTCTTCCAGTTCCTCGTCCATATGGTCTTTCGCTTCTTCCATCAGCATGCCGATTACTTCTCTGCTGGCCGCTTCCATCACATCTTCAGCCTTCTTCTGGGCATCCGTCATCTCATGAAACTTTAACCGTTCCAGCCTGATCGCACGGATCGAACCGTTATAAGCAGGAATCTGATCCTTGATTACATCATTCCTATTCTCATAGATCCTTTGAAACTGGTCGATCTCTAAACAGCGCTTTTGATACTCTGTCAGTGGTATGCCTTCCATCTCTCTAAGCCGTGCTTCCTCTTCCTCGGTCCACTCTGCTTCAATCCCTTGTTCCTCCGCCTCGGCCTTTCGCTGCAACAGTTCCAAATCCTCTCTCGTCTCAGGCCCTCTACCTTCAATCTCCTTGAGTCGTGCCTGCTCTTCCTCTGTCAGAAATACTTCATCTGGATGACGCAGGGCATCTTCCTTCTTCTCTAAAAGCTCCAGATCTTTCTGCTCCTGGGAATCCGCCGCAACGCCGTATTGCTGCCGAAGCGCTTCTTTCTGTGCATCTCCCCGCGCTATGGTATCCAGATTCTCTGCATATTCTTCCTGCAGCATCGTTAGTTTATCCCGGATCTCCTGTATATCCTGGTCTATCTTACGGTCACCATCCCATGCCTTTCCTATGATCTTAAGCGCTTTCTGCTGCGCATATAACTTACGCTGGGTAATCGGGTCTTTCTTGATATTCAGGTCACCCATAAAAATTGTCTTTCGATTCTGTTGTGCTTTACCGTCAACACCTGCACGCTCCTGCGCCCTTGTCCTGGCTGCACTGCTGACCCCTATTACCTGATCTTCATTCATATTTGTTCTGATCTGCATAAATAATAACCTCCTTGTATCTTCTCAGACAAAATCCATTTTGTCCGGCTTATTCATTACACAATTTATCTCTTTCTTCATATATTATCGGCTTATTATACGTTTTTCTTTAATCCAGTATCTGTTTCTCTACATCTGTTTAAGGCAAAAAAACACCCATTCATGACACAATAATGCAAAAAATCTTGGCAGAACAATCCTTGCCAAGCTACGCACATACAAAAATACCGCACAGTCAACTGCAACTGCACGGTACTCTCTCATTCTATTTCGTCATCCTATCCAGCAGGTGAAATCCTGACCAGACAAATAATCTATACCTTCTAACGTCCCTGGTCGTTGGGATAGCCTTGGTTTCCCTGATCGTTCTGGTAATTGTAGTAGTTCTGGTAATTCTCATCTGCCTGGCAGCTCTGATAATCATAGGCATTCTGACCATTCTGATAATTCAGTCCAGCTTGCCCATTCTGATAGTTCTGTCCTCGATTCCCAAATGTGATTTCCTTAAGCGCGACATAAAGCTCCGCATTAGTCATATAGATATACGGCATCACATAAAAGATCGCCAGAATGCCACAAGTAAATATTGACAGGAAATTCCAGCCAAAAAATGACAAGTCAAGCACAAAGGCCTTCCATTTATTGCCATCCATCATCTGTTTGCTGGCGGCAAACGCTTCCCTATAATCAATACCCGGATTCTCCGCCAGAATATAGGGAATCATACGGTATTCATATCCCTTGATAATGCCCGGAATCACAAACAAAAGTGACCACAGATAGGTAAATAATCCTTTTAGAAACATCGTCTTGACCACATTGCCATACGCATTGGAAAACGCAAATCCAAGCTCATCTAATTTCGCCTTCTGGTAATGACTCACTACAAAAAAACGCTGTGCCCCAATTAACAGTGGATTATACAAAAAAACAGACATCGCCGTTGCAATAACCATGATAATCAAAAATGTCGTAAAAAACGCAACCAGAAAAGTCATCATTTCTGAGGAAGACATATGACTGCTACCCAGATTTCGCGTATAAGACACGTTGAATCCGCTACCACCACCGCCGCTAAGCAATGTCAAGATAAAGGTGACCAGCACCATCTTCCAATAATTAAATTTAAAAAATTTCTTCGCGTTCTCTTTTAATTCCGCCCTTGTCCACATAGAAAAACTCTCCTCTCACCTGAATCAGTTGTCTGTACAACACCATCTCTACTTTAATATATTACGAGCCATATTGCAAGCTGAATCAGTTAGAAACTTCTATGCCAGAATTTCTATGTCAAAAAAATCAAGGTAGGATATATTCCTGCTGCAATCCTTCATATAGTTTCTGAAACGCTTCCGTTCCCTTTTCCATATGATATCCATGCATCTCCATAGAATCTTCTTCCCTCACCTGCACTGCGCTGACTGCAATCTGGGCACAGTGTGCTGCAATTCGTTCATATCCTGTCACAATATCTGACAGAAGAAACCCAAGCTCGATCGTGCACTTGCCTTTCCGCAGCCGTTTCACATGCCTTTTACGTATCTGCACCCCCAACGTATCAATGACTACCCGCAGCGCTTCCGTCTCGTAAATAAAATCCCCATTTTCTTCCTGGAAGATCCGCTTTGATCGCTCCACCATCCTCATCACAGCCCCAGATAAGATGGACAGCTCTTCTTGCGCTTTCGCTGAAAAGCTCTGTTCCTTATCTGCCATTCTACTGCAGGCAATTGCAATACCTGCGGCATGATCTGAAATCCGCTCAAAATCTCCGATACAATGCAAATACAAAGTAAGTGTCCTGCTGTCTCTCTCTGAAAGATCTTTTCCAGTCAGTTTCAGCAAATAAGTGCCAATCACATCCTCATAACGGTCCACATCCTTTTCCATCTGCTGTACACTCTCCACAGCTTCCCTTGTATATCCCTCAAGCAGCCCCGTCGCCTTCCTGCAGGATTCCTGTACCGTATCCCCCATATGGCTGATTACCTTTCTGCACTGCTCCATAGCGAGCGCCGGATTGTTGATAAAACGACTGTCAAGCGCCTTCACATCCTCATCAATATACCGTATTTCCGCACTCTCACCAGACTCTTCCCTTATTGTCAGATATGCAAGCTTCTCCAGCAGATCGGAAAAAGGCAGCAACAGGCAAGTAGCAAAAATATTAAAAATTGTGTGTACCACTGCAATCCCATAAGGCCTCGCTGCATCCTGCATAAAACCAAACTCTACAGCAGCATTTAACAAATAAAAAACAGCCATGAAAACAACGGTTCCGATCAGATTAAAATACAGATGAACAATAGCCGCCCTCTTTGCATTTCTTGAAGTTCCCACAGAGGATAAAAGCGCCGTCACACAGGTACCAATATTCTGTCCAAGAATGATTGGTACTGCTGTACTGTAAGAAACTGCACCTGTGGCACATAACGCCTGTAAGATACCAACTGACGCCGAAGAACTCTGTATGACCGCAGTCAGAATAATCCCTGCAATCATCCCTGGAACCGGACTGGAAAACAATAACAGAAGATTTGTGAATTCCGGCACATCTGCTAACGGTTTGACCGCTGCAGACATCGTATCCATCCCAATCATCAATACCGCAAAACCAATTAGGATTGTGGCTGCATTCTTATGCTTTTCTTTTCCTGAAAAAAGCAGCAAAATAACCCCAATCATAGCAAAGATCTGGGAAAAGGCGGACGGTTTCAATAACTGCATCAGAAAACTGCCGCTCTCGATCCCTGTCAGGCTGAGGATCCAGGAAGTGATCGTAGTCCCTACATTGGCCCCCATGATAATGCCAATCGCCTGGGACAATTTCATCATACCTGAATTGACGAACCCTACAACCATGACTGTAGTCGCCGAGGAAGACTGGATTATAGCCGTCACACCTGCTCCCAGAAGCACGGCACGCCATTTGCTGTAGGTCATCTTCTCCAATATCTTTTCCATTCTTCCGCCGCTCGCCCTGGATAACCCTTCTCCCAGTAAATGCATACCATACAAAAACAGAGCCAATCCACCAATCATCGTCAGTAAGTCAAAAAAATCCATAATAACCTCCCTCATTCCGGGATTTCTCTCCCAGCACTTCGTTGCTCGCCATGCGTACTGCTTACCTGTGTTTTTGTACAGGCGCCGTATCCCACAGGATCCATGTTACTATAATTTGAAGTTATCATGAATTTATCCGTATCACTATCATGTATTTGTAAAGGGTATGTAAAATCTATGTAAAACAGGAATCGTCTACCGTGCCATCCATCGCTATTTCATCCTGCTGGCTATAAGCTTTGTCAGCAAATGGAAGAACAAAACAAGACACAGCAACACTGACGCAATCCCAAATGCCACATCATACTCTGCTCTTGACATACTCAGATAAAGCTGTATGGCAAGTGTACCGCCAGACTCTCTTATTTTATGCAATATCCCTCTGCCGAAACCTGGCAGCAGATATCCACTTCCTGACGTGAACAGCAGCGCTGCTGATTCTCCTATAATACGTCCCACCGCCAGAAGCACCCCTGTCACAATGCCTGGCATGGCCTCTGGAAGCAGTATCGTACGTATCATATACCACTTACCGGCGCCCATGCCGATCGCTCCGCTTCGATAACTATCCGGCACAGCACGCAGTGCCTCCTGGGTATTCCTTGTAATAAGCGGCAGTATCATTAGCGAAAGGGTCAGGGAACCCGTCAGAATCGAATAACCAAACCCCAACGTTGTTCCAAAAAACACCATTCCAAACAATCCAAACACGATAGATGGTATGCCCGCTAACGTCTCTGTCGCAAATTCGATCACTTGGACCCATCTGCTTCTCCCAGCATATTCATTCAGCCATATTGCAGAGCCGATCCCGACTGGTACCGTAATCATAAGCGTCATCACCACAAGATAACATGTATTCACAAGGTTCCCTGCAATACCCACCGTTCCCTGCATTACACTGGACACTGTAGTCAGGAAAGACCGGCTGATGCCCGGAAATCCTCTTACAAATACATATAGAAGAATACCTGTCAACAGGATGACTGAAAAAAAAGAAGATAAGTAAATGCATCCCAGCAGAAATCCATCCTTTATTTTTCTATCGATTTTCAAATTTCCTCCCATGCTGTCCGAATCTTTTCTCCTTATCATGCTTCCTCAATACGCGTCGTCTTTTGCTCCTTTCCATCCAACCAATCGTAGGCGTTTGTGAAACGCCAGAACCCGCATAAATACGAGATTCTTTTTGTCACAAAATAAAACAACTCCTCACTGGTTTGTGGTAAAATTGAGATGTCGAGTAACAATCAACCATCACCAGAAAGGA